>DBFD01000048.1:12709-53451 GCA_002294185.1 Paracoccus sp. UBA889
ACGTGATCGAGATGCCGGATCGCGCCCAGCCGGTCTTTCTGGACCTGGCGTAGAAAGGGCGATGCCTCGATCAGCGCCACCTCGGCCGCGTCCGACATGCCGGGCACGGCCCGGATCGCACGCAGCATGTCCGCCATCAGCGTCCCGCGTCCCGGCCCCGGCTCGGCCAGGGTAAAGGGCGCGGGGCGGCCCTGATCCATCCAGGCCTGCGCCAGGGCGAGCCCGCATAACTCGCCGAAGATCTGAGAGATTTCCGGGGCGGTGGTGAAATCGCCCGCGGCCCCGAAGGGATCGCGGCTGGCATAATAGCCATGACGCGGATGCATCAGGCACAATTCCATGTAATCGGCCAGCGTCATCGGCCCGGCGACGCGGATACGCTGTGCGATCACGCGCGCCAGCGGCGTCATGCGATGGCGGGGCGACGTCTGGCCCAGAGGACGAAGAACAGACCCACCAGCAGCATTGGCAGCGACAGAAGCTGACCCATGCTCAGCCCGATCACCGGCCCGCCGATCACATGGCCCAGCGGATTGTCGGGCGTGATGAATTGCGGATCGGCGACCCGGAAAAATTCCACGAAGAAGCGGGCCAGGCTGTATCCGACAAGGAACACCCCGAACAACAGGCCGGGCCGCCGCAGGCCGCCGGCGCGCAGCACGGCCCAGAGGATCAGACCCAGCAGCAAGCCCTCCAGCCCGGCCTCGTAGAGCTGGCTGGGATGGCGGGCGCAGATCCCTTCGACGCCCGGACAGGATTGCGCGGCCTCGCCGGGAAAGATCACGCCCCACGGCATGTCGGTCGGCCGGCCCCAGAGTTCGGCGTTGATGAAATTCGCGATGCGGCCGAAGAACAGCCCGATCGGGGCCACGACCGACATCGCGTCGGCCACGCGCAGAGGCGGGATGTCGTGGCGCCTGCAGAAGATCCACGTGGCCAGGATGACGCCCGCGAAGCCTCCGTGAAAGCTCATCCCGCCCTCCCAGACCTTGAGGATCTCGGCGGGGTTCGAAAGATAATAGCCCGGCTGATAGAACAGCACGAAGCCCAGGCGGCCGCCCAGGATCACGCCCAGGATGACCCAGGTCAGCAGATCGTCGACCGCCTCCGGTCGCATCGGCGCCCGGTCGCCCCAGACCGCGTCGTTGCGCATCATGCGTATCAGCAGCCGCCAGCCCAGCAGCAGCCCCGCCAGATAGGCCAGCGCATACCAGCGCAGCGACAGCGAAAGGCCGCCCAGATCGATGGTGAAGATCTCGGGCGAAATGTCGGGAAAGGGAATCATGGGGGCCTCGCGGAATGCGGGGCGCACGCTAGCGGCGCAGGATGCGGTGTCAACCGGCGCTTCGCCGCACCCCGCGGCGTTGAAGCCCGCGCCGCCACGCCCATATAAGGTCGCAAAGGCAGGAGCGATTCATGACCACGCAGAACAAGTTCTTCGACGATATCTCCAAGATGATGACCAACGCGATGGGCGTGGCCCAGGGTGCGAAATCCGAGGCCGAGACCGCGATGAAGGGCTGGGTCGATCGCTGGCTGGCGGATCGCGACTTCGTGACACGGGAAGAATTCGATGCCGTGCGGGAAATGGCGATCAAGGCACGGACCGAGAACGCCGCGCTGAAGGCGCGCCTGGATGCGCTGGAAAAGACGGTTCAGGGCTGAACCCGATCGCGCAACGCGCCCATCCGGTCATAGAGCAGCACCTCGCCCGTCTGGGTGACGACGACGATCCAGTCGCGGGCGAAGGTGACGGCCTCGGCGCGCGCATCCTCGGGCAGCGAGATGGTGGCAGGCAGGTCCGGCAGCACGGGTTGGCCAAGGCGCAGCCAGAGCAGTCCGACCAGCGCGATCACGCCCAGGCCCATGACCACCGCCAGTCCGGTGACCAGTCGTTTCAGGAAGCGCAGTTCCGGAACCGCTTCCGCAGCGTCGCTCCATTGCCTATCATCGTTGCCCATGTCGACCCTTCTGATCACCATCCCGGCCAATCCGCCCGACCGGCTTGATAAGGCGCTTGCGCTGGCAGTGCCAGAGGCCGCTGCTCTGTCGCGGTCCCGTCTGGCGCGCCTGATCGCCGAGGGCGCCGTCAGCGGCCCCGGCGGCGTTGCCCGCGACGGCAAGGCGCGGGTGGCCGAGGGTCAGCAATACCGCATCGCCCTGCCCCAGATCGCCGCGGTCGAGACGCGGCCGGAACCCATTCCTTTGACCATCGTTCACGAGGATGCCGATCTGATCGTCATCGACAAGCCGCCGGGCATGGTCGTGCATCCCGCGCCGGGCAGCCCCTCGGGCACCCTGGTCAATGCCTTGCTGGCGCATTGCGGCGACAGCCTGTCCGGGATCGGCGGGGAAAGACGGCCCGGCATCGTCCACCGCATCGACAAGGACACATCGGGGCTGCTGGTTGTCGCCAAGTCCGACCGCGCCCATCACGGGCTTGCCGCGCAGTTCGAGGCGCATACGGCGCAGCGCCGCTATCTGGCGCTGGCCCATGGCGTGATCGACGCCGCCGACCCGCGTCTGCGCGGCACGCCCGGCCTGACCTTCGAGGATGGCGGCGTGCTGAAGATCGCCTCGCGGCTGGCGCGCCATGCAACCGACCGGCAGCGGCAAGCGGTCTGGTTCGACAAGGGCCGCCATGCCGTCACCCGCGCCAGAATGATCGAAAGCTTTGGCCGGCCTCCCTCGGCGATGCTGGTCGAATGCCGGCTGGAGACCGGCCGCACGCACCAGATCCGCGTCCATATGTCTCATGCCGGGCTGGGGCTGATCGGCGATCCGGTCTATGGCGGTGCGCGCCGGGCCTCGATCCGGTCCCTCGGAGAGGCGGCGGCAGAGGTTCAGGCCTTTCCCCGGCAGGCCCTGCACGCGGCGCATCTGGGCTTTGACCATCCCGTCAGCCAGCAGGCGCTGGCCTTTGACAGCCCTCTGCCGCAGGACATGCAAAGATTGCTGGACCGTCTGCGCGGCGCGCCCTCTTGACGGCAACGTGAACCGCGCCCAGATTGCATTGCACGAAATACCCGACAGATTGTGTCACGACCTCGTCTGTTCCCAGGCTGCGCGGCCCGGCGCCCGGAACCGCAATCGCGCCGCCTGCGTTTCCCGGACTCTGCGAAAGGCCCTTTGCGATGGCGACTTATGCGAATTTACCGGCCCCCTCACCCGAACAGGGTCTGAACCGCTATCTTCAGGAAATCCGCAAGTTTCCGCTGCTGGAACCCGAAGAAGAATACATGCTGGCCAAGGCGTGGGTGGATCATGAGGACAGCGAGGCCGCCCACAAGATGGTGACCAGTCACCTGCGGCTGGCCGCCAAGATCGCCATGGGCTATCGCGGCTATGGTTTGCCGCAGGCCGAGGTGATCAGCGAGGCCAATGTCGGGCTGATGCAGGCGGTCAAACGATTTGATCCCGAAAAGGGCTTTCGCCTCGCGACCTATGCGATGTGGTGGATCCGCGCCTCGATTCAGGAATATATCCTGCGCTCGTGGTCGCTGGTGAAGATGGGCACGACCAGCGCGCAGAAGAAACTGTTTTTCAACCTGCGCAAGGCCAAATCCAAGATCGGCGCGCTGGAAGAGGGCGATCTGCGCCCCGAGAACGTGGCCCAGATCGCAACCGACCTGAACGTGACCGAACAGGAGGTCATCGACATGAACCGGCGCATGTCGGGTGGCGATGCCTCGCTGAACGCGACCGTCGGCTCGGCCGATGGGGATTCGACGGCGCAGTGGCAGGACTGGCTAGAGGACGAGGATGCCAATCAGGCCGACGCCTATGCCGAAAGCGAGGAACTGGACACCCGCCGGCAGATGCTGATCGCCGCGATGGATGTGCTGAACGATCGCGAGAAGGACATCCTGATGGAGCGTCGCCTGCGCGACGATCCCATGACGCTGGAAGACCTGTCCGGCCGCTATGATGTCAGCCGCGAGCGGATCCGCCAGATCGAGGTTCGCGCCTTCGAGAAGTTGCAGGATCGGATGCGGGTCCTGGCACGAGAGAAGGGGATGCGGGTGCCGGAAGGGGCCGAATAGCCTCGGCCTCGGGCCGGTTTGGCGCTGCGGCGGAAAGCATGGCGCGGCGATCCGCGCTTCGCGCCGATTGACCTGAAATCCCATCGCGCTATGGTCATCGCGAGGCAGGAAGACCAGACAGGATGACCGCGCTCAGCGAATTTCAACGGCTCGAGGCTCAGGGCTCGTGGCGCGAGTCGCCGGACGCCCGGCTGCGCGAGGTTGTCGTCTCTTTCGGCGACGCGACGCTGATGCTGTCCGATCCGAAATCCGACACGCCGCTGTCTCACTGGTCGCTGCCCGCGGTGACCCGCCTCAATCCGGGCAAGAGCCCGGCCATCTTTTCCCCCGGCCCCGACGATCGCGACGAAACCGTCGAGATCGAGGATCCGGTCATGATCGAGGCCATCGCCCGTGTGCACCGCGCCATCGCCTCGCGCCGGGCCCATCCGGGGCGTCTGCGCGACGGGCTGACCGTGGTTGCGATTCTGGCGATGCTGGCTGCACTGGTCTTCTGGCTACCCGATACGCTTGTCCGCCACGCGGCCCGGATCGCGCCGCCCGCCCAGGCGCGCCAGATCGGCGAGGCGGTTCTGGCCGATGTCGAACGCAGCACCGGCGCGGTCTGCAAACGCCAATCCGGACAGGCGGTGCTGGACTGGCTGACGCCACGACTGCTTGGCGACGAGGCGGCGATCCGCGTCGTGCCGGGACCATTGAACACGGCGCTGCGCCTTCCCGGCGACCTTTACGTCATGGGGGCCGATCTGCTGGTCGGCGCCTCCGGCCCCGAGGCAGCGGCGGGTCATCTTCTGGCCGCCCGGCAGGTCGAAACCGACAAAGAGGCCCGGCAGGAGGCCCTGGGCTATGCCGGATTGACAACCGCCCTGCGGCTGATGACGCTGGGTTCCCTGCCCGAGGGGGCGATGACCGGCTATGGACCGACCTTGCTGTCAAATCACGCATCGCGCCGGGGCGACGATCAGGCGCTGCTGGCCCAGTTTGCCCGCGTCGGAATCTCAAGCCAGCCCTATGCCCGTTCGATCGACCCGACCGGAGCCTCGGTCCTGCCTCTGATCGAGGGTGATCCCTTCCGCAGCGCCACGCCGCCGAAACCGCTGCTGACCGACCAGCAATGGCTGGCGCTGCAACAGATCTGTGCCGGATGATGCCCGAAAGGATCAGATGACCGACCCGACCAGTCTCGACGCCACCGATCTCTCTGCGGCCATCGCCGACGGAAGGCTTCGTGCCGAGACCGTCATGACGGCGTATCTGGACCGGATCGAGGCACTCAATCCCGGTCTCAACGCCATTGTCAGCCTGCGGCCGCGCGACGAATTGCTGGCCGAGGCCCGCCGGGCCGATACCGCCCCGCGCAGGGGCTGGCTGCACGGGATGCCGGTCGCGATCAAGGATCTGGCCGCCGTCAAGGGCATCCGCACGACCTGGGGCTCGCCCATCTTTGCCGATCACGTGCCGCAGGAAGACGATGTGGTCGTGGCGCGAATGCGCGCGGCCGGGGCGATCTTCATCGGCAAGACCAATACGCCCGAATGGGGCCTTGGCTCGCACACATTCAACGAGGTCTTCGGCGCCACGCGCAACCCCTACGATCCCGCGCGCACGGCGGGCGGGTCATCGGGCGGCGCGGCGGCGGCGCTGGCCGCGCGGCTGCTGCCGGTCGCGGACGGATCCGACATGATGGGAAGCCTGCGCAACCCGGCCGCCTTTTGCAACGTCTACGGGTTCCGCCCTAGCTGGGGGCTGGTGCCGGGCGAACCGCAGGGCGACGGCTTCATGGCCACGATGGCGACGCTGGGTCCGATGGGACGCAGCCCCCGCGATCTGGCGCAATTGCTGTCGGTCATGGCCGGACCCCACCCCGCGGTTCCCCTTGGCCGCGAGATGCGCGACGACGACGACGCGCTTGACGGCCGCATCGAGCGGCTGCGCATCGGCTGGCTGGGCGACTGGGGCGGCGCCTATCCCTGCGAGGACGGGATCGTGTCGCTCTGCAGCGCCGGACTGGATGTCCTGGCCGATCTGGGCTGCGAGATCGTGCCCCTGAACCCGCCCTTTCCCGCCGAAAAGCTGTGGCATTCGTGGATGATCCTGCGCGCCTTTCTCAACGCGGGCAGCAAGCGGGCGCTTCATGACGATCCGGTCAGGCGTGTACTTCTGAAGCCGGAGGCGATCTGGGAAATCGAGCAGGGCCTGACCCTGAGTGCCGCCGATGTCTATGCCGCCAGCGAGATTCGCAGCCAATGGTATCGCCGCGCCGCGAAACTGTTCGAGCAGGTGGATGTCATCGCCCTGCCCTCGGCGCAGTTCTGGCCCTTCCCGGTCGAATGGTGCTGGCCGCATCAGGTGGGCGGCCGTCCCGCCGATACCTATCACCGCTGGATGGAAATCGTCGTTCCGGTCAGCCTTGCCGGCCTGCCCTGCCTTTCGGTGCCGGTGGGCTTCGGCGCCTCGGGTCTGCCGATGGGGATGCAGCTTGCCGGAGCGACCGGGAAGGATGCCGCGATCCTGCGACTGGGCCAGGCCTGGCACCAGGCAACCCGCTGGCCCGATCGCCGCCCTTGACGGCGATCCTGACCTGGCGGATTTCAACGATCGCGACTTTCCGATCTTCGGAGCGGCAGCCGGCGGCCGAAGCCCCGCCGGCGCCTCAGCCGGTGGGCAGGCGCAATGCCGTCAGCACCGTGGCCAGCGCGTTTCGCGGAAGCATGACCAGCATCCGGCCTTCGATCCGCAGGGTTACCAATCCCGTGGCCATGTTCGATGTGCCGACGCGGCCGGCGGGGTCGAACTCGATCCCCTCGATTGGCCATTCAAGCCCGGTGCTGACACCGCGGGCCGGTCCCATGGGAAACAGCGAAACCCGCGTGCCGGGCATCAAGGGCAGCGTCGTCCGCGAGGGCGCGCGGAAGATCACATCGTCCCGGGACAGCATCACCACCGGCGGTCGGGGCGCTCGCGCCATCAGCGACAGCGCGGCCAGCGTGTGATCGACGCGCAGGCCGGTAAAGCCCACGGCAAGGACGAAAGGCGCCGCGATCCGGCCAAGGCATTTGCCGAAATCGGTGCTGTCCTGTTCGGCCACGCGCACGACGCGATCGGCGGGAACCATGCTTTCGGCGCCGGAACTGATCGAATCCAGATCGCCGATGACCCAGTCGGGCCGTCGGCCCAGGGCCAGCGCACGATCCGCGCCGCCATCGGCCGCGACCAGGGTCGGCGCAATGGCCAGCGCGGTCAGCAGGTCGGGTTTCGCCACCGCGCCGCCGCCGATCACGGTTACCCCGCGATCCGCGATGACGACCGGCGCAATCATTCCTCGCGCCCGATTCCGGTGAATACGCGCCGCAAGGGCAGGATCCAGATCACTCCCAGCAGGACATAGACCGCCAACTCGATCCAGATCGGCTGCCGGCCCCAGCGATCATCCATCCAGTTGACGAGAATCACCGCCACGATGATATAGGCCGGCAGACCCAGAACGAGGATCAGCAGCGACAAACGCTTGCGTGTCTTCAATCTCATGCCCGCTTCCTGCCCATTCTCGAAAAACACGACCCTCGGCCTGCTTTGGTCCGCCAAGTATCCCACGGGGGTCCAGGGGTGTGAAACCCCCGGCGGTCGCGGGACGCAGGGCCCCGGTTCAATCCGCGAAGGGATCGGTCACGAGAATCGTATCGTCGCGTTCGGGGCTGGTCGACAGCAGCGCAACCGGACATCGGATCAGTTCTTCGACCCGGCGGACATATTTCACCGCCGCCGCCGGCAGATCGGCCCAGCTTCGCGCGCCCTCCGTCGATTCCGCCCATCCCTCCATCTCTTCATAGATCGGCACCACCTTTGCCTGCAAGGCCGCCGCCGTCGGCAGGTAGTCATAGTGCCGGCCGTCGATTTCGTAGCCTGTGCAGATTCTCAGCGTCTCGAACCCGTCCAGCACGTCCAGCTTGGTCAGCGCGATGCCGTTCATGCCGCTGATCGCGCAGGTCTGGCGCACCAGTACCGCGTCGAACCAGCCGCAGCGCCGCTTGCGCCCGGTGACGGTACCGAATTCGTGGCCCCGCTCGCCCAGCCGCTGACCGTCGGAATCGTGCAACTCGGTCGGGAACGGGCCCTCGCCGACCCGCGTCGTATAGGCCTTGACGATGCCCAGGACGAAATCGATCGCGCCCGGCCCCATCCCGGTGCCCGAGGCCGCCATGCCCGAAACGGTGGTGGAACTGGTCACATAGGGATAGGTGCCGAAATCGATGTCCAGAAGCGAACCCTGCGCGCCCTCGAACAGGATCCGCTTGCCGGATTTGCGCGCCTCGGCCATGACCTTCCAGACCGGACCGGCATAGGGCAGCAGCTTGGGGGCGATGTCCAGCAGCTTGGCCTTCAACCCGGCCCGGTCGATCGGCTCGGCGCCCAGGCCCTGTCGCAGCGCGTCGTGATGGGCCAGAAGCCTGTCCAACCGCGCCTCCAGCGTTTCGTCGTCGCCCAGATCGGCGACCCGGATGGTGCGGCGGCCCACCTTGTCCTCGTAGGCCGGGCCGATCCCGCGGCCGGTGGTCCCGATCTTCGCCTTGCCGGCCGCCTCCTCGCGCAACTGGTCCAGATCCTGGTGCAGCGGCAGGATCAGCGGCGTGTTCTCGGCGATGATCAGGCTGTCTGTGTCGATGCGGACGCCCTGCGCGGCCAGCCTGTCGATCTCGGCAAACAGCGCCCAGGGATCCAGCACGACGCCGTTGCCGATGACCGCCAGCTTTCCCTCGCGGACGATGCCCGAGGGCAGAAGCGACAGCTTGAACACCGTCTCGCCGATGACCAGGGTGTGTCCGGCATTGTGGCCGCCCTGAAAGCGCGCGATCACGTCGGCCCGTTCGGACAGCCAGTCGACGATCTTGCCCTTGCCCTCGTCGCCCCATTGCGCGCCGACAACCACCACATTGGCCATGAGCCGGTCCTTCCCTTGCCCGAAAATCACCGCCGCAGGGTCTAGCGCATGGCCGTGCCGGGGAAAAGCGGCGATTTCCTTTGGCGCGGGGGCGGCACCGTGGAATAATACGCGCAACCATCAGGGAGACCCGCGCCATGTGTCACGCCTGTATCGTCGAATCGGTCAAGTCGAACATGCTGTCCCGCCGCTCGCTGTTTTCGGGCGCGACCGCGGGGGCAGCGGCCCTTGCCATGGGTGCCGCGGCGGCCCGACCGGCCCTGGCCCAGTCATCGGGCAAGGTCGTCGATCTGACCCATCCCTGGGACGGCGATTTTCCGACCTTCGACGGCAAGCCCGGAATTCTCTACGAGCCCGACAAGATCCTTGATCGCGACGGCTATCAGTTGTGGAAGCTGACGATTTTCGAACATTCCGGCACCCATGTCGACGCGCCGCTGCATTTCTCGGCCGATGGCGCCTCGGTCGATCAGTTGCCGGCCGCCGGCCTTGTCTGTCCGCTCTGCGTGCTGGACCTGAGGGCGAAGGCGTCCGAGGATGCCAATGCCATGGTCCAGCCCGAGGATATCGAGGCATGGATATCCGCCAATGGCGAGATCCCGGCCGGCGCTGTGGTGGCGATGCATTCGGGCTGGGCCGCAAAACTGGCCGAGACCGCCTATCGCACCGACAGCGACGGAAATTTCGCCTTTCCCGGCTTTTCGAAGGCCGCCACGGACATGCTGGCGGGGATGGACGTGGCCGGGATCGGAGTCGATACGCTGTCGCTGGATCCCGGCAATTCGGCCGATTTCGCGGTTCACAATTCGTGGCTGCCGGGCGGCCGCTACGGGATCGAGAACCTTGCGGGGCTGGACCAGATGCCGGCCGCCGGCGCCACGATCTTCGTCGGCGCGCCCAGCCACAAGCGTGGCACCGGGGGACCTGCGCGCATCATCGCAGTGGTCTGAAGGGCCTCGCCCTCGGCGCGTGCCGCGCCTTACCCCCGGGTATTTGCGCAACGAAGAAAGCGCCGGATCAGTAATGCGGTGGTCGCTGGTCGGCCAGCGGGATCGATCCGCCCGCATCCAGTTCGCGTTCGGCCGCTGCCTGCATCAACAGAGTGACGCGGCGGCCGAGACGCGCGATTTCGCCATCCCGGGCCGCGATGACCTCGCTGAGATCCTCGATCATGCGGGCCTGGTGAGCCAGCGCCTCTTCCAGGGCATCCAGCCGGGCCGCCACATCCTTGTCCATGTCACTCCCTTCCGCTACAGCAGCCACGGATTTGGCCCCGAAAGGCAAAGACCATGGCGAAGGATCAGAAAAAACAGCCGCGCCCCAAGGCCGAGACGCCAAAGGGCTTTCGCGACTATTTTGGCGCGGATGTGACCGAGCGCAAGGCGATGCTGGACCGCATCGCCGAAATCTACCATCGCCACGGCTTCGATCCCCTGGAAACCAGCGCCGTCGAGACGGTCGAGGCCCTCGGCAAGTTCCTGCCCGATGTGGACCGACCCAATGCCGGCGTCTTTGCCTGGCAGGAAGAGACGGTGCCGGGCGGCGGTTCGGGTGACTGGCTGGCCCTGCGCTATGACCTGACGGCACCGCTGGCGCGCGTGGCCGCGCAGTTCCGCAATGATCTGCCGACCCCTTACCGGCGCTATGCGATGGGGCCGGTCTGGCGCAACGAAAAGCCGGGGCCGGGGCGGTTCCGGCAGTTCTATCAATGCGATGCGGATACGGTGGGCAGCGCCTCGGTCGGTGCCGATGCCGAGATCTGCGTGATGCTGGCCGATGCGCTGGAGGCGGTGGGCATCGCGCGCGGCGACTACATGGTGCGGATCAACAGCCGAAAGGTCCTGAACGGCGTGCTGGAGGCCGCCGAGGTCCGCGCCGAACAGGCCGAAAGCGTGCTGCGCCAGATCGACAAGTTCGACAAGGTCGGCCGCGAGGGCGTGCTGGCGCTGCTGACCGCCGGACGCAAGGATGACAGCGGCGCCTTTATCGAGGGTGTCGGATTGTCCGACGCCCAGGCCGCGCCGGTGCTGGCCTTTCTGACCTCCGGTGGCGACAACAATCAGGCCACGCTGGACAATCTGCGCGCCGCCGTGGGTGGCTCGGCCATCGGTGCCGAAGGGGTCGAGGAACTGGCGCAGATCGCCGCGATGCTGGAGGCGATGGGTGTAGGCGGCGACCGCGCCGTCATCGACCCTGCGGTGGTGCGCGGCCTTGGCTATTATACCGGTCCGGTCTTCGAGGCCGAACTGACCTTCGAGATCCTCGACGAAAAGGGTCGCAAGCGGCGATTCGGATCGGTCGCGGGCGGCGGCCGCTATGACGGGCTGGTCGAGCGGTTCACCGGGCAGAAGATGCCCGCGACCGGGGTCAGCATCGGCGTGGACCGGCTGCTGGCGGCATTGAGGGCCAGGGGATTGTCGGGCGCCGCAGCGGATGGTCCGGTCGTGGTGACGGTGATGGATCGCGACCGGATGGCCGATTATCAGGCGATGGCATCGGAACTGCGCGCCGCCGGTATCCGGGCCGAGGTCTATCTGGGCAATCCGAAGAATTTCGGCAACCAGTTGAAATACGCCGACAGGCGCGGCGCTCCCGTGGCCGTGATCCAGGGCGCTGACGAGGCCGCGCGCGGCGTGGTTCAGGTCAAGGATCTGAACCTCGGCGCGAGGATCGCGGCCGAGGCCAGCCACGAGGAATGGAAATCCCAGCCGGCACAGACCGAGGTTCCGCGCCACGGGCTGGTTGCCGAAATCCGGCGGATCCTCGGATGATCCCCAAGCGTGACAGGCAGGCCGTGGGCCAGCGCCTGCTGGCCGCGTTCCGAGAGGCGGGTGCGGCCGAGATCGCGCCCGACATCCTGCTGCCCGCCGAAACGCTTCTGGATCTTTACGGCGAGGATATTCGCGCCCGCGCCTATGTCACCACCGACCCGATCCGGGGCGAAATGATGCTGCGGCCGGATTTTACCGTCCCGGTCGTGCAGGCACATATGGAAAACGGGGCCGAGCCTGCGCGCTACTGCTATCTGGGCGAGGTATTCCGCAAGCAGGACATGGGCGAGCATCATCCGAAAGCGCCCCGCGACGCCGAGTATCTGCAGGCCGGGTTCGAGATGTTCAGCCGCGATCCAACCGCCGATGCCGAGGTCTTCGCGTTGTTCCATCGGCAGCTCGCGCCCTATGGGCTGACGGCAGAGACCGGCGATATGGGGCTGCTGATGGACGCCGTGCGTGGCCTGCCCCTGCCGCAGCCACGGCGCGAGGCGCTGCTGCACCACATCTGGCGGCCGGGACGGTTCCAGCGCCTGCTGACGCGGTTCTCGGCCCCGGTTCCCGACAGGGATTTTCCCGATCCGCCGGCGGTATGGTCCGGCCTGCGAAGCCGGGCCGAAATGCAGGCGCGCATCGACCGGTTGCGCCAAGACATGCGGGTGGACCCCCTGCCGCGATCATGGATCGAGCGGCTGGAACAGTTGTTCGCCCTGCGTGCATCGGCGCCCGACGCCATCACCGCCCTGCGCGCGCTTGCCGTGGACATGCCGGCGATCTCGGCCTCGGTCGCGCGCATCGAGGCCCGTTTCGCCGCCATCGCGGCGCGAGGGATTGCGCCGGCGGGGATCATTTTCGATCCCAGCCACGGCCGCGCCAATCTGGAATATTACGACGGGTTCACCTTCAGCTTCCTGTCGGACCGTCCGGGCTGGCCCGCCGTCGCCTCGGGCGGGCGCTATGATGCGCTGACCAGAATCCTGGGCCGCGGCCGCGAAATTCCGGCCGTGGGCGGCATCATCCGCCCCGGCCTCATCGCCGAAATGGAGGCGTCATGATCCGGCTGGGCGTGCCGTCGAAGGGGCGGCTGATGGAACAGGCATTCTCGTGGTTCGCCGCCCGCGGGGTCGGCCTGGCGCGGACCGGATCCGAGCGTGACTATACCGGCCGGGTCGAAGGCGCCGAGGGCGTGTCGCTGGTGCTGCTGTCGGCCGGCGAAATCCCGCGCGAACTGGCGGCGGGCCGGATCGATCTGGGTGTCACCGGCACCGATCTGGTGCGCGAGAAGCTTGCGGGGTGGCGCGATCTGGTGATCGAGATCGCGCCGATGGGCTTTGGTCATGCCGACCTGATCCTCGCCGTGCCGGAATGCTGGCGTGATTGCGAGACGCTGGACGATCTGACCGCGATCGCCCGCGATTTCCGCGCGACGCATGGTTTCAGGCTGCGCGTCGCGACCAAGTATCATCGGCTGGTCCGGGCATGGCTGGCCGCGCATGAGGTGGCCGACTACCAGCTTGTCGACAGTCAGGGCGCGACCGAGGGCACAATTGCCAACCAGACCGCCGAGGCCATCGCCGACATCACCTCGTCCGGGGCGACGTTGCGGGCCAACAACCTGAAGATCCTGTCCGAGGAACCGATCCTGCGCTCTCAGGCAACGCTGTTCGCGGCGCGCGCGGCGATGGGTCCGGAACTGGCAGGGTTTCTGGCGCAGCTTGGTACGGACCTGCAGAACGACAGCCTGCCCCCCAATCCGTGACGCGGGGCTTCAAGGCCGACATGGCTGAGTGATGAACCGCTCTTTCCCGGCCATCCCGCGCATCGCCACCCCGCTTCAGCGCCGCCAGAATTCGGGCGAGAACAGCGCCAGAATGGCCAGAATTTCCAGTCGGCCGACGACCATGGCGCAGGCCAGCACGATCTTGGTCATCGCGGGCAGGCCCGACCAGCCCTCCCACGGGGCCGAGGCGATGCCGGCGCTGGCCTCGAAGGCGGGCGTCAGCGGGATCGCGCCGGCCAGTGGCCCGGTATTGGTCAGCGCCGCGATCGACAGGATCGTCGCGGTCTCGAACTCGATCTGCTGGATCGAGACAAGCGCGACCGTCACCGCGATGGAACTGGCAAAGAGCATGAAGAAGATGAACGCCAGATAGGCGCCTTCGCGCCGTAGCCGACGCGCGATCCGCCCGCCGCCCGAAACCGATGAGGGATGGATGATGCGTTCCAGTTCCCGTTCGCCGTGGCGGGCCAGTGAATAGACGCGCAACAGCTTGACCCCGCCCGCCGTCGTCGCGACGCCACCCCCCATCAGCGCCAGCCCGGCAAGGATCAGGCCCGGCGAGGACAGGCCCGACCAGGCCCGCGATCCCTGCCAGTCGACCGAATTCCAGCCGGTCGTGGTCAGGTAGCTGAGCGCGTTGAACATGCCGCCCCAGAAGGCGGCCAGCCCGTTGCGCAGATCAATCAGGCTGGGCAGCGCCGGGTCGTTGCCCACACCGGCCTCGATCGCGCCGATGAAATGGCGCAGAAACAGGGCCGCCGCGACCAGCGCGATCAGGCCCACCGCCATCTTCAGCTCGGGATCCTCGATCAGCCGGCGGGTGGCGCGCAATTCGCCGCCCCCCGGCCAGAAGCGCCGCGACAGGGCGGGGATCAGGAACAGGAACACCGCCATCTCGCCGGCGATGCCCGAACGTTCGCCGGAGGGACCGATGACCGGGGTGATCCCGCTGGTCGACAGCGTGCCCATCGCGCGCGTCAGCGCCAGGATCGAGCTGTCGCCCAGCAGCAGCAGGATCATCCAAAGGGCCAGTGTCAGGCCGGCATAGACAGGAAAGACCTGCATCGCGGCGCGGACCAGCCGGTAGGCAGGATCGGCCAGTTCCGTGTGGAAGATCGGCGAGGACAGATGCGGTTGCCGCACGCGCGGATCCGACGATCGGGGCAGCTGTTCGAAATCCTCGCTGCGGCCATAGGGCGTGGACATGATCTCGAACCCGCCGACCCGCAGCGGTGCCAGAATGGCGATGGCGGCGACCAGCATGAAGAAGCCGCCCATCCAGCCGACCATCGCCCGCCACAGATGCAGCGGCATCGGCAGAAGATCGGCGGAATAAAGCGAGGCGCCGGTCGTGGTCAGCGCCGACACCATCTCCCACCAGGCATTGAACAGACCGGTATCGGGCAGGCTTTCGGCCAGGGGGATGGCCAGGATCAGCGGCATCAGTCCCATCACCGCCAGCATCGACAGCAGCGTGTCGCGCGAACGCGGCCTGCGGCGGTTGGCCGATGTGGCCAGCGCGATCATCCCGGTCACGATCAGGACCAGAAGCGCCGCGTAGAGAAAGTTGCGCGCGATCGCGTCCTGATTGATGACCGAGGCATAGATGGCCGGAACCAGCATCGCCAGCCCCGACAGGACGGATAGCAGGATCAGCAGCGGCAGGCGCAGGATCAGGTTCATTCGCCTCGCGCCTCAGAAGAAGTCGATCGAGACCTGCAACAGGCGCTCGACCTCGGGCACGTCATGGGTCAGGGCGAAGATCAGCACGATGTCGCCTTCTTCGATGCGGGTGTCCGGGGACGGCTTCAGGATCCGGTCGCCCTTCTGCACCGCGCCGATCAGCGCGCCCTCGGGAAAGTCGATATCGCGGATGGCGCGGCCGGACATCGGGCTTGTGGACAAAACCTGCGCCTCCATCACCTCGGCCTCGGCATCGCCGATGGAATAGATGTCGCGCACCCGGCCGTGGCGAATATGGCGCAAGATGGTCGAGACGGTGGTCGCGCGGGGATTGATATAGGCGTCGATGTCCAGCGCGCCCATCAGGGACACCAGCGTCGGGTCGTTGATCAGCGATATCACCATCTTCGCGCCGGCCTGCTTGGCCCGGACGGCCGCCAGGATGTTGGTCTTGTCGTCATCGGTCACCGCCAGAACCGCGTCGGCCACGGGCACCGACGCCTCTTCCAGCAATTCCGCCGACAGCCCGTCGCCGTTCAGCACGATGGTCCGTTCCAGCCGGTCGGCAGCGTATTCGGCCCGTGCGCGGTCATGTTCGATCAGCTTGGCGCGGATCCGGCCCGGCCGCGCCTCAAGCGTCCGGGCCACGGCAAGCCCGACATTGCCCGCGCCGATGATGGCGACCCTTTCCTGCTTCTGTGGCGGCTTTCCGAAGATTTCCAGCGTCCGCGCGACATCCTCGAAATGGCTGAAGATATAGACCTGATCGCCCGCGAAAAGCTGGTCGCCCGGATCCGGCGTGAACAGCCGCCCGCCCCGGCGGACCCCGGTGACGATGGCGCGCAGGCTGGAAAAGATCTCGTTCAACTGGCGCAAAGGCGTGTTCAGCGCCGGACAATCCTCTTCCAGGACAATGCCCAGAAGCTGGATCTTGCCGCTCATGAAGGTCTCGACATCGAAGGTCGAGGGCGCCGACAACCGTTGCAGCGCGGCCTTGGCGACCTCGCGTTCGGGGCTGATGACGACATCAATGGGCAGATGATCGGTGCGGTAGAGATCGGAATAGATCGCATCCAGATAGGCACCCGAACGCAGCCGGGCGATCTTGCGCGGAACCTGAAAGACCGAATGGGCGACCTGGCAGGTGACCATGTTCACCTCGTCCGAATGGGTCGCGGCGATGATCAGGTCGGCGTCGCGCGCGCCGGCGCGATCCAGCACGTCGGGATGGCTGGCAAATCCGGTGACGCCCTGGACATCCAGCGCATCGGTCGCGCGCCGGATCAGTTCGCCGTTATTGTCGATCACGGTGACATCGTTGCGTTCGCCGGAAAGATGCCGCGCGATCTGCCAGCCGACCTGCCCTGCCCCGCAGATGATGATCTTCATGCCCGTTCCTCAAGCCGTCGCAAAAGCGCCGCACACCTGCCTAAGCCCGCCGCAGGCGCGGTGCAACCTTCCCTTCGCCGCCGGGCGTGGCGTGGGCTTGCAGGGTCTGCAAAATGCAACCAAAAGTTGCCAAAATGTCGAGTCTTTCTTGTCTTGGCCTCTCTGCTGCATTAACCATGACTTGTCTGAGAACCTGCAACGTGGGCCGCGTTGCAAAGATGCTGACCTCGGGACGATCCGGCGGCGAATTCAGCCGCTTCAGCGCAGGCACCCGGCCGCTGACAGCCGACCCCTTGCCGGGGGCAGGCGACGAAGCGGATCGTGTTGCCGAACGCCGAAACGGCGTTCCGGACCGAGCCGCCCGACATCGATAAGGAGATGGAGAATGCCAACCTTGTCCGACCACGGTTTCGTCTGCTCCCTGGGACGGACATCGCGCCGCATCATGTTTGCTTCCCCAGAACGCCATTTCCCGTCGGGCTGACTTGGGCGCGGTCGATGGCGATGTTTGGCAGCGTGCCATCGACCGCGTTTCCTGTCGTCGTTCTTTCCCTTCTCGCAGAACAGCCCGCAAAGGCCCGTCAGGCCCGCGCCGTTTCTCGCGCTTGACCGCGGCACCTATTTGCCCGTCATGACCTCGTCCTCGGCGCGCATTCCGCCGACCACGCCCAGCGATTTCAGCTTGCGGTGCAGGGCGCTGCGCTCCATTCCCACGAATTGCGCGGTGCGGCTGATATTGCCGCCAAAGCGGTTGATCTGGGCCAGAAGATATTCCCGTTCAAACATCTCGCGCGCCTCGCGCAGCGGCATGGCGGTGATCTGCGGACCAAGGCTCAGCGCGTCGCTGTTGTCGGGCGTAGCCCCCTGCGGCTCCAGTTCCGAGGGCTGGATCGGACCGCTGCCCTCGGCAAGGATCAGAACCCGTTCGATGACGTTGCGCAACTGGCGGATATTGCCCGGCCATCGCATCGATTGCAGCGCCGCGACCGTATCCTCGGGCAGATCGCGCGGGGTCAGGCCCTGCGTCTTGTGGCATTGTTCGATGAAGGCACGGGCCAGCAGCGCGATGTCGTCGCGTCGTTCGGCCAGCGACGGCACCGCGACCGGCACCACGTTCAGCCTGTCGTAAAGCTCTTGCCGAAAGCGGCCGGCCTCGATCTCGACAGGCAGATCGCGGTTGGTCGAGGAAATCACCCGCAGGTCGACCCGCACCTTGTCGGACCCGCCCGACCGTGCGAATTGCTGTTCCGTCAGCACCCGCAAGATCTTGGACTGGGTGCCCAGCGGCATGTCGCCGACCTCGTCGAAATAGATCACCCCGCCATGGGCCTGTTCCAGAAGGCCCGGCTCGATCCCGCGGTCGGGCGTTTCGCGGCCGAACAGAACCTCTTCCATCCGGTCTGGTTCGATCGTGGCGCAAGGAACGGTGATGAAGGCCGCATTGGCGCGCGGACTGTGGGCATGGATATAGCGGGCCGAGATTTCCTTGCCCGTTCCCGGCTCGCCCGACAGCATCACCCGTCCGTTCGATCTGGCGACCTTGTCCAGATTGTCGCGCAGACGTTTGAAGGACGCGGATTGGCCCAGCATCTCGGCGGTCCGGTCGCCGCCCCGGCGCAGGCTGCTGTTCTCGCGCCGGAGGCGGCTGGTTTCCATGGCCCGGTTGATGACCACCATCAACTGGTCGATGTTGAACGGCTTCTCGATGAAATCATAGGCGCCCTGCCGGATCGCGGCCACCGCGATCTCGATATTGCCGTGTCCCGAGATGATGATGACCGGCACGTCCGGGTTGTTGCGCCGGACCTGTTTCAGGATGTCGATCCCGTCCATCCGGCTGTCCTTGAGCCAGATATCGAGGATCATCAGCGCGGGTTCGGCGGCGTTCAGCGCGCCGACGGCCTCGTCTGAATTTGCCGCGAGACGTGTCTCGAAGCCCTCGTCCCTCAGGATGTCCGCGATCAGTTCGCGAATGTCGCGTTCGTCGTCGACGATCAGAATGTCGCTCATATCGTTCCCGCCTCGTCAGTTTCTCTGGTTTCCTTGTCGCGGCCCTTGCGCCCCGTGCCGCGAACCGGGTGCCGTTCGCGCGGCAGCCGGATTTCGGCAACCGCGCCCGGATGATCGGGCGCATCCGTCAGCGACAGGCTGCCGCCATGTTCCTCGACGATCTTCTTCACGATGGGCAGGCCAAGCCCGGTTCCCTGCGCCTTCAGCGTCACATAGGGTTCGAACAGGCGCGACCGATCGGCGGGCAGGCCGGGGCCGTTATCGGCGATCGCGATCGCAACCATGTCGGCATCGGCGCGCAAGGTGACCGCGATATGCGCGGTCCAGCCCCGGGGCGCGGTCGTTGCGCGTTCCTCGACCGCCTCGCCGGCATTCTTCAGAAGATTCGTCAGCGCCTGACGCAACATTCCGGGATCGCAATCCACGACCACCGGCTGATCGGGGATGCTGACCTCCAGTGCGCCGCCAAGCGCGTCCTGCTGCAGCAGCACGACCTCGCGCAGAAGCGCCGCCAGATCCGTCTCCGCCCGGTCTGGTTCGGGCATCCGCGCGAAGCGGCTGAATTCGTCCACGATCCGGCGCAGATCGCTGGTCTGGCGGATGATCACCTCGACATACTGATCCAGCGCGGCCTTGTCCTCGGGGGCCGCGAGCGGTGTGAACTTGCGCCGCAGGCGTTCGGCCGAAAGCTGGATCGGGGTCAGCGGGTTCTTGATCTCGTGGGCCACGCGCCGGGCCACGTCACCCCAGGCGGCCATGCGCTGCGCGCTGACCAGTTCAGTCACGTCATCGAAGGCCACGACATAGCCTTCCAGATTGCCGTCGGCTCCGCGCCGCACCGCCATGCGGACCAGCAGGCTTTCGATGCGCCCCTCGCGCGCCAGCCGGACCTCGTCCTGCACGGCCTCGGCCACCGATGCCGACAACCGGTCGAACAGCGGCGCGAATTCCGGCACCGCCTCGGACAAGAGCGCGTCGATGTCGCCGCCGGGATCCAGCCCCAGCAACCGCGTGGCCGAGCGGTTGACGAAATCGATCTCGCCCGCCGCGTCCAGTCCGATCACCCCGGAAGTGACCGAAGTCAGCACATTGTCGAAAAGCCGACGCTGATCGTCGCTGGCCCGATAGCTGTCCACCAGTTCCTGCCGCTGCGCCTTCAATTGCCGGGTCATGCGGTTGAAGCTTTCGCCCAGGGTCTGGATCTCGTCGCCGGTATCGGGCTCGGGCACCTGGACGTCCAGATCGCCGCGCCCGACCCGTTCGCTGGCCAGGGCCAGCGCGCCGATGGGCCGCGACAGGCGGCTGGCGAACCACAGCCCCATCCAGATCGCGGCCGCGACCAGCAGCAGCGCGAAGCCCAGATAGACCAGCGAGAATTCGAACAGAACCTGCCCGCGCGTCTGTTCCAGTTGGCGGTAATCGCCCACCGTCGCGCGGGTATCGTCAAGCAATCCCAGAAGGTTGCCGTCCACGTCCCGCGTGACATAGAGATAGCGGTCAACCAGCGGCGGCAGCGCCACCAGCGCGCGGAATTCGTTGTTCTTCCAGTCCTCCAGCAGCACCAGCCCGTCGCGCTGCGCGCGATCCAGATCCTCCGCGGTCGGCTGTTCGTACCAGAACAGATAGCTGCGTTCGCCGCGCGCGCGGATCTCGCCCGCGCCGTTGATGATATAGGCCTCGCGCAGCCCGCGCTGGATCAGGGCCTGGCCCTGGACCAGCAATTGCCGCATCTCGGCATCCTCGATCATCGGATTGACACGTCCGGCCTGCGTCAGCACCCCGGCCAGCGCGCGCGCGTCCTCGGTCAGATCGCGACGATGTTCTTCCTGATAGGCCTCGGCCGCGGCCTGCGAGGTCGTCACCACCTGCTGCACCCGCCCCGAGAACCAGCCCTCGAGACCGATATTGACCAGAAAACCCGCGAACAGCGCGACCAGCACCGTCGGCACCAGCGCCAGACCCGCGAAGATCGCCACCAGCCGCGCATGAAGACGGGATCCTGCCGCCGAAGCCCGCCTGGCCGCGATCAGCCGTGCCATGCGCAGCACGACAAGACCCAGAAGAACGATCAGATAGACAAGATCCAGCAGCAGGATCAGCCGCAGCATCCGGCTGGCCGCGCCCTGGCTGAATGGACCAAGCACGGTCATCGTTGCCACGGCCAGCACCGCGCCCAGCCCGAGAACGGACCAGGTCAGGAAACCACGCCATTGCCGCGGCAAGCGGATGCGCGCCAACCTGTCCCAGCTCAGCCCTGATGCGGACCCTGCCATAACCCCCACTCGCCGTCTCTCGCGGCTTTGCTGTTGCCGGGCCGTAACTGCGGCGCGGCACCCTGTGGCGGTTTTACATCAGTTTGCGGCGCCGTGTCACCTCGATATTCAACTCGGTCAGCTTCTTGCGCAGCGTATTGCGGTTGATGCCCAGAAGATCGGCGCATCTCAGCTGATTTCCCCCCGTCGCATCCAGCGCGACCTGAAGCAACGGACGCTCGATCTCGCGCAGGATGCGGTCATACAGACCCGGCGGCGGCAGCGCGTCGCCGTGCAGATCGAAATAGCGTTGCAGATGCGCCTCGACCGAATCCGACAGCCGCGCATTGCCCGGCGGCAGCGGAACCGCGGCGGCAGTGCCCGGCGCGCCGTCGCGGAGCGCGGCGGTTTCGGTCGCGACAGAGGCCATGCCTGCGCCGCCCCCCTGCTGGTTCAGCGCCTCGCGCATTTCGACGGCGGTGACGACCGGGCCGGCGGCGATCAGGGCCAGCCTGCGCATCATGTTTTCCAGCTCGCGGACATTGCCGGGGAAGGGATGGGCGCGCAGGGCCGCCGCCGCCTCGTCGGAAAGGCTGCGTTCGGGCAGGCCCTGGGCCGCGGCGCGTGCCAGCAGATGCGCGGCCAGCGGCAGGATGTCATCGACCCGTGCGCGCAGCGGAGGCACCGAGACGGTGACGCCGGCAAGCCGGTAATAGAGATCCGATCGCAGTCGTCCCGATGCCACATCGGTCTGCGGATCAGGGCCGGTCGTGGCCACGATGCGCGGAGCCTGCGCCCGATCGGGGCCGGTTTCCATCGCCTCGATCAGCCCGATCAGACGGGCCTGCGCGCCCTGATCGAAGCCTGCCGGGTTCTCGATCACGATCGAGCCTCCGCGCGCCTTCTCGGAGGCGCGGCCAATCGCCTCTGGTCCGGCATCGGCCGAGGTCAGCACCGCCAGCCCCCGGCCGCGCCGGTCCGACAGGTCGTGAAAGGACCGCGCGATGGTGGTCTTGCCGACGCCCGGCTCGCCCGCGATCAGGACCGGCAGATCGGCGTTCAGGATGCGCGCGACCATGCGGAACAGGTTTTGCATGGCGGGCGCATGACCGATCAGCGGCATCGCCGGATCGGCGCCCTGGCGCGGCGCGGGGTCAGGTTCGGGTGCGGGTTCCGATTTGCGCGGGCGGCGTGACAGGGCAAGGTTCGCCTTGCTCATCAGGTCGGGCAGATCGAAGGGCTTGGGCAGATATTCGAACGCCTCGGCCTCGGTCGCACGGATCGCGGTGACGATGGTGTTCTGGGCCGAGATCACGATCACCGGCAGATCGGGCCGCGCCTGCCGGATGGCGGGGATGCGGTCGATGCCGTTGCCATCGGGCATCATCACGTCGGTGATGACCAGATCGCCGCGCCCCTCCTCGACCCATTTCGACAATTGCGCCAGGCTGCCGGTCGCGTGAACCCGGCAGCCCGCGCGGGTCAGCGCCTGGGTCAGCACCGTGCGGATGGTGCGGTCGTCGTCGGCGATCAGAACGGTTCCGTCCATGGCGTCGGTCCTTATGCCTTGGGAAGCGAGATGCGGAATACGGTGCGGCCGGGGCGGCTGTCCACGCGGATCAGCGCGCCGTGGTCGGTGATGATCTTGCTGACCAGCGCCAGGCCAAGTCCGGTGCCGTTCTCGCGGCCCGAGACGAAAGGCTCGAAGATCTGATCGGCGATCGCCAAGGGCAGTCCGGGTCCGTTATCCTCGATCGCGATCTGCAGGGGCAGCGGCCGACCCGTCGGGTCGGCTTCATCGGGTGGCAGGCGCAAAATATGGTCATAATGGCTGTGCAGCCTTATCACCGGCAATTCGGTGCCTTTCAACGCCTCGGCCGCGTTCTTGACGAGGTTCAGACAGACCTGCGTCAGCTGGTCGGGATCGGCCAGGGCGGGCGGCAGCGACGGGTCGTAATCGGCCACGATCTGTACCCGCCTGCCAAAGCCCACCTGGGCCGAGCGGCGCACCTTTTCCAGCACGTCGTGGATGTTGACCGGCCGCAGTTCGGGCGGCGAGGTATCGCCGAACCGTTCCACCTGTTCCAGCAGGGCCGCGATGCGGCGGGTCTCGCTGACGATCATCTCGGCCATCTCGCGATCCTCGGCCGAGGCGTTCATGCCCATGATCTGCGCCGCGCCCCGGATGCCTGCCAGCGGATTCTTGATCTCGTGGGCCAGCATCTCGGACATGCCGATGGCGCTGCGTGCGGCGGTGCGCACGGCGCGGTTCTGATACTGCATTCCATGGTCGTCCAGCGGCACAAGCAGCAGCATGACGGCGCCGCCGGCCTCGCCCGCCGGCGCGGCATGGACGGCGGCGCGGCGATCCTGATGCCCACCCGCACGATCGCCGATCTCGAACAGCACATCGGCGTGATACAGCGCCTCGTCGCCCCGCAGCACCCGACCGATCAGCGCCCTGAGCGAGGGGCGGATGCGCACCCGCTTGCCCATCGATTCACCCTCCAGCGCCTTGCCGATGGTCGAATTGCGCGAGACGTTGAGCCAGATCTCGGCCGAATCGTTCATTGCCGCCACCCGGCCCTTGGCGTCCAGGATCAGCGCCGGCAGAGGCATGACCATCCATCCCGGCCCCGGCGCGGCCTCGCGGAAATCGGCCGGGCGCGGGCTGGTCATGCGGCGCGGTCCCCGCGAAAGGACGCGGATCCGCCGTCGGGCACGGCCTCGGCAAAGGCGCGGCGGATCAGCGCCGTGGCGGCGGCCGGGCTGTCTGCGCGCAGCATCTCGGCCCGCAGCGGTGCACTTGCGGCCTCGGCATACCAGCCCAGATGCTTGCGCGCGACGCGCAGACCCAGCTCGGCCCCGTAGAAGTCCAGGATATCGTGATAATGATGTTCGACCGCGTCGGCCAGGGCCGGGCCTTGCGGGATTTGCGGCGCGGGCGTGCCCCAAAGCTCGTGCGCGATCCGCGCCAGCCGCCAGGGCGCGCCCTGCGCCCCGCGACCGACCATCACCGCCTCGGCCCCCGAGGCCGCCAGCGCCGCCCGCGCGCTGGCCGCATCCACCACATCGCCATTGGCGACCAGTGGCGGGCGGCCCGCGATGTCGGCCACGGCGCGGATTCGCGCCCAATCCGCGCGGCCCTTGTAGAACTGCGTCCGCGTCCGGCCGTGAACGGTCAGCATCCGGACCCCCGCATCGGATGCGCGACGCGACAATTCGGCCGCATTCAGGCAATCCTCGTCCCAGCCCAGCCGCATCTTCAGCGTTACCGGCACCGACACCGCGCGCACCACCGCTTCGATCAGGGTCAGCGCATGATCCGGATCGCGCATCAGCGCCGCGCCCGAAAGCCCGCCGGTCACCTTCTTGGCCGGGCAGCCCATGTTGATGTCGATGATGGCCGCGCCCATTCCCTCGACGATGCGCGCGGTCTCGGCCATGGGGCCTGCCTCGCGGCCGGCGATCTGGACGCTGACGGGCAGCGCGCCTTCGGTCAGCGCCTTGGCGCGGATGGCGGCGCGGGTCGAGGGGCGGGGTGTCACCATCTCGGTCGAGGCGACCATTTCGCTGACCATCAGCCCGGCGCCGTGTCGCGCCACCGCCCGGCGAAAGGGCAGATCGGTGATTCCCGCCATGGGCGCAAGAAACACCGGCGGTCCCAGTCGCGTGTCGCCAAGGCGGATCGGTTCGGGCTGCTGCATTCTGTTGTTCCTTCACCTTGCTTGGGGCAGTCGCAAGGATGCTGCGGCGATGATCACTTGCGCCCGAGACGACACCGGCGCAACTGCCTTCATAATACGCATTCCGCCCGTTTAGAAGGCAGGTCCAGGCGACCGCTGGTGTCGCAAGCGGGGGCCCTGCGGGTCGCATCCTGACTGGCCATCGGACGTCGCGCGTGATTGGATCGGGCCAGCTTGGCCAAGGGGGCGGGATGTTTCTGTCGGTGTTCGATCTGTTCAAGGTGGGTGTCGGCCCGTCCTCGTCGCATACGATGGGGCCGATGGTGGCGGCCGCGCGGTTTCTGGCCGCGCTGCGCGACCAGCCCTTCCGCGCCCACGGGCTGACGGCCAGCCTGCATGGCAGCCTGGCCTTTACCGGCAAGGGTCATGCCACGGATCGCGCCACGATCCTGGGCCTTGCGGGCTTCGAGCCTGCGACGATGCAGGCCGAGGCGGCCGAGGCCGCGCTGGCCCGCAACCGCGAAACCCGGACCCTGACGCCGCCCGGCCTGCCCGAGATGGCCTTCGATCCCGAACGCGATCTGCAATTCGATTATGACAAGCCGCTGCCCGGCCACGCCAACGGCATGACCCTGTCGGCAAGGGACGCGCAGGGCGATGTGATCTTTCACCGAATCTATTATTCGGTCGGCGGCGGCTTCGTTCTGACCGACGAGGAACTGGCGCGAAAAGGCAACGAGGATCGCAGCGACGCGGTGTCGAAAGTGCCCTTTCCCTTCGCCAGCGCCGCCGAAATGCTGGCCATGGCTGAAAAATCGGGCATTTCCATTGCCGCCATGAAGCGCGCCAACGAACTGGCCTTCCGCAGCGAATCCGAACTGCGCGAGGGGCTGGACCGGATCTGGCGGGTCATGCGCGACTGCATGGATCGCGGCTTGTCGGCCACGGGAAACCTGCCGGGCGGGCTGAACGTGCGCCGCCGCGCGCGCGGCATCCACGAAAAGCTGATGGCGGAACGTGGTATGAACCTGACCGCGCCGCACGTCATCAATGACTGGATGTCCACCTATGCCATGGCCGTGAACGAGGAAAACGCCGCCGGAGGACAGGTCGTCACCGCGCCCACCAACGGCGCGGCGGGCACGGTTCCCGCCGTGATCCGCTACTGGCTGGATCATGTTCCCGGCGCGACCGAACGCGATCTGCCCGATTTCCTGCTGACCGCAGCGGCGATCGGCGGCTTGATCAAGCACAATGCCTCGATCTCGGGCGCGGAATGCGGCTGCCAGGCCGAGGTCGGCAGCGCCTCGGCAATGGCGGCCGCCGGGCTGGCGGCGGTCCTCGGTGGCACCCCTGGCCAGGTCGAGAACGCAGCCGAGATCGCGCTGGAACATCATCTGGGCATGACCTGCGACCCGGTGAAGGGGCTGGTCCAGGTGCCCTGCATCGAACGCAACGGCCTGGGTGCGATCAAGGCGGTCAGCGCGGCCAGCCTGTCGCTGCGCGGCGATGGCACGCATTTCGTGCCCCTGGACGCGGCCATCGAGACCATGCGTCAGACCGGACGCGACATGTCCGAGAAATACAAGGAAACCTCGCTGGGCGGACTGGCAGTGAACGTGCCGAACTGCTGAGACCGGCTTGCCGGCAGCGGCTTCGCGAAAGCCCGGGCGATCGACCATGTCGGCGCGCACGCGCCCCCGACCTGCCGGCGCCGGCATGACCGCGGGCTGCCGCGGCGCCGTTCCGGTTGCCCGGGCGATCGGTGTCAGGGCTGGGGCGGGGCCGGCGGCTGGCCGTGGCGCGCGTCGGGCAGGCCGTGGGTGCCGCAATCGCGCAGGGGCTGACGCAGCAACAACCACAGTCCAAGGGCAAAGGCCCCCACACCGACGAGCGGACCCCAATACAGCGTCAGCCAGCCCAGAACCGGCACGCCCAGCACGATCATCGTCCAGAAGGCGACAAAACGATGCCTTTGGCGCAAGTATGGGATCAGGCTGGCCAGGAGAACCCAGGCGGCCGCCGCCGCGACCGAACCGATGGCAAGCAGTGTCACGCGGCCCGTCCTTGCAGACGCGCCGGAAGCGCATTGGCCCAGCCCGAGATCGTGCCCGCGCCCAGGCAGACCACCATATCGCCCGGCCGCGCCTGTTCGCGGACCAGCCGTTCCAGATCATCCTCGTTCAGGATCGCGCGCGCGTGGCGGTGACCATGGGCGATCAATCCGGCCACCAGATCGTCGCGGGTGGCGCCGGGGATCGGATCTTCGCCGGCGGCATAGACATCGGCGATGGCGACCACGTCGGCCTCGTTGAAACAGGTGCAGAAATCGTCAAAGAGGCTGGACAATCGCGAAAAACGGTGCGGCTGGTGGACCGCGATCACCCGACCCTCGGTCGCCTGGCGGGCGGCTTTCAGCACCGCCGCGATTTCTACCGGGTGGTGGCCGTAATCGTCGATGATGGTGACGCCGCCGACCTCGCCCACACGGGTGAATCGCCGCCCCACGCCGCCGAATTTCGCCAGCGCCTCGCGGATCTCGGCCTTCTTCATGCCCAGATGGCGCGCCACGGCGACGGCGGCGAGGCAGTTCGAGACGTTGTGGTCGCCCGGCATCGGCAAGGTGCAGCGCTCGATCATCTCGACCGCGCCCTTGTCGTTGGGGCCTTCGCCCTGCAGCGCGATGTCGAAATGCGCGATGCCCTTGTCATAGGTCAGGTTCATCGCCCGCACATCGGCCTGGGCATTGAATCCGAAGGTCACGACGCGGCGTTCGGTCAGCCGGCCGACCAGCGACTGAACCTCGGCATGATCGGTGCAGCAGACCGCAAGACCATAGAACGGGATCGAGGATGCAAAATTGTAAAAGCCCTGCCGCAGCGCATCGAAGCTGCCCCAATGTTCCATGTGTTCGGGGTCGATATTGGTGATGATGGCGATGTCGGTGGGCAGGCGATTGAAGCTGCCGTCGCTTTCGTCGGCCTCGACCACCATCCATTCGCCCGCGCCCGCCCGCGCATTGCTGCCATAGGCGTGGATGACGCCGCCATTGATGACGGTCGGGTCCAGGTTGCCCGCGTCCAGCAATGTCGCGACCATGGTGGTGGTGGTGGTCTTGCCATGGGTGCCGGCGATGCAGATGTTGGATTTCATCCGCATCAGTTCGGCCAGCATCTCGGCCCGGCGGACGACCGGCAGGCCGCGGCGGCGGGCCTCTTCCAGTTCGGGGTTGCCCTTCTTGATCGCGGTCGAGATGACCACCACGCCGGCCTCGCCCAGGTTTTCGGCGCGCTGCCCTTCGAATACGGTCGCACCCAGGGTTTCCAGGCGGTCGGTGATCTTCGAGCGTTTCGCATCGCTGCCCTGGACGCGGTAGCCCAGCGTCATCAGCACCTCGGCGATCCCCGACATGCCGATTCCGCCGATGCCCACGAAGTGAATGGGACCAAGTTCACCGGGCAGTTTGGTGGCGGCATTCATCAGGCAATCTCCGTGACAAGGTCGTAAAGGCGGCGCGCGGCATCGGGACGGGCCAGCGACAGCGCGGCCGAGGCCATGGCGCGCGCACGCGCGGGATCGGTCAGGATCGCCTGCATGTCGCGCGCAAGGGTTTCGGGGTCAAGCGTCGATTCGGCACGCAGCAGCGCGGCGCCGGCATCGGCCAGGGCCCGCGCATTGGCGGATTGGTGGTCGCCCGCGGCAGCGGCGAAGGGGATCAGGATGGCGGGCCGGCCGATCACCGTGATGTCGGCGATGGACGAGGCACCGGCACGGCTGATGACCAGTTGCGCCCGCGCCAGCCTTTCGGGAACATCGGCGAAGAAGGGCTGCACATCCGCCGTTACGCCCGCCGCATCATAGGCGGCGGCGACCCGATCCGCGTCCTCGGAGCGGGCCTGATGGCTTAGGCGCAGCCGGGTGCGCAGATCGGCGGGCAAAACGGCAATGGCGGCGGGAACCATGTCGGACAGGACGCGCGCGCCCTGACTTCCGCCGATGACCACGAGGTTCAGACCGCCTTCATCGGGATCGGCATAGGGACTGGCCGCGTGGTCCAGGACCGAGGCGCGGACCGGATTGCCGGTATGGATGCCCGCGACCCCTCGCGGCAGCGCGGTCGGCCAGATACCGCAGGCGATGCGATGGACACGCGCCGCGAAAAGGCGGTTCACGCGGCCCATGACGCCGTTCTGTTCGTGGATCATGCGCGGCAGCCCCATGCTGAGCGCCGCCGACAGGGCGGGAATCGTCGGATAGCCGCCGAAGCCTATGACGACCGAGGGCCGGTCGCCGGCAAAGGCGCGGCGCGCGGCCATGATGCCTGCAGCGATCGTGAAGGGCGCGGTCAGCTTGCCAGGAATGCCCCCGCGCGCCGTGGTGGCTGCGGGAACGATGCTGCGCTGGACCGCGTCGGGAAAGGCCCCGGCATAGCGCGCGCCGCGTTCGTCGGTGGACAATGCGACGCGCCAGCCCTCGGCCAGCATCAGCTCGGCCAGGGCCTGGGCGGGAAACATGTGCCCGCCCGTGCCGCCGGCCGCGATCAGCGCAAGCGGTGCGGCCATCAGCGGCCTCGCCGCAGGATCTCGGCCATTTCGCCCTGTGGGCGGGCCCGGGTCAGCGCCAGCAGCATTCCCATCGTGATGCCGGATGCGATCACCGATGAACCGCCATAGCTGACGAAGGGCAGCGTCATGCCCTTGGCCGGCAGCAGCCGGACCGCGACGCCCATGTTGATCAGCGCCTGCACGCCAAAGGCGCAGGCCAGCCCGGTGCCCGCGATGCGGGCGAAGGGATCGCGTTCCCGCAGCAGACGCAACAGCGAGCGGCTGACGATGGTGGCGTAAAGCAGGATGATCGCCAGAACCATGATCGTGCCATATTCCTCGGCCGCCACCGCGATGATGAAGTCGGTATGGGCGTCGGGCAGCGACCACTTGACGGTGCCTTCGCCCACGCCGACGCCGAAGAAGCCGCCTTCCTGAATCGCGTTGGTGGCATAGCCGATCTGCGTGCGGGGATCGATCTCGGGGTTCAGGAATCCGTTGATCCGGCGGGCGAAGTGTTCCGAAGCCCCATAGGCGAAAAGACCGCCCAGGCCAGCGATGCCGGTAACGCCCAGCAAAAGCACCATCGGCGCCCCGGCCACGAAATACATCACCAGCCAGGCAAACAGCACCAGCGAGGCCTGCCCGAAATCGGGTTGCAGGGCCAGAAGCAGGACCACCACCATCGCCGTGAAAAAGGAATACAACCGGCCCGGCGGGCCTCCGACCTCCTGGCTGGCGGCCATGAACCAGGCCGAGAGCGCGACGAAGCCCGGCTTCAGGAACTCGGACGGCTGGATCGAGACAAAGCCCAGGCTCAGCCAGCGCGTCGCGCCCTTGCCGAAATCGGTGCCGAAGAAAGGCAGCGCCCCGAGCAATGCGAAGGCCGCGATGAAGCCAAGCACGCCCAGCCGCCGGACCTGCCGCGGCGACAGCATCGAGACGACCAGCATCACCAGCAGCGCCAGACCGCCAAAGATCGCCTGGCGCTGGACATAGTAGAATCGCGGCAGGTCGTTCTTTTCGGCCAGCGGCACCGATGCCGCCAGCCCCAGAAGAAGGCCTGTCGCAAAAAGCCCCACCACGCAGGCCAGCGCCCACCTGTCCAGGGTCCGCCACCAGCGTGGAAGAATCGGATCCCCCGCCCTCGCGGGGGTCGTGCCAAAGACCATCTCGGTCATGGGAATACCGCCGTCACTGCCTCTGCCTCGTCCGGTTTTCCCGGATCTGAGACAGAGAATAGCGCGGTTTTCCGCCCCGCGCTACAGCCGAATGCAGCCTTTGCACGCATAAGTTGAATTTACGCGCCTCAGCGCGCGCCATGGCTGCGGTCATAGCCGTTCGGTGGCGGCGGCGACCAGCCTGCGGGCGTCCGGGCGGGCCGGAACATCTGCACCGAAAGCGGATAGCAGCGCGCCGCATCCGAGGAATGTTCGGCCGAACAATCCCCGCCCGGACAGGCGGACAGCGCCCCCAGCAGGTCGATTTCGGCGAAGAATTCCAGATAATCGCCGGGCCGGACGGGGCTGGCCTTCATGAAATATCGCCCGGAATCACGGGCGAAGCCGGTGCACATGAAGACGTTCAGCACATCGTGAACATGGGCCTCGGCCTGTTCCGGCGTCAGGCCCCGCGCCCCGGCCAGTGCGCGGATCAGGTTGGAATGGCAGCAATGATGATAATGCCCGCCCGTCAGCAAATTATGCGTATAGGGATCGCAGCGTGTGCCGATCACATCGTGGACGCTGCCGCCGAAATCGTCGATGCCATACCAGGCCAGCGTGTCCTCGGTGATCGTGGCCATCGGCCGCAGGCCTGGGAACGAGGACCACAACCGGTCGCCCGTGCTCAGATGGCTGCCATGCAGGGCCCGGGTCTTGCCGGAATAGAAGCGTTCCGACAGATCCGCCGACCACAGGTTCAGATCCCCGACCTGGGGTCCCTCGATGCAGAGGATGCGGAAGAAATGGCCGGCGGGCACGGTGAAACAGCGCGCCTCACGAGGCGGGACCACGATTTCGTCCACCTGCCGCCAGCCGTTTCGCGCGGCCAGAAGGCCGGGCAGATCCGGCTGCGGCAGTGTCTCGACGGGATAACAGTCGACAGGGATCGCGGCGCGGCGTGCCCCTGCATCATCGGGTTGGTCCTGCATCGTCTTTCCCCCTCTTCATCACGCGCGATCCATCCACGGCAGCGCCACGATCCACCAGGCATTTTCCCGCCACGCGTTACCATTATGATCGCGCCGATGACCGATTCGCACCGCCTGCCCGAAATCGCCCGCGCTTTTCTGCGCCTCGGCCTGACCAGTTTCGGCGGCCCCATCGCCCATCTGGCCTATTTCCGCGAGGATCTGGTCCTCCGCCGCAACTGGATCACTGATGCCCGCTATGCCGAGATCGTCGCGCTGAGCCAGTTTCTGCCTGGTCCCGCCTCGTCCCAGACCGCCTTTGCCCTGGGCTGGCAGCGCGGCGGCGCGACGGGGGCGTTGACGGCGACGCTGGCCTTTACCCTGCCCTCGGCGCTGGCGATGATTCTGCTGGCGGCGACGGTCGGCGCGGCGCCGCCCGACGAGGGGCTGGCCGGCGGCCTGATTGCCGGGCTGAAGATTACCGCCGTGGCGATCGTGGCCCACGCGGTTTTCGGCATGGCGCGCGTGCTGGCGCCGTCGGGCGCGCGGGCGGGGATCGCGCTGGCCGCGCTGGCGTCGCTGTCGGCGATGCCGACCGCCGCCTGGATGCAGGTCGTGGTCATCGCCGGCGGTGCGCTTGCGGGTCTGCTGCTGCGGGTGGCACGCCTGGCCGAGGCACAGCCTCAGCAGCCGCTGCGCGGCCCGTCGCGGCGCAACGCGGCGCTGTGCGCGATCCTGTTCGGGGTCTTGCTGCTGCTTTCGCCGCTGCTGGTCGGTGCGGGCATTCCGGCCCGGATCGCGGAGGTCTTTTACCGCGCGGGGGCATTGGTTTTCGGCGGCGGCCATGTGGTGCTGCCACTGCTCGAAGCGGGAACCGTGCAGGGCGGCTTGGTGCCCGAGGCCAGTTTCCTGGCCGGCTATGGCGCGGCGCAGGCCATGCCGGGGCCGCTTTTCACCTTTGCCGGCTGGCTGGGACAGATCGCGGGCGGCCCGGCGGGCGCGATCATCGGCCTGATCGCGATCTTCCTGCCGGGATTTCTGCTGATGGCGGCCGCCCTGCCCTTCTGGTCGGCGATTTCGGCCAGTCACCGGGCGCGCCACGCCGGCGCCGGCGCGAACGCGGCGGTCGTGGGCGTGCTGGGCGCGGCGCTTTATGATCCGGTCTTTACAGGCGGCGTCACGCAATCCGGGGATTTCGCGCTGGCGGTGACCCTGTTCCTGATGCTGTCCTTGTGGCGGCGACCGGCCTGGCAGGTCGTGATCACGGGCGCGCTCGGCGGGATGGCGCTGGCGCTCTAGCGGTCCGGATCAGCCGGGGTCAGGACCGGCCAGTCCAGGCCGGCATCCGGCCATTCGCGAATGAAAGACCCCCCGCGTCTCGCTGCCACGGCGCGGGGGGCTGGGGTCAGGCTGCGCCTCTTGCCGGACGCATCTGCTTCGATAGGGGCGCGAGAGGGAGGAGGGAAACCCGCGACCTGGCCTGACATGGCAATGCGTGGCCTGCGACAGGCCCCGCGCAGTCGGTTCAGCTACAACCTGAGGTGCCGCCGCAGGTGTTGCACTTCATGCAGGTGCCGTTGCGGACCAGCGTGTAATTGCCGCATTCGCCGCAAGGATCGCCCTCGTAGCCCTGCATCTTGGCCTTTTTGCGCTGGTCGATCGGCGCAGCCGCGACCGGGGCGGCCTGAAAGCCGGCGCCGCCTTCGGCCATGCCGGTGGCGACCGCCGTCCTCGAAGCGCCGCCCTGCAGCACCATCAGGTCCTGCGGCAAGCGTTTGCGCAAATATCCGGCGCTGCTGATCTGCTTCAGCATGGTCAGCGATTTCAGTTCGGCCTGCTCGGTCACCGGGGCCAGGTTCTGACCCTCGTGTTCGCCGCCACCAAGATCGTCGAATGACGCCCCTTCCGGCTTCACATGGGCCAGATCGGTGCGGTCGAGATAGCTGACCGCCAGTTCGCGGAACACGTAATCCAGGATCGAGGTGGCGTTCTTGATGCTGTCATTGCCCTGAACCATCCCCGCCGGTTCGAACCGGGTGAAGGTAAAGGCATCGACAAATTCCTCCAGCGGCACGCCGTATTGCAGGCCGACCGATACGGCGATGGCGAAATTGTTCATCATCGCCCGGAAGCCCGCGCCTTCCTTGTGCATGTCGATGAAGATCTCGCCCAGGCCGCCATCATCGTATTCGCCGGTCCTCAGATAGACCTTGTGGCCGCCGACGATGGCCTTCTGGGTATAGCCCTTGCGCCGCTGCGGCAGTTTCTCGCGGTGGCTGCGCACGGCCTCCTTGACGATGATCCGCTCGACGATCTTTTCGGCGACGATTGTGGCCTTTTCACGGGCGCTGCCGGTGGCGAGGATTTCCTCGGCCTCCTCGTCGTCTTCGACCAGGGCCGCGGCCAGCGGCTGCGACAGCTTGGATCCGTCGCGGTACAGGGCATTGGCCTTGATGCCGAGGCTGTGCGACAGCTCGTAGGCGGCCAGCGCGTCGGCGATGGTGGCGCTGTTGGGCATGTTGATCGTCTTGCTGATCGCGCCCGAGATGAAGGATTGCGCGGCGGCCATCATGTGGATGTGGCTGTCCACGGACAGATACCGCTTGCCGCGCTTGCCGCAGGGATTGGCGCAGTCGAAGACCGGCAGATGTTCATCCTTCAGGAAAGGCGCGCCTTCCAGCGTCATCGTTCCGCAGACGTGATCGTTGGCGGCGTCGATCTGCTGCTTCGAGAAGCCCAGATGCCGCAGCAGATCAAAGGCGGGATCGTTCAGCTTGTCGGCCGGGATGCCCAGCGTCTGCCTGCAGAAATCCTCGCCCAGTGTCCATTGGTTGAAGACGAAGCGGATATCGAACGCCGTGGCCAGGGCGGCCTCGACCTTCTCGATCTCGCGCGGGCCGAAACCGTGCCCGGCCAGCGCGGTGTGATTGATGCCGGGGCAATTGCCAAGGCTGGCATGGCCCACCGCATAGGCGATGATTTCCTCGATCTGGGCGGATGCATAGCCCAATGTGTCAAGCGCGGCCGGGACCGACTGGTTGATGATCTTGAAATAGCCGCCTCCGGCCAGCTTCTTGAACTTGACCAGTGCGAAGTCGGGCTCGATTCCGGTCGTGTCGCAATCCATGACCAGCCCGATCGTGCCGGTTGGCGCAATGACGGTCGACTGGGCGTTGCGGAACCCGTGATCCTCGCCCAGCGTCAGCGCTTCGTCCCAGGCCTCGCGGGCCAGTGCGACCAGACGCGGATCGGGGCAATTGCCGGCATCCAGCGCCACGGGGCGGACATTGATGCCGTGATAGGCCTCGGTTCCGTGGGCCGCGGCGCGGTGGTTGCGAATCACGCGCAGCATGTGCTCGGCGTTGCGCCCGTATCCGGGAAACGCCCCCAGCTCCGACGCCATCTCGGCCGAGGTGGCATAGGCAATGCCGGTCATGATCGCGGTCAGCGCGCCGCACAGCGCGCGGCCCTGATCACTGTCATAACCCAGGCCCATGTTCATCAGCAGGCCGCCGATATTGGCATAGCCCAGGCCCAGCGTGCGGTAATCATAGCTGCGCTGCGCGATCTCCTTGCTGGGGAATTGCGCCATCAGCACGCTGATCTCCAGCGTCACGGTCCACAGCCGCGTGGCGTGGACATAGGCATCGGCGTCGAAACGCTCGCCGGTCCAGAAGCTCAGAAGGTTCATCGAGGCCAGGTTGCAGGCCGTGTCGTCGAGGAACATGTATTCGCTGCACGGGTTCGATCCGCGGATGGCGCCGTCCTCGGGGCAGGTATGCCAGGCATTGACGGTATCGTGGAACTGGATTCCCGGATCGGCGCAGGCCCAGGCGGCATGACCGACCTGATCCCACAATTCGCGGGCGCTGACGGTCCTGGCGACCTTGCCATCGGTGCGGCGCAGCAGCTCCCACGGCCTGTCATCGCGGACCGCGTTCAGGAAGGCGTCGGTGACGCGGACCGAATTGTTGCTGTTCTGTCCCGAGACGCTGACATAGGCCTCGCTGTCCCAGTCGGTATCGTAGGTCGGGAATTCGATACTGTCGAAACCCTGACGGGCATATTGCAGCACGCGGTTGATATAGGTTTCGGGTATCATCGCCTTCTTGGCACCCCGGATCGCAGCTTTCAGACCGTCATTGACGGCCGGGTCGGTCGCATCCTCGATGCTGCCGTCCCAGGCGCCGATGGCGGCGAAGATGTCGTTCAGCTTCGCCTCGTGGGCCTTGGACCCGGCGACGAGGCTGGCGACCTTCTGTTCCTCGATGACCTTCCAGTTGATGAAAGCTTCGATATCGGGGTGATCCATGTCGCAGATCACCATCTTGGCGGCGCGGCGGGTGGTGCCGCCCGACTTGATCGCGCCGGCCGCCCGGTCGCCGATCTTCAGAAAGCCCATCAGGCCGCTGGACCTGCCGCCGCCCGACAGGCTTTCGCCCTCGCCGCGCAGACTGGAGAAATTGGTGCCGGTGCCGCTGCCATATTTGAACAGGCGCGCCTCGCGGACCCACAGATCCATGATCCCGCCCTCGTTCACCAGATCGTCGCCAACCGACTGGATGAAGCAGGCATGGGGCTGGGGATGTTCATAGGCGCTGGCCGACTTGACCAGCTTGCCGGTCCTGAAATCGACATAGAAATGCCCCTGCGACGGGCCGTCGATGCCATAGGCCCAGTGCAGGCCGGTATTGAACCATTGCGGGCTGTTGGGCGCGGCCATCTGTCGGGCCAGCGTGAAGCGCATCTCGTCATAATAGGCGCGGGCGTCTTCTTCGTTGGAAAAATACCCGCCTTTCCAACCCCAATAGGCCCAGGCCCCGGCCAGACGGTCAAAGACCTGTCTGGCGCTGGTCTCGCCGCCGTAGCGCTGGCTTTCGGGCAGGGCCTCCAGCGCATCGGTATCGGCCACGCTGCGCCACAGGAAATCCGGCACGCCCTTTTCCCTGACCCGCTTCAGCAGCAGGGGCACGCCGGCCTTGCGGAAATATTTCTGCGCGATGACGTCGGCAGCGACTTGGCTCCAGCTTTCGGGGATCTCGATATTGTCGAGCTTGAACACCACGGTGCCGTCCGGGTTGCGGATTTCCGAGCCGGTCCGGGTAAAGTCGATCCCGGCATAGGCATCCCGCCCGGCGGTGGTGAATTTGCGTTCGATCTTCATATCGTCCCCGCGCCCCTCGACGTCCCTGACGGGCGACTGCCCCGCCCTTGCTTGTTGATTGCCCTAGGTGTCCCGCGGCCCCCGCACGCGCGCCCTTCTTCGATCAAGGCGCACCGCCACCGCGCCAGACCCCCCGGAACAGGGCGTCGGCCGGCGCCTATGGGCGTCCGAACTGATCTTGGCTGGCAATGTATCTCTGCGCCGAGGCCCACTAGATGTAGTGGAGGCCCCGTTGATGCACACAAACTGACGCAAATTCCGCGCATCGGTCAACTTGATTTTCGTCTACGGAGCACCCGGATTTTGTTTGACGCGGGCCATTGCGGCGCTGCCGGGGGGAGGCTGCTCGATTCCTCCACAGCCTGTGAACGAAACCCCTCACATTTTGCCCCGCCCTGCCGGATCGGGGCGATCGTGGGTGAAAATTGCCGTGATCGCGGGACTTAGCGGCTGACCTAGGGTCGCCCGCGCGGTCCGGCGCAGGGGCGCCCGATGCCGGTATTCGCGCGGCTGCCCACAGGCCCACAGCCCGCCGCGCCCATTTCCTCGGCAGCGCGGAAATTCCCCGCCCCCCGGCGCGATCCGCCGCCCGGTGTTGCCGAAATTTCACAACGTCGCGGAACCTTCCAGCGGCGTAGGCCCGTTGATCCGCTGCATATCGGCAGATTCAGCCCGCGCCCCCGCCCTTGGCGATTCGCGCCCCTGCCCCCGCCGCCCGCTCAGGAGACCCAGATGAAAGACGCCAGCGACCACACCCACACCCCGCCCGCAGACCGCGCCCACGGCAAAACCGCCGTGCTTTACCGGATGGTGATGGACAAACACGTCTGCCCCTATGGCCTCAAAAGCAAGGATCTGCTGGAGCAGCAGGGCTACACGGTCGAGGATAACTGGCTCGAAACCCGCGAGGCGACCGATGCCTTCATGCAAAAACACGGGGTGGAAACGACCCCGCAGACCTTTATCGACGGCACCCGCATCGGCGGCTACGACGACCTGCGCGCCCATTTCGACAAACCCCTGCCCGATGAGGACGAAACAACCTATCGCCCGGTGATCGCGATCTTTGCCTGCGCCGCGCTGATCGCCTTTGCCGTGACATGGCGGGTCGAAGGCACCCTGCTCAGCCTGCGGGTGTTCGAACTGTTCATCGCCTTTGGCATGACCCTGCTCGGGCTGCAAAAACTTCAGGATGTGGAAAGCTTCTCGTCCATGTTCCTGAATTACGACCTGCTGGGACAACGCTGGGTGCGCTACGCCTATATCTACCCCTTCGCCGAAACGGCGGCGGGCGTGCTGATGATTTCGGGCGCGTTGACGTGGCTGTCGGCGCCGGTGGCCCTGTTTATCGGGACGGTCGGGGCGATCTCGGTCTTTTACGCCGTCTACATCCAGAAACGGGAACTGAAATGCGCCTGCGTCGGCGGCGGCTCGTCGGTGCCGCTGGGCTTCATCTCGCTGACCGAAAACCTGATGATGGTGGTGATGGGGCTGTGGATGCCGATCCGCGTCTACCTCATCGGCTGACGTCTGGATCTGGCTGAATGGTCGGGGCGATAGGATTCGAACCTACGACCTACGGTACCCAAAACCGTCGCGCTACCAAGCTGCGCCACGCCCCGACTGGCGCGATCTCTACGCGCTGCGGACGAGGTTGAAAAGCGTCTTTCGACCGGGTGCCGTTCAGTTTTCGGGCAAGCTTTGGGTTTCGCCCTCGGGACAGGCCCATGCGGCCTCGGCGCCAAAGGCCGGGTGCCGCATTTCGGCCCCCGCCTCAATCCCCAGCGCGCCGGACAACCCACCATTGATCTCCAGCACCGCGACGATGTCGTCGCCGCCGGGGATCGGGGTCAGATCCTGCGGGATCGCGTTTTCATGGACCTTGCGCACCACGCCATCCGCACCGACAAAAATCATGTCGAGCGGGATTAGCGTGTTCTTCATCCAGAACGCAGCCGTTTGCGGCTCGGGATAGAGAAATATCATCCCGGTGGAGCGGGCCATGCGGTCCACATGCATCAGCCCCTGCGCGCGTTCTCTCGGGTCGTCGGCGACCGCGACGCTGAACCGCGCCGTGCCAAAGTCACCGCGCAGATCGACCTGTTCGGGGCTACAGACCGGGGCGGCCATCACCGGCGCTGCCTGAAACAGCACCCACATCGCCACGAAGGCTCCGATCGTCACGCCCGCCTTGCCCATAGGTCACTCCCCCTTCAGCGCCATCTCCCAGGAACAGACCTGTGTGGCCATCTTGCCACGGCGCCCCTCGACCACACGCAGTCCCACGGCCTCGCCCGGTTGCAAATCTGCAAGACCGGAGCGGCGCACGACCTCGATATGGACAAAAATGTCTTCCGCCAGACCAAAGATATTGGCGAAACCGAATCCCTTGGCCTTATCGAACCACTTCACGCGGGCCGGTTCCAGAGGCAGCGCGTTGAGCACTTCGGGGTCAAGTGCCGCAACGTCCTCCATCGGGGGGGCATCGTGGGTTTCGGGCGGTTTGATCCGCACGACCTCGACCGCCTGAACACCGCGCGGCGTCTCCTGCACGATGATCTCGACGCCCGCGCCATCCGCGACAGAGCTTTGCCCGAAATTCCGTAGCACGTTGGCATGCAACAGAATGTCGGGTCCGCCCTCATCGGCGACGACGAAGCCAAAGCCCTTGGCCGGGTCGAACCATTTTACGCGTCCGCTGAGTGGTCGCGGACAGGATTCATCTTTCATCGACACGAATTCTTCTTTGTTCAGGGCGCACCGGACAGGTCCGGAACACCAGTTGGTCGGATCCCGCGCCGAAATATGACGACGTCATCCGTATGTGAGTGGCAGGTTGAATGAACCTTAAAAAACAGCAGAGTTCCAGAGGTTTGTCATTCACGAAGCGCGAATGTCAGGGATTGAGGCGCTCTACCGCCCAAGTTGACGCGGGCGACAGGCGGGTCCAGCGAAACCGGTCATGCAGACGGAACGCGCCGTCGGCCCAGAACTCGATCTCGAATGGGTCGATACGGAACCCGCCCCAGAATGGCGGGCGGGCGGGATTGGGTCCGTGGGTCACACCGGCCTCCGCAACCCGTGCCATCAGCGCACCGCGCGATGACAGCGGCTTGCTTTGATCGGACGCCCACGCGCCCAGCCGGCTTTTGAGCGAGCGCGACGCGTAATAGGCGTCGGCCTTCGCGCCATCCTCGCGCCGGGTCGTGCCCCGCACGCGGATCTGACGCCGCAGCGATTTCCAGTGCATGACGAACGCGCATTTCCCGGCGGCGTCGATCTCCTGTGCCTTAACCGATCCGTAATTGGTGTAGAACACGAACGCGTCGTCCGAGATTTCTTTCAGCAGCACCATGCGCGCATTGGGCGCGCCTTCGGCATCCACCGTGGACAGGGCAATGGCGTTGGGATCGTTCGGCTCCGCCTGCTCGGCCTCCGCCAGCCACGCGCGCGCGATCGCAAAGGGATCGCTGCCTGCGAAAATGCCGCTACGCTCGGCATCCTGCCCGTCGCGCGTTGCGCTGTCGTCGGTCGTCATTCTGCTCACCTCGGTCTCCTGCCGCCGTCCGGGCCCCTGCGTTAATCGCCTCGGACCCGTTGAACCTAAATCACCTGCCCTCAAACCAAACTTCGTCCGCGGAACCAAGTATTCAAGTTTACGCATGACATCCTCTGCCGGATCATTCCTATAAGCTTAAAGTTTATACGCCGCGTTTTCAGGGGCCCGCGCCCGGCTCGGCACCCTATTGCCGACCGGCACCCCGGAGCCTCGGCCAAACCTCGCCCGCGCCGCGCGCCCTTGCATGACGGGCCTCGCTTGGCCTAAAGGTCGCTGACACAGGCGGTCAAAGGCAGGCGGGAAGACGCGATGACGCAACTCATGCAAGGCAAACGCGGGCTGATCATGGGCCTCGCCAACGATAAATCCATTGCGTGGGGCATCGCCCGCGCGCTGGCCGATGCCGGGGCCGAACTGGCGCTCACCTATCAGGGCGACCAATTCCGCAAGCGGGCCGAGCCACTGGCCGCGCAACTGGGCGTGACGGAACTGCACGAATGTGACGTCACGGACGAAGACAGCCTCGACGCCGCCTTCGCCGCGCTGGAAAAATCGTGGGGCAAGCTCGATTTCTACGTTCACGCCATCGGCTTTTCCGACAAGGGCGAGCTGCGCGGGCGCTATGTCGACACCTCCGCCGACAATTTCCGCTCCACGATGGACGTGTCGGTCTATTCCTTCACCTCCTGCGTGCGCCGCGCCGAGAAGCTGATGACCGATGGCGGCTCCTGCGTGACGCTGACCTATTACGGCGCCGAACGCGTGATGCCGCATTACAACGTGATGGGCGT
>DBFD01000048.1:53780-55410 GCA_002294185.1 Paracoccus sp. UBA889
ATGGGCGTGGCCAAGGCGGCGCTGGAGGCCTCCGTGCGCTACCTCGCCGAGGATCTGGGCAAGAACAACATCCGCGTTAACGCAATCTCCGCCGGACCGATCAAGACGCTGGCCGCCTCCGGCATCGGCGATTTCCGCTATATCCTGAAATGGAACGAGCTGAACTCCCCGCTGCGCCGCAACGTCACACAGGAAGATGTCGGCAAATCCGCGCTCTACCTGCTGTCCGATCTGGGCTCCGGCGTCACCGGCGAGACCCATCATGTCGACGCGGGCTATCATGTCGTGGGCATGAAGGCCGTCGACGCCCCGGATATCGACGCCGCCAAGAAATAAGCGCATCGGGAGTGAGCCGGCCATGACCCTCACCGCCTTTCTCGCCGTCTGGCTTTTGCACCTGATGGCCGCCGTCAGCCCCGGTCCCGCCGTGCTGATGGCCGCGCGCACCGGTCTGACGCAAGGGGCGCGCACCGGCGTCGCGCTGGCGCTGGGGCTGGGCATCGGCGCGGTGTTCTGGGCGGCGCTGGCGCTGTCGGGTCTGGCGATCGTGTTCGAATTGGCCCCCGGCCTGCTGCGCGTGCTGAAACTGGCCGGTGCCGCCTATCTGCTGTGGCTGGCATGGCATATGTGGCGCGACGCTCGCACCCCCTTTGATGCGACCTTGCCACCCGGCGCGGCGGTTCCGGGCTTTCGCGCGGCGCTCTGGCGCGGCCTGATGTGCCAGTTGTCGAACCCGAAACCCGCCGTGTTTTTCGGCGCGGTCTTTGCCGGGGCGATCCCGCCCGAAACCGGGCTGGGCGGACGTCTGCTGTTGCTGGCCGTGATCTTTGTGAACGAATCCGTGTGGAACAGCTTCGTGTCGCGGGTCTTCTCGCTCGACCGGATGCGCCGACGCTATGTCGGGATGAAAACTACGCTCGACCGTTTCTTTGGCGGATTTCTCGCGGTGCTGGGCGTAAAGCTCGCAACCGGCTGATCCGCTGCCCCCGACTTTGCTGCAAATGGCCCCCGCCCGGCCCGTGACGATGAGGACCAAACCGATGACCGACCGCCTGCCCCACGAAAAAGGGTTTCACATCAGCTGGGACCAGATCCACCGCGACAGCCGCGCGCTGGCATGGCGGCTGGACGGGCATGGCCCCGACGATGGCGGCTGGAAGGCCGTGGTCGCGATCACCCGCGGCGGCATGGCCCCCGCGATGATCGTCAGCCGCGAACTGGACATCCGCACGGTCGACACGATTTCGGTCAAGTCCTACGACCACCAGTCGCAGGCCGAAGCCAAGGTGCTGAAAAGCCCCGATGCAGAGTTGATGGGCGATGGCTCCGGCATCCTGATCGTCGATGACCTTGTCGACAGCGGCAAGACACTGGAACTGGTGCGTCTGCTCTACCCGAAAGCGCATTTCGCCACCGTCTACGCCAAGCCAAAAGGCCGCCCGATGGTCGACACCTTCATCACCGAGGTAAGCCAAGACACATGGATTTTCTTCCCATGGGACATGGCGCTGCAATATGTCGAACCCTATCGGGGCCGCGACTGAGCACGGGGTATCGCTCCCGCTGTCGGACAAGCCCGAAGGGCGCGAGAGCGAGCGCCTGCCCGTCCCGGCGGGCTGGCGCTTGGCCA
>DBFD01000048.1:55698-55899 GCA_002294185.1 Paracoccus sp. UBA889
GCGAGCGCCTGCCCGTCCCGGCGGGCTGGCGCTTGGCCATCTTGCGCTGACCTCCGGGCGGAGAGGTTCGTGTCACCATAAAGCACACCCGCTCACCCGGAGTAGCGCCATCCCACGGGCAGACTCACGTCAGGCCCAGACGACGGCAACTCACAACTCCAGACCTCAGCGCACCCGCCCGCGAACAAGCGAAGCGCGCGG
>DBFD01000028.1:0-17610 GCA_002294185.1 Paracoccus sp. UBA889
GAAGTTGGGGTCCGCACCAGTTGAAGTTCTGGCCTGACCGGCCAGCGTCTTCGTCAGGACTTTCCCCGGCAGCTTCCAGAAGCGTGAACCGTCGCGGCGCGGTGATGGTGATCCTGTCCCGCGTGGCCCGGACCTTGCCGTCATAGCTGGCCTCGCAGAGCTGCGAAAACAGGATGCTTTCGCCTTGCCGTTGGGTGGCGTCGATTTCGCAGCGAATGCTCGACGCGCCGCGCAGGCCCGCGCCGTCATAGACGCGCCAGCCCGCATTGGCGGGGTTCTGGCAGGATTCTCCCGCGATGACCCAAAGTCCGAGGGGGATCGGCAACTGCCCGTCATATCCCGGTTCGTTCGCGGCTGGCGGCCTGGGGGCGAGGTCCACGGCTTTCTTCTCCACCACCGCCTTTCCGCATCTGACGAGGGCGGTCCTCTGTACGTCCTTCCAGACGAAAGTCATCCGGTCCGGCCCGTCTCGCTGGTCAAAGCGGAAATATTCGCCTGTACGCGGCGCGATCTGCTCGGCCCCCTCGCGCTGCTCGAAATCGCCGGCCACGAAGGTGACATCGCCGATCTTTTCGACCTCTCGCAGGATGGCGTTGCCGCCGAACGTGTCGATCCGGTCAGGCAGGATGTCGATCTGGCTCACCGAAGTGCCGGACGCGGCGCAAGCCTCCTGCGAGACGTCCCAACGCCCGACAAGACCGGGCGGCAAGGATTGTGCGAGGGCTGGCCCGGCCATGAAAAGCGCAACCGCAAGTGTCGCGACAAGTCCGTTCATTTCCTGTTCGCCTCCAGGGCAAAGTCGAGCGATCTGAAACCTCGTATCGGCGGTGTCGGTGTAGCTCGAACATGGAGTGTTCGCGATGCCCGGTTCACCGCCGAGGGTATCAATGATGGCAATGCACGACAAGCTGCCGTTCCGGATCGGGGTTGGCGCAAGGGAAGTGTTGCCGAAGGAACCGATGAGGCAATCAGGCCGCCCTGGATTGCGAACGGGACGGCTTCCGTCCACAGGCAACATCCCGGCGAAATTCGCAGGCGGTGCCCGCGCGGTGTACAGGCTGTGCAGGTCCGGTGTACGGCCTGTGACCGGTCGCGCCCGGCATTTGCTGGTTTTTCTGCGCTGCCGGCTGCCAGCCTGTGTCACGCAACGTACGCTGCTTGCGCCGCATCTTGCGCAACGCTCACCAGGCCGCCTCGGCCATTCCCCAATCCCCGATCCGCGCCCGGTGCCAGTATTTGCGGAACGCCGGATGATCCACGTCCCCCTGCAACAGCGCGCCCGGTTTCAGCCAGTCATAAAGGCTCGCGGCAGACCGCACCTCGCGCGGGCCGGTACGGATCATCAGGTGATGCGGCGTGAACGCGTCGGGATGGGACAACCCGCTGCTTTCGCAGGCTTCCTTCAGCGCGAACATCGTGGCCTTGTGGAATCGCGCCACCCGCTGCGCCTTGTCGGGCACGACCAGCGCCCGGTAGCGGCCCGGATCCTGCGTGGTGATCCCGGTCGGGCATTTGCCGGTATGGCAAGCCTGCGCCTGGATGCAGCCGATCGCGAACATGAAGCCGCGTCCCATGTTCACCCCGTCCGCGCCAAGCGCCGAGATACGGCAGATGTCAAAGGCGGTGATGATCTTGGCCGATGCGATCAGCTTGATCCGGTCCCGGATTCCAAGTCCGGTCAGGGTATTGTGCACCAGCATCAGCCCCTCGCGCAGTGGTGCGCCCTTGTGATCGGCGAATTCGACCGGAGCCGCACCGGTACCGCCCTCGCCGCCGTCCACCACGATGAAATCAGGGGCGATTTCGGTCTCTTGAAAGGCTTTTGCCATCGCGAACCATTCCCAGGGATGACCGATGCACAGCTTGATCCCGACCGGCTTGCCTGCCGACAACTCGCGCAGCCGGGCGATGAAATCGCACAGGCCGCGCGGGCTGGAAAAGGCCGAATGCGATGCAGGGCTGACGCAAGCCTTGCCGACCGGAACGCCGCGCGCCTCGGCGATGGCCTCGCTGACCTTGGGCCCCGGCAGAATGCCGCCATGGCCGGGCTTTGCACCCTGGCTCAGCTTGATCTCGATCATCCTGACCGCGCCATCCGCCGCCGCCGCGCGGAATTTTTCGGCGTCGAACCGACCCGCCGCGTCCCGGCAGCCGAAATAGCCCGAGCCGATCTGCCAGATCAGATCGCCGCCCATGCGATGAAAGCGCGAGATCGACCCCTCGCCCGTCGTATGCGCAAACCCGCCGGCCTTCGCGCCGCGGTTCAGCGCCTCGATCGCGTGCGGCGACAAGGCGCCGTAGGACATCCCCGAGATATTGACCACGGAACTGTCATAGGGCTGCCTGCAATCCGGCCCGCCGACGCGGATCCGGAAATCCTGTCCCTCGATATGCGGCGTGGCAAGGGAATGGTTCAGCCATTCATAGCCATCCGCATAGACATTGCAGAGCGTGCCGAAGGGACGCACCCCCTCGATTCCCTTGGCGCGGCGATAGACGACGGCCCGCTGTTCGCGCGAGAACGGCGTCTCGTCATGATCGTTCTCGACAAAATATTGCCGGATCTCGGGGCGGAAATGTTCCAGCAGATAACGCAACCGCGAAGCCAGCGGATAATTGCGCATCAGGGTGTGTTGGGTCTGGCCCAGATCATAGATGCCGATCGCGGTCCCGATCAGGCCCAGCACCGCGACCAGACTGCCCAGCACCGGCGCGACGCCCAACAAGGCCAGCCCCGCCGGCATCATCAGGATCGCGACCAGGAACGGGATATACCGCTCGTAGAGCCGGGCCCGCTCGGTCGCATAGGTGAACCGCAATCGCATCGTCGCCCCCCTCCCCTGCTCCATCATGCATCGCGACGCCACAAAGGCAATGCGGGACAGGGGTTGCCGGTCAGCCCAGAACGGCGCCGGGATTCATGATCCCCAGCGGATCCAGCGCCTGCTTGATCGCCCGCATCGCCGCCAGCCGCGCCGGATCGCCCCAGCGTTCCAGATCGCCGACCTTCAGCCGCCCCACCCCGTGTTCGGCCGAGAACGACCCGCCCCGCGCCACGACCATCTCGTGGATGCGCCGGGACAGGGCCTCGCGAATGGAATCATAATCCTCGCGACGGCGCCCCTTGGCGGGAAACAGGTTGAAATGCAGGTTGCCGTCGCCCAGATGGCCGAAACAGTTGATCCGCATGTCGCCCGCGGCCGCCAGCATCGCCTGCGCATCGCGGATGAAGCTTGCGACCTCCGACAGAGGCAGGCTGATGTCGTGGCTGGCAATCGCTCCGACGGCGCGATTGGCCAGCGGGATGTGTTCGCGCAGGGACCACAGATCGGCGGCCTGCTGTCCCGACTGCGCGATCACGCCGTCGCTCGCCAATCCATCCTCCGAGGCTGCGAGGAACAGACCTTCCAGCGCCTCGCCGGCGGCCAGCCCGGCGGGCAATCCGACCTCGATCAGCACCGACCAGGACGGTGGCTCGGCAAAGGGCTGTCGCATCTGCGGAAAATACCGATTCAGGAAATCGAAGGACTGACCCGAAATCAGCTCGAAGGCCGTGACCCCGCCACCCATCCTTGCCTGCGCCAGCGACAGCAGGCTCAGCGCCGCGCCCGGACTTTCCACCGACAACATCGCCACGCCCGATTCGGCCGGAATCGGGGCCAAAACCAGCGAGGCGGCAGTGATGATGCCCAGCGTGCCTTCGGCCCCGATCAGAAGATCGCGCAGGTCATAGCCGGTATTGTCCTTGCGCAGCCGTTTCAGGTCGCGCATCACCACGCCCGATGGCAACACCGCCTCGATCCCCAGGCACAGGGCGCGCGCATTGCCATAGCGTAGCACGTTCACGCCTCCGGCATTGGTGGAAAGCACTCCACCGATCTGCGCCGTCCCCTGCGAGGCCAGCGACAGCGGAAATTGCCGGCCCGCCTCGGCGGCGGCATCGCGGGCCTGTTGCAGGGTCGCGCCGGCTTCGGCGATCATCACCGCCTCGTCGGAAAAGACCGCGCGAATGGCATTCATTCGTTCCAGTGACAGGATCAGGGGCGCAGGCCCCCCGGCCATGATCTGCCCGCCGACCAGCCCGGTCCCGCCGCCGCGAGGCACCACAGCCACGCGCGCCCTGGCACAGGCCCGGATCACCGCCGCCGCCTCTTCGGCATCGCGCGGCGCCGCGACAAGCCCGGCCTGCCCGTGAAACCGGCCGCGCGGCTCTTCCAGATAGGCCGGCGTCACCTCGCGCAGCACATCCCTCGGCAAGATCGCCGCCAGCCGCTCGTCCGCCGGTTCCAGCCCCATCTTCTCGCCCTCTTTCCAAATACCTCGGGGGGGTCCGGGGGGGCTGGCCCCACCGGCCGTCGCGGGACGCAAAATCAGCGCGCCTCGCTGCGCCCCCGCCTGTCGCTGCGCAGATTGGCGTAAAGCACATGGTTCCGCCAGCGCCCATTGATCTGAAGATAGCTTTGCGCCACGCCCTCATACTTGAAACCCGATTTCTCCAGAACGCCCCGGGAGGCAGCGTTCTCGGGCAGGCAGGCGGCCTCGACCCGGCTCAGGTCCAGCGCGGTGAAGGCATGATGCACCAGCGCGCCGATCGCCTCGCGCATATAGCCCTGCCGCGCGAAGGGCCGGCCGATCCAGTAGCCGATCGTGCCGGTCTGGGCGGGACCGCGCCGGATATTGTCCAGCGTGATCGCGCCCAGCAGCACGCCGTCGCGGCGCAGCAAAAACAATGGCAGCGCGCTGCCGCCGTGACTGGCCCGGGCGGCCCAGTAGACGCGGTTGGTGAAGCTCTTGCGGGTCAGATGGTCGGATGACCAGACCGGCTCCCAGGGGGTCAGGAAAGCGCGGCTGTCGACCCGCAGCGCGGTCCAGGCGCTGAAGTCCGAATGGGCCGGCAGGCGCAGCACGATCCGCTCGGTTTCCAGCCGCACGGGACGCCGCCGCGAAAACATCAGGCGGCAAGCCTTTCGGCCAGAACCCCACGCGACGGAGCGGTCTTGACAGGACCATAAAGCGCCAGCGCAGGCCGCGCCCGCCCGATCAGCCTTTCGGCATGGGCGCGCACATCGCCCAGCGTCACGTCGGAAATCCGCTGCGCTACCTCGGAGGGGTCCAGAACCCGACCCCAGATCGCCAGAACCCGCGCGATCCGTTCCGCTTGCGCCGAGGGGCTTTCCAGCCCCATCAGCAGGCCCGCACGCAATTGCGCCTTGGCGCGGGCGACCTCGATCTCGCTGATGTCGCCGGCGGCGCGGCGAACCTCGTCAATGGTCAGCATCGCCAGATCGGCGATGTCGCCACCTCCGGTTCCGGCATAAATCGTCATCATTCCGGTATCGTCGTGGAACCCCGATTGCGCGAAGATCGTATAGCACAGCCCGCGTTCCTCGCGGATTTTCTGGAACAGTCGCGACGACATGCCGCCGCCAAGCGCGGCCGAAAAGATCTGCGCGGCATAGTAATCGTCGGACAGGTAGCCCGGTCCTTCCAATGCCAGGGCGAAATGGGCCTGTTCCAGCTTCTTGACGCGGCGCACCTCGCGGCCCTGCCAGACGGCGCCGGCGCGCGGGTTTTGCAGAATCGGCGACAGATGACCGAAGGCGGTCTCGGCCAGGCGCACGATGCGGTCGTGATCGACCGCGCCGGCCGCCGCGACAATCATCTGGCCGGGGCCATAATTCTCGGCCACGAACCCGGCCAGATCGGGCCGGCCAAAGCGGCTGACACGCTCGGCCGGACCCAGGATCGGGCGGCCGATGGCCTGATCGGGATAGGCAGCCTCCTGCAGCCAGTCGAAGATGATGTCATCGGGCGTGTCCAGCGCCTGCCCGATTTCCTGCAGGATCACGCCGCGTTCGACCTCGATCTCGCGCTCGTCGAAGATCGGGTTCAGCACGATGTCCGAGATCACGTCGAAGGCCAGATCGACGTCCTGTTCCAGCACCCGGACATAATAGGCGGTCGCATCGCGCGAGGTATAGGCGTTGATGAAGCCGCCCACATCCTCGATCGCCTCGGCGATCTGCAGCGCGCTGCGCGTCGCCGTGCCCTTGAAGGCCATATGTTCCAGAAAATGCGCGATGCCGTTCTGTTCGGCGCGTTCGTTCCGACCTCCGGCGTTCACCCAGACGCCAAGCGCGGCGGAATGCAGACCCGGCATGTCGCGCGTGGCGATGCGCAGGCCGTTCGGCAATGTGGTGACGCGAAGATGAGGATCGGTGGTCAAATCGTTCTCCGTTCAAGGATCAGCGCCTCAAGCGCGGCGGTGTCGTTTTCGACCCTCGTCACACGTTCCGGCAGATCGAACAGCCCCGCCATGTGCGGCGGCAAGGCGGGGCGGATCCCCACGGCCTTTTCGACCGCATCGGGGAATTTCGCGGGATGGGCCGTGGCCAGCGTCACCATGGGCACGCCGGGTTCGGCATGATGGCGCGCGACCGCCACGCCCACGGCGCTGTGCGGGCACAGGATCTGACCGGTTTCGGCGCGAATGGTGCGGATCGTGGCCAGTGTTTCCTCTTCGCCGACACGCCCAGATACATATTGCGCGCGCAGCGCCTGCAGCGCGCCCTGGCTGACGGTGAAACCACCTGATCTCAGTTCCTCCATCAATTGCGCGATCGCGCCCGCATCGCCGCCATAGGCCAGATACAGCGCCCGTTCGAAGTTGGAGCTGACCTGAATATCCATCGACGGCGACATCGAAGGCGCGACCTCGCCCACCCGGTATTCGCCCGTGCTCAGCGCGCGGTGCAGGATGTCGTTCTGGTTCGTGGCCACGATCAGGCGCCGGATCGGCGCGCCCATGGCGCGGGCCATGCTGCCGGCGAAGATGTCGCCGAAATTGCCGGTCGGGACGCAGAAATCCGTGTCGCGCATCCCCAGGCTCGCGGCCGCGGTGACATAATAGACGATCTGCGCCACAACGCGCGCCCAGTTGATGCTGTTGATCCCTGCCAACCCGACGCCGTCGCGGAAATCATGGTCGTTGAACAGATCCTTAAGCCGCGCCTGACAATCGTCGAAATGGCCGTCGAGGGCCAGCGCGTGCACATTCGCCGCATCGGGCGTGGTCATCTGGCGGCGCTGCACCTCGGACACGCGGCCATGCGGGAACATGATGAAGACATCCACATTGTCGATGCCCCGGAACGCCTCGATCGCCGCAGAGCCGGTATCGCCCGAGGTCGCGCCGACGATGGTGATCCGCTGGCCCGACCGTTTCAGCGCGATCTCGAACAGCTGGGCGATCAGCTGCATGGCGAAATCCTTGAAGGCCAGGGTGGGGCCGTGGAACAGTTCCAGCAGGTGGTGGCCCGGCGCAAGCTGATGCAGCGGCGCCTTGGCTGCGTGTTCGATGCGCGCATAGGCGCGTTCGATGGCGCCGCGCAATTCGACATCGGTGAAGCTGTCGCCGGTAAAGGGACGGATCACGCGAAAGGCGACCTCTTCGTAGGGCAGGCCGTCAAGGTCATTCAGGCCGGACAGCGCCGGAACGGTCTCGGGCAGATACAGACCGCCATCACGCGCCAGCCCCGACAGCATCGCCTGTTCAAAGTCGAGGACCGGGGCCTTTCCCCGCGTCGAGACGTAACGCATCGCCACCCCTTCAGTATCGCCGCTGCCTGATACGCCAGATTAGGGCCAGTGTCATCCCTGCCCAGACGGCGGCGATCATGAACCACTGGACCGCGTATGACAGGTGATTGTTGGGGATCCCCTGAATCGAGACGGGGATCGGCTCGACGCCTTGGGCATCGCCCTCCACGACGCTTGCGACGACGAGGATCGGCAGCGTGTCAAGCTGACTCGCCATCGCGGGCACGTCACGGGCAAACCAGATGTTTTCCGAAAGGTTCGGATCGGGCGTGGAACCGCCCTTCTCGTCCGGCCAATGCAGATTGCCCCGGATCGTCAGCCGTGTGGGTCCGCGTTCGACATAGCGATCCTCTTGCGGCACAAAGCCGCGATCGACCATGATGGCGCGGCCGTCATCGGTGATGAAGCGCGACACGATCTGATAGCCGCCACCATGTTCCTTGGTGCCCGAGAGAATGTCGATTTCATCGCCGGTCGTGGTGCCGCTGATCGTGACCGGCATGTATTTCATCGACGGATCGACCGACTGTGGCAGCGGTATGGCCGGAGCGTCGATCTGCGCCTGTATCTGATCCAGCACGCCTTCCTTCCAGTCCATCCGGCGCAGTTGCCACAGGCCAAGACTGATCAGGATAGCGCAGCCGACAAGACCGAGAAGGGCGGGAAACAGATAGCGTGTCATCATTGTTGATCCTGCGGAACCGCGGGTTCCGCCGCCTGTCGCACGATCTTCCTTTCGCCATGGAAAACGCGCGAGGCCGGGCCCCGCGCGCCTCTCGCGGAACATACCGGTTCAGCTGCCCCAGATATAGACCGCACCGAACAGGAACAGCCAGACGACATCCACGAAGTGCCAGTACCAGGCGGCGGCCTCGAAGCCGACATGCTGTTTCTGGTCCATCTGGCCGCGCATGATGCGGAACAGGCAGACGGCAAGGAAGATGGTGCCGATGATGACGTGCAGGCCGTGAAAGCCGGTCGCCAGGTAGAAGGCGCTGGCATAGGCGGTATCGGACAGGCCGAAGGCTGCATGGAAGTATTCGTAGGCCTGCAGCGCCGAAAAGCTGAGCCCCAGGAGGATGGCGACAATCAGCCCGTTGATCGTGGTCTTGCGGTCGTTTTCATGCACGAACGCATGATGCGCCCAGGTCACGGCAACCCCTGACAGAAGCAGGATCAGCGTGTTGATCAGTGGCAGTTCCCACGGATTGAAGGGCTGGATACCTTCCGGAGGCCAGACCCCATCCTTGATCGGGCTTTGCGGTCCCATCGGATACAGCGCGTTCTTGAACCAGTTCCAGAACCAGGCAACGAAGAACATCACTTCCGAGATGATGAACAGGATGAAGCCGTATTGCAGCCCGATCCGCACGACCGGGGTGTGATCGCCCGCCTCGCTTTCGCGGATCACGTCGGCCCACCAGCTGTACATGACATACAGCACACCGACGAAACCGATCAGGAACAGCCAGGGCCCGCTGACCGGAATCCAGAACAGGCGAACATCGTCGGCACTGATCCAGCCCACGGCGCCATACAGCATGAAGAACGCCGAGACCGCGCCGAAGAAGGGCCAGATGGAGGGCGAAAGGATATGGTAGTCGTGATTCTTAGCATGCGCCATGGTCGGGTCCCCGTCGGCTCCTCTTTCTGGATCAGTTGACGTTGCTGGCCGGCTGGGCGTCAAGCGCCGCCTGTTTCGGCTCGGTCCGGTGGAAGGTATAGGACAGGGTGATGTCACGCACCCAGCTTGCGTCGCCGTCGGCAAGCAGGTCGGGATCGACATAGAAATTGATCGGCATTTCGACCCGCTCGCCCGGTTTCAGCGTCTGCTCGGTGAAGCAGAAGCAGGCGATCTTGCTGAAATAATATCCGGCGACATCGGGCGCGACATTGTAGCTGGCCGTGCCGGTGATCGTCTCGTCGCTGTTGTTGATTGCCTCGTAATAGGCCATCGAGTCCTCGCCGATACGGACTTCCATCTTCTTCTGCATCGGCCGGAAAGTCCACGGCACATCCTTGTCTACATTGGCATCGAAACGGACGCGGACGATTTCCTCCAGAACCTGGTCAGGAGCCTCTTTCGACACCTGTGTGGTTCCGGCAAACCCGGTCACCTTGCAAAACCAGTTGTAGAACGGCACCGCGGCCCAGGACAGCGCGCCCATCGTCAGCACGACCGCGACAAGGCCCAGAACGGTGCGGGAATTGCGGCTCATGGCTGCATTTCTTTTTCTTCCGCCCGGGCGGGCGCGTCAGGCGCGGCCGCTGCCGGCGGCAGGACGGACGCCCGCGGCTGATAGTCGTATCCTTCCATCAGGTCGCCCTGACGGACCTTGACCACCGTCAGCGCGAAAACCAGCACGACCAGGCTGGCAAGAACCAGCCCGAGACCCACGTTGCGCGACCAGCGGCGGCGGTGAAGTTCGTGTTCCGCTTGCATCGGCATCACCAGGCTCCCCATTGATTTTGAACGAGCAACGCCAGGAAATGCAGGAAGAGGTAATAGAGCGACAGTCTGAAAAACCGTTTCTCGAACGCATAGCCATCGGCGATAGCCGTCTCTTCGTCGCGCTTCAGGATGCGCCAGCCGCCGGCCATGAACAGCGCGTTCAGAACGACCGAAACCGCCAGATACAGCGACCCGCCGACGGGCGTCAGGCCCAGCCACAGCGCGAAGGGCGCAAGCACCAGCGTATAGGCAAAGATGTGACGGCGGGTGGCCGCGCGGCCATGCGTGACGGTCAGCATCGGCACGCCGGCCTTGTGATAATCCTCTTTCATGAACAGCGCCAGCGCCCAGAAATGCGGCGGTGTCCAGAAGAAGATCAGGGCGAACATCAACAGCGGTTCGATGCCGACCCCTCCGGTGGCGCTGGCCCAGCCGATCATCGGGGGAAAGGCCCCGGCCGCGCCGCCGATGACGATGTTCTGCGGCGTCGACCGTTTCAGCCAGATCGAATAGACGACGGCGTAGAAGAAGATGGTGAAGGCCAGAAAGCCCGCCGCGAACCAGTTCGCGACCAGACCCAGCATCATCACCGAGATGATCGACAGGGCGATGCCCAGGCCCAGGGCCTCGCCCCGCTGGATCCGGCCCGCGGGGATCGGACGGTTCCGGGTGCGGTTCATGACCGCGTCGATATCGGCATCGGACCACATGTTCAGCGCGCCGGCCGCGCCGCCGCCAAGCGCGATGAAGATCACCGCGCAGAAGGCGATGAAGGGATGAACCGTGACCGGCGCTACCAGCAGCCCGACGAAGGCCGTGAACACGACCAGCGACATGACACGCGGCTTCAACAGGGCGACATAGTCCTGAAATTCGGCCTCGGGGGCGCCGTCATATGCGTGGATGTCGCTCATGGGATGCGTCCGGGTCCGATCACTCGGCCTTGGCCAGTTCGACCTGGCTGTCGGCGGGCAGGTTCAGCGCGGTCGCCTGATCGGCAGGCATGGTGCCGCCCTGTTCGGCCACCCAGGCGGCATATTTTTCGGGGCTGACGGCTTTCACGACGATGGGCATGTAGGCATGGTTGATGCCGCACAATTCGCTGCACTGGCCGAAGAAGACGCCTTCCCGTTCGACGTTGAACCAGGCCTGCGCGATGCGGCCGGGAACGGCGTCCTGCTTGATCGCGAAGGCCGGAATGGTCCAGCTGTGGATCACGTCGTTCGAGGTGACCTGAAGCAGCACCGTCTTGCCGACCGGCACCACGACAGCGTTGTCGGTCGCCAGCAGGTATTCGTCCTCGGAATAGCCGGCAGCGGCCAGTTCTTCCTTGGCCAGAAGCAGGGAATCAAAACTGATATCGTTGTCGGGATACTCGTAGGACCAGTACCACTGGTTGCCGATCACCTTGATCACCAGGTCGGGATTGGGCGGCATTTCCTGGCTGCGAAACAGGGCCGGCAAGGAGAAGGCCCCGATCACGACCAGGATCAGCACCGGAACCAGTGTCCAGACGATCTCGATCGGCGTGTTGTGGGTGAATTTGGCGGGAACCGGGTTCGACTTGCTGTTGAACCGGAAGATCACGATCAGCAGCAGCGCGCAGACAAAGACCGTGATCAAGGCGATGATGATCAGAACGAAACCGTCAAGCCATTGCTGATCGCGCGCCAGTTCCGTCGAGGCGGGCTGAAAGCCGATCCCCCTCGCCTGCGGTTTGCCGATGACCGGCAGATCGCCCAGCACATCCTGCGCCATTGCCGCGCTGGCCATCATTCCCGTCGTTGCCAGCCCCGAAGCTGCCGCGACTGCCCGGCGAATCATCGCTTTTGCCATCATCCCATCCCGTTGCGTTGGCCCGGCCGACATGGCCGCAAGGGCCGCCGGCAGGCCGCCCCTTTTCCTTTCACAGTGACCGTTCTATGACCATATCTTGCGCTCTCGGGCAAGTGATACCGAGAAGATATCTGCGAAAGTGACCGCCCGCCCGCGTCTTCGCGGACGCCGGCCGCCCGCCCGACGAACGGAGTTTACCCCGCCATGACCCGCGACAGATTTGACCCGTTCGCCCTGTATCTGGATCGCGATCGCGCCTTGGCGATCCTGCGCGAGGCGGTGTCGGGGGCCGAAGACGGCGAACTTTTTCTGGAACGTTCGGTCTCGGAGAGCCTGGTCTTCGACGACGGGCGGCTGCGCAATTCCGGCTATACAGCCGACCAGGGTTTCGGGCTGCGCGCCGTGCGCGGCGAGGTGACAGGATACGCCCATTCCACCGAGATTTCCGAGACATCGCTGCGCCGTGCCGCCCAGACCGCGCGACTGGCCGTGGGCCGGGGCGGCGCCGTGCTGGCCGATCCGGCGCCGATGCGGGCGCAACACCTTTATGCCGCCGCGGACCCGGCCGAGGGGATCCCCATCTCGCGCCGCATCGCCCTGCTGCGCGAGATCGACGACTACGCCCGGTCGCTGGATCCGCGGGTGGTGCAGGTTACCGTCTCGCTGGCCTCCTCGCTGCAGGAAATCGCCATCCTGCGCCCCGAAGGCGGTCTGGTCACCGATATCCGGCCCATGGCGCGACTGAATGTCGCGGTCATCGTCGAGAACAACGATCGCCGCGAATCCGGCGGTCACGGCGGCGGCGGCCGGGTTTCGCTGAAGGGCCTGATGCAGCCGGACCACTGGAAGAGCGCCGTGGACGAGGCGCTGCGGATCGCGCTGGTCAACCTGCGCTCGGTCCCCGCGCCCGCCGGGGTCATGGATGTCGTTCTTGGTCCCGGCTGGCCGGGCATCCTGCTGCACGAGGCCGTGGGCCACGGGCTTGAGGGAGACTTCAACCGCAAGAAGGCCAGCGCCTTCGCCGGGCTGATGGGCGACCGCGTCGCCGCGCCCGGCGTGACGGTGGTCGATGACGGCACCATCCCGGACCGGCGCGGCAGCATCGGCGTCGATGACGAGGGCACCCCGCCCGCCCGCAACGTGCTGATCGAGGACGGGATTCTGACGGGCTACATGCAGGATCGCCAGAATGCCCGCCTGATGGGGGTGGCGCCCACGGGCAACGGGCGGCGCGAAAGTTTCGCTCATGCGCCGATGCCGCGCATGACCAATACCTACATGCCCGGTGGCGATGCCGATCCGGCCGCGATCCTCGCCGATCTGAAGGACGGCATCCACGCGGTGGGATTCGGCGGCGGCCAGGTGGACATCACCAACGGCAAGTTCGTCTTTTCCTGCACCGAGGCCTATCGCGTGAAGGACGGCCGGATCGGCGATCCGATAAGGGGCGCGACGCTGATCGGGGACGGTGCGACGGCATTGCGGAAAATCCGCGCCATCGGCAACGACATGACGCTGGATCCCGGCATCGGCAATTGCGGCAAGCAGGGGCAATGGGTTCCTGTGGGCGTCGGCCAGCCGACCCTGATGATCGGGGGGCTGACGATCGGCGGCTCGGCCGCCTGAACGCGCCCGGCAACGCAGAAACCCCAGTCCCGGTAACCTTGTATTAACCCTTGTTGCGCTAGGCTGGCCTCTGGATGAGACGGAGGCACCATGGATACCGGGTTCATTCCCTCGGACATGCCCAACAGCGCCGCGCCGGCGAAGGATGACGACCTCGACGTCCTGCGTCTCATCCGCTCGCGCCGGGTCGGACCGGCGACCTTTCATCGGCTGATGGCTCAACATGGCGGCGCCACGGCCGCGCTTGAGGCTTTGCCGGAAATCGCGGCCGAGGCCGGGATGACGGATTACGAAGCCTGTCCCGAAGGCGTGGCCGCGGCCGAACTGAATGCCGGGCGCAAGGCCGGGGCGCGGCTGATCCGCTGCGATTCCCCGCTGTATCCCGCCCAGTTGCGCCAGATCGACGGCGCACCGCCAATCCTGTGGGTGCGCGGCGATCCGGCATGGCTGTCGCGCAATCCGGTCGCTGTGATCGGGGCGCGCAACGCCTCGTCGCTGGGCCTGCGCATGGCGCGCGGGATGGCGGCAGGGCTGGGCGAGGCCGGGCATACGGTCGTCGCGGGCCTTGCCCGTGGCATCGACACCGCAGCCCACAACGCCGCCCTGGGCAGTGGCACCGTGGCGGTGATGGCGGGCGGCGTCGATGTCATCTACCCGGCTGAGAACGTCGTCCTGGCAGCCCAGATCGCCGAACAGGGTGTGCTGGTTTCGGAACAGGCGCCGGGGACCGAACCCGCCGCCCGGCATTTCCCGACGCGGAACCGAATCGTGTCGGGCCTGTCGCGCGCGGTCGTGGTGATCGAGGCCGCGCATCGGTCGGGCACGCTGATCACCGCAAGGAACGCGCTGGATCAGGGCCGCGAGGTCATGGCGGTGCCGGGCCACCCGATGGATGCCCGCGCTGCGGGCTGCAATGCACTGATCCGCGACGGAGCCTTGCTGGTGCGCAATTCCGCCGATGTGGCGGCGGCGCTGATGTCGCGGCCCGGCGAAGCCCCGGCGCGATCGACCGAATTGTCCGCAAACGCCGGCCCGATCCCGGCGCCCCGGTCTGCCGCCGGCGATGCCCAGCGATCGGCCACGCCGTCGCGGATCGCGGATCAGGGCGGGCCGGTCAACCTCGAATCGCGAATCCTGTCGCGCCTGACGCCCAGCCCGACCGAGGAAAACGACCTGATCCGCGATCTGGGCGTCCCCGCCGCCGCAGCCTGCGCGGCGATCCTGTCGCTGGAACTGCAGGGACGTCTGACGCGGCTGGCGGGCGGCAGACTGGCGCTGAGCTGATCATCGCCCCGCGCGACATCCCCCTGGCACGTCGTCCGCCGCGTTCTGGACCAAGCGGCGAATGCGGCCGGCCATCCCCCTTCGTCCAGGCCCCTGGGAGAAGCCGCTGACGCGACGGGCGTTGACACCGCCTCGGCACACAACCATGTTGCCGCCCCATTGCAGACACCCCCGAGGTCAGAATGCCCGTTGTCGTCGTCGAATCCCCGGCCAAGGCCAAGACCATCGAGAAATACCTCGGCGGCGACTATCGCGTGCTGGCCAGCTTTGGCCACGTCCGCGACCTGCCGCCCAAGGACGGCAGCGTCGATCCCGACAGTGAATTCGCGATGAAGTGGGAAATCGCCAGCGACAGCAAGAAGCACCTCAAGGCGATCCGCGACGCGCTGAAGGACGACCAGACTCTCATCCTTGCTACCGACCCCGACCGCGAAGGCGAGGCGATCAGTTGGCACCTGCTGGAGGCGCTGCAGCCGGCACTGAAAAAAGGCAGCGCGGTCAATCGCGTGACCTTCAACGCCATCACCAAGGCCGCGGTGACCGAGGCGATGAAGCAGCCGCGCCAGATCGACCAGCCGCTGGTCGATGCCTATCTGGCCCGCCGCGCGCTGGATTATCTGGTCGGCTTCAACCTGTCGCCCGTGCTGTGGCGCAAGCTGCCCGGCGCGAAATCGGCGGGTCGCGTCCAGTCCGTCTGCCTGCGCCTGATTGTCGATCGCGAGATGGAGATAGAGGCATTCAAGGCGCGCGAATACTGGTCCGTCCATGCCCGTCTTGCGACGCCGGGGGGACAGGAATACGACGCGCAACTCGTGTCGCTGGCCGGCTCGAAGCTGGACCGATTCGACCTGCCCGACGCCGAAAGGGCCGCGATGGCCGTCAGCGCGGTCACCAGCCGCGATCTGCGTGTCGCCAGCGTCACCGCCAAGCCCGCCAGCCGCAATCCCTGGCCGCCCTTCATGACCTCGACGCTGCAGCAAGAGGCCAGCCGCAAGCTGGGCATGGGCGCGCGGGCCTGCATGTCCACGGCGCAGCGTCTCTACGAGGCCGGTTTGATCACCTATATGCGGACCGACGGGATCGACATGGCCCCCGAGGCGGTGATGGCTGCCCGAGACGCGATCAAGACCAAGTTCGGCGAAAAATACCTGCCGAAATCGCCGCGCATGTACAAGAACAAGGCCAAGAACGCGCAGGAAGCCCATGAATGCATCCGCCCGACCGACATGATGCTGTCGCCGGACCGACTGAAGGTCAGCGCCGATGACCAGCGCAAGCTGTATGACCTGATCTGGAAGCGCACCATCGCCAGCCAGATGGAAGCCGCCAGGATGGAGCGCACGACAGCCGAAATCGAAAGCCCCGATGGCCAGGTCGGCCTGCGCGCGACCGGTCAGGTGATGCTGTTCGACGGTTTTCTGCGCGTCTATGACCAGGGCCGCGACGATGACGAGGGCGAAGACAGCGCCCGCCTGCCGGCGATCACCGAAGGCGAGGCCGCGAAACTGGTCGGCAAGGCGTTCGATGCCGAGTTCTCGAAGGCGCGGGACAAGGGCGACGATCTGCCCGAGGCGCCGCAGGGCCAGCGCGCCGCCCCCGGCCTGCTGGTCAACGACGCCGCCAGCACCGCCGCCCGCCAGCATTTCACCCAGCCCCCGCCCCGCTATACCGAGGCCACCCTGGTCAAGCGGATGGAGGAACTGGGCATCGGCCGTCCCTCGACCTATGCCAGCATCGTCACGACCATCCAGGACCGCGAATACGTCCGAAAGGACAAGAACCGGCTGATCCCCGAGGACAAGGGCCGGCTGGTCACGACCTTTCTGGTCAAGTATTTCCCGCGTTATGTCAGCTATGACTTCACCGCCGATCTGGAAAACGAACTGGATGAGATCAGCGCCGGCGATCTGGTCTGGCGCGAGGTTCTGGGCAGGTTCTGGAAGGATTTTTCAAAGGCGCTGGAGGGCACGTCCGAACTTCGCATCTCCGAGGTTCTGGAGGCGATCGACGATGCGCTGGCGCCGCATCTGTATCCGCCGCGCGCCGATGGCGGCGATCCGCGCGAATGCCCGCTTTGCGGCAGGGGCCGGCTGAACCTCAAGACCGCGCGGTCGGGGGGCGCCTTCATAGGCTGCACGAACTATCCCGAATGCCGCTATACCCGCCCCCTCTCCGCCCCCGATGGCGAGCAGCCGGTGGGCGACCGGGTGCTGGGTCATGACGATGGCGACGAGATCAGCCTGAAGACCGGGCGTTTCGGACCCTATGTGCAGCGGGGCGAGGCGACCGAAGAGGTGCCGAAGCCGCCTCGGGCCTCGATCCCCAAGGGCTGGGACGCGGCGACCATGGATCTGGAAAAGGCGTTGCGACTTCTGTCGCTGCCGCGCCCGGTCGGACCACATCCCGATGACGGCGTGATGATCGAGGCGGGGATCGGGCGCTATGGTCCCTATGTGAAGCATGATCGCAAATACGCCAACCTGCCGGATGTGGACGAGGTCTTTACCATCGGCATGAACCGGGCGGTCGAGGTGCTGGCGGCAAAGCAAACGCGCGGACGCGCCGCTGCGGCGGCACCGCTGAAGGAACTGGGTGATCATCCCGAAGGGGGTGCAATTCAGGTGATGAACGGGCGCTATGGCCCTTATGTCAAATGGGAAAAGGTCAATGCGACCCTGCCCCGCGAGGTTGCGCCCGAAGACATCACGATGGAGCAGGCGCTGGAGTTGATCTTGGCCAAGGCCGCGAAGAAGGGCACGAAGAAGGCATCGGCGGGAAAGTCCCCGGCAAGGAAATCCGCCACCAAGACCGCA
>DBFD01000028.1:17946-24275 GCA_002294185.1 Paracoccus sp. UBA889
AGACTGCCAAGACTGCCAAGAAGGCTGCCGTGAAAAAGCCCGCGGCCGGCAGGAAGTCCGCCGAATGACCCCGTCGGGCATGCCTCAGCCTGTCTCGGCCATCTCCGCGATGCCGGCTATCGCCTTCACGAACCGCGCGCGGACCGGCCCGGCATGGGGATTGTCATGCAGGATCGTCCGCAGCAGTTCAGGTGAATCCGCCTGAACCATCGCCACGGCCTCGACCAGCCGCCGGAAGCTTTCGGTGGTCAGCCTGTCGGGTATCGGTCCAATTCCCGACAAACCCTGCGCGATCAGATGCGTCAGCCCCTGCACCACGGCCATCTCGCGGTCATGTGCCTCTGGTGTGGTTGCCAGAACCCGCAATCCCAGCCTTCGCAGGAATGCCGCCGCTCGCCGGTGGCCGTCGCCGCGCAGCGGGCACCATGCGATGCGATGACCCGTCAGGCCCTCGCGCGCGCTTGCAGGCCCAAACAGCGGATGCGTGGCAACGATCTGGGCATGGTCGGGCAGGATGGCCTGCATCATCGTGGCAGGCAGCAGCTTGACCGAAGCCACATCAATGACCATCGCGCCGGGGCGAAGATGGGGCGCGATGATGTGCAGCACGGACCGCATCTGCGACAGCGGCACGGACAGAACGATGATGCGGCAGCGCGCGGCCTGCGCAAGATCGACCTGCAACAGGTCGTTGACCAACAGCACGGGGTCGCAGACGCACAATGTCATGTGATCGCGCAAATGGCGGGCGATCAACTGGCCGAAGGCTCCGAAGCCGATGATCGAAAGATGGGGACAGTCGGGATTGGACATGGGGACGACCCTGGATTTCGGCGCAGGCTCGTGGTGATGTCATCCGGTCAACCGCTTCCCCGCGCGGTTGACATGGCTCTGCCCCCGCTATGTCAGCGGGCGATAAGAGATCGCAGAGATGGCGCGGATGCGGTTCATCCATCATGATTGCCACCGGTCGGGTCGGCAGGTCAAGTCGCGGCACGAACAGGGTGTGGCCTGATTGACACGGATTGCCCTGCGGGCCATGACTTTCATCGAAACCGGATCCATGAGGGGAGGGCCGATGAAAAAGGTCTATGACAACGCGGCCGAGGCGCTGGACGGTCTTTTGAAGGACGGGATGTTCATCTCGGCCGGAGGCTTCGGGCTGTGCGGCATACCCGAATTGCTGATCGACGCCATCGTCGATAGCGGCGTAAAGGATCTGACCATCGCCAGCAACAATTGCGGCGTGGACGGGTTCGGCCTGGGCAAGCTGCTGGACACCAAGCAGATCAGGAAGATGATCAGTTCTTACGTCGGCGAGAACGCGGAATTCATGCGTCAGTATCTGTCGGGCGAACTGGAGCTGGAATTCAACCCGCAAGGCACGCTTGCCGAACGGATGCGCGCGGGCGGCAGCGGCATTCCGGGCTTCTACACCAAGACCGGCGTCGGCACCCAGATCGCCGATGGCAAGGAAGTTAAGGTCTTCGACGGCGAGGAATACATCCTCGAGCGCGGCATCGTCGCCGACCTGGCCATTGTGAAAGCCTGGAAGGCCGATGACACCGGCAATCTGGTGTTCCGCAAGACGGCACGGAACTTCAATCCGCCCGCCGCGATGTCCGGCAAGGTTTGCGTGGTCGAGGTCGAGGAGATCGTCGAGCGCGGCGCGCTGGATCCCGACTGCATCCACCTGCCCGGCATCTATGTGCACCGGATCATCCAGGGCCCGCACGAGAAGCGCATCGAGAAGGTCACCACCCGCAAGAAGGAAACCGCGTAATGGCATGGGATCGCGACCAGATGGCCGCCCGCGCGGCCGAGGAACTGGAAGACGGGATGTATGTCAACCTCGGGATCGGCATCCCGACGCTGGTGGCCAATTACACCGGCGACAAGGACATCACGCTGCAATCGGAAAACGGCATGCTGGGCATGGGGCCTTTCCCCTATGAGGGCGAGGAAGATCCCGACCTGATCAACGCCGGCAAGCAGACCATCACCGAGCTGAACCGCACGTCTTATTTCGACAGCGCGACCAGCTTCGGCATGATCCGCGGCGGCAAGATCGCGGCGGCGATCCTCGGCGCGATGGAGGTGGCCGAAAACGGCGATCTGGCGAACTGGATGATCCCGGGGAAGCTGGTCAAGGGCATGGGCGGCGCGATGGATCTGGTCGCGGGCGTCAAGCGCGTGATCGTGGTCATGGACCACACCAACAAGGCCGGCGAATCAAAGCTGCTGAAATCCTGCACGCTGCCCCTGACCGGCAAGGCCGTGGTGGACCGGATCATTACCAACCTGGGCGTGCTGGATGTGGTCGAGGGCGGCCTGAAGATCGTGGAGACCGCCGATGGCGTGACCGAGGACGAGATCCGCGCCGCGACCGAGGCAACGATCGTCGGCTGATCCGGGATAGACCGGCGGCGGAGGCAGGGGGCGTTGCCCCCCGTCGCCGTTCCGGCGACTTCCCCCAGGATATTTGGGCCAAGGCAAAGGGACCGGCGGAGGTTTCGATGGATCCTGACCGGATTGCGGCGCTGTTCACGCGCCAGGATGGATCGTTTCTGTGCGCGCGATGGGGGCGACCGGTCGCGCCGGTCGCGTTCGGGCTGGCCGAGGAAAGCCTCGACATCTTTCGGGCCGCAATCCGGGCCGGCTTTGCCCATGCCGGACATCCCGTGACCGAGACCGACCCCGAGATGGGCAGCAACCTGATGCTGTTCTTCATGCGCGACTGGCAGGAATTGCAGGGCGTGCCGGATCTGGATCTTCTGACGGGCCAGGATGGGTTGCCCGGGCGGCTGGCCGGGCTAAAGGCCGATCAATACCGGATTTTTCGCTTTGATGCCGATGGCGGCATCCGGGCCTGTCTGCATTTCGTGCGGATGTCGGGCGCGTTGGGCGATGCGCATCCGGCGCAGCTTGCCGAGGCGCTGACCATGCGCAGCGCGCTGAGCTTCGCGCGCGACGTTGCGCCCTCGACGGATCTCGCGGCGCTGATCCGGGCGGCCTATGACCCGATCCTGCCGGTGGCAGCGCAGGATCCCAGCCATGCCCTGCGTCTGTCGGCAAGGATCGCGCGGACCTGATGCGGCCCGCGCGACAGCGCGCGGAACGCGCGCATCCGTCCAGCGACAGCGACCGGCACGGAGTTTGTCCGTGCCGCCCCCTTCGCCCGCCGAACGGGCGATTGCGGGTATTCCGACCCCGTCCTAGGATAGCTGCCATGAGCCATTCCATGATCCTGCGCGTCTATTACGAGGATACCGATCTTGCCGGGATCGTCTATTATGCCAATTACCTCAAATTCATCGAGCGCGGACGCTCGGAATGGTTGCGCGCCCTGGGGATCGATCAGGCCGCGCTGAAACGGCAGGCGGGCCTGGTCTTCGCCGTGCGCCGGATCGAGGCGGATTATCTGCGGCCGGCGCGGTTCGACGATCTGGTACAGGTCGCGACCCGCCTCGACATGCTCAGCGCCGCGCGAATCGTGATGGATCAGACCGTCACGCGCGACGGCGAGGTGCTGTTCGCCGCCCGCGTGACCATCGCTTGTCTGGACGCGCGCGGACGGCCGACGCGCCTGCCCGCACCGCTTGCCGCCATCCTGCGGAAGGCCGATGACTGAGCCGCGCCGCATCGCCATGTGGTCGGGGCCGCGCAATCTTTCGACGGCGATGATGCGCAGCTTCGGTGCCCGTCCCGATTGTGTCTGCGTGGACGAACCGTTCTATGCCCATTATCTGTCGCAGACCGGCCTGCCCCATCCGATGCGGGATCAGGTGATTGCCAGCCAGCCCACCGATTGGCGCATTGTGCTGCCCGGATTGACCACCGATCCGGCGGCCGCGCCGGTGCAGTATCAGAAGCATATGGTTCAGCACATGCTGCCCGGCATGGACCTGGGCTGGACCGGGACCGTCACCAATGTCTTCCTGATCCGCGAACCCGAGCGTGTCGTGGCCTCTTTCGCGGCCAAGCGCGGTCTGCCCGACCCGGCCGAGCTGGGTTTCGCCCGTCAGTGGAGCATGTTTCGCGAGATGGCCGAACGCGGCGCCGCGCCCATCGTGATCGACAGCGCCGATATCCGCCGCGATCCTCGTCGCGCGCTGCGGGCATTATGCGCCGCGATCGACCTGCCCTGGACCGAGGCCATGTTGTCCTGGCAGGCCGGCCCGCATCCCGAGGATGGCGTCTGGGGTGCGGTCTGGTACGATGCGGTCAATCGCTCGAACGGCTTTGGCGGGCCCGAGGGGCCCGGTCCCGAACTGGACGGGCCGTTGGCGGATCTGGCCACCCGGCTGCGTCCGGATTACGAAGCCATCGCGGCGCATCGGCTGGTGCTTTCCGGCAGGTGACGCCATTGTGTTGCGGCAGGGGGCTGCAAGATTTGATAAAGAGAGGCTAGAAGGCCGGCGATCCGTGCCAGCCGGTCCGGCAGACCGGCGGGTTCTGGATGATTCGACCAAGGCCCGGAAGATGAGGCAGTGACGATGGAACCCATTCAGGCCGCCCAGGCCCTCGATTTTTCGCTTCTGGCGCTGTTTGCCCGTGCGTCATTGACCGTGAAGGTGGTGATGGTGCTGCTGATCGTCGCCTCGGTCTGGTCTTGGGCGATCATCATCCAGAAATTCCTGGCCTTCGCCGCCGCAAGGCGCGAGCAAATCCGCTTCGATCGCGCCTTCTGGTCCGGCGAGCCGCTGGACGATGTCTATGACCGGCTGGGCGAGACGCCCTCGGGCGCGACCGAACGGGTCTTTGCCGCCGGCATGACCGAATGGCGGCGCAGCCACCGCGATGACGGCGCACTGATCCCCGGCGGCACGCAGCGGATCGACCGCGCCATGAACGTCGCCATCCAGCGCGAGGAAACGCGCCTGTTCCGGGGCCTGTCCTTTCTGGCCACCGTCGGCTCGACCGCGCCCTTCATCGGCCTGTTCGGCACCGTCTGGGGCATCAAGACCGCATTCGAAGGTATCGCCATGTCACAGGATACCAGTCTTGCCGTCGTCGCACCCGGCATCGCCGAGGCCCTGCTGGCGACGGCGCTTGGCCTGCTGGCCGCCATCCCCGCCGTCGTGTTCTACAACAAGCTTTCGGGCGACGCCGAACGGGTGACCGGCAACTGGGAGGCGTTTTCGGACGAGTTCTCGACGCTGCTGTCGCGCCAGCTGGACAGCGAGGTCTGATCCGCGATGGCCGACGTCGTCAAAAGGATCAGCCGAAGGAAAAGCGGGCGGCGGCGCAACGCGCCGATGTCCGAGATCAACGTGACGCCCTTCGTGGATGTCATGCTGGTCCTGCTGGTGATCTTCATGGTCGCCGCGCCGCTGATGACGGCCGGGGTGCCGCTGAACCTGCCCCGGACCGCCGCGACCGCCGTGCCGACCGAGCCCGAGGAACCGCTGGTGATCTCGATCCCCGCGGAGGGACAGATCACGCTGATGAACAATCCCCTCGCTGACAATCAGATCGTGGCCCGGCTGCGCGCCGTACTGGCCGAACGTCAAAGCGACCGCATCTTCCTGCGCGCCGATGGCACCATTCCCTATGCCAGGGTGGTGCAGGTCATGGGCGCGCTGAATGCCGCAGGACTTACCAATATCGTGCTGGTCACCGATCCGGGCGGCCCGCGCATGGATGGCTGATTTCATGCAGGATGACCGCGAATCCCGCATCGGCTGGTGGATCTCGGGCGGCGCACATGCCGCGCTGATCCTGTGGGCGGTGCTGGGCGGGGTCTTCTTCCGGCCGCAGCCCTCGACGCCGTTGCGCACGACCCAGGTCGCCACGATGAGCGGCGACGACTTCGAGGCGCTGGCCGCGGCCTCGCGCGGGGCCGGTCCTGTGGCTCGGGAGGCCACCGCGGTCGCAGCGATGCCCCCGCCCGAAGTCGAACAGGACAAGGCAGCCGCCCCCGCCGGCGCCAGTGCCCCCGATCCGCAGGATGCGGCACAGGCGCTGGCCCGGCCGGACGCGGCCGAGCGCCAGCCCGATCTCAGCGATTTCGAGGCGCGGCCGCCGGTGACGGTCGCGACCGACCTGCCTGAACCCGTCCCGGCGCCGGACAGCGCCGCCGAAACCGCGCCCAGACGCCCCGCCACGCCGGACGCTCCGACGGCCGAGGGCCAGCCTGCCCGTCCGCAAGCGCCGGTCCCGGACGCCCCGGCCGTGCCGGTCGCGCCGCGCTCGGAACTCGCGCTGGACCGCTCGAGCCTGCCGCGTCTGCGGCCCGATGGCCTGGTCGAGGAACGCAATGCCCGCCTCGCCGCGCAAGAGGCCGCGCGCCAGGCGGCGGCCGAGGCCGCGCGGGCCGAGGCCGAGGC
>DBFD01000028.1:24610-24905 GCA_002294185.1 Paracoccus sp. UBA889
AGGCCGAGGAACAACGACTGGCGGCCGAACGCGAAGCCGCCCGGGAGGCTCGGCGTCAGGCCGCCGAACAGGCGGCCCGCGACGAGGCCGAGGCCAGGGCCGCAGCCGAAGCGCGCCAGGCCGAGCAACGGCGGCAGGCGGCCGAAGCGCAAGCCCGCGAGGAAGAGCGCCGCGCCGCAGCCGAAGCGCAGGCGCAGGCGCAGGAACAGGCCCGCCAAGAACGGCAACGCCGCGAGGCCGAGGCCCGCGCCGCCGAGGAACGCCGCGCCGCCGAGGCAAAGGCCGAGCAAGAGCG
>DBFD01000028.1:25307-30993 GCA_002294185.1 Paracoccus sp. UBA889
GGCCGAGCAAGAGCGGCAGGCAGAGGCCCGGGCCGCGCGCGAACAGGCGCAGCGCGAGGCGGAAGAACGCCGCGCCGCAGCGGCAGCCGAGGCCGCCGAACAGGCCCGGGCCGACAGAAAGGCGCTGGAGGATGCAGTGCGCGAAGCGGGCCAGACCGGGGCCGGCGGGGCCGAGACGGCCTCGACCGGGGATACGGCGGGTGGCGACCGCCAGCGGATCGATGGAGGCAGCGGCGCCTCGGCCGATCAGGATCCGCTTGCCGCGGCCCTGGCCGGGGCACTGTCGCAGGGCACCGAGGGCGGCGGGCAGGACGCGACCAGCGCCGATCCCCTGCAGCTTGCGCCGACACCGATCAGGCCCACGCCGCTGCCCGATCCCGCCCGGGAACCGGGTGCTGATGCGGGCGGGCCCGGCAACCCGCCGATGGGTGAGCCCCTGTCGCTGTCCGAGAAGGACGGACTGAAATTTGCGATCCAGGATTGCTGGAACGTGGGTGCGCTGTCGGTCGAGGCATCGCGGATGACGATCTCGGTCGGCTTCTCGATGACGCCCGATGGCCGTCCCGAACCCGCCAGTCTGCGCATGGCGGATTACCGGGGCGGTTCGGAAACCGCCGCCCGGCAGGCCTTTGACGTGGCCCGGCGGGCCATCCTGATGTGTGGACGCGCAGGCTTTGCCCTGCCGTCCGGAAAATATGGCCGTTGGCGCGATGTCGTCGTGGACTTCCGCCCCGACGGTGTCGGATTTGAATGATGCGCGTCGCGGCTTTCCGTCGCGCGCCATGAACGGTAGAAAGGACGCCATGTTCCGCCGCCTGACCCTGACCCTGACCGCCTCGCTGGCGCTTGCCGCGCTGACCCCCGCCCTGGTCGCAGCGCAGGATGCCGGCCCCCTGCGTATCGAGATCACCGATGGCGTGGTCGAGCCGATGTCGATCGCCATCCCGGCCTTCTTCGGCGATGACGAGGTGGCGCGGAAGGTGCGCGAGGTCGTGGCCGACGATCTGACCGGCACCGGCCTGTTCCGCGAAATCCCCGCCGATGCGCAGACCGCAAAGCGCGGCAGCTTCACCGAGCCCGTGTCCTACGAAGACTGGCGGGCTGTAAACGCGCAGGCACTGGTCAGCGCCGAAGTCACCCGCCAGGGCGAGGATATCAGCGTCAAGTTCCGCCTGTTCGATGTCTTTGCGGGCCAGCCCCAGGGCGATGGAATGCAGTTCGACGCCCGCGCGGGCGATTGGCGACGTGCCGCCCACAAGATCGCCGATCAGGTCTATTCACGGCTGACCGGTGAAAGCCCGTATTTCGACAGCCGCGTGGCCTTCGTCCAGGAAACCGGGCCGAAGGACGCAAGGATCAAGCGGATCGGGGTGATGGATTACGACGGGGCGAACCCGCTGTGGATGACCGATTCGTCCTCGCTGGTTCTGGCGCCGCAATTTTCCGCCGACGGTCGTCAGATTGTCTATACCAGCTTCGAATCGGGATTTCCGCAGCTTCGCATCCTCGATGTCGCCTCGGTCCAGTCGCGTCCGGCGACGCAGGGAGGCGACAGCATGGCATTCGCACCGACCTTCAGCCCCGATGGCCGCTGGATCGCCTATTCGCTGGAAAGGAACGGCAATACCGATATCTGGCTGATGGACGCGGCGACCGGCGCCCAGAGACCGCTGACCGAAGCGCCTTCGATCGAAACCTCGCCCAGTTTCAGCCCCGATGGCAAGCGGATCGTCTTCGAATCCGATCGCTCGGGGACGCCCCAACTCTATATCGTGGGAATCGATGGCGGCGAGCCGACGCGGATCAGCTTTGGCGAAGGTCGCTATGGATCGCCCGCCTGGTCGCCCAAGGGCGACATGATCGCCTTCACCCACCAGGAGGGTGAAAAGTTTTTCATCGGGATCATGCGCACCGATGGATCGGAAGAGAAGAAATTGACCGAATCGTTTCTTGACGAGGGGCCGACCTGGGCCCCCAATGGCCGCGTCGTGATGTTCACGCGGGTGACGCCGGGCGGAAACGGCCAGCCCCGGCTGCATTCCGTGGATATCACGGGCCGCAACATGCGACCGCTGAACCTTGACTTTGCCGCCTCGGACCCGTCTTGGGGTCCGTTGATGCCATGATCCATGCCCGACGCCGCCCGGAGGATGCCCGCGATGAATATCTGGATGAAAGCCGCCTCTGCCGCCTGCCTTCTGCTTCTTGGTGCCTGCACCCAGCCGGCGCCGACACCGCAGCAGCAGGTCTATGATCCCTATGCCAATAACGGGGCGGGCGCGCAGTATCAGGGCCAGCTTTCGGGTGGAACGCTGGGCGCCGAGGCGACGGCGGATTATTTCCGCACCAGCGTCGGCGACACGGTTCTGTTTCCGGCCGAACAGACGACCTTGACCTCGGACGCGCGCGCCACGCTGTCGCGACAGGCGCAGTGGCTGAACCGGAACACCAACTTTTCGGCCGTGGTTCAGGGTCATGCCGAAGAAACCGGCACCCGTGAATACAACCTCGCGCTCGGCGCCCGCCGGGCCAGCGCAGTTCAGGAATACCTGATCGCGCAAGGCGTCGAGGCCGGCCGCATCCGCACCGTCAGCTTCGGCAAGGAACGTCCGCTCGCGGTCTGTTCGGACGAGGCCTGCTATGCCAAGAACCGGCGCGCCGTGACCGTGGTCAGCGACAGCGGGGCCGGTTCGTGATGCGCCGCACCCTTGCCGCAGCCGGCCTGGCGGTGCTGTTGGCGCTGCCGCTTGCCGCCCGGGCGGATCAGGACCCGACCCTGGCCGATCTGCGCGCCGAACTGTCCCAGGTGCGCGCCGAGCTGCAGTCGCTTCGCGCCCAGCTTGTCGCGTCGGGCGCGGCTGGGTTTCGGGCCGCAGGGGGCGATTCGGCCATCGACCGCATGAACGCGATGGAAACGCGCCTGGCGCGGCTGACCGACAGGACCGAACAGGTGCAGAACCGGATCAACGGGGTGCTGGCCGAATCGAAGCGGCGCATGGACGATCTGGAATTCCGCCTTTGCGAGATGGACGAGACCTGCGATCTGTCCGCGCTGATGACGCCCGACGCGCAGGGCGAGGGCGGCACCGGCACGCCCTCGGCGCTGGCACCGGCCGCGCCCGCCGATCGCGGCGCAGGCGCGGCGGGCAAGCCCGCCACGGCGGCCGAGCAGGCCGATTTCGATGCCGCCCGGCAGGTCATGAACAGCGGCGATTTCGCCCGCGCGGCCCAGATGTTCGGCGCAGTGGCCGAAAAACATGCCGGCGGGCCGTTGACCGCCGAGGCGCTGTTCCTTCGTGGCGCGGCGCTGGACAGCGCGGGCGATGAGCATGGCGCGGCCGCCGCCTGGCTGGAAGGCTTCGCCGCCGATCCCGAAAGCCCGCGGGCGGCCGAAAGCCTGCTGGGCATCGCGCGTGTCGTGGCCAACGACGATCCGACCGCCGCCTGTCTTTATCTGGCCGAGATTCCGGCCCGCTTTCCAGGCACCCCGCCCGCGGTCGAGGCAGAAACCCGCATGTCCAGGCTGGCCTGCGGCGCCAACGATCTGGGCGGCGGCGATCCGGGCCTGAGCGTCGAGATCGATCCCGAGGCAATGGCCGACATGATCGAGCAGCAACAATGAGTCCCGCGCCGTGACATCGGCCGCGGCCGATCCAGCCGCCCGCATCCGCGCCACGCTGGACCGACTGGCGGGCGACATGCCCGCCATCGGGCTGGCGGTGTCGGGCGGCGGCGATTCGGTCGCGCTGATGCATGTCGCGGCCGAATGGGCGCGCGGCCGCACGATCATGGTCGCCACCGTCGATCACGGGCTGCGCGCCGAAAGCGCCGAAGAGGCCCGGCAGGTCGCCCGTGGCGCCCGTCTTCTGGGCTTGAAACACGCCACGCTTCTTTGGCGGCGCGAGACCGAGGCGGGCAACCTGATGGCCCGCGCCCGCGACGCGCGATTGCGGCTGCTGGCCGGCTGGGCGGGCCGAAACGATCTTTCGGCGGTGGCGCTTGGCCATACCGCCGACGATCAGGCCGAGACATTGATGATGAGGCTGGCCCGCGGATCGGGGATCGACGGACTGGCGGCGATGACCGAATGGCGCGACGCTTTCGGAATGCGCTGGCTGCGCCCGATGCTGGGCTGCGGACGGGCCGAACTGCGCGACTGGCTGCGTGGACGCGGCATTGCATGGGCCGACGATCCCGGCAACGAGAACGAGGATTTCGAACGCATCCGCATCCGCAAGGCGATAGAGGCGACGGGGCTGGACGTCCCTGCCCTCGCCCGCGCCGCCGCCCATATCGGCGAGGCCCGCGATGCCTTGTCCCATTACGCGGCTCTGGCCGCACGGGACGCCGATATCGCGAATGGCCGCATCATCCTGTCGCGCCGCGTTCTGGGGGATGCGCCGTCCGAGATCCGGCGCCGCCTTCTGGTCGCCTCCTGCCGCTGGGTGACGGGGGCCGATTATCCGCCACGCCGCGCCACCGCCATGCATGCGCTGGCGGCGGTCGCGAATGGCAGCCGGGTCACGCTGGATGGCGCGCTGCTGGACCCCTCGGGCGACGATCTGCGGATCGGCCGCGAACCCGCCGCCGCCCGGCGCGCCAGGCCCCTGACCGAAGACGGCATCTGGGACCGCCGCTGGCACGTCGAGGGGCTGCGCCCCGGCCAGCGCGTCGAGGCGCTTGGCATGGATGCACTGGCGGCGGTAAAATGGCGCATGTCGGGCCTGTCTCGGGATGGTGCCGCCGCCAGCCCGGCGGTCCGTCAGGGCGATGCGCTGATCGCCGCGCCGCTGCTGCGCGCGGCGCCGCCCCTCCGTCTCCGCCCGGTCCGGGGCGCGGCGGATTTCCGCACCCTGGTCATGGCGCATTGAACCTCGGCCGATAATCCCTATTTTCAGTGAAAATCGATTTCCGTCGGAGGACCCCTCTTGGGCAACGCACGCAATCTGGCCTTCTGGGTCGTCCTGTTCCTGATGATCCTTGCGCTGTTCAATCTGTTCAGCGACGGGGCGTCGACGATGAACAGCCGCCAGATCAGCTATTCCGATTTCATCGAGCGGGTGGACAAGGATCAGGTCAGCGCCGTCACCATCGATGGCGAGGACGTGGTGATCACCGGCACCGACGGCCAGCAATATTCGACCGTGCGTCCGCAGGGCGAGGAAATCGCCGACAAGCTGATCGCCAAGAACGTCAATGTGAAGGTCGTCAAGCAGCAGCAATCGGGCATCATGTCGATGCTGGGCGTCTGGCTGCCCTTCATCCTGCTGATCGGGGTCTGGATCTTCTTCATGAACCGGATGCAGGGGGGTGGCAAAGGCGGCGCGATGGGTTTCGGCAAATCGCGCGCCAAGCTTCTGACCGAAAAACATGGCCGCGTGACCTTTGACGACGTGGCAGGCATCGACGAGGCCAAGGAGGAACTGGAAGAGATTGTCGAATTCCTGCGCAACCCGCAGAAATTCAGCCGCCTTGGCGGCAAAATCCCGAAAGGCGCGCTGCTTGTCGGCCCTCCGGGCACCGGCAAGACGCTTCTGGCGCGCGCCATCGCGGGCGAGGCCGGCGTGCCGTTCTTCACAATCTCTGGTTCGGATTTTGTCGAGATGTTCGTGGGCGTCGGCGCCTCCCGCGTGCGAGACATGTTCGAACAGGCCAAGAAAAGCGCGCCCTGCATCGTCTTCATCGA
>DBFD01000028.1:31324-56250 GCA_002294185.1 Paracoccus sp. UBA889
GAGATCGACGCGGTGGGCCGCGCCCGCGGCGTGGGCATCGGCGGGGGCAACGACGAACGCGAACAGACCTTGAACCAGCTTCTGGTCGAGATGGACGGTTTCGAGGCCAATGAAGGAATCATCATCGTCGCCGCGACCAACCGCAAGGACGTGCTGGACCCCGCACTGCTGCGTCCGGGCCGCTTCGACCGTCAGATCCACGTTCCGAACCCCGACATCAAGGGCCGCGAGAAGATCCTGTCGGTTCACGCCCGCAAGGTGCCGGTCGGCCCCGATGTGGATCTGCGCATCATCGCCCGTGGCACGCCCGGCTTTTCCGGCGCCGACCTGATGAACCTGGTGAACGAGGCGGCATTGACCGCTGCCCGCATCGGCCGCCGTTTCGTGTCGATGGAAGACTTCGAAAGCGCCAAGGACAAGGTGATGCTGGGGGTCGAGCGGCGCAGCATGGTGCTGACACCCGAACAGAAGGAAAAGACCGCCTATCACGAGGCCGGTCACGCCATCGTCGGATTGTCGTTGCCGAAATGCGATCCGGTCTACAAGGCGACGATCATTCCGCGCGGCGGCGCGCTTGGCATGGTGGTCAGCCTGCCGGAAATGGACCGGCTGAATTTCCACAAGGACGAGGCCAAGCAGAAACTGGCCATGACCATGGCGGGGAAGGCCGCCGAGATCATCAAATACGGCGAGGATGGTGTGTCGAACGGCCCCGCCGGCGATATCCAGCAGGCCAGTCAACTGGCCCGGGCCATGGTCATGCGGTGGGGCATGTCGGACAAGGTCGGCAATATCGACTATGCCGAGGCGCATGAGGGCTATTCCGGCAATACCGGCGGTTTCTCGGTCTCGGCCGCGACCAAGGAACTGATCGAGGAAGAGGTCCGCACCCTGATCGAGGAAGGTTATCAGGAGGCCCGCCGGATCCTGATCGAGAAGGAAGAGGAATACGAGCGTCTCGCCAAGGGCTTGCTGGAATACGAGACGCTGACCGGGGAAGAGATCGGCAAGGTCATCCGCGGCGAACAGCTTGGCGGCGATGACGACATGCCGGGAAGCTCGATCCCCTCGGTCACATCGATCCCGAAGGCCGGAAAACCCGCGCCCGGCGGTGATCCCGCCCCGGCCTGAGGATTCTCGACCAGGAACAGGACGATTCCCCCCGGCCCTCATGATGGGCCGGTTTTTTTTTGCAGGCTCGCCGCCGGATCGGCATCTGGCAGGCCGGTGATTGATTTCGACCTTCAGCGCGAAACCCCTTTCCCCGCGCAGGCCAGGCCCGGCCGAGACCCGCACGCTGCCGGCGGCTTCGTGACAAAGCGAGCCAAGCCGCGCAGCGCCTGCGGCTCTTGCACCCGCCTGCCCGCCGGTGCATGTCCAAGGTCAGATGACCCGCACCGATGACATCCCCGACATGCCCGCCCTGCGCGCCCGAATCGACGCCCTGGACGCGCAGTTGATCGCATTGTTCGCCGAACGCAGCGCGCTGATCGACCGCGCCGCTCGGATCAAGGCGGAACGCGGACTTCCCGCGCGGATCGACTGGCGGGTCGAGGAAGTCGTCGCAAATGCACGCCGCAATGCCGCCGATGCGGGACTGGACGGCGCACTTTTCGCGCAAATCTGGCGCCAGCTGGTGGACGCCGCCATCGACCAGGAAGAACGCCACCTCAACGGAGACCGTCCATGACCGCCCATCTGATCGACGGCAAGTCCTTCGCCGCCACCCTGCGCGACCGCATCACGGCCGAAGTCGCCGCGCTTGCGGATCGCGGCATCACTCCGGGCCTGGCCGTGGTGCTGGTGGGCGAGGATCCGGCCAGCCAGGTCTATGTCCGTTCCAAAGGCAGGCAGACCCGCGAGGTCGGCATGAATTCCTACGAACACAGGCTGCCAGCCGAGACGACCGAGGCCGACCTTCTGGCGCTGATCGCGCGGCTGAACACCGATCCGGCCGTAAACGGAATCCTCGTGCAACTGCCCCTGCCCGGTCACATGAACGAGGCCGCGATCATCAACGCGATCGACCCGGCCAAGGATGTGGACGGGTTCCACATCCTCAACGCCGGGCGGCTGGCGACGGGACAGAAGGCCATGGTGCCCTGCACGCCGCTGGGCTGCCTGATGCTGCTGCGCGACCGATTGGGCAGCCTGTCCGGCCGTCACGCCGTGGTCATCGGCCGATCCAACATTGTCGGCAAGCCGATGGCGCAATTGTTGCTGCGCGACAGCGCCACAGTGACCATCGCCCATTCCCGCACCCGTGATCTGCCGGTGCTCTGCCGTCAGGCCGATATCCTGATCGCCGCCGTGGGCCGGCCGCATTTCATCAAGGGCGACTGGATCAAACCCGGCGCGACGATCATCGATGTTGGCATCAACCGCACCGATGACGGCCTGGTCGGCGATGTGGATTTCGCGGCGGCGCGCAATGTCGCCGCCGCGATCACGCCGGTTCCGGGCGGTGTCGGTCCGATGACCATCGCCTGCCTTCTGGCCAATACGCTGACGGCGACCGCGCGCGCGAACGGCCTGCCCGACCCGGAAGGGCTGACACCCTGATCGGAGATGCCGGGCCGCAGGCTTCTTCGTTGCAAAAATACCCGGCCCGGCACGCCGCTGCGCGCCAGGCTGCTAGACGGGAATCATCGTGCCCTGCAACACCGCAACATGCTTTCGCGCCGTGCCGGTTTCAGCCCAGATATCGGCCGCCACGACCATGATCCGCCGTCCGGCCCGGATCACCCGTCCCTCTGCCAGCAGCCGCTGACCCAGGGCCGGTGACATCAGGTTGATCTTCATCTCGACCGTCATCACCTCGCGGTCCGCCGGCATCAGGGTCAGCGCCGAATAGCCCGCCGCCGAATCGCCGATCGAGAAGGCCAGCCCGGCATGGCCCGCGCCTTGCTGCTGAAGCGCGCCGGGCAGGATCGGCGCCTCGATCGCGACCCGCCCCTCGGCAATCCTCTGCAGCCGCGCGCCAAGGGTCTGCATCATCGTCTGCCGCGAGAAACTGTCGCGGATCCGGTTCTCGAACTCAGTCATGAAAAAGCCCGCCCTGCCTAGCCGCCTTCGGCGCATCCAGCCCCAGATGACGCCAGGCCCGCGCCGCCAGTTGCCGTCCCCGGGGCGTGCGCGCGATCAGCCCCTGTTGCAGCAGATAGGGCTCGATCACCTCCTCGATGGCATCGCGGCTTTCCGACAGCGCGGCCGACAATGTCTCGACGCCGACCGGCCCGCCCGCATAATGTTCGGCCATCAGCGTCAGATAGCGACGGTCCGCCCCGTCAAGGCCCAGATCGTCCACGCCCAGCCTTGTCAGCGCCGCGTCCGCGATCTGCCGGGTCAGCCTGCCATCGCCCTCGACCAGCGCGAAGTCGATCACCCGACGCAGCAGGCGCCCCGCGATGCGCGGCGTGCCCCGGGCGCGGCGGGCGATTTCCAGGGTCCCGTCGGGATCGGCCTCGATCGCCAGCAACCGCGCGCCGCGCTGGACGATCAGGTCCAATTCGGCCATCTCGTAGAATTGCAGCCGGGTCGGAATGCCGAAACGGTCCCGCAGCGGCGTCGTCAGCAAGCCCAGCCGGGTCGTGGCGCCAACCAGCGTGAAGGGCTGCAATTCGATGCGGACGGTGCGCGCGGCCGGGCCTTCGCCGATCACCAGATCCAGTTCGAAATCCTCCATCGCCGGATACAGGACCTCCTCGACGACCGGATTCATGCGGTGGATCTCGTCGATGAACAGCACGTCGCGGGCTTCCAGATTGGTCAGGATCGCCGCCAGATCGCCCGCGCGCGCCAGCACCGGCCCCGAGGTCATGCGGAAATTCACGCCCAGTTCGCGGGCCATGATCTGCGCCAGCGTCGTCTTGCCCAGCCCCGGAGGACCGAAGAACAGGGTATGGTCCATCGCCTTGCCGCGCATCTTCGCGCTGTCGATGAAAACGCGCAGGTTTGCCCGCGCATCGGCCTGTCCGACGAAATCGGTCAGGGCCTGCGGGCGCAGGGCACGATCTTCCGATTCGCCTTCCAGCGGTTCGGGACGCAGGTTGGGATCGGACCGGATCATCCGCGTCCCCAGGGGCCGGCGTCCCGCCGCCCGGTCACCGGAATGCGCGAGGGCGGCGTCTCGCCCTCCATCGCGCGAAGCCGCGCGATACGGTCCTCGGTCGGCGGATGGGTGGCGAAAAGACGGTCCATGCGCAATCCGCGCAGCGGGTTGATGATGAACATCGAGGCCGCGGCCGGGTTTCTTTCGGCCGGGACATTCGTGCTGCGGCCCGCCATCTGCGCGATCTTGGCCAGCGCCGAGGCCAGCGCGTCGGGTCGGCCGCAGATCCGGGCACCGGCGCGGTCGGCCTCGTATTCGCGTGTACGCGAGATTGCCATCTGCACCAGCATCGCGGCGACAGGCGCCAGCAGCATGGCGAGGATCGCCCCAAGACCGCCGCCGCGCCCCTCGCGGCCCCCGGTGAACAGCAGGAAATTGCCCATCATCGCGATCGCGCCGGCCATGGTCGCGGTCACGGTCATGATCAGCGTGTCACGATTCCTGACATGGGCCAGTTCATGAGCGATGACACCGGCCAGTTCGTCACGGCTCAGGCTGCGCAGCAAACCCTGCGTCACCGCGATGGCGGCGTTCTCGGGATTGCGGCCGGTGGCAAAGGCGTTGGGCTGTTCGGTCGGCAGCAGATAGACTTTGGGCATCGGCAGGCCTGCGCGCTGCGCAAGATCGGCGACCATCGCATGCAGTTCGGACGCCTGGCCTGGACCAAGCTGCACGGCGCCCTGTTGGCGCAGGACCATCCTGTCGCTGTTCCACCAGGCGAAAAGGTTGCCCGCACCCGCCAGGACCAGCGCGAAGAGCGCACCGCCCGATCCGCCCAGCATCCAGCCCAGCCCCATGACGATGGCGGTCATTGCCGCCATCAGCAGGAAGGTCCGCAGGTTTCCGATCATGCCCTATCCTTTCGGTGCCAGCGACCGCAGGGCCGCGCGGATCAAGCCGGGCGTCGCGGCCTCGGGATCGCGCGCCTGCGCCTCGGCCACGGCCGCCGCCGCCTCGGAGGAAGCGTAACCCAGATTGGTCAGCGCCGACAGCGCCTCGCCGGCCGATTGCGCGCCGCTGGCGGGCGGGCGCGCCGCCCCGCCGGGCCCCGTGCCCGGTGCAGCGGCGGCGGAGGGACCGGGTTCGATGCCCGGTTCCTCCGCATCGCCCGCGCCGGTTCCCGCGTCGACGGTCAGATCGCCGCCAAGCGCCATCACGCCGGGCGCCTTGTCCTTCAGTTCCAGCACCACCCGTTGCGCCAGTTTCGGCCCCACGCCCTGCGCCCTGCGCACCGCCGCCCAGTCGCCAAGGGCGATGGCGCGGCCCAGCCCCTCGGCGCCCAGCGTGCCCAGAACCGTCAGTGAAACCTTGGCGCCCACGCCCTGCACGCTGGTCAGCAGCCGGTGCCACTCCTTTTCCAGCAGCGTCGGAAAGCCGAACAATTGCAGCAGATCCTCGCGCACCAGAAGATCGGTATAAAGCGCCGCCGCCTGTCCCGCGGGCGGCAGGGCGGCCGCCGTCCTTTCGCTGACATGGACGATATAGCCAACGCCCCGCACGTCGATCAGGACATGATCGCGGCCGCGGTGCAGGATGATTCCGGCGATGCGGCCGATCATGCGACACCCTGCCGCGGGCTCGCGATCCGCAGCACCCGGCCCTGAAGGTGATGTGCGTGGCAGATGGCGATGGCCAGCGCATCGGCCGCGTCTGGTCCCGCGAAGGCCACACCGGGCAGTTGCACCCGTACCATGTGCTGAACCTGTTCCTTGCCTGCATGGCCCACGCCGACAACCGTCTTCTTCACCGCATTCGGCGCGTATTCCCCCACTGCCAGACCCGCTTCCGCCGGGGCCAGCAGCGCGATGCCCCGCGCCTGCCCCAGCTTCAGGGTTCCGCTTGCGTCCTTGTTGACAAAGGTCTGTTCGACCGCCGCCGCATCGGGGGCGTGTTCGGCGATGACCGCGCAGAGGCCGCGGAACAGGACCGACAGCCTCGCGGCCAGATCGCGCGTGGATTTGTCCGCGGACGAATGGATCACGCCATTCGCCACATGCCGCAGCCGCGGCCCGTCCACGACGATCACGCCCCAGCCCGTATTCCTCAATCCGGGATCGATCCCCAGAACCCGCATGTCCGCCCCTTCCGGTTTTCCACAGCGTTAGCACGAAAGGCGAACATCGCCTAGGGGCAAGCGTCCGGGTCCGGTCATTTGCTTGACTCCACTGCAATGATTGGAAACACAAAGGTCAAGCAGCGAAAAGATCATACGCGCCAACAGGAAGCCCAGGACACATGTCGCCAGCCCTCATCGCCCTGCTGCCTTTCATCGGGGCCCTGCTGCCCGGCCTGCTGATCCGGTCCGGCCGCAGCGTCGCCGCCACGGCCTGCGGCACCACCACGCTGATTGCGCTGATCGGCCTCGTGCTGCATATTCCCGCGATCCTGCGCGGCGAGGTGATCACCGCCCGGTTCGAATGGCTGCCGCTGATCCAGCTGAACGCGAATTTCCGCATCGACGGGCTGTCGCTGCTGTTCGGCATCCTGATCCTGGGCATCGGGATGCTGATCATCGGATACGCGCGCTTCTATCTGTCGCGACAGGATTCGATCGGCAAATTCTACACCTATCTGATGCTGTTCCAGGGCGCGATGATCGGCATCGTGTTGTCGGACAACATCCTTCTGCTGCTGATCTTCTGGGAACTGACTTCGCTGTCCTCGTTCCTGCTGATCGGCTATTGGCGGCACCTGCCCGAGGGACGGCAGGGTGCGCGGATGGCGCTGGCCGTGACCGGCATGGGCGGGCTTGCGCTGATTGCGGGGATGCTGATCCTGGGCCAGGTTGCCGGCAGCTATGACATCGGCGATATCCTGACACGGAAGGACGCCATCCAGGCCAGTCCCTATTATCTGCCGATGCTGATCCTGATCCTGATCGGCGCTTTCACGAAATCCGCGCAATTCCCGTTTCATTTCTGGCTGCCGCACGCGATGGCCGCCCCGACCCCCGTCAGCGCCTATCTTCACAGCGCGACGATGGTGAAGGCCGGGCTGTTCCTGATGGCGCGGCTGTGGCCGGTGCTGGCAGGCACGGAGGAATGGTTCTGGATCGTGGCCACGACCGGGCTGATCACGATGACGGTGGGGGCCGTGATCGCGGTGTTCAAGGACGATCTGAAGGCGCTGCTGGCCCATTCTACGGTCAGCCAACTGGGCCTGATCACGATGCTGCTGGGCTTCGGAACGGAAGAGGCCGCGATAGCCGCCGTCTTCCACATCATCAACCATGCGACCTTCAAGGCGTCGCTTTTCATGACCGCCGGCATCATCGACCACGAAACCGGCACCCGCTCCATCAGGCGGCTGGGCGGGCTGCGCAGGCTGATGCCGATCACCTTTGCCATCGGCACCATCGCGGCGCTGTCGCTGGCCGGCATTCCGCCGCTGAACGGCTTTCTGTCAAAAGAGATGATGCTGGCCGAGCTGAGCGACCTTGAAATCGCGCGGCAGACCTTCATGATCGTGGGCACCGTCGCGGCGCTGTTCTCGGTGGGTTATTCGCTGCGCTTCATTGTCCACACGTTCTTCGGCCAGGAACGCGACGATTATCCGCATCGCCCGCACGATCCGGGATTCGGCCTCTATTCCTGGCCCGCGCTTCTGGCCTTGCTGGTCATTCTGATCGGTTTGTTTCCCAACACCATGGCGGGCTGGCTGGTCGATGCCTCGGCCGCCGCGGTGACGGGCGAGGCACAAAGTTCCGACATCTATCTGTGGCATGGCGTGAACGCGGCGTTGATCATGTCCACGATCGCAGTCCTGGGCGCCGTGGTTCTGCTGGGCCTGCACCGCCCCCTGCTTGCGGCCTGGAACGCCGCGCCGCGGCCCGAGGCCAAGACCATCTACGACTGGCTGCTTCTGCGCCTGGTCTTCGCGGCGCGGGGCTTTACCGACAACATGACCAATGGCGCAATGCCGCGCGCGCTGGCGGCCTTTACCCTGACCACGCTGTTTGCCGGCACGCTGGCCTGGTATACGGGCGCAGCCGGTCCGGCGACGCGCGACATGCTGCCCATCAAGCTGGTCCCCGCGATCGGCTGGGTGCTGGCGATGGTGGCGACCGGGCTGATGGTCACGTTCCACCGGGTCCGCGTCCTGGCGCTGGTTCTGGTCGGCATCGTCGGGCTGATGACTTCGGCCTTTTTCGCCTATTTCTCGGCGCCCGACCTTGCCCTGACGCAAATCTCGGTCGAGGTGGTGACGGTCATCCTGCTGCTGCTGGTGCTGAACTTCCTGCCAAAGCGCACATTGGTCGAATCCGGCGCAACGCAGCGCGGCTGGGATGCCTTTGTTGCGACGCTGGCGGGCGTTGGCTTTGGCGGGCTGACCTATGCCGTCCTGCGCCGCGACTTCGCCTTTGACCCGATCTCGGGCTACATGCTGGAAAACAGCTACGAGAAGGCCGGCGGCACCAATGTGGTCAACGTGATCCTGGTGGATTTCCGCGGCTATGACACCTTCGGCGAGATCACCGTCCTGGGGATCGCGGCACTGGCCATCTTCGCGCTGACCCAGACCCTGCTTCAGGGCAAATCCGCCAAGCGCCTGCGCAACTGGACCTATGATCAGCGCCGCGCCGGTGACCGCCACCCGCTGATGCTGGTGATCGCGACGCGGGTGCTGCTGCCGATCACGCTGGTCGTCGGCATCTATATCTTCCTGCGCGGCCACAACCAGCCCGGCGGCGGCTTTATCGCCGGTCTCGTCGTCGCCATCGCCCTGCTGATGCAATACATGGCCTCGGGCTATGCCTGGGCGCAGGAACGCCAGACCCTGCCCTATCACGCGCTGATCGGGGCGGGGGTGGTCGCGGCGGGCGCCACGGGCATCGGCGCCTGGTTCAACGGCCGGCCCTTCCTGACCTCGGCCTATGGCTATATCAAGCTGCCATTCCTGGAAAAAATCGGACTGTCCTCGGCCATCGGGTTTGATCTGGGCGTGTTCCTTTCGGTCGTGGGGGCGGTGATGCTGGCGTTGAACTCGCTGTCACGGATCGCGCGCCAGGCGGGCGAGAAGGTGAACACGAAACCGATGGACATAGACCTCAGCGAGGATCAGCCGGAGGGGGCGAAGTAGATGGAACTTCTCGTGGCCACCGCGATCGGCGCGATAACCGCCGCAGGCGTCTACCTGATCCTGCGCCTGCGCACCTTCGCCGTCGTTCTGGGCATGACGATGCTGACCTACGCGATCAATGCATTCCTGTTCGTCACCGGCCGGCTGGTCGTCAACATGCCGCCGATCCTGAGCAGCCACGACAACATTTCGCCGGCCGACTACACCGATCCCTTGCCGCAGGCGCTGGTGCTGACGGCCATCGTCATCAGCTTCGGGATGACCGCCGTCGTGGTGATGATGTCGCTGGGCGCCTTCATCGAGGGCGGCGACGACCGCGTCAACATGCCCGAGTCCGACCGGATCATGCCGCCGCTGAAGACTGTGGACGAGACGGCGAACGAGGACGAGAAAGCATGAATAACTGGCTGATCGCCCCCGTTCTGGTGCCGGCCCTGATGGGCCCGCTGATGGTGCTGTGGATGCGCCACGATCTGTTGCAACAGCGGGTCTTCGGCGTGATCGGCAGTCTTCTGACGCTGCTGGTCGCGATCAAGCTGCACATGATGGCCGTCGAGGGCGACGTTCTCGTCTATCGCCTGGGCAACTGGCCCGCGCCCTTCGGCATCGTGCTGATGCTGGACCGGCTGTCGGCGCTGATGCTGCTGCTGACGGCGATCCTGGCGGTGACGGTGCAGCTTTACGGCATCGGATCGGGCTGGGACCGCAAGGGTTGGCATTTCCATTCGCTGTGGCAGTTTCAGCTGATGGGTCTGAACGGCGCCTTTCTGACCGGGGACGCCTTCAACCTGTTCGTGTTCTTCGAGGTGCTGCTGATCGCCAGCTACGGGCTGATGATTCACGGAGGCGGCCCGATGCGGCTGCGCGCGGGCGTGCAATACATCAGCTACAACCTTGCCGGATCGGCGCTGTTCCTGGCCGCGCTCGGCTGTCTCTATGCCGTCACCGGAACCCTGAACATGGCCGACATGGCCGAGCGCGTGGCACGGATGCCGACCGAGGACACGGCGCTTCTGCGCACCGGCGCGGTGCTGCTGCTGCTGGTCTTTGCCATCAAGGCAGCCATCGTGCCGCTGCACTTCTGGCTGCCCTCGACCTATGCCAACGCGCCGGGTCCGGTGGCCGCGCTGTTTGCCATCATGTCCAAGGTCGGGGTCTATGCGATCATCCGCTTCTTCACGCTGGTCTTTCCGCAGGATTCGGTGATCGAGACCATCGCCACCGACCTGATCCTGCCCGCCGCCCTGATCACGCTGACCCTGGGGCAACTGGGGGTGATGGGCACCCGCAGCCTGGCGCGTCTGGCGGCCTTCGCGGCCATCGCCTCGATCGGGACGCTGATGATCTCGGTCGCGCGGTTCGATGCGCAGGGGCTGACGGCGGGGTTGTATTACATGATCCATTCCACCCTGTCGGCGGCGGCGCTGTTTCTTGTCGTGGATCTGGTCGCGGCGCGCCGCGGCGGTGATTTCTGGCTGCGGCTCAGGCCGGCCATCGGCAATACCGGCCTGATCTCGGCCCTGTTCTTCGCGACCGGCATTGCGGTCGTGGGGCTGCCGCCGCTGTCCGGCTTTCTGGGCAAGCTGATGATCCTCGACGCCACCGCCGACGACCCCTGGCGCGATGGCATCTGGGCCACGATTCTCGTGACCTCGCTGATCGCGCTGGTGGGCTTTGGGCGGGCAGGCTCGATCCTGTTCTGGAAGTCGCACGAGATGGACCCGGAGCCGGGCAACGACAGCGACGAAGGTCAGCGCCCCGCGCCCGGACCGATCCCGACGAAGCTGGAAACCGACGAACCGATCCAGGATGTCGGCGATTCGGCAGCGCCATGGCTGTCCTTCACCGCGACCGGCGCGCTGCTGGCCGGTATGGTGGTGCTGACCGTCTTCGCCGGGCCGCTGACCGATTATCTGCAACGGACGGCCGATCAACTGACCAACCCGACGCTCTACTACGAATCGGTGCTGCGCCAGCAGGAGGGTGCGAAATGATCCGGCGCCTGTTTCCTCATCCCTATCTTTCGGCGATGCTGGTCATCGTCTGGATGTTGCTGGTCAACCGGTTCGCCTGGGGTTCGCTGGTCTTTGCGGTGATCCTCAGCATCGCGATCCCGGCGCTGACCGAACCCTACTGGCCCGCCCGTGCCCGGCTGCGCCATCCGGGCAAGATCCTCGTCTATGTCACGATTGTCGTCCACGATATCATCAGGGCCAATATCGATGTGGCGCTGATCGTGCTGTTCAAGCCCAACCGCAACCTGCAACCCGCCTGGATCACCATTCCGCTGGAGTTGCGATCGCCCGAGGCGATCACGGTTCTGGCCAGCACCATCACGCTGACACCGGGGACGGTCAGTTCGGACCTGTCGCAGAACGGCCATGCGCTGCTGGTCCATTGCCTGCACGCTCCCGAACCGCAAGAGGTGATCGACGAGATCAAGACGCGCTACGAAGCCCGCCTGAAGGAGATCTTCGAATGATCCTCTACGCGCTTTATTTCGCCTTCGCCTGTTTCGGCATCGGCCAGTTGTTCTGCCTCTACCGCGTTGTTTTCGCGCCCGGAGTCGGCGATCGGGTTCTGGCGCTGGACACGATGGCGATCAACATGATCGCGCTGACCGCCCTGTTCGGCATCCTGCACGACACGACGATGTATTTCGAGATCATGCTGCTGTTCGCCATGGTCGGCTTCATCTCGACCGTGGCCTATGCAAAATTCCTGCTGCGCGGCGACCTGATCGAATGAAAGGGAAAATGCGATGGACCTTGCTGGAGAGATCCTGATCTCGGCGATGCTGGTCATCGGCGGTGCTTTCGGTCTTGTGGGATCCTACGGGCTGGTGAAGCTGCCCGATCAGATGACCCGGCTTCATGCACCGACCAAGGCCGCAACGCTTGGCGTGGGTGGCATCATGATCGCATCGCTGCTCTGGTTCGGCTTTTTCGGCGAACGTGCCAGCTGGCACGAATTCCTGATCGTGCTGTTTCTGTTCCTGACCGCGCCGATAACCGGGCTGATGATCGCCAAGACCAACATGCACCTGACCTGGCGCCCCGATGAGTTGCCCTATCCGGGCGAGGACATGCACTGGGCCACCTTCGGCGATTCCGCCGATCGCAGCCTGATGGACGGCGACGCCGATCTGGACAACACCGAACGCGACCTGAGAGAATAGGCCGCGCTCGCCCTATTCCTCGCTGACCTCCAGCACCCCCGGCACGGCGCGCAACGCCTGCCGCGCGGGCGTGGTCAGAGGCGCATCATCGGCCACCTCGATCTCGATCAGTTCATCGCCTTCGCGCAGACGCAGCAGAATCGGCCCGCGAGATCGCGCCGAAACCACGATTTCAGTGCGGATCCGACCCAGAACCTCGGCCAGGCGCGGAATCGCGTCGGCGCCCTGCATCTCGACCGCAAGGCTGCCGGCGCCTGCATCGGCCACCGCGTCCTCCAGCCGGGTGACGGAATTGGCCAGCATCTTGACCTGCTCGCCCGAGGGTTCGACCTTGACCTGCAACACGACATTCTCGCCCGGTTCCAGCCGATCGCGCGAGGCGTTCAGCAGGTCCGAGAACACCGTCACCTCGTAAAGCCCGGTCGGATCGGACAGGCTGACAAAGGCGTAGGGCGTGCCCTTGGCCGACTTGCGTTCCATCCGCGCGGCCACGGTGCCGGCGATGCTGGCCACCATCGGGCCGCCTGCCGCCTCGGCGCTGATCTGGGCCAGCGTCATCACGTTCTTGCGCTTCAGCGCGGGCAGGTAATCGTCCAGCGGATGCCCGGACAGGTAAAAGCCGATGGCGCGATGTTCCTCGCCCAGCTTCTCGGTCGGCAGCCAGACCTGCTCGATCGCCGCACGCGGCGGCGGCAGATCCTCGCCGCCGCCGAACAGCGAGGATTGGCTGGACGCCGCCTGTTCCTGAACCGCCGCCGACCACGCGACCAGGCTGTCCAGAGATTTCAGGACCCTCGCGCGGTTATCGTCCAGCGCATCGAACGCGCCGGCGCGGGCCAGCATCTCCAGCGGGCGCTTGCCCACGCGCTTCATGTCCACGCGGCGGGCAAAATCATGGATATCGGCAAAGGGTCTGTCGCCGCGCGCCTCGTGGACCAGTCGCATCGCCTCGATGCCGACGCCCTTCAACGCCCCAAGCGCATAATGGATGCGGCCTTCGCCCACGGTGAATTTCGGTGCCGAGCGGTTGACGCAGGGGGCCAAGATCGCGATTCCCATCCGGTCGCATTCGCGTTTGTAGATGGCCAGCTTGTCGGTCAGGTGGATGTCGCAGTTCATCACCGCGGCCATGAATTCGACCGGATGGTTCGCCTTCAGCCAGGCGGTCTGATAGCTGACCACGGCATAGGCGGCCGCGTGTGATTTGTTGAAGCCGTAATTGGCGAACTTCTCGAGCAGGTCGAAAACTTCGCCGGCCTTCTTTTCGGGCACGCCGTTCTCGATGCTGCCCTTGATGAATTTCGGACGTTCCTTGGCCATTTCGGCGGCGATCTTCTTGCCCATGGCGCGGCGCAGCAGATCGGCCCCGCCAAGGCTGTAGCCGGCCATGACCTGCGCGATCTGCATCACCTGTTCCTGATAGACGATGATGCCCTGCGTCTCGGCCAGGATATGGTCGATGCTGGGATGGATCGATTCCAGCGCGCGCGCGCCGTTCTTGACCTCGCAATAGGTCGGGATGTTCTCCATCGGGCCGGGACGATACAGGGCCACGAGGGCCACGATATCCTCGATGCAGGTGGGCTTCATCCGGCGCAGCGCATCCATCATGCCGCTGCTTTCCACCTGGAACACCGCGACCGTGCGGGCACTGGCGAAAAGATCATAGCTGGCCTGGTCGTCCAGCGGGATGGCGTTGATCTGGTTCTCGGCACCCTCGGGCGGCCGATACAATTCGCGGCCATCGGCTGTGACATGCAGGGGCCGCCCGCCGGCATTGATCAGATCGACCGCGTTCTGGATCACGGTCAGCGTCTTCAGGCCCAGAAAGTCGAACTTGACCAGCCCGGCCTGTTCCACCCATTTCATGTTGAACTGCGTCGCCGGCATGTCCGATCCGGGATCGCGATACAAGGGCACCAGCCGGTCCAGCGGCCGGTCCCCGATCACCACCCCCGCCGCGTGGGTCGAGGCGTTGCGATACAGCCCCTCGATCTTTTCGGCATAGTCCAGCAGCCGGGCGATCACCTCTTCGCGGGCGGCCTCGCGCAGGCGCGGTTCTTCGGCCCGCGCCCGGGTGATGCTGACGGGCTTCACCCCTTCGACCGGGATCATCTTGGACAGGCGATCCACCTGCATGAAGGGCAGCTGCAGAACACGGCCGACATCGCGCACCGCTGCCTTGGACAGCAGCGCGCCGAAGGTGATGATCTGGCCAACCTTTTCCTTGCCGTATTTCTCCTGCACATAGCGGATCACCTCTTCGCGGCGATCCATGCAGAAATCGATGTCGAAATCCGGCATGCTGACCCGTTCGGGGTTCAGGAAGCGTTCGAACAAGAGGTTGTAGCGCAGCGGATCCAGATCGGTGATGGTCAGGGCATAGGCAACAAGCGACCCCGCCCCCGAGCCGCGCCCCGGTCCCACCGGGATGTCGTGGTCCTTGGCCCACTGGATGAAATCGGCGACGATCAGGAAATAGCCCGGAAAGCCCATCTGCTCGATGATGCCCAACTCGAAATCCAGCCGCTTTTCGTAATCCTCGACCGGCACTGCATGGGGGATGACCTTCAGCCGCGCCGCGAGACCTTCCTCGGCCTGCCGCCGCAGCTCGGCGACCTCGTCATCGGCGAATCTGGGCAGGATCGGCTTGTGCCTTTCGACCGCGAACGCGCAGCGGCGGGCGATCTCGACGCTATTGTCCAGCGCCTCGGGCAGGTCGGCGAACAGGACCGCCATTTCCTCGGGCGACTTGAAATAGTGCTGCGGCGTCAGGCGGCGGCGGGGCTGGGACTGATCGACATAGGCCTTTTCGGCGATGCAGATCAGCGCGTCATGGGCCTCGAACATTTCGGGCCTGGGGAAATAGACGTCGTTCGTGGCGACCAGCGGCAATTCCTTAGCATAGGCAAGCTCGATCAGTCCGCCTTCCGACACGGCCTCGGCCTCCGGCAACTTGCCGTTCTCGGCCGGATGGCGCTGCAATTCGACATAGAGTCGGGTCGGAAAGGCCGAGCCAAGGCGATCCGCAAGCAATGCGGCCTTGTCGGTCTGACCTAGCGCGATCAACAGACCCAGCGGCCCCGTCGGGCCGCCCGACAGGCAGATCAACCCCTGGGCATGGGCGCAGACCTCCTCCAGCGTGACATGCGGCAGGCTGCCATCCGTGCGCAGATAGAGACACGAGGACAGCGCCATCAGGTTCAGCCAGCCCTGCCGGTTCTGCGCCAGCAGCACGACCGGGGCGGACACGCTTGCCAGGGTCTCGGGCAGGCGCAGTGTCATCTGGCAGCCGATGATCGGCTGGATGCCCTTCTCCATCGCCTTGACGCTGAATTCCAGCGCGGCGAACATCGCGTTGGTGTCGGTCAGCGCGACCGCAGGCATGCCTGCTTCGGCGGCAAGCGTGGCCAGTTTGCCTACGGGAACCGCGCCTTCCAGCAGGGAATGCTCGGAATGTGTGCGCAGATGAATGAATCGGGGGGATTTCGTCGCCATGGTCGCGACGTTATCGCAGCCTGACCAAACAGCGCAATTGCCGAAGGCGGCGCGGGCGCGCTAGACAGGACGAAGATTTTGACCGGAGGGGCAAATTTGACGGCAGAGGCGGCGGTGTTCCGGGCCGAAGGGGTCGGAAAGTCCTATCCCGGTGTGCGCGCCAATGACGACGTGTCCTTCGCGGTCGAGGCGGGCCAGATCCACGCGCTGCTGGGCGAGAACGGCGCGGGAAAATCGACCCTGGTCAAGATGATCTACGGCCTGGTGAAGCCCGATGACGGCCGTATGACGCTGAACGGTGCACACCACCATCCCGCCGATCCCCGTGCCGCGCGCGCGGCCGGGGTCGCAATGGTGTTTCAGCATTTCAGCCTGTTCGACGCGCTGACGGTGGCCGAAAACATCGCGCTCGGCATGGAATATCCGCCGCCCCGGCGGGAATTGTCGGCCCGGATCCGGCAGGTCAGCCAGGATTTCGGCCTGCCGCTGAACCCTGCGCGCCGCATCGTCACGCTGTCGGCGGGCGAACGTCAGCGGGTCGAGATCATCCGATGCCTGTTGCAGGATCCGCGCCTGCTGATCATGGACGAACCGACCAGCGTCCTGACCCCGCAAGAGGCCGAATTGCTGTTCGCCACCCTGCGCAAGCTGGCCGATCGAGGCACCGCGATCCTGTATATCAGCCACAAGCTGGAAGAAATCCGCACCCATTGCGACCGCGCCACGATCCTGCGCGGCGGCAAGGTCGTGGACAGTTGCGACCCCCGCGCCCATTCCGCCCGCGAACTGGCCGCGATGATGGTCGGCGGCGAGATGCGTCCGATCGACCGCAGCGGGCGGCAGGCGGGCAAGATCCTGCTGGAGGTCAAGTCCCTGTCTCTGCCCGCCCCCAACGCCGAGGGCACGGCGCTGAAATCAGTCTCTCTCAGCCTGCGCGCGGGCGAGATCCTGGGCATCGGCGGCGTCGCCGGAAACGGGCAGGAGGAATTGCTGGCCGCCCTGTCGGGCGAGGTTCGCAGCGCGCCGGGCACGATTCTGCTGGAGGACCGCGATCTGGGCGCCACCCCCCCGCAGGCGCGGCGGCGGGCCGGGCTTCTGGCCGCGCCCGAGGATCGTCTGGGCCATGCGGCCGTGCCCGATTTCAGCCTGACCGAGAACACGCTGCTGACCGCTGGACCGCGCAAGGGATTGGTCCGCAAGGGCCTGATCGATCGCGCCGCCGCCCGAGCCTATGCCGAACAGGTGATCCGCGACTTCGACGTGCGCACGCCGGGGCCTTCTACCGCCGCGCGCGCCCTGTCAGGCGGCAACTTGCAGAAATTCGTCATCGGGCGCGAGGTCTTGCAAGCGCCGCGCGTTCTGGTCGTCAATCAGCCGACATGGGGCGTCGATGCCGGCGCCGCCACCGCGGTGCGTCAGTCGCTGCTGGATCTGGCGCGCGGCGGGGCGGGCGTGATCGTGATCTCTCAGGATCTCGACGAACTGATGGAATTGTCCGACCGTTTCTGCGCGCTGAACGAAGGCCGTCTGTCCGATCCGCGTCCGACAGCCGGGCTGAACCTCGACGAGATCGGCCTGATGCTGGGCGGCGCGCACGGGATGGAGGTCGCGCAGATATGATCCGCCTCGTTCCACGCGACCAGACCTCGGCCGCATGGCAGATCGCGACGCCTCTGCTGGCGGTCCTGGCGACGATGATCGCGGGCGGCCTGTTGTTCGCGATCATGGGTTACGACCCGCTTGCCGCGATCCGCACGATCTTCTGGGATCCGCTGTTCGGGCCTGCCGCCGGCTATTCGCGCCCGCAATTGCTGGTCAAGGCCGCGCCGCTGATCCTGATCGCCTCGGGGCTGGCGGTGGGCTTTCGCGCCGGTATCTGGAATATCGGCGCCGAGGGCCAATACATCATCGGCGGCATCACCGGCGCGGCGGTCGCGCTGGCGGCCTATCCCGCCGAGGGCATGTGGATCTTTCCCGCCATGGTGCTGGCGGGCGCATTGGGCGGTTGGGCCTGGGGCATGATCCCGGCCTTGCTGCGCAACTGGTTCGGCGCCTCGGAAATCCTTGTCTCGCTGATGCTGGTCTATGTGGCGCAGCGCGTGGCGGCGTGGATGGCCTTCGGGCCGATGAAGAACCCCGAAGGCTATGGCTTTCCGGGATCGCGCAACCTGCAGCAATATCCGGCCGCATCGAACCCCGAACTGATCGCAGGCACCGGCGCGCATTGGGGCGTCGTGGCCGCCGCCGCCGCCGTCCTGGCAATCTGGTTCCTGATGAGCCGTCACATCCGGGGCTTCCATATCCGCGCCGCAGGTCTGGCACCGCGCGCGGCCCGTTTCGCCGGGGTCAGACCCGAAACGCTGGTGGCCTTCTGCCTTGGCCTTTCGGGCGCCTTCGCCGGCATGGCGGGGCTGTTCGAGGTGGCGGGCCCCGCCGGCCAGATCACCGACAAGCTGGGCACGGGCTACGGTTTCACGGCGATCATCGTGGCCTTTCTGGGCCGGCTGCATCCGGTCGGCATCCTGCTGGCGGGCCTGCTGCTGGCACTGACCTATATCGGCGGCGAGCTGGCGCAGCTGACGCTGCAATTGCCCGCCGCCACGGTCCAGGTATTTCAGGGAATGCTGCTGTTCTTCCTGCTGGGTTTCGATCTTCTGACCCGCTTTCGCATCGCCAGGAGGATCGCCGCATGATCGACCCGCTTTCGGTCTTCCTGCTGCTTCTGGCCGCGGCCACGCCGATCCTCTTTGCCGCCCTTGGCGAGTTGGTGGTGGAACGCGCCGGCGTTCTGAACCTGGGTGTCGAGGGGATGATGATCACCGGCGCACTGGCGGGCTTTGCCGCGGCCTATGTGACCGGCAGTCCTTTCGCGGGCTTTCTGGCGGCGGCGCTGGCAGGGGCCGCGATCGCGATGCTGTTCGCGGCTCTGACGCAAATCCTGCTGGCCAATCAGGTCGCCTCGGGTCTTGCGCTGACGCTTTTCGGCCTGGGCCTCGCGGCGCTGTTCGGCAAGCCGCTGGAGGGGATCAAGGCCCCCGCCATGATGCCCGGACCGCTTCGCATCAACTGGATCGTCTGGCTGGGGCTTGTGATGGTGCCGCTGGTCTGGTGGTTCCTGAACCGCTCGCGGACGGGCCTGATTCTGCGCGGGGTGGGCGAAAACCACGACGCGGCCCACGCCCTTGGCTATCCGGTGCACGCGATCCGCATTGCGGCGATCGGTTTCGGCGGCGCCATGGCGGGCGTCGGCGGGGCCTTCATCTCGATCGCCACGGTGCTGCAATGGACCGAGGGGATGACCGCGGGCGCCGGCTGGATCGCGCTGGCGATCGTGGTGTTCTCGAACTGGACCGCGCCCGGCGTGCTGGCGGGCGCCTGGCTGTTCGGCGGCGTCACGGTGCTGCAATTGCGCCTGCAGGCGGCGGGCATCCGGGTGCCGGTTCAGCTTTTGTCGATGGCGCCCTATCTTGCCACGATCATCGTGCTGGTGCTGATCTCGGCCCGGCAGAAATACAGCCGCCGCGCGGGACGGGCCGCCCCCGGCTCGCTCGGCCAGAATTTCCACGCGCTGCGCTGAAAGCGGCGCGACAACAGAGAGGGAAACATGAACCGCAGAGAACTTCTTGTCAGTGTCGCCGCCCTGCCCGCGATCGGCCTGGCCGCGCCCGCCTTGGCCCAAACCGAACCTTTGAAGGTCGGCTTCATCTATGTCGGCCCGGTGGGTGACGGCGGCTGGACCTATCAGCACGATCAGGCCCGGCAGGCGATGGTCGCCGAATACGGCGACAAGGTCGAAACCACCTTCATCGAAAGCGTGCCGGAAGGTGCCGATGCGGAACGCGCGCTGACCCAGCTGGCGCTGGCGGGCAACAAGCTGATTTTCGCCACCAGCTTCGGCTACATGGACGCGGTCATGAATGTCGCGGCCAAGTTTCCCGACGTGAAATTCGAACACGCGACCGGCTACAAGCGCGCCGAGAATGTCGCTACCTATGACGCCCGTTTCTACGAGGGCCGCGCCGTGATCGGTACCATCGCGGGGCGGATGACCAGGTCGAACAAGATCGGCTATATCGGTTCCTTCCCGATCCCCGAGGTGGTCCAGGGCATCAACTCGTCCTATATCCACGCCAGAAAGGTCAATCCGGATGTCGAAATCAAGGTGGTCTGGGCCTATAGCTGGTTCGATCCCGCCAAAGAAGCCGACGCCGCAGCAGCCCTGATCGCCGAAGGCGTGGACGTGATCCTGCAGCATACCGATTCCACCGCACCTCTGGCCAAGGCGCAGGAAGCGGGGGCGATCGGCTTCGGACAGGCCAGCGACATGGCGAATTTCAAGCCGACTCCCAGGGTCTCGTCGATCATCGACAACTGGGCGCCCTACTACATCGAACGGGTCGGCGCGATGCTGGACGGGACCTGGGAATCAACGGCGACCTGGGCGGGAATCGGCGATGGCGAGGTCGAGATCGGCGAAATCACCGATGCCGTGCCGGCCGAGGTCAAGCAGGAGGCGCTGGCGCTGAAGGACAAGATCGCCTCGGGCGAATACCATCCCTTCACCGGTCCGCTGAACAAGGCCGATGGCAGTGCATGGCTGGCCGACGGCGAGACGGCGACGGACGAGGAATTGTCGGGTATGGATTTCTTTGTCGAAGGAATAACCGCCGAGCTTCCGCAATAGCCGGCGGGAAAAAGGGGCGCTGCCCCCGCCCCTCCGGGGCTCCCCCGGGATATTTCTGCCAAGGCAAAGTCGATGACGCCCCGCTTCCATCAGGAAACGGGGCGCTTTGCCTTGGACGGTCATCGGCGTCCCCGCCTGTACCGCATTCGGTGAATAACCTGGAATCTGTAAAAAAATCGTCAACCTGCCTTGCCTTGGTCCAAATATCCCGCGGGGGGAGCCGCGCGGGACGCGCGGCCGGGGGGCGCGAAGCCCCCCGCCGCCGGTTCGGACCTGCACCATGGCCGTGTTGATTGCTCAGCCCATCCGCTCCGAGACATAGCTGCCTGGCGAGGCGGGGAAGACGACCGTTTTCGCGCCATTCACGAACACGCGGCCGTGGATGTGGGCATGGACCGCGCGCGACAGGACCTGGCTTTCCACATCGCGACCGAGACTGACATAATCGCCCGGGCTCTGGGCATGGGTGACGCGCACCGTGTCCTGTTCGATGATCGGGCCCTCGTCCAGATCTGCGGTGACGTAGTGCGAGGTCGCCCCGATCAGCTTCACGCCGCGCTCATAAGCCTGCTTGTAGGGATTCGCCCCCTTGAAACTGGGCAGGAAGGAATGGTGGATGTTGATGATCCGCCCCGACATCTTGTGGCACATCGCATCCGACAGGACCTGCATGTAGCGCGCCAGGACGATCAGTTCGGCCCCGGTTTCCTCGATTATCTCCAACTGCCGGGCCTCGGCCTCGGGCTTGTTCTGGGCGGTCACGCGGATCATGTGGAAAGGGATGTCGTGATTGACGACGACCTTCTGATATTCGTGGTGGTTCGAAACCACACCGACGATGTCGATGGGCAGCGCGCCGATCCGCCAGCGATAGAGAAGGTCGTTCAGGCAATGGCCGAAGCGGCTGACCATGATCAGCACCTTCTTCTTGACCGCATCGTCGCTGATCTCGATCTCCATGCCGAATTTCCCCGCAATCGGCGCGAAATCGGCCTGAAGTCCGTCCAGCGTCGCCCCCCCTTCGGACCGAAAGCTCATCCGCATGAAGAAATTGCCGGTCTCGGCATCGTCGAACTGCGCGCTGTCGGTGATGTTGCAATCATGCTGCGCCAGAAAGCCCGAGATCGCGGCGACGATCCCGCGGGTCGAGGCGCAGGTGACGCGCAGGGTATAGCTGTTCATGTCGGATCCGTCCCTTCAACTTGTCAGGGCGGGTCGATCTTCGCCGCCCGCCCCCGCATTTCGACCGAACGGCGTGCCATGACCATCGTGTTTCCGACCTCGGCCGGCGGTGCTGCGACATGGCCTGCCGCGCGCGACGATTCAGGCGGCGGGCATCCGGCTTTCGACCATGCCGGCATACCAGCTGGATCCGGCCGGGATGGCGTTGTCGTCGAAATTATAGGCCGGATGGTGGACCATCGCGGAATCGCCATTGCCGACGAAGATATAGGCGCCGGGGCGTTCCAGCAGCATGTAGCTGAAATCCTCGCCACCCATCATCGGCTGCATCTCCATGTCCACATCGCCGGCGATGTCGCGGGCCACCTTGGCGGCCCAGGTCGTTGCCTGATCGTCGTTCACGGTGACCGGATACCCCCGCTGATAATCGACCTCGGCCGTCGCACCCATCGCGGCTGCCACATTGATGGCAACGCGGCCAATGCCCTCTTGCAACTGGTCGCGGACGCCGGGATCGAGACTGCGCGCGGTGCCCCGCAGCTTGACCACCTGCGGAATCACGTTATGCGCGGTCGAATCGGTCGTGACCACGCAGACCGAGATCACCGCGTTCTTCAGCGGATCGATATTGCGGGCGACGACGGATTGCAGCGCGACGATGATCTGCGCCGCCGTCAGGGTCGTGTCGATGCATTCATGCGGCTTTGCCGCGTGGCCACCCTTGCCAGTCACGGTGATGTCGAACTGGTCGGCAGAGGCCATCATCGCACCGGGCTTGATGGCGAAGGCGCCGGTGGGGATGCCCGGCATGTTGTGCATCCCGTAAACCTCGTCGATCTTCCAGCGATCGATCAGCCCGTCCCTGACCATCGCGTCGCCGCCGCCGCCGCCTTCTTCGGCGGGCTGGAAGATGACCACCGCCGTGCCGTCGAAATTGCGCGTCTCGGCAAGGTATTTCGCCGCGCCCAGCAGCATCGCCGTATGGCCGTCATGGCCGCAGGCATGCATCTTGCCAGGCGTCTTCGAGGCATAATCCAGCCCGGTCTGTTCGTTGATCGGAAGCGCGTCCATATCGGCACGCAGACCGATCACCCGGCCGGTCTTGTCCGACTTGCCCTTGATGACCCCGACAACACCGGTCCGGCCGATCCCTTCCGTCACCTCGTCACAGCCGAAATCCCGCAAAAGATCCGCGACTTTTCCCGCCGTGCGGTGAACGTCATACAGCAATTCCGGATTCTCGTGGAAATCGCGGCGCCAGGCGGTGATTTCGGGCAGCAATTCGGCAAATCGGTTCTTGACGGGCATGATGGATCTCCTTCGCGGCGCAGGATGAGACTTTCCTGCACGGCCTGCAAGTGGGCGCCGCACGCCGGAGATATCCGGAAAGAGCGCGAGCGGCTGTGACCTAGAGATCGGGCCCCAGCGTGACGGGCGATCCGTCCGAGAAGCGCGAAAAGCGGAACCGTGTCAGATCGTGGCGCGGCGCCCGGCCCTGAATCATGGCGGCCATGACGCGGCCCACCCCCGGACCGATGCCGAAGCCGTGGCCGGACAGGCCGGTGGCGACGAAGAATCCGGGCATCGGAGTTTCGTCCAGCACCGGAACATGGTCGGGCATCGTGTCGATCATTCCCGCCCAGGCGGCACGGATCCGCGGGCGGCCGATTCGCGGAAAGGCGCTGGCAAACGCCTTGACGAGATGGTCGATGCGGGCCGGATTCGGATCCGGGCTGAGGATCCGCACCGCCTCGAAGGGCGAGGCTGCGTCGGCGGACCATCGGCGCGGCGTGCGCCAGGCATCCGGATAGGCCCTGGGCGCGGCCGGTTGCAGGCTTGTCTGCGACAGGTCGCGGCGGATCTGGGGCAGATAGGCCCGCAGATGTCTGAACGCCGCCGGGCCTATCCAGAAATCATGCGCGGTGCCGGGCGCCAGCGTATAGCCGCCATCGGCGCGGCGGCGGAAGGCGACATCCGGATCGGCCGCGGCGCCGGGCCAGAATTCGGGCATGGCCTCGGTGGCGGCGACGGTGGCGCGGACCGACAATTGCGGCAGGATCATCCCGGCATTGCCCGCGAAAAGACCCGACCATGCGCCACCTGCCAGAAGAACGCGGTCGGTCCGGATCGCCCCGGCCTCGGTCAGCACGGCCGAGATGTGTCCGGCCGTCGTCTCCAGCGCGCGGGCGGCGCAATGTTCGCGGATGGTGACGCCTGCCGCCGCGGCCAGCCGGGCGATGGCGGGAACGGCGAAGGCCGGTTCGGCGCGCATGTCCGATGGCGTGGTCAGCGCACCCAGCCAGCCTGCCGAATTGGGCAGCACGCGGTCCAGTTCTGCGCGGCCCATGATGCGGCTGTCCAGGCCGTGGTGGCGGGCCACGTCCAGCCATGCCTCGTAGCGGGTCATGCTGGCCTCGCCCCGTGCCAGATAGCTGACGCCGCAAGCCGCAAGGCCCAGCCCCTCGCCCAGTTCCCGTGACAGGCCGCGCCATAGCTGGCGGGCCTCCAGCATGATCGGAATTTCGGCCTCGTCGCGGCCCTGCGCGCGGACCCAACCCCAGTTGCGCGAGGATTGTTCGCCCGCAATCACGCCCTTTTCGCACAGCACGACCGACAGCCCGTCGCGAGCAAGATACAGTGCCGTGGTGACCCCAACGATGCCGCCGCCGATGACCAAGACATCCGCGGAGGCTGGCAGGTCGGCGCGAAATTCGGGGACCGCGCCGGGGCCGATCGGCGGTTCGATCCTCACGAATGGGTCACGGGATCGACCAGCACCCGGTGACCAGGCGCGACTTCGCGATAGACCGAAGGGCTGGCCAGGTAATCGACCGGATGGATCGGCGAAGGGATCGGGCGGAATTCCAGATCCTCGCTGATCTTCTTCTGGCGCGGATCGGCGACGGGGACGGCCAGCATCAGTTGTCTGGTATAGCTGTGCTGCGGGTTCTCGAAGACCTGCGCGCGGGTGCCCAGTTCCACGATCCGTCCCAGATACATGACGCCGACATGATGGCTGACCCGTTCGACCACCGCCATGTCGTGGCTGATGAACAGCATCGAGATGCCCATATCCTGCTGCAATTCCATCAGCAGGTTCAGCACCTGCGCCTGCACCGAGACATCCAGCGCCGAGACCGCCTCGTCCGCGATGATCAGTTTCGGGTTCAGCGCCAGGGCGCGGGCGATGGCGA
>DBFD01000028.1:56614-69616 GCA_002294185.1 Paracoccus sp. UBA889
AGCGGCGCATGAAGCTGCGCGGCAGTTCCACCCGGTCGAACAAAGCGGCGATCCGGTCCTGACGTTCGGACCGATTGCCGATTCCGTAATTCAGCATCGGCTCGGCGACCTGATCATACAGTTTCATATGCGGATCGAGGCTGGCGAAAGGATCCTGAAAGATCATCTGCATGTCGCGGCGCGCGCGTCGCAGACCGCGCTGTGACAACGCCAGAACATCGGTCCCGCCAAGGTTCACATGGCCCGATTGCGGTTCGACCAGCCGCAGGATCGACCGCCCGCAGGTCGATTTGCCGCAGCCCGATTCGCCCACCAGCGACAGCGTTTCACCGCCGTTGATGGTGAAGCTGACATCCTCGACCGCGTGGACATTGGCGACGGTCCGGCGCATGATGCCGCCCTTGACCGCAAAGCGCGTGACCAGGTTCTCGACCGTCAGCAGCGGTTTCGGATCGGCCACGATGATCGGCTCGGGCTTGCCCACGGTTCCGTCGCGCATCAGGCGCAGGCGTTCGGGGGCGGGCTTGCCGGACATCTCGCCCAGACGCGGCACCGCGGCCAGCAGCATCCGGGTATAATCTTCGCGCGGTGCCTCGAAGATCTGTTCGACCGGTCCTTCCTCGACCTTGTCGCCGCGATACATGACCACGACGCGATCGGCCATCTGCGCGACCACGGCCATGTCATGGGTGATGAAAAGAACGGCGATCTGCTTTTCACGCTTCAGCCGGTCGATCAGCGCCAGGATTTCCGCCTGGATGGTCACGTCAAGCGCGGTCGTCGGCTCGTCGCAGATCAGCAGGCGCGGCTCGCAGGCCATGGCGATGGCGATGACGACCCGCTGGCGCATTCCGCCCGACAATTCGTGCGGATACTGATCCATGCGCCGCTCGGGTTCGGGGATGCGAACCTGTTTCAGGATCTCCAGCGCGCGGGCACGGGCGGCCTTTTTGTCCAGACCGCGATGTTCGATCAGCCCCTCGGCCAACTGATCGCCGACGGTAAAGACCGGGTTCAGCGCCGTCATCGGTTCCTGGAAGATCATGCCGATCTGATTGCCGCGGATGTCGCGCATCACCGGCGTCGATTGCCGGACCAGGTCAACGACCTTGCCGTCGCCGGTATCGAACATCAGCTTGCCGTTGGTGATGGTGCCGCCGCCGAATTCCACCAGCCGCATCAGCGACAGCGAGGATACCGACTTGCCCGAACCCGATTCGCCGACCACGCAGACGCATTCGCCGGGTTTGATGTCGAAGCTGACATCCTTGACGCCGACCACCACGCCGTCGTTGGTTTCGAATTCGACGCGGAGCTTCTCGATGGAAACCAGGGGGGATTCGTCCAGCATCGCGGTTCCTGTCCTACGTTCTGCCCAAAGGCTAGTCAGAGCGCCTCAAATGTCAAAGCGGAATGCGGCGCCGATCGGTTCGACGCGATAGCACTTGCTTTCGGCGGCGGGATCGGCAGAAGATGTGCCCATTCCGCAGGCAACACGGGACAGGATGCCGGCCCGGAAATCCGGGAGAGAAACAAGAAAAGACGATACCCGTCAACGGATTGAGCCGAGATCAGAACAGGCGGCACAGATCGCCCCGGCCCCGCGGACCAACCCCCAACAGGAGAGTGGAATGAAACTGAAGACCTTGCTGATGGGCGCGGCGGCGACCCTCGCGCTTGCCCCCGCCGCCATGGCCGAACGCGGCTCGGACGGGCAGTTGAACATCATCATGTGGCAGGCGCCCTCGACCATGAACCCGTATCTGTCGGGCGGCACCAAGGACGTCATCGCCGCCAGCATGGTGATCGAGCCGCTGGCCAGCTTTACCGCCGACGGCAAGCTGACCACGCGCCTCGCGGCCGAGCTTCCGTCGCTGGAAAACGGCGGCATCTCGGAAGATCTGAAGACGGTGACCTGGAAGCTGAAGGACGGCATCACCTGGTCCGACGGCACGCCGCTGACGGCCGATGACGTGGTCTTCACCGCGAATTACTGCATGGACCCGGAAGGCGGCTGTGCGCAGCTGGCGAAATACGAGGGAATCGAAAGCGTCGAAGCGGTCGATCCGCTGACCGTGAAGGTGACCTTCGCCGAACCGCATCCCGACCCGTTCTCGGCCTTCGTCGGCGGCCAGTCGCCGATCCTGCAAAAGGCGCAGTTCGAAAATTGCACCGGTGCGGCGGCATCGACCTGCACGGAACAGAACTTCAACCCGATCGGCACCGGCCCCTTCAAGGTGATCGAGTTCAAGACCAACGACGTGATCACCTTCGAGGCCAACCCCGAATATCGCGAACCCGACAAGCCCGCCTTCGCCACGCTGACCATCAAGGGCGGCGGCGATGCATCCGCCGCCGCGCGCGCGGTTCTGGAAACCGGCGAATACGACTATGCCTGGAACACGCAGCTGGCGCCGGACGTGCTGGCGGGGATGGAAGCCGGCGGCAAGGGCAAGGTGCAGGTCGCCTTCGGCAGCCTGGTCGAACGCATCCTGGTCAACCTGACCGACGCCTCCTCATCCCTGCCCGAAGGCGAACGTTCGACCGCCAAGAACCCCAACCCGATCACCACGGACCCGGCCGTGCGCAAGGCGCTGTCCATGGCCATCGACCGCAGCCTGCTGACCGAGATCGGCTATGGTCAGGCCGGCAAGCCCACCTGCAACCTGGTCCCCGCGCCCGAGGCATGGGCCTCGGACAACACCGCCTGCCTGACGCAGGACATCGAAGGGGCCAAGAAGGTTCTGGAAGATGCCGGTTGGGTCGATAACGGCAGCGGCGTCCGCGAGAAGGACGGCGTCAGGCTGTCGCTGCTGTACCAGACCTCGGTCAATGCCGTGCGTCAGGACTTTCAGGCGCTGATCAAGCAATGGTGGTCGGAAATCGGCATCGAGACCGAGTTGAAGACCGTCGATGCCTCGGTCTTCTTCGGCGGGGATGCGGGCTCGCCCGACACGTTCCAGAAATTCTATGCCGATGTCGAGATGTATGCCAACAACTTCGAAGGCAACAACCCCGAGCCCTATCTGGCGCAATGGACCTGCGACAAGGCGCCCCGGCCGGAAACCCAATGGCAGGGCGAAAATCACGCCCGCTTCTGCGACCCGGAATATGACAAGCTGGTCGCCGAACTGGGCAAGACGGTCGATCTGACCGAACGCGGCAATCTGGGCAAGAAGATGAATGACATGCTGACCAAGGACAGCAACGTCATCATCCCGCTGGTCTATCGCGGCACCGCCTCGGCCGTCAGCAACACGCTGGAAGGCGTCAAGCTGAATGCCTGGGACACCGAGATCTGGAATGTGGCGGACTGGTCGCGCAAGAAGCAGTGATCTGAACCGATGATCCGGGCCGCCCGCCTCGCCGCAGGCGGCCCGGTTTCCGCCTGCCCCCATCCGCCAGAAGGCGGCGCAAGGGCGGGTCGACAACAGGGACGGCACCCATGCGCATCACGACAGGAACCCGAAGGGCCGCGTCATGCTGAATTTCACCATCCGGCGCCTGCTGCTGGCGATTCCCACGCTTCTGTTCATCTCGCTGGTGATCTTCCTGCTGCTGGAGGCCTCGCCCGGCGATCCGCTGGCCGACGTGCCGCTGACAGTGCCGCCCGAGGTGAAGGAAAAGATGCGCGAGGCGCTTGGGCTGGGACAGGCCTGGTATATCCGCTATGTCCTGTGGCTGAAGCAGTTCTTCTGGGTCGAGCCGGTCTACTGGTTCGACCAGGCCTTCGGCACCGATTTCAGCGCCGGCGCACAACGCATCATCAGCTTCCAGTCGCGCAGCCCCGTCTTCGACATCATCGCGCAGCGCCTGCCGCAGACGCTGGTGGTGGTCGGCATGTCCTATGTCGTCGGCGTGATGATCGCGATCCCGATCGGCATCGTCTCGGCCTACAAGCAGTATAGCTGGTTCGACCAGTTGGGCACCTTCGTGTCGATGGTCGGCTTCTCGATGCCGACCTTCTTCACCGGGGTCGTGCTGATCATCGTCTTCGGGGTCAAGCTGCAATGGTTTCCCTCGGTCTATGACACCACGCTGGTGGTGCGCGACTGGAACAGCTTTCTGGCCCAGGTCCGGCAGATGGTCATGCCGGTGACGGTTCTCGCGCTGTACAACGCGGCGCAGATCAGCCGTTTCATGCGCGCCTCGATGCTGGACAATCTGGGGCAGGATTACGTCCGCACCGCCCGCGCCAAGGGCCTGGGCGAACGCAAGGTGGTGCTGAAACACGTGCTGAGGAACAGCCTGATCCCGGTCGTCACCGTGATCGCGCTTGGACTGCCTGCGGTGTTCGGCGGCGCCATCATCACCGAGCAGGTGTTCAAGGTGAACGGGCTTGGACAATTGCTGATCACGGCCATCAACGGCAACGACATTCCGATGGTGCTGACGCTGACCTTCATCTTCGCGATCCTGATCGTGATGTTCACCCTGATCGCCGACATCCTCTACGGCGTCCTCGACCCCCGGATCCGCTATGACTGAGACCGAACGCCAACGTCACCTCGACACGGCCGAGCTGGTCGACGAAAGCGCCGGAAACGCGGCCGTCACCGCCGACCTGCCGCCAGACGACCCGGTCCGTGCGGGCGGCGAGACGCGCAGCCAGTGGCGCGATGTCTGGCGGCAGTTCCGCAGCCACAGGGGCGCGATGGTGGCGCTGGTGCTGTTCGTCCTCGTGCTGCTGTTCGTCTCGATCGGGCCCTGGCTGTGGACGATCGATCCGACCTATGTCGATATCCGCGCCCGCAATTCCGGCTTCGTGGCCGCCCATCCGCTGGGCACCGACCAGTTGGGCCGCGACATGCTGGCCCGGCTGATGGCGGGAGGCCGCGTTTCGATCGCGGTGGGGATGACGGCCATGCTGATCGCGATCTTCCTCGGCAGCATGATCGGGGTCATGTCGGGTTATTTCAGACGCCTCGATGCGCCGCTGATGCGGATCACCGAACTGTTCCTGGCGCTGCCGCTGCTGCCGCTGCTGCTGCTGATGGTGACGCTGTTCCGTGAACCCCTGTCGCAGAATTTCGGGCCGGCGACGGGCATCTTCATCCTGATCGTCTCGGCCATCGGCGCGACAAGCTGGATGCAATCGGCGCGCATCGTGCGCGGCGACGTGCTGGGCCTGAAAGAGCGTGAATTCATCCTTGCCGCGAAATCCATCGGCACGCCGCCGCGACGGATGATCCTGCGCCACATCCTGCCCAACGTGCTGTCGCCGATCATGGTCGCGGCGACCCTGGGCATCGCCACCGCGATCATCACCGAAAGCGCGCTGAGCTTTCTGGGTCTCGGCTTTCCCCCGGATTTTCCGACCTGGGGGCGGCTGCTCTACGACGCCGTGGATCAGATGGTCCTCTATCCCAGCCGGGTGATCCTGCCCGGCATCTTCATCTCGCTGACGGTTCTGTGCGTGAATTATATCGGCGACGGGCTGCGAGACGCGATGGACCCGCGGATCCGCGGCCGCTGACACAGGCGCGCCGGACCGGGCGGCGGGCCGGCCTTCCCCTCGCGCTCTTTCCAAATACCTTGCAGGGGGTCCGGGGGACGCAAAGTCCCCCGGCGATCAATAGGCCGTGCCGGCACCTGCCGGCAAGGCGCCATAAGGCAGCCAGACCGTCTTGGTCCGGGTGGCGCGGCGCAGAAACTCCTCACCCTGCGCCTCGGCTCCGGTCCAGTCGCGGTTCACGGGCGACCAGACCGGCTTCAGGTTTCCGCCCGCCGCAAGTTCGACCGCCTCCAGCCCCGCGCCCGCATACCACATCGCGGCCACGGCATCATGGGCGGCCAGAACCTGCGCCAGGTCCGGTTTCGATCCGGTCACGATGTTCACCACCCCGGCCGGCAGGTCCGAGGTGTCGAAGACCTGATACAGATCGGCCAGCGCCAGCGGATCGTCCTGCGCGGGGATCGCCACGACACAATTGCCCATCGCGATGGCGGGCATGACCAGCGACATGAACCCGGCCAGGGGCTGCATGTTCGGGCAGGCGATGCCGATGACACCGAAAGGCTCGGGGATCACATTGACCAGATGGCCGGGCCTGGCCTGCACGTTGGTGCCGTCGAATTTGTCGGCCCATGCCGCATAGTGGAAGGCGCGGGCGATGGCGGCATCGGTTTCGGCCCGGCTGGTCCGGCGCGTGAAATCCTCGGCGCGGGCAGCAAGGTTCTCGGCAATATAGTACAGAACCTGCGCGCGCCCGTGACCGCCCATCGCGGCCCATTTGCCGGCCTTGGCCGCCGCCTCGACCGCGTTTCGGATATCCTTTCGGTTGCCCAAAGGTGCAAGTCCGCCCGCCACCCCATACATGACACCGCCATCGGGCCGTTTCTGCGCGCCGCCGATATAATGCTTGGCGGTGCGGTCCAGCCCGCCGCCCTGCTCCGCGCCGTCCATCACGACCGGCGCCTTCGGCGCGGCTTCGCCCGCCGATTTTATCTTCGGTTCGGCCAGGTAATCCAGCATCCCCGCGCGCCCGCCCTCGCGGCCGAATCCGCTTTCGCGATAGCCGCCGAAGGGCGCCGCGGCGTCGAAGGCATTGGCGCAGTTGATCCACAGCACCCCGGCCTTGACCTGCGCGGCGATGTCCGTGGCCACGCTGGCGCTTTCCGACCAGACCGAGCCTGCCAGCCCGTAGCGCGTGTTATTGGCCAGCGAGATCGCCTCGTCGGCGGTGCGAAATGTCGAAAGTGTCGCGATGGGGCCGAAGATTTCCTGCTCCATGCCCGGGTTGCCTGGGGCGATGTTGCGCAGATAGCCCGGTGCGATGAAACAGCCCTCGCCCGGCTGTCCGCCGATCAGTTCAGCCCCGGCATCGGTCGCAGCCTTGCAGATCGACAGAATGCGGTCCTTCTGCACCGGATCGACGATGGCTCCGATATCGGTGGACTTGTCCAGCGGCGGACCCGGCCGCAGCCTTTCCATCCGTGCGCGCAGCAGCGCCTCGAACCGGTCCGAAACCGCCTCGGCCACCAGGATGCGGGAACCGGCGCAGCAGACCTCGCCCTGGTTGAACCAGATTGAATCGACGACGCCCTCCACGGCCGCGTCGAGATCGGCGTCTTCCATCACGATGAAGGGCGATTTGCCGCCCAGTTCCAGCGTCAGAGCCCTGCCGCTGCCCGCCATCGCGCCGGCAATCGCGCGGCCGACCTCGGTCGAGCCGGTGAAGGCGATCTTGTCCACCTGCGCCGCCACCAGCGCCGCGCCGGTTTCGCCGTCGCCGGTCACGATGTTGACGACACCTGCGGGAAGGCCGATCTGCTGGCAGATTTCGGCAAAGGCCAAGGCCGTCAGCGGGGTGTATTCGGCGGGCTTCAGAACCACCGTGTTCCCTGCCGCCAGGGCGGGCGCGATCTTCCAGGCCAGCATCAGCAGCGGAAAGTTCCACGGGATGATCTGGCCGCAGACGCCCAGCGGCGCGTGGCCCGGAAAGGCCGTATCGCGCAGTTCGGCCCAACCCGCGTGGTGATAGAAATGTCGCGCGACCAGGGGAATGTCGATGTCGCGGCTTTCGCGGATCGGCTTGCCGTTATCCAGCGTCTCCAGGACCGACAGAATGCGTTCGCGTTTCTGCACATGCCGCGCGATGGCATAAAGGTAACGGGCGCGTTCGGTCCCGCTGAGCGCGGCCCATTTCGGCTGTGCCCGGCGCGCGGCCCTGACCGCCTGCGCCACATCCTCGGCGCTGCCCTGCGTCACCTTGGCCAGCGCCTCGCCGGTCGAGGGATCGCGGGTGGCGAAGGTCTGGCCGGGTTTCGTGACCTTGCCGCCGATGAAATGGCCAAAGGGCGCGCGCGCCTTCAGCCAGTCGCGGGCGGCACTGCTGTCTTCGACCGAGGGGCCGTATTCCATGCTGTCCATGATTTCGCTCACGCGGCTCATTCTGTCCCTCAGGCGATGGCTTGGCGATGACCGGCGGCATAGCGGCCGGTGACGTGGTGGCTGATCTGGCGTTCGATATCGCCAAGAAGGCTGCTGGCGCCGATGCGGAACAGGTCCGGGCTCAACCAGTCGCGGCCCAGTTCCTCGGCCATCAGCACCTGCCAGTCGATCGCGTCCCTGGCGGTGCGCAATCCGCCCGCCGGCTTGAATCCGACCCGGTGCCCGGTCAGGGTCCGGTAGTCCCGGATCGCGCGACACATGACCAGCGACACGGGCAGGGTCGCGTTGACACCTTCCTTGCCGGTCGAGGTCTTGATCCAGTCGGCCCCGGCCTGCATCGCGACATGGCTGGCACGGGCGACATTTTCCAGCGATTTCAGATCTCCGGTGGCGAGGATGGTTTTCATCCGGACGGGTCCGCAGGCATCGCGCATGGCCCGGATCTCGTCATAAAGGGCGGTCCATTCGGCGCGCAGGACATGGGCGCGGGTGATCACGATGTCGATCTCGTCGGCGCCCTGATCGACGGCATGACGGATCTCGGCCAGACGCAGATCCAGCGGCATCAGGCCGGCGGGAAAGCCGGTCGCGACGCTGGCCACGGGAATGCCGGAATTGCCAAGCGCGCGCTTGGCGGCGGCGACCATGGTGGGATAGACGCAGACGGCGCCCGTGGTCAGGTGAGGCACGCCCATCGCCTGCAGCAATTCGGCGGCGACGGGCTGGCGGGCCTTGGCGCATAACCGCGCCACCCGATCCTCGGTGTCGTCGCCGGCCAGCGTGGTCAGGTCGATGCAGCGGACCGCATTCAGAAGCCAGGCTGCCTGATGGTCCTTCTTCAGGCTGCGGCGCACGGGCAGCGTCGCCGCCCGGCGCAGCGCGGCGGGCGTATTGATGCGGATATCGGCGAAGCCTTCGATGCGAAGATCGGTGCCGGGATTGCGATGATCGGACATGTCCCCCCTCGGACCGGATGGCAGGGTGCAAGGTAGCCCCAGCCGGTCAGGGCGGCAAGGTGCGAGGCGCACGCGCGGCACTTCCATCGGTCAGGCATTGTCGCGGAACGGCGCCCGATCGGGGCGCGGAAGGCGGCGGCCCGACGGCGTTCCCGGCGCTTGGTTCCTGGGCCCGCGCCGATCCGGGCGACTATTTCCGCGGCCTGGCCCGCCGAGTGTTCCACCAGCCGCTGAGGCGCCCGCGCGCGCCGGCGGCGTCCGAAGTGACGCGATCGGTGGTACGATCCCACCTTGCATCCGCGGATCTGATCGCCGGGTCGAGGGTCCGTTCGCGGAACTGCGCCCACATGCGCCAGATCAGCACAAGGAAGATCAGCAGGACGGCAGAGATGATCATCGCGCCCCAGTTGCGCGGGCGGTCATTGGGATTGGCCAGCGTGTCGATCGCGATCGCGTTGGGATAGGCGGTCAACCACGGGATGCGCCAGCCATAGGCAGTCACGCTGACCCATTGCGGATCGGCTTTTCCGGATCGCAGATTGGTCGCCTCGGCATGAAGATTGGCGCTGTCATACTTGAAATAGGGCGGCCAGATCCAGCCGGTATCCTCGTTGCGATAGACAAAGACCTTGCCATTCGGGCGCACCGTTTCGATGAAGCGGACATCGCGCTGCCCCGAGGCGTTCTGAACCGTTCCGGTATCCTGGGCGGCGTAGAAGATCGCGTTCGACGAGGTGACCGGGGTCAGCCGGTTATAGGTATTGGTGATCCGGACAGTGTTCTTTGACGGAAGCGCATAATCCAGGAACAGGAACACCACGATCCCCAGCAGAACCCCCAGAACGACCTTGACGTAATGCATTTTCCGGCGGCCCCTTATTGCCAGTTGATCCAGTAGACGATTCCCATGATCGTCAATGTCGGGATGATGAAGACCAGCCACAAGAGCCGCGACCGCAGGCTCTTGTCAAACCCGACCATGGATTTGCGGACGAATTTGCCCCGGGCGGCCCGATCGCCCGCCATGTCGGGGTGACGCTCGGCCCAGATGTTCTCCAGCCTCTCGCGGCGCAGCGACCGGATGTAAAGTCGCAGAAGCAGATAGAACATCGCCTCGAGCAGCAGCACAAGGACAATCAGGCGGAAGAAGGCGATCAACGATATCTCTCCGGGCCGAACCCCGCGGCGCGGCCTGACGGACGGCCCGGTTCCGGATCAGGCTACCACGACGCGCGCGCCCGGGGCCAGCGGAAGGCGCCGCATCGGGCCGTGGGGTTCCGGGCGCGGGCCCTGCATCTGCCGGACCTGTCGGCGGGCCGTTCTCCGCCCGGCCCGTCGTCGCGACGGGGCGTTGTCTTCGCAGGCGGCGCGGCCTAGCCTGTGGGCCATGAATTCGCTGAAATCCGCCATCGAGGCGCGGCGTGACGATCTGATCGCGTTGACGCAGAATCTGATCCGCATCCCGACGCTGAACCCGCCGGGCCGACACTATCGCGACATCTGCGATTATCTGCGGGCCCGGATGGCGCCGCAGGGCTGGGACTGCGAATTGATCCGTGCCAAAGGCAGCCCCGGCGACAGCGACACCTATCCGCGCTGGAACATGATCGCCCGCAAGGCGGGCGCAACGCCGGGCGAATGCGTCCATTTCAACGGCCATCACGACGTGGTCGAGGTCGGCCATGGCTGGTCCCGCGATCCTTTCGGGGGCGAACTGGACGGCGACAGGATCTATGGCCGCGGATCCTGCGACATGAAAGGCGGGCTGGCGGCCAGCATCATCGCCGCCGAAGCCTTCGTGGCGACCCATCCCGATTTCGCGGGCAGCATCGAGATCAGCGCGACAGCGGACGAGGAATCGGGCGGCTATGGCGGCGTCGCCTACCTGGCCGAACGGGGTGCCTTTGCTCATGTCGATCACGTCATCATCCCCGAGCCGCTGCACAAGGACCGCATCTGCCTGGGCCATCGCGGCGTCTGGTGGGCCGAGATCGAGACGCATGGCCGGATCGCCCATGGCTCGATGCCGTTTCTGGGCGATTGCGCGGTGCGCCACATGGGTGCCGTTCTGGCCGAGATGGAGGCCGCGCTGTGGCCGCTGCTGGCCGGCAAGCATACCGCGATGCCGGTGATCCCCGAAGGCGCGCGGTCATCGACGCTGAACCTCAACGCGATCCATGGTGGCGCGCCCGAACCGGAGGACGGCTATACCGGCCTGCCCGCGCCCTGCGTGCCCGACCGCTGCCGCATCACCATCGACCGGCGCTTTCTGATCGAAGAGGATCTGGCCGAGGTCAAGGCCGAGATCACGGCCCTGCTGGATCGGGTCAAGGCGCGGCGGCCCGGCTTTCGATACGAGATTCGCGACCTTTTCGAGGTGGTGCCGTCAATGACCGACAAGGACGCACCGATCGTGACCTCGACCGCAGCCGCGATCGGGCGCGTGCTGGGCCGCGAAGCCGACTATGTCGTCAGCCCCGGCACCTATGACCAGAAGCATATCGACCGGATCGGAAAGTTGAAGAACTGCATCGCCTATGGTCCGGGGGTGCTGGATCTGGCCCACCAGCCCGACGAATGGATCGGCGTGCAGGACATGATCGACAGCGCCAGGATCATGGCGCTGGTGCTCGAGGATCTGTTGACGTCAGTCGAACGCTGATCGCGCCCGCCTTCCAGACCGCAGAAGGACGGCCGGGCGCGAACCGACATTGCCTTTGCCGAATGATTGCCGTCGCGCCCCGGCCCGCTCTGGCGCGAGGATTTCGCCATCGAAGACCGGTATCGGACAGCTAGTCGTCATACCACATGCGCGACAGGTTCGCCTTGGCCTTGAACACCCGGTCGAAAGCCGGCGACTTGCCCTGTTCGTCGAAGATCGCCTTGGCGGCGGCGTCGAGGTCGAACAGGATCTCACGGCGTGCCGGGTCGCGGACCCAGCTGGTGACCCAGCCGACGATGGCCATCCGTTCGCCGCGGGTCACGGGTTCTACCCGGTGCAGCGCCGATGTCGGATAGAGCACGAGATCACCGGCAGCAAGCCGGACGCCTCTTTCTTCCACCGCGTCCTCCATCACCAGTTCGCCGCCATCGTATTCCCCCGGATCGCTGAGCGCGAGGGTGAAGGACAGATCCGTCCGGCTGCCCATCATCACCGGATCGTCCACATGGGTGCCATAGGTCATCCCGCCGCGATAGCGCGACAGGAGAAGGCGTGCGAACTTCTTCGGCCGCGCCGCCGAGCGGAACACCTCGTTGCCGTTCAGCGTGTCGCGCACCTTGGTGAAGATCGTCTCCAGTCCCGGCGATGCCACCGCCTGAAGGTTGCTCTTGACGTTGCGCGCATAGCGACCGGCGGTGCGCTTTCCATCCTCGTATTCGAGCTTCTCGGCGGCCTCTCGCAAGGCCGCCGTTTCGTGGGTGTCAAGGGCGTTTCCGATGACGATCATCATGGATTCACTCTGCCCCGAGGGAGGCCAGTTCCATTCTTGCCGCTGCCGCGTAGAGAATGGACGGATCCTTTTCGTAATCTCCCTGTCCCTGCAGATCACCGAACGCGGAACCTGCCGCCTCGACCTGTTCCACGATCGCCGCCGCCGCATCCGACGCCTTGGCGTCGTCGCTTGCCGCAAGTTCGCCTGCCTCGGCCTCGATCACCCGCATGAAGCCCCAGGCATCATGGTATTCCTTTACATTCGCCAGTGTTCCGCCTTCGACCGCTATTGCGTATTCGTCGGCCGCGACACGGGTCAGCGCCGCAAAGGATTTCAACTGATCAGCCGCGTCGAAATTCGTCCGGACCTCTTCATGCGTCTGGCGCACCTTGCCGAACATTTCCGCAATCTTCTCATAGGAATCTTCCGCCTCGGCCGCTGCGGCAAGCGCCGAGATCTGTTCCCGCAGATCGCCATATCCCAGTTGGTCAAGCCGCTTGGCGACGGCTTCGTACTTCTCTTCGATCGGATGGCCCATATGCGTCTTTGCCGCCGACAGATCGCCCGCCTCGTACAGCGCAAGCCCCGCGCGCAGATGGCCTTCCATGAAGCCGAGATCGGTCAGAAAGGCGACATCGGGATCGATTGCGGCGCCGCCGCCTTCACCCTCGCCCTCGCCGCCTCCTTCGCCTTCGGAAGCGGCGGCTTCACCCTCGCC
>DBFD01000028.1:69951-101771 GCA_002294185.1 Paracoccus sp. UBA889
GCTTCACCCTCGCCTTCGGAAGCAGCGGCTTCACCCTCGCCTTCGGCGGCAACCGATCCCCCCTCGCCTTCGCCCTCGGCGCCCTTGCCCTCGCCTTCGGCGGCTGACGCTTCACCCTCGCCCTCGGCATTGACCGGCGCTTCGGCCGCGCCCCCCTCTCCTTCGCCCTCGGCTTGCGCGATGACATAGCTCGAGCGGCCCTCGATCCGCTCTGCCTGGGCCATCAGCGGCGTGCCGATGACCATGGCCGCGGCGCCGCCCAGGGCGACGATCCGCTTGGGGGTGATGCTCCGAAAGGTCCGTTTGTTCACGTCAGGCATATCCGACTCCTTTACTCAACTTTCGACGCGTTATCAGGGAAGTTTCTGAACCTGTCAATGCGCGATGTCGGCGAAGCGGAAAGGCAGCGCCGCCAGCGCCTTGCACGCACCGGCACGCCCTGCCGGGGATCAGGCGCCTTTCCCCTTGCGGGCAAGCTGACGCGACCGGAAAGGGATCGTGCAATCCAAGGCCGGGACAGATCGCAGAGGCAAGGGAAGGCGGCCGCCGAAGCGACGCACCGGCACAGGCGGCGGCTGAAAGGCTAGGCTTTCGGCCTTCGCGGGGCGGCGGGCTTGCGCGCCGGTCTTGCGGCGGAGCCGCGTTTTTTCGTGGCCGCCTTGCCATTGGTGGCGCCAGAGCTTGCCCCGGCCTTCCCGGATGCGGAGTCGCTGGCCAGGGGTTTCGCCGATCCCGGCTTCGCGACGGCTTTTTTCGCGGCGGTTCGGGATGCGGCCGCTTTCCGCCCGGTCGCGGGCCTTGCCGAAGCCGTCTTGCCGGTCGATCCCGCGGCCTCTTTCGCCGCAGCGGACTTCGCCGCGTCCGGCCTTGTCGCCCGCTGGCTGCGGGTCGAGGATTTCCCGGGCGCGGCACTGTCCTGCGCAGTCTTTCCGGAGCCGGATTTCTCGGGTTTCGCCGACCCCGCCCCTTCGGTGATCCACGAAGTCGCCGCCTGCATCGCGTCGCCGGGAAAGACCGCAACCTCGCCCGGCATCAGCGGCGCGAACATTTTCACCGATCGGGTGATCCAGCCGATATCGCTGACCACCGCGACCTTTTCAAAACTGCGCCAATGGGTCAGGCCCAGCCGCGCGTCGTCCCACATCGCGCCGGTCGTATAGGTTTCGAAATCCGGGCCAAGCTGCATCAGCAGCCGCAGCTTTCCATGTTTCCGTTCCATCTTGCGCACCAGCGGGATCAGCCGATCCTCGTAATCGCGCGAGGTGACTTCGCCCACCGCGCGGATGGCGATCACCTCTTCGGGGAATCCCTCCAGCAGAACGTAACCCTCGGGCTCCTTTTCGGACGAGCCGGCCCAGGCGATCGCCTGTTCCTCTTGGCTGACATCGAAATGGCGCACCCGCGCCCGCACGAAAATGTCGGCGATATTGGGCAGCATCGACAGGCCCATGGTGTCGGTGACAAGCGCCACCCGAGGCAGGACGGCGGCATGTTTGCGCACCACGTCGAAATGCGCCCGCAGAGCCGACAGGCCCTGCCATTGCGGCAGGCCGTTCAGCCGCACGACAAGCCCCGGCATCCGGTCGTTTTCGTTGGCGTAATCGTCGATGGCGCGTCCCAGAGCCTCGAAATCCGAGGCCGGGATCGCACCTTCGGGTCTGGCGGTGACGACATTGCGGCCGGTATCCACGTCGATGTTCAGCATCTTGCGTCCTTCCCTTCGGGGCCGCCCAGCCTTGCTAGAACGGCACGTCCTGTTCGCCCTCGGCGGGCTGCACATAGGCGGCCTTGATATTCCTGAAGCCCGCCGCGAATTGCACCGTCAGCGTATCCTCGGCGATTCCCATGATCCGGCCCTCGCCGAATTTCGCGTGTTGCACCGTATCGCCAACGCTGAACCGCGCCGCCGGTTCGGCGTCGATGGTGACGGGCATCCGATGCACGGGCGGCTTGCGGTCGGCCGCCCGCGCCTGCATCCGCTTCCATCCCGGAGAATTGTAGACGTCGGCGCGGGCCGCGCGGTCATGCATCTCGGTGCCGGCATTGGCCCCGGCAAAGGCCATCGCGGCGCCGTAGCCGCCGCCATAAAGTCCCGGCGGAGTCAGAACCTCGACGTGATCCTCGGGCAGTTCATCGACGAAACGCGAGGGCATCGAGGATTGCCATTGCCCGTAAAGCCGCCGGTTGCCCGCGAAGCTGATCGTGGCCAGCCGCTCGGCGCGGGTGATGCCGACATAGGCCAGCCGCCGTTCCTCCTCCAGCCCCTTGGTGCCCTGCTCGTCCATGGCGCGCTGGTTCGGGAACAGCCCGTCCTCCCATCCCGGCAGAAAGACCAGCGGAAATTCCAGACCTTTCGCGGCGTGCAGGGTCATGATGCTGACTTCTTCGCCAGCCTCGCCGTCGTCGCGATCCATGACCAGTGCGACATGCTCCAGGAATCCCTGAAGATTGTCGAATTCCTCCAGCGCCTTGACCAGTTCCTTCAGGTTGTCCAGCCGCTGCGGCGCATCGGGCGTCTTCTCGTTCTGCCACATCGCGGTATAGCCGGATTCGTCCAGAAGCCGCTCGGCCAGTTCGACATGGCTTGCGGCGCTGTCGATGGCGTCGGCGTGCCAGCGGCCGATGCCGCCCACGAAATCGCGCAGATTGGCCAGCCCCTTGCCGCCCAGCTGCTTTTCCTCGACCACGATCCGCGCGCCTTCCAGCAGGCTGACACCGCTGCGGCGCGCGACCGCCTGGATGGTCTGCACCGCCTTGTCGCCAAGCCCGCGCTTGGGCGTATTGACGATCCGCTCGAAGGCCAGATCGTCCTCGGGGCTGACCACCAGACGGAAATAGGCCATGGCGTCGCGAATCTCCTGCCGCTCGTAGAAGCGGGGGCCGCCGATCACCCGGTATGGCAGGCCGATCGTCATGAAACGGTCCTCGAAGGCGCGCATCTGGTGAGACGCGCGCACGAGGATCGCGATGTCGTTCAAACCGACGCGGCCGAACGCGGCGCGATGTCCGCCTTGAAAAGCCTCGATCTCCTCGCCGATCCAGCGCGCTTCGGCCTCGCTGTCCCAATGCCCGATCAGGCGCACCTTCTCGCCGTCCTCGGCATCGGTCCACAGGGTCTTGCCCAGCCGCCCGGCATTGGCCGTGATCAGCCCCGAGGCGGCCGCCAGAATCTGCGGCGTGGACCGGTAATTCTGTTCCAGCCGGATCACCCGGGCGCCGGGGAAATCGGCCTCGAAGCGCAGGATATTGCCCACCTCGGCCCCGCGCCAGCCATAGATCGACTGATCGTCATCGCCCACGCAGCAGATGTTGCGATGCCCCTGCGCCAGCAGCCGCAGCCACAGATATTGCGCGACGTTGGTGTCCTGATACTCGTCCACAAGGATATGGCGGAACCGGTCCTGCCAGCCTTTCAGCACGTCGGGATGGGCCTGGAACAGCGTCACGCAATGCATCAGCAGATCACCGAAATCGACAGCGTTCAGCGTCAGCAGCCGGTCCTGATAGGCCTGGTACAGCCGCCCGCCCCAGCCGTCGAAGGCCGCCGCCTCGCCGCGCGGCAATTGCGCGGGGGTCAGGCAGCGGTTCTTCCAGCCATCGACCAGCCCGGCCAGCTGCCGCGCCGGCCAGCGTTTCTCGTCCAGATTTTCGGCCTGGATCAACTGCTTCATCAGTCGGATCTGGTCTTCCGTGTCCAGGATCGTGAAGCTGGGCTTCAGATGCAACTCGCCATTGCCGACCAGTTCGGCATGGCGGCGCAGGATCTTGACGCTGATGCTGTGAAAGGTGCCCAGCCAAGGCATTCCCTCGACCACCTCGCCCAGCAGGCGGCCGATCCGCTCCTTCATCTCGCGCGCCGCCTTGTTGGTGAAGGTCACTGCCAGGATCTGTCCCGGCCGGGCCTTGCCCGACATCAGCAGATGCGCGATTCGCGTGGTCAGGGCCCGCGTCTTGCCGGTTCCCGCCCCCGCCAGCATCAGGACGGGTCCGTCCAACGCCTCGACGGCGGTACGCTGCGCCGGGTTCAGACCGTCCAGATAGGGCGCGGGCCGCGCGGCCATCGCCCGCTGTGACAGCGGGACCCCATCGAAATCGTCGGAATCGTCCAGAAGTTGCATCAGGTCAACATAGGGCCGGCGCTGGCACAAGGAAAGCCTTGTTCACCTTGCGTTCCTGAATTTGTCTTGGTGACAATATCCCGCAGGGGGTCCGGGGGACGCGAAGTCCCCGGCCGTCGCGGGACGCAAGCCTAAGCCCGCATTCCCGCGAAGGTCATCGGATCCAGAGAGGATTGGGCGAAGGTCGACCCCTCGACCAGCAGGCTGACCGCATCGTGGGAATGCAGCGATTCCTGATGGCTGGCGACGACCCGGAAATCGCCGATCTGCGGATTGTCCAGCAATCCCTTGGCAAAGGCCCGCACCGCGTCCTCGACGAATATCGGGTTCGCGGCGTTCAGTTCGGCGAAAGCCTGTTCGTCCTCGCGCTTGACCATGACCTGCGTCTCGGTCGGCACGGCGCGGCGACACATGTCGACCATATCCTCGAACCAGACCTTTTCCGGCCCCGTCATCACCGCTGATATCCGCGCGATCGAGCGTTGCGAATGCGGCGTCGCCAGCCTTCCACGCGCCTCGCGCGCATGTTCCGACAATTCCAGCGAACAGGGGCAGGTCGAGGAATAGACATAATCGAAATGCATGATCCGCAGACGCTGACCCCGATGTTCGGCCACTTCCAGGGCGATGTCGTAATACTGCCAGCCGGACAGGCCCGAACGCAGCGAATCGACCCGGATCGGGTAGGAGCAGCGCATCAGGATCCGTGCGTCGAAGGCGTCCAGATCGGTCTTGTAGTCGTCCAGCGCCGCCTCCAGCACCCTGAGGCTGAACAGGTGGCCGGAATGGGCGTAGAAGGACCGCATGATCCGGGACATGTTGATGCCCTTGCGGTCGGCCTCCAGCGAAACGGTGCCGGTCACGCTGGTTTCCAGCACGATCTCGCCGCCGTCGCGGGTCTGATAGGTGATCGGCAGCCGGAAATTCGAGATGCCGACATGCTGGATCGGCGCCCGCGCGCCCACGATCAGGCTGGCCGGGCCGTTCTGAAGATCGGGCATTCCCTGCCTGTAATCGGCATCGGCGCGGAATTCGGCGTCATAGTCACGGCTCAGCGCCGGATAGGCCGGGATCATCGGACGGGCTTCGGTCATGCAGGACATTCCCCTTGAGCAGCCCCGGAAATATGGGGCCGGGCGGTGCCATTCTAAAGGTCCGGATGCGACAAATCAGCCCCGGAACCGGCAACGGCGCGGAATCACCCCTCCAGGGCCTGGACCAGATCCGCGATCAGATCCTGCGGATCCTCCAGCCCGACCGACAGGCGCAGCAAACCGGACGTGATGCCCAGATGCGCACGGGCCTCGTCCGAAAGGCGCTGATGGGTGGTCGTCGCCGGATGGGTGACGATGGATTTCGCATCGCCCAGATTGTTCGAGATCTTCACGATCCGCAGGCGGTTCAGCGCCGCGAAGGCGGCGTCCTTGCCGCCGGCCAGCTCGATCGCGATCATCGTCCCGCCGGATCCCATCTGCGCCATGGCCAGATCATGCTGCGGATGATCGGCAAGGCCCGGATAGATGACCCGTGACAGGGCCGGGTGGCCTTGCAGAGCGCCGGCGATGGTCCCGGCCGCCTCGGCCTGCGCGCGCACGCGCAGGTCCATCGTGGTCAGGCCGTTCAGCATCAGCCAGCTGTGGAACGGGCTGATCGCGCCGCCGGTATGCTTCAGATAGGGCTCGGCCGTTCCCCTGATGAAATCGCGCGTGCCGCAGATCACCCCGGCCAGGGCACGTCCGCCGCCGTCGATATGTTTGGTCGCGGAATAGACCACGATATCGGCGCCCAGTTCGACCGCGCGCGAAAAGACCGGGGTGGCGAAAACATTGTCCACCACGACCTGCGCGCCCGCCGCGTGAGCCAGGTCGGCCACAGCGGCGAGGTCGATCACCTCAAGCCCCGGATTCGAGACCGATTCGAAGAAGACGGCCCTGGTGCCCGGCCGGATCGCGGTTTTCCATTGCTCCAGGTCGGTGCCGTCCACGTAGCTGACCTCGATCCCGAACCTGCGCAGCAGGTCCAGCACGTAAAGGCAGGATCCGAACAGCGCGCGGGCGGCGACCACGTGATCGCCCGGCACGCACAACGAAAACATCGCGCCGTTGACCGCCGCCATGCCGCTGGCCGTGGCAAAGGCATCCTCGGTCCCTTCCAGCGCGGCGATCCGGTCCTCGAACATGCGGCTGGTCGGATTGCCGTAGCGGGCATAGATGAATTCGTCAGGGCCGGATTCGACAAAGCGACCCGCGGCCTGTTCGGCGCTGTCATAGACGAAACCCTGCGTCAGAAAGATCGCCTCGGCCATTTCGCCATACTGGCTGCGGCGGGTGCCGTGATGAACGGCCCTGGTGCGGGGGCGAAACGCGTCCTGGCTCATGATCGTGCTGCCTTTCGATGTCCTCGACGGGGTTAAACCCGCGCGCGGACGATCGCAAGACAAAGGCCCACCAGAGAGCCCGTGCACCCGACAGTTGACCATAAGGACAAGTTGTTCTCCCACCGGATTTGCTGCATTTGCTCAATCACCGTCCGGCGGGTTTGCGGATGGTAGCGTGGGACCGGTTGGTGTTGTCCGTCCCCTTCGGCCCTGTCGGCCGGATCGGGGGAGGATCGTTTGACGAGTATGGTTCGCGCGTCCCTGCAAGATGTGTTTGTGACCCGTGTGCTGTTACCAGCAGGGGAAGGGGAGCTCCGGGGGCGAAGACCGCCCCCGGTTCAAATCCGCCTACAGGTAATCCCCGCGCTGCAAGCCGTATTTGGCCATCTTCTCGTTCAGCGTCCGGCGCGGCAGGCACAATTCGTCCATCACCCCGGCGATGCTGCCCTTGTGGCGGCGCATGGTATTGTCGATCAGCATCTTCTCGAAACTTTCGACATATTCCTTCAGCGGCTTGCCCTCGGTCGTGGTCGCCTGCTGCGTATCCTCGCCATCGGCCATCAGCAGCGAGGCGATGGATCCCGACCCGCGCCGGTTCTGCAGCACCGCCCGTTCGGCCACGTTGATCAGCTGGCGGATATTCCCGGGCCACGGCGCCTGCAGCAATTGCGCGGCTTCCTGGGCGCTGACCTGCGGCGGCTCGCAGCCGTATTCCTCGCTGAACTGTTCGGTCATGCGGGTAAAAAGCTGCAAGATGTCCTCGCCGCGCGCGCGCAGCGGCGGCAGCGCGATCTTCAGCGCCGACAGGCGATAGAACAGGTCGGGACGTAACGAATCCTCGGCCTTGCGGCCCTCGCCTCGGGCGTTCGAGATGGCGATGATGCGGGTCTCGGCCGGCGTTCCCTGTTCGCTGATGAATGCCAGCAGGCGGGCTTGCAACCCTTCGGACAGCGCCTCGACATCCTCGAGGCACAGGGTGCCGCCGCGCGCTTCCTCGACCGCCGGCAGGCCGTCCTCCATCGGACCGAACAGCCGCGCGGCCAACGCCTCGTCGTTATAGGCGGCGCAGGAGACGGGAACGAATTTCTTCGTTGCGCGCGGACCCACCGCGTGCAGGGCATGGGCGACCAGCGTCTTGCCGGTTCCGGTCTCGCCGTCGATCAGGACGTGCCCATCCGCCTGCCCCAGATCCAGGATATCCTCGCGCAGGCGTTCCATGACCGGGCTGGATCCGATCAGCTTGGACATGACCTGCTGGCCCTCCGACAGGTCGCGGCGCAGGGCGCGGTTGTCCAGCGTCATCCGCCGCGCCTGAGTGGCCTTCTTGGCCAGCTGCGTCATCTTGTCGGGATTGAACGGCTTTTCCATGAAGTCCATGGCGCCCAACCGCATCGCCTCGACCGCCATCGGCACATCGCCGTGGCCGGTGATCAGGATCACGGGCAGCGCCGAGTCCAGCCCCATCAGCCGCTTCAGGAACGCGATCCCGTCCATGCCGGGCATGCGGATATCGGACACGACAACGCCCGGCCAGTCCGCCCCGATGACCTTCAGGGCATCTTCGGCACTGGCATAGGTTTCGGTGTCGAATCCCGACAGGACCAGCCACTGGCTGATCGATTCCCGCATGTCGGGTTCGTCGTCAACAATCGCAATCTTCAGCTTGCGGGACATCGGGCATCCTCTCTCTTTGTTCTTATTCGGCGGCCATCGCCTCGCGCGATCGTCCGGGCCGGTGCAGGGGCAACTCGACCTGAAAGACGGCGCCGCCCCCGGTTTCGTTATGTGCGGTCAGGCGCCCCCCGAAATCCGCCACGATGGTAGAGGAAATCGCAAGGCCCAATCCGGTTCCTTCACCGGGCTTCTTCGTCGTCCAGAACGGTTCGAACAGCTTTTCCAGGTCGGAAACACCCGGTCCGTTGTCACGCACGGACACATAGGCGTGAGAGCCGCTCTCGACCGAGATGTCGATCTGCGCCTCGCGGCGGTCCCTGACCGCATCGATCGCGTTCCGCAGCAGGTTGATGATGACCTGTTCCAGCCGGATACGGTCGGCCAGCACCATCACGCGGCCGCGCGGCAGGTTGCGATTGACGCGGATCGTGCGCGCGCGAAGCTGAGGTTCCATCATCGTCAGCGCACTGCTGACCGCGGCGCGCAGATCGACCGGCTCGACCGCCTCGCCGCCCTTGCGGGCGTAGGATTTCAGCTGCCGGGTGATCGCGCCCATCCGCTCGATCAGATCGTCGATGCGCTGGAAGCTGGACAATGCCTCTTCGCCGCGGCCGCGTTGCAGCAGCAGCCGCGCGCCGGCCAGATAGGTCTTCATCGCGGCCAGCGGCTGGTTCAGTTCGTGGCTGACACCGGCCGACATCTCGCCCAGAGCCGCCAGTTTCGAACTTTGCTGGACCGTCTGCTCGGCCACCCGCAGCTCTTTCTGAACCCGTTCGCGTTCCGCGATCTCTCGGGTCAGGCGCAGGTTCAGGGCCCGCAGATCGGCCGATTCGCGCATATAGGCGGCCGATTGCCGCCGCGCCCGACGCGACAGGACGTAGAAGGTGCCCGCCAGCAGGATCGCAAAACCCATGATTTCCAGCGCGAGGACGGCGTTCACACGCTCGCGGATCGAAACATAGGTGGTGAAGCTGACCATCCGCCAGCCCCGGAACGGGATCCGCGATTCGTTGCGCATCACGGCGCGGCCCTGAAGATAGGCGTCGGCGGGGGGGCTGGTCCAGTCGGCCGTGACCTGGAATGCCCGCTGGATCGCTGACGGCGCCGATCGCACCGCCAGCGCCTCGGGCATGGTCAGCCCGCGCCAGCGCGGCTCGGTCGCCAGGATGATCGTGCCTTCGCTGTCGGTCACCGCAACGGCGTCCGAGATCCCCGCCCAGGACCGTTCCAGCCGGGTCAGATCCGCGCCCACCACGATCACGCCCAGCGTCTTGCCATCGGCCACCACCGCGCGCGAATAGGTGAATTCGAAGGCACCGGACCCCTGATTCGAGACCGTGAAGACCGTGTCGCGCGAGCGCAGCGCCTCGACATAATAAGGTGCCAGTGCGTTGTTGCTGCCAAGCTGATAGCGGTCGGTCGAGCCGACCGTGCGCCCGGAAGCGTCCAGAAGCCGGATCGAGGCCGCGCCGATTTCCTTCTGCGCCTCGATCAGCCGTGCCGAGGTCATCGAGAATTCGTTGCCCTGCAGCGACTGGATCAGCGTGGGGTCGCGCGCCAGCAGCAGCGGAACCACCTGATTGCGCTGCAATTCCGACATCAGATTGCCGGTATACAACGCCAGCCGCAATTCCGATCGGACACGGGTATTTTCGGAAAACCGCTCGGTCAGCCAGGTGTTGGTTGTCCAGATGGAAGCCAGCGCCGTCAGGAAGATCAGCGCGATGGCCAGGCGCAGCCACCACGGATTGGCGGGCTGGGGCCGGCCCGCGCGCGCGCCTTCGTCCAAGGCGCCGCTGTCCTGATCCTCGGTCACGGGTTCATCCGGCGAAAATCCTGTAATCGTCGCAATCTAGGCCCAGAAGGACGATCGCTCAAGTCAGGCGTGAACCAGATGGTCCACCAGCGACCGGAACAGCACCGCGCCATCGGTGCCGCCCAGATCGGGATCGGCGGCGCGTTCGGGATGTGGCATCAGCCCCAGAACGCGGCGGTTTTCCGACAGGATCCCCGCAATATCGGCGATCGAACCATTGATGCCCGGCGCATAGGTGAATGCGATCCGGTCCTGGTCGCGCAGTTCGGCCAGCCCGTTGTCGGTGATCTGATAATTGCCGTCGTGATGGGCCACGGGAATGGTGATCTGCTGTCCGGCGGCATAGCCGGCTGTGAAGGCGCTGGCGGTCGTGGCCACGTTCAGCCGCGCCGGATTGCACAGAAAGGTCAGCCCCCGATTGCGCATCAACGCGCCAGGAAGAAGCCCGAGTTCGGTCAGCACCTGAAAGCCGTTGCAGATGCCCAGCACGAAGCCACCCCTTCGGGCGTGGTCGCGAAGCGGCGCGGCGATGGGCGAATGCGCGGCGATGGCTCCGCAGCGCAGGTAGTCGCCATAGGAAAACCCACCCGGCACGCCGACCAGATCGGTGCCTTCGGGCAACGAATCGTCCTTGTGCCAGACCCGTTCCACGCGGGCCCCGGCGCGTTCCAGTGCGATGGCCAGATCGCGGTCGCAATTGGATCCGGGAAAGGTGATGATCGCGGCTTTCATGACGGGCTCCGGAGGGCGGGACGAGACGGGAATGTCCTTGCTGCGCAGGCGATAGCGGATTTCGTCGCCGTTGGAAAGCGGGCCGCTGTCCGCGCCCGCTATGCGCGGCGGGCGGCGGTGGCTGGCCGCGCGGCCCTGCCCCAGCCGATGCGCTGCCACAGACGTTCGTAGCCCGTGTAGAGAACGATTCCCAACGCCGCGTTGATCAGAGCGATAGACCCGCCGGCGCTGGCCGAACCGGTCACCAAAAGGCCCACCACCGTCATCACGACCAGCCCCAGCATCTGCCAGAGAACGGCCTTGGTCAGGGATCGGCGACGGGTTTCCATGTCCTGCTCCTTCTGTTCGGGATTGCGACAGGGCTATCATCCGGCCGACCCGCACAGAATTCCGAACATTGTTAGCATAAAGGCGCAAAGCGTGATAATTGTCACCACATGAAGAATCTTGTGGACAGGCGCGATCTTGCGCGGCAATTGCGGCGCAGGCTTTCGCGGATCATGGCAGAGACCGGCGAAACGCAGTCAGGTCTGGCCCGTGCGATCGGCGTGGATCGGTCGACCGTGTCGCAATTTCTTGCGGATGAGGGCGGGCGGATGCCCGGCGCGCATCTGGTTGCCTCGGCCGCGCGGCATTTCGGGATCAGCACGGACTGGCTGCTGGGTCTCAGCGAACATCAGCAGATGGCAACCGATCTGGTCGATGCCTCGTTGCAGGTGACGGCGGCCACGCGGGCGCTGATCGACGATCAGCTTTACCAATGGCATCAGCAGGCCGCGGGCTACAAGATCCGCCACGTGCCCACTGGCCTTCCCGACATGCTGAAAACCCATGAAATGCTGCGATGGGAATATGCCCGACACCGGACCCGCAGCACGGAACAGGCGATCGAGGCAAGCGAAAGGCGGCTGGACTGGATGCGGCAGACCGCATCGGACCTGGAGATCGCCATGCCGCGGCAAGAACTCGAGGCGCTGGCGCGGGGCGAAGGCTATTACGACGATCTGCCCGGCGCCCTGCGCGATGCCCAGCTTGACCATGTGCATGAGGTGACCGAACAGCTCTATCCCTCGCTGCGGGTCTGTCTTTTCGATGCGCGGGAATTGTTCTCGGCGCCGCTGACGGTGTTCGGGCCGCTGATGGCCGCCATCTACATCGGTCAGAATTACCTGGTTTTCCGGGACAGCGACCGGGTCCGCATCCTGACGACGCATTTCGACCAGCTCGTGCGTCACGCAGAAACAGGCGCGCGCGACCTGCCCGCTTTGCTGACGGGCCTGCGCGAAGCGAAAGGCCGCGCGGAATAATCCGCGCGGCCTTGCGAAGTCGGCACCCCCGCGCCCGGAACGATCGGCGGGATCAGATGGCGCGTGCGGTCAGGCGAGCGCCTTGTTCAGGTATTCATCCACCTTTTCCAGATAGCCCATCGTGGTCAGCCATTCCTGATCCGGCCCGACCAGCAGCGCCAGATCCTTGGTCATGAATCCATCCTCGACCGTCTGCACGGTGACCTTCTCCAGCGTCGTGGCGAAGTTCAGCAATGCATCATTGCCGTCCAGCTTGGCACGGTGCTTCAACCCGCCCGTCCAGGCAAAGATCGATGCGATCGAGTTGGTCGAGGTCGCCTTGCCCTGCTGGTGCTGACGGTAATGTCGCGTGACGGTGCCGTGGGCGGCCTCGGATTCGACGATCTTGCCGTCGGGCGTCATCAGCACGCTGGTCATCAGCCCCAGGCTGCCAAATCCCTGCGCAACCGTGTCCGACTGCACGTCACCGTCGTAATTCTTGCAGGCCCAGACATAGCCGCCCGACCACTTCATCGCGCTGGCCACCATGTCGTCGATCAGCCGGTGTTCGTAGGTGATGCCGGCCTTCTTGAAGCGATCTTCGAATTCCTCCTCATAGACCTTCTGGAACAGATCCTTGAAGCGACCGTCATAGGCTTTCAGGATCGTGTTCTTGGTCGACAGATAAACCGGCAAGCCGCGGTTCAGACCGTAGTTCATGCTGGCGCGGGCGAAGTCGAGGATCGAATCGTCGAGGTTGTACATCGCCATCGCGACGCCGGAACCGGGCGACTGGAACACCTCGTGCTCGATCGTCTCGCCGTCGTCGCCGACGAACTTGATGGTCAGCTTGCCCTTGCCGGGAAAGCGGAAATCGGTGGCGCGATACTGGTCGCCGAAGGCGTGGCGACCGACGATGATCGGCTGGGTCCAGCCCGGTACAAGCCGCGGCACATTCTTGCAGATGATCGGTTCGCGAAAGATCACGCCGCCCAGGATGTTGCGGATCGTGCCGTTCGGGCTGCGCCACATCTTCTTGAGGCCGAATTCCTCGACGCGCGCCTCATCCGGGGTGATCGTGGCACATTTGACGCCGGCGCCGTGCTTCTTGATCGCCTCGGCCGCGTCCACGGTGATCTGATCGTCGGTGCGGTCGCGTTCCTCGATGCCCAGATCGTAATATTTCAGGTCGATATCCAGATAGGGCAGGATCAGTTTCTGCTTGATGAAATCCCAGATGATGCGGGTCATCTCGTCGCCATCAAGCTCGACGACGGGGTTCTCTACCTTGATTTTCGACATGATGCCCCCTTTGGCGTTGGATTCGGATTGCCGCGGTCATACCCCGTCCGGTCGCGAAAGGAAAGAATGTATGCGACTGTATGCAATCAGCGTTCCGCGGGCGTTATTTTTAGGTTAACAACCTGATTTTAATAAATTTTCAAACTCAATCCCCATGCGTTTCCAGGTCGGACGTGATAGCCATCGTCGAGTTTTCAGCGTGGATGGTTTCAAAATGATCGAATACCCGACCTACAACATGATCCATCTGGGCCAGTTCGCGGACATCGATCCTGACGAACGCAGCTTTGCCTCGGAAAAAGCGACACGGATCTTTGCCGGGAAATCCTTCGGCAGCGCCGAGGATCCGCTTTACGGCAAGCTGACCGCCGTCACGATGCAGGACGACAACGGCGATGGTCAGTTGCTGACGAACAACTGGCGGGGCGAGCAGGAAAAGATCAGCTATTCGCTGAACGGAACGCAAACCGCCTCGCACGAGATCGATGGCGCCTTCACCGCCACCGAGGTCGCGATCACCCGCCTATTGCCCGATGGCCGGACCGATACGGTCAAAAGCATGGTCCGCATCTTCCAGGACACATCGGGCAACGTCTTCATGATTCCGCCGCCGGTGCAGGACAGCACGCAGGCCGAGGTCGCGGCCGTGACCACCTATCCCATCGTCTCGATCGCGCTGCCGCGGGCGCAGGATTTCAACGTCAATTACAATGCGGCCTATGCCGGGCGCCATGACATGGCCTCGTTCGCGACCGTCACCCCGCCCTGCTTTACCCTGGGCACGATGATCCTCACCGATCGGGGCGAACGGGCTGTCGAGGAACTGGTGCCGGGCGATCTGGTCTGGACCCGCGATCACGGCTTGCAGCCGATCCGCTGGGTCGGACGGCGCCGACTGGATCCGCCGGCGCTGGCGGCGATGCAGCGGATGCGCCCCATCCGCATCCGCGTGGGCGCCCTGGGCGACGGCCTGCCACGTCACGATCTGGTCGTGTCGCCCCAGCACCGGGTTCTGGTCCGCTCACCCATCGCGCAGCGCATGTTCGGCGCATCCGAATTGCTGGTTGCGGCCAAGCAGATGACCGAGATGCCTGGCATCGAGCCGGCCGCGGATCTGGATGAGGTGACCTATCTGCATCTGATGTTCGACCAGCACGAAATCGTGCTGTCGAACGGGGCCGAGACCGAATCACTCTATCCCGGCCCGCAGGCGCTGCTGTCTCTGGGACCGGTCGCCGAGGAAATCTTTACCCTGTTTCCGGATTTGCGCGATCGCAGCGACGCCTTTCCCGCGGCGCGGCCCTTTGCCACCGGCAAGCGTGCACGCCACCTGGTCGATCGCCACAACGCCAATGCCCGCCCGCTGGTGGTCTGAGTGGCTCAGCCGAACCATCCCTTGATCTCGCCATGCAGCCATGACCAAAGGCCGGGTGCCCCGGCGGCAATCCTGGTTCCGACCCGGGTTTCGATATCGCCCAGCGTGACGGCATATTCGCGCCAGCCGTTTCCGCCCGAGCGCAGGTTCTGCACGGCCGGCTGACAGCGATCCAGGGCCTTTGCGAAAACCGCGTCCGGTGTCGCCGCGGCCTCGAACTCGGTCCACAGCGCCAGCAATTCGGCGGCCTGATCCTGCGGCAGAAGTCCGAAAATGCGGCGCGCGGCGCGGGCTTCGGCCGCCTGAATCCGGGGCGATCCGTGGGCCTGACCCTGGGCCGAATGCAGCGGCACGTCGCCCACATCAATCTCGACCAGATCATGAATCAGCAGCATCCGGATCACCCGGCCGATATCGACCGCGCCCTTGGCAAGATCGGCCAGGACCAGCGCGTAAAGCGCCACGTGCCAGCTGTGTTCGCCGCTGTTCTCGCGCCGCGACCCGTCGATCAGCGTATTGGCCCGATAGACCGATTTCAGCCGATCGGCCTCGGCCAGAAAGGCCAGCCGCCGTGCCAGATCGCCGTCGGGCACGGCGCGGCCCCGCATCAGGGCTTCGGCGGCCGCAGCCGCCTCGGGCCAGTCCTGCCGCAATCGCCTGGCGCGGCCGCCATTCAAGTTGGCCTGTACGATCCGGACGTGATCGGGCCGCGGCGTGGCAGCAGAGACGACCTGAAACAACGGATTGGCGTGATCCATGCGCTTGGCAAAGTTCGCGTCGGACGAGGCGGCCGCCTCGAATTCGGCCCAGATTCCGCGCAAATCGCCTGAATCGCCTGCAAGCCCGAAAATGCGGTCGGCCGCCCTGGCTTCGGCCCGGGCAAGGGCCGCGGCATCGTGATCCAGATGGATCGGTTGATCGCCTGCATCGATCTCGACCAGGTCGTGCAGCAGCAGCATGGCGATGGCGCGGTCCGATCCGCCGAACACCATCGCCCACAGCGCGGCGTGCCAGGAATGTTCGGCGCTGTTCTCGGACCGCGACAGATCCATCAGCACATTCGCGCGGCGGACCGTTTTCAGCCGATCCGCCTCGCACAGAAAGGCGATCTGGCGGGCGATACGATCCGACACGGCCGTCTCAGCGGCTGCTTTCGGTCAGGCGCCGGCGGACATAGTTCTGCACCAGCCCGATCATCGGATTCATATGCGTCTCGTCGTCGCGGAAAAAGTGGTCAGCGCCCTCGATTTCCTCGTGGGTGATGGTGATCCCCTTCTGTTCGCGCAACTTGCCGACCAGTGTGTGGGTGTCCTTGGGCGGCGCCACCCGGTCGGCGGTGCCATTGACGATCAGCCCCGACGAGGGACAGGGCGCGAGAAAGCTGAAATCATACATGTTCGCGGGCGGAGAGACGCTGATGAAGCCGGTGATCTCGGGGCGTCGCATCAAAAGCTGCATCCCGATCCAGGCGCCGAAACTGAACCCCGCCACCCAGCAATGCTTGGAATTCGGGTTCATCGCCTGCAGGTAGTCCAGCGCCGAGGCGGCATCGGACAATTCGCCGATCCCCTGATCGAATTCGCCCTGACTACGCCCGACGCCGCGGAAATTGAACCGCATCACGGTGAAGCCCATGTTATGGAACGCATAATGCAGGTTATAGACCACGCGGTTGTTCATCGTGCCGCCGTATTGGGGATGCGGATGCAGGACGATGGCGATGGGGGCGTCGGGCTTGCCCGGCTGCGGGTGATAGCGGCCCTCGAGGCGGCCTTCGGGGCCGGGAAAAATCAGCTCTGGCATCGTCGTCCTTCACGAACTTGGTGGTTCCTTGACGCCTTCGCGTCCGGCTTCTAGACCGTATCATCTGGGAAGCCGGCACCGATTGCGCAAGAAACGGGCCTCGGCGGCATAACGCAGCCGTGCGACACCCGTCAATGCGGCGTGCACGGCGAGGGGAGAGCGGGCGATGAAACTGTCGACCAAGGGGCGCTATGCCATCATTGCGCTGACCGATCTGGCGATCGCGCGCCAGGACGAGATGACTTCGCTGGCCGAGATTTCGAAACGCCAGGACATCTCGCTGCCCTATCTGGAACAGCTTTTCGTGCGGCTGCGACGCTCGGGTCTGGTGACCTCGGTGCGCGGCCCCGGCGGCGGGTATCGCCTTGCCCGCGCGGCCGAAACGATCCGCATCGCCGAGGTGCTGGAGGCGGTCGACGAAACCGTCAGCGCCATGCATGTCGGCGCCGGGGCCTCGGGCGGGGTGTCGGGATCGCGGGCGCAAACGCTGTCGAACCGGCTGTGGGAAAGCCTGTCGGCGCATGTCTATGTCTTCCTGCACAATCACACGCTGGGCGACGTGGCCAAGAACCAGCTGCTTCCCTGCCCCGCCTTACCGCAGATCCTGAACGTCGTGGATGAATGACAGGAGGCAGCCGGTCGGCGGCAAGATTTCAAGGCAGGTCTCGCCAGATGCAACCAGCGGCGAAGCACTTGATCTGATGAAAGATGGTGGGCGACCCTGGAATCGAACCAGGCATGGGTCTCCCCGGCGGAGTTACAGTCCGCTGCCGCACCTTGCAGCACGTCGCCCGCCGACAGCCTTCGGCGTGGGGGCGTGATTAGCCGCGACGCCCAAGGCCGTCAAGCGGATTTCCCGCCCTCATCGGCCGGGGCTTGCACAGCCCTTCCGGGACGCGCAAGAGGACAGCATGCGAAAGGATCCGCAGATGGCCGACAGACCCGGAAAACCCAGAAAGCCCGCATGGGTGATTGACAAGGAACGCACCCGCCGCGCGGCGGCGGCCGAGACGGTCTGGCTGTTCGGCCTGCACGCGGTCCGCGACGCGCTGGCCAATCCGGCGCGGGAAAAACTGCGTCTGGTGGCCACGCGCAACGCCGTGGACCGGCTGGGCGATCTGTCCGGCATGACGCCCGAAATCACCGATCCGCGCGTCTTCGCCAAGACCGTGCCGCTGTCCCCCGATAGCGTCCATCAAGGTGCCGCGCTGGAGGTGAAGCCGCTGAAATGGGGCAGTCTCAGCGAAGTCGCGCTGCGCCAGGCACCGGGCGAGGCGCGCCCCCTGCTGGTGGCGTTGGACCGGGTCAGCGACCCGCACAATATCGGCGCGGTCCTGCGTTCGGCCGAGGTGTTCGGCGCCCGCGCGGTGATCGCGCCCGCCCGTCATTCCGCGCCCGAGACCGGCGCGCTGGCCAAGACCGCCTCGGGCGCGCTGGAACGGCAGCCCTATCTGCGGGTGCCGAACCTGGCCGAGGCGCTGTCGCAGCTGAAGGCGATGGGCTTCGTGCTGATCGGTCTGGATGGCAGCGGCAGCCGGCCCCTGCCCGATCTGCTGAGCGATCTGGACGGCCGCGCGATCTGTCTGGTTCTGGGGGCCGAGGGGCCGGGAATGCGCGATCTGACCACCAGAAGCTGCGATCACGTGGCGCGAATTCCCTTTGCCGCCGATTTCGGGTCGCTGAACGTGTCGAACGCGGCCGCCGTGGCGCTGTATGCGGCGGCACAACGCTGACTTCACTTCCCTGCGACGATTTGCGTGTGGGCGTTGAGAATCGCCGCCGTCCCTGCCAATGAGGACGGGTCCCCAATATTCGTCCGGCCACATGAAACCCCTGATCCTGTCGCTTCTGCTCGTTTTCGCTTCGGTCATTCCGGCCGCCGCGCAGATCTGGGCGCTTGGCGGATACGATGTGGTCAGCTACCAGAAATCGGGGCGGCCGATCCCTGGCCGGACCGATATCGCGACGATGTGGCAGGGCAAGATCTGGCATTTCGCCACCGAAGAGAACCGTGCCCGGTTCGAAGCGGATCCGCGATCCTATGCGCCCGGTTTCGGCGGCCTCTGCCCTGTCTCGCTGGCCGAGGGCACAAAGCAGAAGGGCGATCCGCGCTATTTCGTCATCATCGGCAAGCGGTTGTATCTCTTGCGCTCAGCGGCGGCCGAAAGGCAGCTTCTGTCGGCGCCGCGCGAGGTCATCATGCAGGCCCGGGAAACGCTGTCGCGGATGCGATGATGCACGCAACGCCCTGTTCGCGGGCCGTCACGCATTGCGGAAACGCGAATCACGAATTCGCGAAAGGGGTGGAACTTTTCGCCGCAGATCCCCATTTGTCTGTCAGAACATGGCCCCGGAACGGTCATGTTCGGATCACTGTCCCTCGTTCCGCGACTAGCGCCCGGCCAGAATTCTGGACCGGGCGCCTTTTCTATGCAATGGGTCTACGACCTGCGGTTGAGGAAGGAGGCTCGCCATGGATATCGACCTGGACGACGACAGGGATATTTCCCGGATCGCCCATGACGCGAAGGTCATCGCCGTCGTCGGCCTGTCGGCCGATGAAACCCGGCCAAGCTGGGGCGTCGCACGCTATTTGCAGGCACAGGGTTTCCGGATCATCCCGGTCAATCCCGGCAATGCCGGAGAGGAAATTCTGGGCGAAACCGTCTATGCCAGCCTGTCCGAAATTCCGCCCGACGCGCGGGTGGACATGGTGGACATCTTTCGCCGTTCCTCGGCCGTGCCCGACATCGTGAACGAGGCGCTGGCGGTGCTGCCCGAGCTCAGGGTGATCTGGACGCAGCTTGGCGTACGCCATGACGGAGCCGCCGATCAGGCCCGGTCGCGGGGCATCACGGTGGTGCAGGACCGCTGCCCGAAGATCGAATTTCCGCGCCACCTGTAAAGCATCAGGGTGCGGCCTCGAATGATTGAAGGCCCCGGCGTGACCGGGGCCTTCTCATTGTCTGTGGCGGCGATCACTCGGCCTGGGCGGTCTGCAACAGATCGGTGATGCGGCGCACCGACGCGCGGCGGTTCGCGCGAATATCGCCCTCGGCCCGGACTTTCAGATATTGCTCGCCATAGCCCTGCACGACGAGATTTTCGGGCGGCACATCGAAATATTCCGTCAGTGCCAGGGCGACCGATTCGGCGCGCCGGTCCGACAGCGCCAGGTTCATCGGATCCGAGCCGACGGTATCGGTATATCCCTCGACCATGAAGATCTCGCGCGGGTTCTTGGCGACGGCCTCCTGGATGACATTGCCCAGCGTCGACAATTGCCGCGCCTGGTCGGGCTTGATCGCGGCAGAGCCGGTGTCGAAGGTGATCGCGTCAAGATCGACCGGCGCGACCAGTGCGCGAACCTCGGGAATGTTGCGGATCTGGCTCAGCGTGAAGCGGCGGTCCACATTCGCCTCTTGCTGCAGGGCAGCGCGCAGCGCCGCCTCGTCCATCTGCGTCTCGGGCTGGGTGACGGGCTGGGCCGGCGCCGGCAAGGCCGCGATGTTGACGGGCGCCACCGTCCTGGTGTCGTCGATCAGCCGCGTCGAGCGGCCGTCGGGCGAGATCAGTGTCCTGCGCAGCACCCGCAGATCGGCGTCGCGGATGGTGACGACCTTGCTGCCATCCGGGCGCGTCACGATGGTTCGCGACGAGCCATCGTCGAAATTCTCGGTCGTGATGTCGGATCCGGGCTGGCGCAGCAGCGCCACCTCGTCCTTGATGACCTCTTGCGAGCCATCGGCACGGGTGACGACGACACGGTCGGGCGAGCTGAGCGCCACCTGACGGTTGTTGTTCAGATAGGATCCGACCGCCAGCGCGCCCAGTCCCAGCACCAGAGCCTTGGTCAGATCGTTGTTGTCATTGCCGTCCTTCTTCGCCGCTTGACGGTTGCCGTCTTTCTGCTGCAGCGCATTGAGCAGCGAAGTCTGGAAATCCTGCGACGATTGGCGCGAGTTGTCGCGCGTTACCTTGTCGCGCGTCACCTGACCGGTCAGCCCGTCCAGCAGGGCCTTTGCATCCGAGGCTTTCGTCTCGCGCGCGGCCTGACGGGCGCCTTCGGTCTCGCGGTTGCCTTCCTCGGCCACGCGCCGGACCAGATCGCCCTTGTCATTGGCGCGGAACATTTGCGAATCTGCGGGCGCAAGCCGCAACTGGCCATCATCCGAGCGTTCGACCAGCACGCCCTTCGGCGTGATCATCGCCTCGCGGTCGCCACAGGGATAGCTTCCTCCCGAAAGGCATTTCAGATCGCCATCGCGCAGTCCGCCATCGATCTCGGATGCCAGGACGGCGCCCAGGCCGGGCATGGTGCCGGTGCGCTTGCGCGCCACCTCACCCCTGGCCAGCACCAGCCGCCGGCCAGCATCGGCCTCACGACGCTGCCTGGACTTGGCGTCGGTGATCGCCTTGCCCAGCGTGCCCTGGCCCTGGTCTTTGCGGTCGTCGCGCTCACGGGCACGGTCTGCCTTGTTCTCGTCCCTGACGGCTTCGGCACGGCCCTTGGCGCGGTCGCCATCGTTCCGTTTCTTGTCCTTCGCCGCCCGATCCTGGCGGTCATCCTTGCCGCGCGGCCGCTGTTCCTGCCTGGCGCGATCAGCCTGCGCGGGGCGCTTGGCGTCCTCGGCCTTGCGCGCGGCGGCCTTTTCCTTCGGGCGGGTGCCATCCTTGGCGCGATCGGCCTTGGCGGGTCGCTTGTCTTCCTTGGCCTTGGCCTTGGCCGACCCGGACGCGGCATCTTTCTTCTTGCCGTTTTCCGCCTTGGTCTTGTCAGGCTTCTTTTCGTCGCGCGACTTTTTCTGCGCCTCGGCCTGCTTTTCCTTCTGCGCCCTTTCCCGGGCCTGTTTCTGCTTTTCCGCCTCGATCAGCTTCTTCAGCGTGCCTTCATCCTGCGGCGACACATCGTTTCCTTGCCCTTGCGCCTGCGCCACCCTGTAGGATGGGTTCGGCTGGACGGCTGTTTCGGCGATTGCCGCGCCTGAGGCGAAGATAGACAGGCAGGCGGCTATCGCCGTCGTGTTATGTATGATTCGGCGCATGGCGCAACATCCTCCGTCGGTGTTTCCCGGTTACCGCAATAACAGAGGTTTTTCCGACCGGTTCCAACATGCGCGTGAACCCTTTCGTGATGTGGCGCCATTGCCAGCCTTTCATCCCGCAGGCTAGAGATCGGTCAGGCAGATGCAGGAGAAGACGCGATGGCAGCCAAGGATAGCCCGGTTCCGGTCCGGTTCGACTGGGAAGATCCGTTCCGGCTGGAGGATCAACTGAGCGAAGAGGAACGGATGCTGCGCGACGCGGCCCGGGCCTATGCCCAGGACAAGCTGCAAGGCCGCGTCATCGCCGCCTATCGTGACGAGACGACCGACCCCGACATCTTTCGCGAAATGGGAGAGATGGGGTTGCTGGGCGTCACCATCCCCGAGGAATTCGGCGGCATCGGCGCATCCTACGTGGCCTACGGGCTGATCGCGCGCGAGGTCGAGCGGGTCGATTCGGGCTATCGCAGCATGATGTCGGTGCAATCCTCGCTGGTGATGTATCCGATCCACGCCTATGGCAGCGACGCACAGCGTCGCAGATACCTGCCGAAACTGGCCTCGGGCGAATGGATCGGCTGTTTCGGCCTGACCGAACCCGATGCGGGCTCGGATCCGGGGGGCATGAAGACGGTCGCGAAGAAGACCGATGGCGGCTATGTGCTGTCGGGATCGAAGATGTGGATCTCGAATTCGCCCATCGCCGATGTTTTCGTCGTCTGGGCGAAATCGGACGCCCATGGCGGCAAGATCAGGGGATTCGTGCTGGACAGGGGCATGAAGGGGCTGTCGGCGCCCAGGATCGGCGGCAAGCTGTCCCTGCGCGCCTCGATCACCGGCGAAATCGTGATGGATGGCGTCGAGGTGGGCGAGGACGCGCTGCTGCCCGGCGTCGAGGGTCTGAAGGGGCCGTTCGGCTGCCTGAACCGAGCGCGCTATGGCATATCCTGGGGGGTGATGGGCGCGGCCGAGTTCTGCCTTCACGCGGCGCGCCAATACGGGCTGGACCGTCGGCAATTCGGCAAGCCGCTGGCGCAGACGCAACTGCACCAGTTGAAACTGGCCAACATGATGACCGAGATTTCCCTGGGCCTGCAAGCCAGCCTGCGCGTCGGCCGGCTGCTGGATCAGGCGCAGGCCGCCCCCGAGATGATCTCGATCGTCAAGCGCAACAATTGCGGCAAGGCGCTGGAGATTGCGCGGTGGTCGCGCGACATGCATGGCGGCAACGGGATTTCCGAGGAATATCAGGTCATGCGACACATGGCGAACCTGGAAACGGTGAACACCTACGAGGGCACGCACGACATCCACGCGCTGATCCTTGGCCGCGCGATCACCGGGTTGCAGGCGTTCTTCTGATCCGCGTCCCGCGACGGCCGGGGGACATTCTGTCCCCCGGCCCCCCTTGAGGGTATTTGAGCAACAGAGACGCCGCGGAGGCTGCCCCTCAGACACCGTCGCCGACAAAGGCCTTTTCGACCACGAATTCCTTCGGTTCGGAATTGGCGCCCTCGTGCAGGCCGAAGCCTTCCAGCACCGCCTTCACATCGACGTTGAAGGCCAGGCTGCCACAGATCATCGCGCGATCCGTTCCGGGCGAGATCGGCGGCAGGTTCAGATCCTCGAAGACCTTCCCCGAGGTGATGTTGTCGGTGATCCGGCCCATCCGCGGCGATTCCGCGCGGGTGGTCGTGGGGTAGTAAAGCAGTCGATCGGCGAAATCCTCGCCGTAGATTTCGCCCAGAAGCGGATCATTCCTCAGGTCCCCGACCAGCTCGCGGCCATAGGTCAGTTCCTCCGCCGTGCGGCAGGTATGCATCATCACGACCTGCTCGTAGCGCTCGTAGGTTTCGGGATCGCGCATCAGCGAGGCAAAGGGCGCGACGCCGGTGCCGGTGGCCAGAAACCACAGCCGTCTGCCCGGCAGCAATGCGTCGAGGACCAGCGTCCCCACGGGTTTCGGCCGCAGGATGATCTGATCGCCGGGCCGGATATGTTGCAGCCGCGAAGTCAGCGGGCCGTCGGGCACCTTGATGGAATAGAATTCCAGTTCGTCATCCCAGTTGGGCGAGGCGATGGAATAGGCCCGCAGGATCGGCTTGCCGTTATCGCCCGGAAGCCCGATCATCACGAATTCGCCCGAGCGGAAGCGCAGGCTGGCGGGCCGCGTCACGCGGAACGAGAAAAGGCTGTCCGTCCAGTGTTTCACGGCGGTCACGGTCTGCGCGTCGGCAAGCGTCTTGGCAGGTTTCGGGGCAGCATCGGCCACGGTCAGGTCCAGCGTCATGTCTTCTTTCCTGAATGTCTTAAGGGATTTGGCGTCGCGCCGAAAGGCCGGATCAGCCTGCAAGGCGCGCGCGGTGGTCCCAGTCCTTCCAATCGGCGCGGGCCAGCCATTGTTGGGCCGGCTGGCGGGCTGCGATGTCCGGGGCGATCTGCACCTCGTCAAAGCCCACGCGACGGGCCATGGCGTATTGATCCGCGATCAGGCGGCCGGTCGCACGCAGACGCCCGGTGAACCCTATCTCGCGCAGACGGCGACCCAGCGAGAAGCCGCGCCCATCCGAGAATGTCGGAAAATCGACGGCGATCACGGCCCGATGCAGATGATCGACCAGTTCCTCGGGCGTGGTGTCGGGTGCCAGCGTCACCTCGGCGGCGATGTCCAGCGGGTGAAAGCCGTCATCGCGGACGAGGATTTGTTCGCTGTTCAACTGCTCGGTCATGCCGAAACCTTTCCGCGGACCATGCGCCCGCCAATGAAGTGAATGCCGCATTCGGATTTGTCACGGCCGCGCCAACGGCCGGCGCGGGGATCCTCGCCCGGCCCGACGGGCGAGGTGCAGGGCGCGCAACCGATGGACGGATAACCCTTCGAGACAAGCGGATGACGCGGCAGGTTGTTCTCGATCATGTAGTCCTGCACGTCTTCGGGGCGCCAATGGGCCAGCGGGTTGACGCGCAACCGCGACGGGGCCTCGGGTTCGAAAAAGTCCAGGGCGGAACGCTGACCATTCTGGAACCGCTTTCGGCCGGTGATCCATGCGTCGAAACCGGACAGCGCAGCCTCCAGCGGCAGGGACTTGCGGAAATTGCAGCAGGCATCGGGATCGACCTGGTGCAGGGTGCCGTCGGGATCGTGGCGCGCGACCTCGGCGTCGCTGGCGCCGATCACCCGCACATCGGTCAGACCCAGCCGGGCCGAAACCGCGCGCTGATAGTCCAGCGTTTCCGAAAACAGCATCTGCGTATCGATGAACAGGACGGGCAGGCCGGGCGATACGACGCTGATCATGTGCAGCAGGACCACCGATTCCGCCCCGAAGGACGAAACCAGTGCGACCCGCCCCAGATCGGGGTCGGTGACGGCACGGCGCAGAACCTCGGTCGCGGCATGGTGCCGATACCGGTCGTTCAGCCGCCCCGCACGTGTGTCGAGGCCGTGGTCAAGCATCCGCCGTCTCGGGATAGAGCGCGGCCTTGAACGGCACGGGCCCAAGGCGGCGATAGGCGTCGATGAAACGCTCGGTCTCGTCCTCGCGAAGCTCCAGATAGGCGCGCAGCAGGCGGTCGATGGCAGGCACGACCTCTTCGGCAGGAAAACCCGCGCCGGCACGCTGGCCGATGGCCGGAATGTCATAGGCATCGCCGCCCAGCGTGATCTGGTAATTCTCGACGCCCGCGCGGTCCAGTCCCAGGATGCCGATATGGCCCAGGTGGTGGTGGCCGCAGGCATTGATGCAGCCCGAGATGCGGATGTTCAGGTTGCCGATTTCGTTTTCCAGCCCGGCGGCGCGGAAATGATCCGCGATTTCCTCGGCGATGGGGATCGACCGCGCGGTGGCCAGGGTGCAGTAATCCATTCCGGGGCAGGCGATGATATCGCTGGTCAACCCGGCATTGGCCGTGGCCAGCCCGGCCTGGCGCAGGGCCAGATACAGGTCGGGCAGATCGGATTTGTGGACATGGGGCAGCGCGACGTTCTGGTCGTGCATGACCCGCAGATCGGCATGGCCAAAGCGCTCGGCCAGATCGGCCAGCAGGCGCATCTGTCCGGCCGAGGCGTCGCCCGGCGTCTGGCCCGGCGCCTTGAAGGTGACGATCGCGCTGGCATAGCCGTCGACCTTGTGAGCCTTGACGTTGGTGTCGGTCCAGCTGCGGAAGGCCGGATTTGCCTGACGCTGCGCCTCGTAGCCCGCGACCGGCGCGGTGCGGAAGGCCGGCGCGGCGAAGCGGTCGCGAAAGATCGCCAGCGCCTCGCGATCGGCGCCCAGGAAGGCCTGGCGCCGGCGCGCGAATTCCTCCTCGGTCTCGGCCCTGAACACGTCCAGCCCGCGCTCGGCCACGGTGATCTTGACCCGCGCCTTGTATTTGTTGTCGCGCCGGCCGGACAGGTTATAGGTCGCGATGATCGCCTCGATATAGGGCAACAGTTCTTCTTCCGGCAGGAAGTCGCGGATCACCTGGCCCAGAAGCGGCGTCCGGCCCAGTCCGCCGCCCACCCAGACCTCGAAACCGGTCTGGCCGTCGCGCCGGATCAACCGCAATCCGATGTCGTGAGAGGCCACGATGGCGCGATCCTTGGCGCCGCCGGAAATGGCGATCTTGAACTTGCGCGGCAGGAACTGGAATTCGGCATGGTCGGTGGACCAGCTGCGCAGCAATTCAGCATAGGGACGCGGATCGGTCACCTCGTCCGCGGCGGCGCCGGCGAAGGCGTCGGTCGTGACGTTGCGGATCGTGTTGCCCGAAGTCTGGATGGCGTGCATCCCGACCTCGGCAAGCCGGTCCAGCATGTCCGGAATCTCGACCAGCTTGGGCCAATTGAACTGGATGTTCTGGCGCGTGGTCCAGTGGCCATAGCCCTTGTCATAATCCTGCGCCAGATCGGCCAGGACCCGCATCTGGTCGGGACGGATCGTGCCGTAGGGAATCGCCACGCGCAGCATGTAGGCGTGCAATTGCAGATAGACGCCGTTCATCAGCCGCAGCGGCCTGAATTCGTCTTCGGTCAGGCTGCCATCCAGGCGGCGCACGACCTGGTCGCGGAACTGCGCCGCGCGGTGGCGGACGTAATCGGTTTCGACGGGGCGGATGTCAAACATGATTGGCTTCCGACTTTCTGGCTTGAATTCCGTGAACATAGTTGGATGGACCGGTCTGGCGGAACGCCTCGCGGAAATGCACGGGCTCGGGGCCGTTGGGGCCGCGTCTGGCCTCGACCAGATAGGGGCCGACGACCCGATCGGACTGGCCGATCGCCTTCAGCAGGGCCAGTTCGGCGATCGCCTCGTCCTCGTACAGGGTCGCCTGCGCCGGATCGGGGGACCAGCCGGCATCGCTCATCCACACGTTGTGACCTTCGCGCAGGTCGTTTGCGGTGATGACGCCTGGCCTCGCGGCGCTTGGGGTAAAGGCTTTGCTCATGGATTCGGCCCTTTCGTTTTCCTCTCACAATATAGAATTTTGTTCTGGATCTTTGCGATAGGCCGGGGAAAATAAGGACATGCTGCCAGAAGGAAGCCCAATGCCAGAAAAAACGCTTGATAAAGGCGCTTCTACCCGAACGTCCGTCCGCCTGGATGATGTGGATCGGAAAATCCTGTCCCTGCTGCAAGAGGATGCCAGCCTGCCGCTGGATCAGATTGCCGAGCGGGTGGGCGCGTCCAAGACCCCTGTCTGGAACCGGATCCGGAAGCTGCGCGAAGCGGGCGTCATCCGCGGGCAGGTGACGCTGCTGGATCCCGAGGCCCTGGGTCTGGAAGCCTGTTTCTTCGTGCTGATCCGCACCAGCGAACATGACAGGGACTGGGCCGCGCGGTTCCTGCGCGCCCTGCGCGAGCGTCCCGAAGTGATCGAGGCGCACCGGCTGGCGGGCGATATCGACTATATCCTCAAGGTGCAGGTGCGCAACGCGCGGGCCTATGACCGGTTCTATCAGTCGCTGATCGGCGAGGTGAAGATTCACAACGTGACCGCGCTGCTGTCGATGGAAGAGATCAAGACGACCACGGCCCTTCCCATCCCCTGACCGCCGGGATAGGTCTTCGCAAACGGCAAGGAAATCCATGTCCGGCATCGACACGATCTGGCATTATCCGCGATGCTCGACCTCGCATTTCATGTTGCGGGCCCTGCGTGGCGCGGGCATCTCGGTCGTGATGCGGGACGATTGCAAGCAACCCTTGTCCAAGGCCGAACTCGCGGCGGCGCTGACTGTTCTGGCTCTGGCTGCGCGCGATCCGGGATCGGGCGATCCGGCGCCGGCCATGGCCGCCAACCCGGCGGGGACCGGGCGTGCGGCTGACTTCGCGCCCGGCCGGGCCCGCCTGCACCGCCCGCAGCAAGCCGTCCTCGATCCTCTGGCTCGAGCCGCCTGATGACCGGGGCCGCGCGTGACCCGGTTCCCGCCCCTGCTTGTGCGGCGACGCCAAATCTGCTGATCGTCGCGCAGGCCGGACGGCTGGAATACGAGGCGATGATCCTGGCCGCCAGCCTGCGCCATTCGGCACCCGGCTGGACCGGCCGCCTGCTGATCGCCGAGCCGCAGCCCGAGGGCGCGTGGGAAGGCCATGAAACCCTGATCGCGCCCGAAACGCGCGAGGTGCTGGACTGGCTGGGCGCCGAAATCCTGCCCTTCACCGCCCGGCACTTCGGCGCCTCCTATCCTCATGGCAACAAGATCGAGGCGCTGAAAGTGCTGCCCGCCGGCGAGCCGTTCCTGTTTCTGGATACCGATACGCTGATCACCGGCCCGCTGGACCGCGTCGCGTTCGATTTCTCGCGCCCCTCGGCCTCGATGCGGCGCGAGGGCACATGGCCGATACCGCCGATCTACGGCCCCGGCTATCACGGTATCTGGAAATCGCTGTATGACCGGTTCGGCCTGGACCTGATGCCAAGCCTCGATCTGTCGCAGCCGGACGAACATTGGGAACGCTATCTCTATTTCAACGCGGGCTGGTTCCATGGCGCGGATCCGGTCGAATTCGGCGCGCGGTTCCGCGACTGGGCGCTGGCGGTGCGCGATGAACCGGGAGACGCGCTGGCCTGCCAGAGCCTCGATCCCTGGCTGGACCAGATCGTGCTGCCGCTGGTCATCCACAGTTTCGGCGGCGGCCGTCCGGGCCCGGACCTCGCCGGGCTCGATGGCGCTGTGACCTGCCATTACCGCAACCTGCCGCTGCTTTACGCCAAGCAATCCGACACCGCTGTCGAGGTGCTGGAAGCCGCGGTCGCGCATCGCCGGATCAAGAAGCGTCTGCGCGAATGGACGCCCGCGAAACGGCTGATCTATCAGGGCAAGGGACGCGAAAAGGTGCGGACCATGTTCGACCGGCGGGCCTTGCCCACGAAGGAGCAGCCGATTCGCAACCAGTTGAGGAAGAAGGGCTGGTGGCTGGTCTGAGCCCTATTCCTCGCCCGCCCCTTCCGAGGACCGCGCCCAGATGTTCACGTCGCCGCCCGCCGACAAGTCGTCGATTCGCGCCAACTCGGCCTCGGTGAAGTCGGTGTTCTGCAACGCGCCCACGCAATCCTCGACTTGGGACGGCCGCGATGCGCCGATCAACGCGCTGGTGACGCGCCCGCCGCGCAGAACCCAGGCAACGGCCATCTGCGCCAGCGACTGCCCGCGTTCGGCCGCCAGATCATTCAGGCCGCGCAGGCGGCGGATCATGTCGTCCGACAGCCAGTCCTGCGACAGCGACTTGCCCTGCGCTGCGCGGCTGTCCTGCGGGATGCCGTTCAGATATTTCTTCGTCAGCATTCCCTGCGCCAGCGGCGTGAAGACGATGCTGCCAATGCCCAGATCGTCCAGCGTTTCCAGCAGACCGTCATTCTCGATCCAGCGGTTCAGCATGTTGTAGCTGGGCTGGTGGATCACGCAGGGGGTGCCCAGATCCTTCAGGATCGCCGCCGCCTCGGCCGTGCGCTGGCTGTTATAGCTGGAAATCCCGGCATAGAGCGCCCGGCCCGACCGCACGATATGGTCCAGCGCGCCCATGGTTTCCTCCAGCGGCGTGTCGGGATCGAAGCGGTGCGAATAGAAGATGTCGACGTAATCCAGGCCCATTCGCCTCAGCGACTGGTCGCAGGAAGCGATCAGCGACTTGCGGCTGCCCCAATCGCCATACGGGCCGTCCCACATCGGATAACCGGCCTTGGAACTGACGATCATCTGATCGCGAAGACCCGCGAAATCCTGACGCCGGATCTCGCCGAACGCCTCTTCCGCGCTTCCCGGCGGCGGCCCGTAATTGTTCGCCAGATCGAAATGGGTGATGCCCAGATCGAAAGCCTTGCGACAGATGTCGCGCTTTGTCTGATGCGGTGTGTCATGGCCGAAATTGTGCCAGAGCCCCAGGCTGATCGCGGGCAGTTTCAGACCCGAGCGCCCGCAGCGGCGATAGGTCATCCGGTCGTAGCGGTGGGAATCGGGTTGATACATCTGGTCTCTCTCCTTTGTCTTGCGGCCCGGCCGCTGCATTCCGCCCGGATCGGACCCGCGGCATCCGGACGAACGATCGCGCGGCGGGATCCGCCCGCGACCGCCAATCCGCGCCAGGGCGCGGCTCGCCTTTCGCTCATGCCCCGTCCAGCACCGCGTCGCAGCGCGCGCATACACCCGCATGGTCATGCGTCCCGACATCGGGCAGAATTTTCCAGCAACGCTGGCATTTCTCGCCCTCGGCGCGTTCGAAGACGACGCCCAGGCCGGGCGCCTCGGCCATGCGGAATGCCTCGTTCGGGGCGGGATCGGCGGTCAGGACCATATCCGAGGTGATGCAGATATCGGCGAAATGCACGGATTTCAGCGCCGCCAGCATCTCGGGATCCTCGACATGGACGACCGGGGCGGCCTCCAGACTGGCGCCGATGGTCTTGTCGGCCCGCCTGATCTCCAGCGCGGCGGTCACGACACGGCGGGCGCGGCGCAGGTGATCCCATTTCGCGGCCAGGGGCTCGTTCAGCCAATCGGCCGGCGTCACGGGGAAGTCGTGCAGATGCACGCTGTCGGCCTCGGACGGGAAGCGCGACAACCAGACATCCTCGGTCGTGAAGGGCAGGATCGGCGCCAGCCATGTCACCAGGCGATGATACAGGATGTCCAGCACCGTCCGGGCCGCACGCCGGCGAATGCTGTCCGGCGCGTCGCAATACAGCGCGTCCTTGCGGATGTCGAAATAGAAGGCCGACAGATCGACGGTGCAGAACTGGAACAGGGTCTGGAACACGCCCTGGAAATCATAGGCGTCATAGCCCCGGCGCACGGCGTGATCCAGCTGCGCCAGCCGGTGCAGCACCCATTGCTCAAGCTCGGGCATCTGGGACGGATCGACCTTTTCCGCCTCGTCGAAACCGTCCAGCGCACCCAGCAGGAATCGCAGCGTGTTGCGCAGCCGGCGATAGCTGTCGGCGGTGCCTTTCAGGATCTCGGGGCCGATGCGGCTGTCGGCGGTGTAATCGACCTGTGCCACCCAGAGCCGCAGGATATCGGCGCCATATTGATCGACCACCTCGGCAGGCACGATCGTGTTTCCCAGCGACTTGGACATCTTCATGCCCTTCTCGTCCAGGGTGAAGCCATGCGTCAACACGCCCTTGTAGGGCGCGCGTCCCCTGGTGGCGCTGGCCTGCAACAGCGAGGACTGAAACCAGCCGCGATGCTGGTCGGTGCCTTCCAGATACAGATCGGCGATGCCATCGGGGCTGCCATCGGCGCGGTCGCGTATGACGAAAGCATGGGTCGAGCCGCTGTCGAACCAGACATCCAGCACGTCCATGACCTGATCGTAATCGTCGGGGTCGGCCACGCCGTCCAGCATCCGGGCCTTGAAGCCTTGGCGATACCAGACATCCGCGCCCTCGGCCTCGAACGCGGCCACGATGCGGTCGTTGACGCGGCTGTCGCGCAGCAGGAAATCGGACGCATCGGGTTTGGCGCCCGTCTTCACGAAACAGGTCAGCGGCACGCCCCAGGCGCGCTGGCGCGACAGCACCCAGTCCGGCCGGTTCTCGACCATGGAATGGATCCGGTTGCGTCCGGTCTGTGGCGTCCAGGTCACCAGCTTGTCGATGCTGGTCAGCGCGCGGGCACGGATCGAGGCGCCGTATTCGCCCATGCCGTCATCCAGCGGCTTGTCGATGGCGGCGAACCATTGCGGCGTGTTGCGATAGATCAACGGGGCCTTGGACCGCCAGCTATGGGGATAGGAATGCTTGGTCTTGCCCTTGGCCAGCAGCGCCTCCGCCCAGGCGAGGGTCTTGATGACGCTGACATTGGCGGG
>DBFD01000009.1 GCA_002294185.1 Paracoccus sp. UBA889
TCCGGTTTCCCAGGCGTGCAGATAGACGCATTCATACTTCAGGGACCGCCAGAGGCGCTCTATGAAGATGTTGTCGAGGCGGCGCCCCCTTGCCGTCCATCGAGAACCGGGTGCCGACCCGTTTCAGCCGGTCGGTCCAGGCGAAGGACGTGAACTGCGACCCTTGATCGGTGTTCATGATCTCGGGCGCGCCGAAGCGGTGGGTCGCCTCGTTCAGCGCTTCGACGCAGAAGCCGGCTTCCAGCGTGTTGGAGATGCGCCAGGCCAGCACTTTCCGGGTGTGCCAGTCCATAACAGCCACCAAGTAGAGGAAGCCGCGGCGCATCGGGATGTATGTGATGTCGGCGCACCAGACCTGGTTGGGCCGCTCCACCCGCAACCCGCCGAGCAGATAGGGTAGGTCCTGTGGCCCTTCGCGGGCTTGCTGGTGTCGGGCTTCTGGTAGATCGGCATCAGGCGCATGAGCCGCATCAGACGGCGGATGCGTTTCTGGTTCACGGCATTGCCTTCGTTCTGCAGATGCCATGTCATCTGGCGGACGCCGTAGAACGGGGTTTCTAGAAACTGCTTGTCGATCAGCAGCATGAGATCGAGGTTCGTGGCCGCCTCACCCTGCGGCGCGTAGTAGAACGACGACCGCGAGATCGACAGCAGGCGGCATTGCGCGCCGACTGACAGCCTGGGATGTGAGCGCTCGATCATCCCGCGCCTCACTTGCCGATCCGGGGCTTGAGCTTTTTGGACAAAAAATCGTTGGCGACGGCCAGCTCTCCGATCTTGGCGTGCAGGTCGCGGACCGTTTCTTCGCTGACCTCGGCCGCCGCCACAGCCTTGCCGGCACGTTCGAAGATGCCTGCGGCCCCCTCAAGCAGCAAACGCTTCCATTGATGGATCATCGTCGGATGCACGCTGAATTCGGCGGCCAGTTCCGACACCGTGCGCTCCCCTTCACGGCCTCCAGCGCCACACGCGCCTTGAACGCTGCATCGTGGTTCCTGCGTTTCGACATGTGCTGATCTTCTCGTGCTTGGAGACCGGCAGACGTCAGATCGTAGCTTCCGTCACTGTCCGATTTTCCGGGGATAGCTCAGATCGCACCATCAAACCGTGGGATCAAACAGCTAGGATCGCGGTCGTAAACGACTAGCGCGGTTTCAGGGTTGTTGATGCAGGTCTGTGAAAAAAGCAACAGCATGTCCCCGTCGGGCCCGGCCGGACACTGCTGGCGGATGCCGCCTATGGCAGAAACCGGCTGCGCGACCGCCTCGCAAATATCGGCGCGAGGGCCGTCATGAGACCCAGCCCGCGCCGATCCGTGCCGCCGCCCCTCGTCCGCGACACCGGCCGGATTGATCGCCTCTTCTCGAAACTCAAGCATTCCAGGGCCATCGGGACCAGATACGAGAAACACGACGTCGATTTCCCTGCCCTCGCCAAAGGCGCCGCAACAGGCATCCGATCACGCATTTGCGAGCCGGTGCACCAGGCCCGCGCCGCGCACCGTCGCATGCGCCTCAGCTCGCGGGGCGGCGGCGCCAGTTGTAGACGGTGCCCTCATCCACCGAGTCGCGGCCCAACGAGGCCAGCGGCCCGTCCTCGCCGCGCTGAAAGCCCAGATTCTTCAGCAACAGGCGCGAGGGCTGGTTATCGAGAAAGACATCGGCCAGCAGTTCCGCCGGGTCGAAACGGGCGCGGATCTCGTCGAGAAAGGCGCCGACCATTTCCTGTCCCAGTCCCTGACCGACCTGATCGGGGGCGAGGAAGTAATAGATCCGGGGCTTTTCGCCCGCGCCGATTCCGACCGATCCGACCACCCTGCCGCCGCTGCGGGCGACCAGCCGCATCGGCAATGTCAGCGACTGGTCGCCGAAGATCGGGGCGATGTCCTCGACACTCATGCCGGGGTGAAACAGCAGCAGCATCCGTGCGATCTGCGGTGTCGTCACGATCTGGTGCAAGGCGGGAAGATCGGCGGGACGCGGGGCATCGATCAGCAGCCGCGCCGTGGCCAGCGCAATGCCATGACGGGCGGCGAAATCGTCGCGAGCCAGCCGCAGCTTCACGGCTGCCATTTCCCGGCCATGAGGCCGCGACCAGCGCATTTCCTGACCGACGGGCCGAAATCCCAGCCGCGCAAGCAGCCCGGCCGAGCGACGATTGCCCGCGAGATGGTAGGATTCGACCATCTCGGCCCCTTCATTGAACCGGCGCGACAGCGCCAGCACCGCGGCGCGAAGCCCGATCCCCTGCCCCTGCGCGCCCGGCGCGATCCAGATCCCGAAGCTCTGCCCGGCACGGATCATGCCCACAAGCCTGTCGCCCTGCCGCACGGCGTGTTCGTCGGGGCCCGCCTCGGCGATGAAAGCCTGCGCGTCGGTCATCGCATAGGGCCAGGGCACGACGCTGAGCCATTGCGTCACCTGCCAGTCCGAAAGGGCCGCGACGATGGTATCGGCATCCTCGGGCCAGGGACGGGTCAGGGTAACGGGCGCGGCCATCAGCGCGCGGGCACCACGCGGACCACCCCGCCCCCGGCCGACAGCGCGATCTCGCCCGTGGCCAGCCGCAGGGCGTCGCGGCCAAAGACCTCGGCCCGCCAGCCATGCAGGGCGGGCAGATCGCGTTCGCCGGTGGCGATGGCGTCCAGATCCGCCGCCGAGGCAATCAGCCTGGGGGCCACCCCCGCCGCATCGGCCTTGGCCTTCAGCAGGACGCGCAACAGATCCGACAGCGCCGGATTGCCCGGACGCCCCGGCTCGACGCCCTTGGGTTTCGGCAGATCGCCGGATTCTTGCCCGGCCTTGACCGCGGCGAGGATCCCGGCCGCGATGTCGCCCCGCCGCGCTTCGCGCAGAAGCAGCCGCGACTTGCCCAGATCGGCTTCGGTTGCCGGCCGGGTCGAAGCCAGTTCGATCATCGCGTCATCCTTGAACACGCGCGAGCGGGGCACGTCGCGGTCCTGCGCATAGTTTTCGCGAAACCGCGCCAGCTCGCGCAGGATCGCCAGGAAACGCGGCGAATTGGTGCGCGTGCGGATCTTCAGCCAGGCTTCTTCGGGACGGTTGATATAGGTCTCCGGGTCTTCCAGGACGCCGATTTCCTCGGCCAGCCAGCTTTCGCGACCGTTCTTCTTCAGCTCGGCCGAAAGGAATTCGTAGATCACCCGCAAATGTGTCACATCGGCCAGTGCATAGGATTTCTGCGCATCCGACAACGGTCGGCGCGACCAGTCGGTAAAGCGCGAGGACTTGTCCAGATTCGCCCGCGCGATCTTGCGCACCAGCGTCTCGTAGCCGACCTGTTCGCCGAAGCCGCAGACCATCGCGGCAACCTGCGTGTCGAACAGCGGCACCGGAAACAGCGCGGCGTCGTGAAAGAAGATTTCCAGATCCTGGCGGGCGGCGTGGAACACCTTGACCGTCGCCTCGTGACGAAACAGCTCGTAAAGCGGGTCCAGCGACAATCCCTCGGCCAGCGGATCGACCAGCACGGCCTCGCCGCCCGTCTCGGCATCGGTGGAGGCTGGCGGAATCGCAAGCTGGATCAGGCACAATCTGGACCAATATGTCCGTTCGCGCAGGAATTCGGTATCGACGGTGACGTAGGGCGCGGTTTTTGCGGTCTCGCAGAAACGGGCGAGATCCTCGGTCCGGGTGATGGTTGTGATCGTGCTGCTCATGAGGTCCTTCGGATGGGCGGTTCGTCCGCCGCCGGAATGAATACGCCCCAGGCCGTGATTTGAAAAGGACAGTTTACGCCCACGGCAACCGTCATGCCACGAGACTGCAACCGGCAGGCGCGCGGAATCAACGTGGCGGAATGTCGCCTTCGGCGCGTCGGGCGTGGAAATCCGCGACGAAATCCGACAGCCGGGACTGCGTGATCGCCGCGCGCAACCCGGCCATCAAGTCCTGGTAGTAATGCAGGTTGTGCCATGTCAGCAGCATCCCGCTGATCATCTCGCCGGCGCGGAAGACATGGTGCAGGTAGGCGCGTGAATAATTGCGGCAGGCCGGACAGATGCAATCCTGATCCAACGGGCGCGGGTCATCCTGATGGCGGGCATTCTTGATATTGACCTGACCGCGCCGCGTCCAGGCCTGCCCGGTCCGGCCCGAGCGTGACGGCAGCACGCAATCCATCATGTCGATGCCGCGGCTTACGGCGCCGACGATATCATCGGGTTTGCCGACGCCCATCAGATAGCGTGGCTTGTCCGCCGGCAGAAAACCCGGCGCATAATCCAGCACGCCGAACATCGCCTGCTGGCCTTCGCCCACGGCAAGCCCGCCGATGGCATAGCCGTCAAAGCCGATCCCGGTCAGGGCCTGGGCGCTTTCCTCGCGCAGATCGCGGGTCACGCCACCCTGCATGATGCCGAAAAGCGCATGTCCGGGCCGGTCGCCGAATGCGTCGCGCGACCGCCGCGCCCATCGCATCGACAACCGCATCGAGACAGCGACGTCGCGTTCCGCCGCCGGAAGCGCCGGGCATTCGTCAAAGGCCATGACGATGTCGCTGCCCAGAAGGCGCTGGATTTCCATGCTGCGTTCGGGGGTCAGGTGATGGCGGCTGCCGTCGATATGGCTGGCAAAGGTCACCCCCTCTTCGGTCAGCTTGCGCAGGCTGGACAGACTCATGACCTGGAAGCCACCGGAATCGGTCAGGATCGGGCGCGGCCAGTTCATGAAGCGGTGCAGCCCGCCCAGGCCGGCGATCCTTTCGGCCCCCGGGCGCAGCATCAGGTGATAGGTGTTGCCCAGCAGGATGTCGGCCCCGGTCTTGCGCACGGATTCGGGCATCATCGCCTTGACGGTCGCGGCCGTGCCGACGGGCATGAAGGCGGGCGTGCGGATTTCGCCGCGCGGGGTGTGGATGGTGCCGCTGCGCGCCGCGCCGTCCGAGGCATGCAGCGAAAAGGAGAAACGGTCACTCATCTTCGGGGCCTTCCGGGTGGAAACGCGCGTCCTTACCGCCCGCCAGTCGCGGATGCAACGCCGGCCCTCTGGACCCGCGCCGGGCGATGTCCTATATAATCGGTCGGAATTGCAAGGAAACCGCCATGACCCAGCCGATGATGGAAGGCGATCCGCTGATCGCCCCTTCAAGCACCGACCACGCGCTCTACGAGCCGATCGTGGAGGCCTGCAAGACGGTCTACGACCCGGAAATTCCCGTCAACATCTATGATCTGGGGCTGATCTACACGATCGACATCAATGCGGCAAACGAGGTTCGGGTGGTCATGACGCTGACCGCGCCGGGTTGCCCGGTGGCCGGAGAGATGCCGGGCTGGGTCGCCGACGCGATCGAACCCCTGCCCGGCGTGAAACAGGTCGATGTCGAGATGACCTTCCAGCCGCAATGGGGCATGGACATGATGTCCGACGAGGCGCGGCTGGAACTGGGTTTCATGTAGAGCCGCCTTTCAGGCGAGGCTCGCACAAGAAGAAAGGGCGCGGATCGAACTGACGCATTCCGTCCGGTGGGAGGCCTGAACAAACTGACCTGTCGCGTGACGCGCGGCAGGTCATTGTATTTCAAGCGGATTTTCTGAGGGCCTGAAAAAGAAAAACAGGGCGGAAATCCGAGACTTTTTTCTCGGCGGTATCATCTGCCTATCCGAACGAAGAAATTTCCGGGATCTCGGACATTTCTTCTTCTGAGGCCGAAAATACAGCCAATATTCTCCGACCACAAGCTTGACCTTCGAACGCAGCGAAGATCGTGGACGAATGTCCGCATCGACTTCGATCCATGCGGATTTTCTGGTCTTTGGTCGGAAAACGACTCGAGGCAGAGCCGCGGATATCCGAGGTTCTGATGGCAGGCTTGGCGACATTCAACTTCAAGCTCTCGCAGCTCTACCCGGGCGCGGGAGACCATCGCATTGTCTTATGAATCTTCTTGGTTCTCGGGGTACTCGGGAGCCATGGCCCGCCACGCCATTTATGGCGGGCCATGGCGGCGGTCGGATCGTGTCAGCAAAGGTCAGCGGGACCGGTATTGAGTGGGATCGGCCGCCGTCTTCACCCAGGGCCTGAACGGATACGCGTGCTTGCGTCACGCATGACAAGGATAGGACACGGCGAAGATGACGGAGCACACGATCGGGATCGACATTTCCAAATCCCACCTCGATGCAATCGATCTGGAGGGGAATGAGGCGAGGCAGTTCGAGAATTCGGCACAGGGTGTGCGCGCCCTG
>DBFD01000036.1:0-4640 GCA_002294185.1 Paracoccus sp. UBA889
AAGCGCGGCATCGACCTGGCCACCACCAAGGTCGTCGAAGCCATCAAGGCCGCCTCGCGTCCGGTCAACGACAGCGACGAAGTCGCGCAGGTCGGCACCATCTCGGCCAACGGCGAAGCGTCGATCGGCCGCCAGATCGCCGACGCGATGCAGAAGGTCGGCAACGAGGGTGTCATCACCGTCGAAGAAAACAAGGGCATGGAGACCGAGGTCGAAGTCGTCGAAGGGATGCAGTTCGACCGTGGCTATCTGTCGCCCTATTTCGTGACCAACCCCGACAAGATGGTCGCCGAACTGGAAGATTGCTACATCCTGCTGCACGAGAAGAAGCTGTCCTCGTTGCAGCCCATGGTTCCGCTGCTGGAATCGGTGATCCAGTCGCAGAAACCGCTGCTGATCGTGGCCGAAGACGTCGAAGGCGAGGCTCTGGCCACGCTGGTCGTCAACAAGCTGCGCGGCGGCCTGAAGATCGCTGCCGTCAAGGCGCCGGGCTTCGGCGACCGGCGCAAGGCCATGCTGCAGGATCTCGCGATCCTGACCGGCGGCCAGGTGATCAGCGAAGATCTGGGCATGAAGCTGGAAAACGTGACCATCGACATGCTGGGCACGGCCAAAAAGATCACGATCAACAAGGACAACACCACCATCGTCGATGGCGCCGGTGAAAAGTCCGAGATCGAGGCCCGCGTCAGCCAGATCCGCCAGCAGATCGAGGAAACCACCTCGGATTACGACAAGGAAAAACTGCAGGAACGCGTGGCCAAGCTGGCCGGCGGTGTTGCCGTGATCCGCGTCGGCGGCATGAGCGAAGTCGAAGTGAAAGAGCGCAAGGACCGTGTCGATGACGCGCTGAACGCGACCCGCGCGGCCGTTCAGGAAGGTGTCGTCGTCGGCGGCGGTGTGGCCCTGGTTCAGGGTGGCAAGGCGCTGGAAGGCCTGAAGGGCGAGAACTCGGATCAGGAAGCCGGCATCGGCATCGTGCGCCGTGCGCTTGAGGCACCGATGCGGCAGATCGCGGAAAACGCCGGCGTCGACGGCGCTGTCGTGGCGGGCAAGGTGCGCGAATCCAGCGACAAGGCCTTTGGCTTCAACGCGCAGACCGAGGAATATGGCGACATGTTCAAGTTCGGCGTGATCGATCCGGCCAAGGTCGTGCGCACCGCACTGGAAGACGCTTCCTCGGTCGCGGGTCTGCTGATCACCACCGAAGCCATGATCGCCGAAAAGCCCGAACCGAAAGGCCAGGGCGGTGGCGGAATGCCCGACATGGGCGGCATGGGTGGCATGGGCGGCATGATGTAATCATCCCCCCTGCCCTTGGCAGAACGGAAAGGGCGTCCTTCGGGACGCCCTTTTTCATTGCGGTGCTGCAGCCCCGGGCCGCGAAACGGCGCCGTCTCAATCCTTGACCAGAGGCTCCACCGCCATGGCATTGCACAGCGATTTGAAACGGGAATGGGCGACCTCGCCCATCAATTGCCGCCCGGTCCGGGTCAGCGTCAGTTCCAGCACCGATTTCCTGGCGGCAAGCTTCAAGCTGCCGGCGTCGGAAGGATCGTCGATCGAGAACATCGCGCCGAATCGCATCGCCTTGCCCAGGATTTCGGCGTCGCGGATTTCCGCCTCGCTCAGCAGGGCAAACAGCGGCAGCATCGGCGATTTCGACCGGCTGTTCTTGTAGCGATGCAGCAGGGCCAGACCCAGAAACACGCGCTCGGGATGGCTCAGCGCGGCCATGTTCGCACGGGTCACGTTGTCGAAACAGGCCTCGGCGCGGTAGTCGGGATGGGCGCGCCAGGTCGTGTCGTGCAGCAGGCAGGCCGCGCGGATCAGGCGCTCGCGATCGGCCGGCACCCGGCCGAAGATCGGCAGCAGGAACTGATACAGCTTCTTGCCGAAGCCCGGCATCCGCGCCATCTGGCGTTCGGTGAAGCGGGCCGCCTCGATCAGCGGATCACGCTTGCGCAGCGTGTCGGACATATGCTCGTAGAGCAGCCCCTCGCGGATGCCGTAGCTGCTGATCGCCAGATCGGCGGGGCCGAAGGTCTCGACCAGTTCCGACAGCACCTGCGAGGCCAGCGGCACCAGTTCCATTCGCGAAGACGAGATCCCGACCCGGCCGCGCAATTCGTTCAAATCGTTCGCCCCGATCCAGTCCAGCGTGTCCGCGACCGCCTGCGGCGTCATGCGATATTCGTGCAGCACCGTCATCGGATAATCGGAACGTTCCATGTCCAGCCGCGCAATGGCCCGCCAGGATCCGCCGACCAGATAGATCCGCTGGTGATCCGTGCCCATCCGTTGCGCCAGATCGGCCATGATCGAACGGATGTGGGCTTTCAGCCCGTCCTTGCCGCCCTTGATCTGTTGCAGCCGGAACGGCCCCAGTTGCGAGGTCGCCCGCCGTCCGACCTTGCCGTCCTTCAGTTCCGCCAGTTCCATGGAATTGCCGCCGATGTCGCAGACCAGCCCGTTCGCGCCGGGCCAGCCCAGCAGCACGCCCTGCGCGGACAGACGGGCTTCTTCCTCGCCGTCGATGACCCACATCCTGATGCCGGTCTCGCGTTCGATTCGCGCCTGAAAGTCGGGTCCGTCCTCGGCCTCGCGCACGGCGGCGGTGGCGACGCAGGTCAGCGGCTCGATATCCATGCCCTTGGCCAGCGCGGCAAACCGGCTGAGCGCGGCAAAGCCACGCTCGACGCCCGCCGGGTTCAGGCGCCCGGTCGAGGCCATCTCGGCCCCCAGACCGGCCATGACCTTTTCATTGTAGAAATAGGCGGGCGAACGCGCGGCACCGTCAAACACCACCAGACGGATCGAGTTCGAACCGACATCGACCACGCCGACCCGTTTCAACGCCCGTTTGGGAAGTGTGTCGAACATCTTGCCGAAAGGCTCGATCTGCCGGCCGGTATTGGTCCGCACGCCGTTCATTCCCAGGCCCCCTGCTTGCGCATTGGCCCCGTTAATGGCCCGTGATGGCGTCCCGGTCAATCCGGCGAATGGGTCAGCGCCGGAACGTCGCGCGCGCCCGCCGTGCCGCGTCCTGAAAGCGAGGGGTTTTCCATGAAGAACCGGTGGCAGTTGAACAGATCATCGCGCCCATCGGGCAGATAGCGCACGAAACGCCCGTCGGGTTGCAGCAGCCAGCTTTGCGCCTCGTCGGCCATGTTGGCGGCCATGACCTGGCTGACGATCTGCGCCTTGACCGTCTCGTTGACGCATTCGACCAGCGTTTCGACGCGCCGGTTCAGGTTGCGGTCCATCAGGTCGGCCGAACTGATGAACACCCGCGCCTTTTTCGACGGCAGGCCAAAGCCGTTGCCGAAACAGATGATGCGGGAATGTTCCAGATAGCGGCCGACAATGGATTTCACGCGAATATTTTCAGACAAGCCACTGATACCTGGCCTTATTCCGCAAATTCCGCGTACGACGAGGCTGATCTTGACCCCCGCCGCGCTGGCCGCGTAGAGCGATTCGATCATGTCCTTTTCGATCAGCGAATTGGCCTTGCACCAGATCGCGGCGGGTCGTCCGGCCCGGGCCATCTCGGCCTCGCGCGCGATCAGTTCCAGCAGCCGGTCTTTCAGCCCGATGGGCGAGATGGCAAGGTTTTCCAGCCCCGCCGGCTGAACATAGCCCGAGAGATAGTTGAAGACCCGCGTCGCATCCCGGCCCAGGGCCGGATCGCAGGTGAACAGCGACAGATCGGTATAGATTCGCGCCGTGATCGGGTGGTAGTTGCCGGTCCCGTAATGGGTATAGGTGACCAGGCTTTCGCCCTCGCGCCGGACGATGGCGCTGATCTTGGCGTGGGTCTTGTAGTTCACGAAGCCGTAGACGACATGGGCGCCGGCCCGCTCCAGGCGCCGCGACTGGCGGATATTGGCGGCCTCGTCGAAGCGGGCCTTCAATTCGACCAGCGCGGTCACCGACTTGCCCGCCTCGGCGGCCTCGCAAAGCGCATCGACGATCGGACTGTCACGGCTGGTGCGATACAGGGTCTGCTTGATCGCCAGCACGTCAGGGTCGCGCGCCGCCTGCTGCAGGAAACGCACCACCATGTCGAAGGTCTCGTAGGGATGCTGCAGCAGCATGTCCTTTTGCCGGATCGCGGCGAACATGTCGCCGTGGTGATCCTGCACCCGTTCCGGCACACGAGGGGTGAAGCCGGGCCATAACAGGTCGCGACGATCATCCAGCACCAGTTCGCGCAGATCGGCCATCCCCAGAAGGCCCTCGACCTCGATCACCTCGTCGGGGCCGACTTCCAGTTCCTCCATGATCAGCCGCCGCAGCCGGTCGGGCGCGCCATGGGTGATCTTCAGCCGGATCACGCTGCCGCGGCGGCGGCGTTTCAGCGCGGTCTCGAATTCACGGACCAGATCCTCGGCCTCTTCCTCGACCTCCAGATCGCTGTCGCGCAAGACCCGGAAGGCGCAATGGCCGATATCGCGATAGCCGGGAAAGAGACTGCCGAGATGCATCAGCAGCAATTCCTCGAGCCGCAGGAATCGCCCGCCCCCCGGCAGCGGAACGAAGCGAGGAAGCTGGGCCGGGATCGGCAGCAGGGCCTGCATCTGACGTCCATCCGTCTGCCGGGCCAGTTCCAGCGCCAGCGAGAAGCCGGTATTGGG
>DBFD01000036.1:5044-15196 GCA_002294185.1 Paracoccus sp. UBA889
TCCTCTTCGCTGCGGGTGATGTTGCTGCGCGACAGGATGACGATGCCGGCCTCTTCCATCTCGCGGCGCAGGCGGTTCCAGACGCCTTGCTGCGCGCTCATCAGGCGGCGGGCGTCGGTGTTGATCAGCGCGAGTTGCTCGGCGGCGGTGCGTCCGTCGTCGGAGGGCGTGGTGTTTCCCTCGCGCACCAGTTCGCGCAGCCCCGCCACGCGGACGGTGTAGAATTCATCCAGATTGGTCGCGCTGATCGAGACGAAGCGCAGCCGTTCCAGCAGCGGAACGCGGGCATTGCGCGCCTCGTCCAGAACCCGCCAGTTGAAGGACAGCCAGCTGATTTCACGGTTGAAGAACCGCGCCGCCCCCTGCGGCGGGCCTCCGGGCAGGTCCTGCGGTTCGGGAAAGGGATGGCGGAGAAAATCGGCCTGGGTCATCGCGTCTGCAACAATGCTGGGAAACGGCGCCGATCATGCCTCGGCAGGCGTCAGGATGTCCAGCGCCTCGGCCGCCATCCGGCGTGTCACCGGGCCCTGCGCGGCCATCGCGGCGCGGTCGATCGCCGCGACAAGGCGCCGGGCAAGCCCCAGATCGCGGTCCATGCGCAGAACCAGCCAGTCGATCAGCCCGGCCGGAACCGCCAGTTGCCGGTCCGCGAACAGCTTGACAAGCACGGCGGCCAGCAGCGTCTCGTCCGGCGGGCCCAGTCGGACCTGCGGCATCGCGTCCATGCGCGAACGCAGATCGGGCAGCACCAGCCCCCAGTCGCGCGGCGCCCGGCGCGCGGTCATCAGCAGCAGGCAATCGCGTGGCCCGCAAAGATTCCACAGATGGAACAGCGCCTGTTCGGCGCCGGCCGCAAAGCCCGCATGATCGGCATCCTCGACGACCAGCGCGCCGCCGTCAGCGGCCAGTGCATCGGCCGCGTCCGGCCGCAGGCTGGCGGCCGACAGCCGGCGCGCGCCGTTCTCGGCCGCCCAGAAGGCGGCGAGGTGGGTCTTGCCCGCCCCTTCCGGGCCGATCAGCAACATCCGTCCCTGCGGCCATGCCTGTGGCGAATCCAGCATCGCCAGGGCCGCCTGATTGGCCGAAGCAGGCAGGAAGTCGGCGCGCGCATGGGCCGGCGGGGTGGTCAGATCCAGCGTCAGTTGCCGCGACATCCTGGCCTCACGCCTCGCGGTCGCGTCGCAGGTCTTCCTGCATCGTCTCGATCTGCGCGGCGGCAAGGCTGCGGTCGGCCTGCAACCGCGCCTCGACCAGCGCCTTCGCGACGGTGCCGCGCGGCACGATCTCGACCAGCGTCGGCGTGTCCGGTTCGGCCGGCACGGTCTGGCCGGTATAAAGTGCGCTTTCGCGGTAACGCTCGGTCAGGAAGCGGGCCAGAACCCCAAGCGCCGCCGCCATCGGAACCGCCATGACCAGGCCGACAAAGCCGAACAGCGCGCCGAAGACCGACAGCGCCAGCAGCAGCCAGACCGGATGCAGCCCGACATGGCCGCCGACGATCTTGGGTTGCAGGTAGTTGCCCTCGACCACCTGTCCAAGCGCAAAGATCGCGATCACCGCGCCAACCCATAGCGGATCGCCCCAGAAGCTGAACAGGGCGACGCCGATCGCCGTGATGCCGCCGATCAGAACCCCGACATAGGGGATGAAGGACAAGGCCGCCGCCATGATCCCGATGAAGAAGCCGAAGGGCAGCCCGACCAGCATCAGCGCGATGGAATACCAGGTTCCCAGAATCAGGATCACCAACCCCTGCCCGCGCACGAATCCCGACAGCGCGAGGTCGATCTCGGATGCGAGCCGACGCAGGACCGGGGCGTGTTCGCGCGGCAGCAGCCGGTCGATCTCGGATACCATGCGGTCCCAGTCCAGCAGCAGATAGAAGGCCACGACCGGGACGATGACCAGCAGCGCCACGGTGCTGATCACACCGCCGAGCGAGCTCATGATGGTCTGGGCGATCCGGCTCCATTGGTCGCCCATCGCCTTGCCCAGATCGCTGATCGCCGAGGCGACGGTGCCGTCTTCGGGCATCAGTTGCGGAAACCGGGCGGTGACGAAAGCGCGGGCCTGATCGAACATCTCGGGCGCGGTGTCGATCAGCGCGACCGCCTGCCGCACGAGGATCGGCACGATCAGCAGGCTCACGGCAACGAACAGCAGGATCGCCGCCAGGGTGATCACCGCAACCGCCATGGTCCGCGACAGGCCGGCCCGCTCCAGCCGGTCGGCCAGCGGATCCAGAAGATAGGCGATGCCCGCCCCGAGGATGAAGGGCAGCACGGCCTGACCCAGCAGCCACATGGCGATCAGCAGGGCCAGCGCCGCGACGCCCCACCAGATCAGTTGCCGCTGAACGGGCATGTGCATTGCCGGCCTCGTCATGTTCACATTGTCGCGAATGTGGCTGTCTCAAGCCGCGGTTGCAAGGCTTCGCCTGCCGCGAGACGGCCGGTTCTTGGCAACCGGCGGCCGATCCGCTAACGCTGCGGCCGAGCCAGGTGAAGGATTCCGCCCATGCGTCTGTCGCGCTATTTCCTGCCCCTCCTGAAAGAGGATCCCAAAGAGGCCCAGATCGTCAGCCATCGGCTGATGTTGCGTGCGGGCATGATCAAGCAGCAGGCGGCGGGCATCTATTCCTGGCTTCCGATGGGCTACAAGGTGCTGCGCCGGATCGAACAGATCGTGCACGAGGAACAGCAGCGCGCGGGCCATGTTCCGCTGCTGATGCCGACGTTGCAGCCCGCCGATCTGTGGCGCGAGAGCGGCCGCTATGACGATTACGGCGAAGAAATGCTGCGCATCCGTGATCGCCACAAGCGCGATCTGCTCTACGGGCCCACCAATGAGGAGATGATCACCGACATCTTCCGGTCGGGCGTGAACAGCTACAAGGATCTGCCGCTGACCCTGTATCACGTGCAGTGGAAATTCCGCGACGAGATCCGGCCACGTTTCGGGGTCATGCGGGGCCGGGAATTCCTGATGAAGGACGGCTATAATTTCGACCTGACCAGGGAAGACGCGCTGCACGCCTATAACCGGCACCTGGTCAGCTATCTGCGCACCTACGAACGGATGGGGCTGCGGGCGATCCCGATGCGCGCCGACAGCGGTCCGATCGGCGGCGACGACACGCATGAATTCCTGGTCCTCGCCGAGACCGGCGAATCCGAGGTCTTCTATGACAGTGCAATCACCGACCTGACCTTCGGAGACCGGCAGATCGACTACGACAGCCACGAGGAATGCCAGGCGGTGATGGACGAATTCACCAGCCGCTATGCCCGCACCGACGAAACCCACGACCCGGCACTGTTCGATCAGATCCCGCAGGAACGCCGCCGCCAGGCCCGCGGCATCGAGGTCGGCCAGATCTTCTATTTCGGCACCAAGTATTCCGAACCGATGGGCGCCACCGTCGTCGGCCCCGACGGCGCCAGGGTTCCGGTCCACATGGGCAGCCACGGCATCGGCGTCAGCCGCCTGCTGGGCGCGATCATCGAGGCCAGCCACGACGACAAGGGCATCATCTGGCCCGAAGGCGTGACGCCCTTCCATGTGGGCCTTGTCAATCTGAAGCAGGGCGATTCCTCGACCGACAGCGCCTGCGAGGCGATCTATGCCGAATTGCAGGCGCGCGGGCTGGACCCGCTCTATGACGATCGGAACGAACGGGCGGGGGCGAAATTCGCGGCCATGGACCTGATCGGCCTGCCCTGGCGGATCACCGTCGGTCCGCGCGGTTTGTCGAACAACCGGGTCGAACTGACCTGCCGCAAGACCGGCGACAGCGAGGAAATGTCGCCCAAGGACGCCATCGCGCGGGTGACCGGGGTCTATCGCCCGATCCTCGCGATGCCGGCCCCGGCGCCGTGATCGGGCTGCTGCGGCTGGTCGTGGCGGTGGCATTTGCCGCCGCGCTGTCGCAGTTCCCGGCCTTTTCGGATCAGTATGTCCAGCGCCTTGGCGGTCGGGTCGATGCCCTGGCGCGTGTCGCCGCCGAATTCGACGCCAGTGCCGAACGCGCCGGGCTGACACGGGTCGAGGCGCTGGCCGACCTGTCGGGCAGCACCTTCCGCGACGCCCATCAGGCCGACATGCGCCGCACCTTCCGGCGGCTGGACCGTGCGCGCGCCGATTTGCAGATGCTGCGGCTGGCCGGTCCGCTGGAACGCATGGCCCTGCCCCATCGCCTGCGCGACAGCGAGACGCTGAAGGCCACCTGGGGCGATTTCCGGCCCGCGTTTCCCGTGACCCGCGCGGGATTGATTGCCGCGGGCATCGGATTTCTTCTGGGCTGGCTGCTGGCCTCTCTGCCGCGCCTGTTGCTGGGCGGGGGCCGGGAACGGCTGGGCTGGCGCTGATCGCCGCAAGCGCGCCGCCGCACCTGACCGCGACGCCCCAAGCCTGCCCGAACAGGCAGGCGTGACGTTGCGACATCGTGCTTTTCTTTTGGGCAGCGGGCTTCTAACCTGACGCGCAGGACAACGTTCCAACTGGGAGAAAAGTCAATGAAGAAGCTGCTTCTGGCCAGTGCCGCCGGCGTACTGATCGCCGGTGCCGCCGGCGCCGAGGAGATCAAGATGGGGATTTCGCTGGGCTTCACCGGCCCGCTGGAATCGATGGCGCCCGCGATGCGCGACGGCGCCGAACTGGCGATGAAGGAAATCAGCGATTCCGGCCTGCTGCTGGACGGATCGACCGTGACCCCGGTCGAGGGCGATTCGACCTGCGCCGACGCGGCCGCCGCGACCGCGACCGTCGAGCGCCTGATCACCGCCGAAAAGGTCAAGGGCATCGTCGGCGGCATGTGTTCGGGCGAGACCATCGCCTCGCTGGAAAACGTGGCCAAGCCGAACGGCATCGTCATGATCTCGCCCTCGGCCACCTCGCCCGCGCTGTCCACGATCGAAGACAACGATCTGTTCTTCCGCACATCGCCGTCGGATGCGCGTCAGGGCGAGGTGATGTCCGACATCATCCTGGACCGCGGCATCAAGAACGTCGCCGTGACCTATACCAACAACGATTACGGCAAGGGGCTGGCCGACAGTTTCCAGGCCGCGTTCGAGAAGAAGGGCGGCACCGTCACCGTGAACAGCGCCCATGACGACGGCAAGGCCGATTATTCGGCCGAGGTCGCGGCGCTGGCCGCCGCGGGCGGCGACGCGCTGGTCGTGGCGGGCTATGTCGATCAGGGCGGCTCGGGCATCGTGCGCGCGGCGCTGGATACCGGCGCCTTTGACACCTTCGTCTTCCCCGACGGCATGGTCGGCCAGCAGCTTGTCGATAATTTCAAGTCCGAGATCGACGGCAGCTTCGGGCAGAACCCCGCCGCCGAAGGCGAGGGCCGCGACAAATATGTCGCGATGGCCAAGGAAGCGGGCTTCGACGGCACCGGCGCCTTCTCGGCCGAGGCCTATGACGCCGCATCGCTGATGCTGCTGGCGATGGCGGCCGCGAAATCCAGCGATCCGGCCGAATACAAGGGCAAGATCATGGATGTGGCCAATGCGCCGGGTGAAAAGATCCTGCCCGGCGAACTGGCCAAGGCGCTGGAGATCCTGAATGGCGGGGGCGACATCGATTATGTCGGCGCGACCTCGGTCGAACTGGTCGGCGCAGGCGAATCCGCCGGCATCTATCGTGAAGTCACCTTTGACGGTGGCAAGATGGAAGTCGTCGGCTATCGCTGAACCGCAACCCGTTGCTCCGGCCCGGCACCCGCGCGGTGCCGGGCCATTTTTCAGGGCCGGGGATGGAAAAGGCCCAGGATCGAAACCGCACGCCCCCCGGTGCTGCCGCGTCTCGGGGCGAATTCCGATCTTGGTGGAGCCGGAACGGGACGAGGCGGCCAGGGCGCAGCTTTTTCGTGACAGCCACGGCCCGGGGCGGTCATGATTCACCGGACAAGACGAGGATGGGAACGGAACCATGATCCGGGTCGAAGACCTGCACAGACATTTCGGCGGCTTCCGCGCCGTCGACGGCGCCAGCCTGACCATCGACACCGGCTCGATCACCGGACTGATCGGCCCCAATGGCGCGGGAAAATCGACGCTGTTCAATGTCATCGCGGGCGATCTTGCCCCCACCTCGGGCCGCGTCTTCATGGATGGAGAGGACATCACCGGCCTGCCCCCGCATGAATTGTTTCACAAGGGTTTGCTGCGCACCTTTCAACTGGCCCACGAATTCGCCTCGATGACCGTCCGCGAGAACCTGATGATGGTTCCCGGCGGTCAGAGCGGCGAGACGATCTGGAAGACCTGGTTCCAGCGCGGCCGGATCGACCGCGAAGAGGCGGCCTTGCGAAAGCGCGCCGATGAGGTTCTGGATTTCCTGACCATCCGTCACCTGAGCCATGAAAAGGCGGGCAACCTGTCGGGCGGGCAGAAAAAGCTGCTGGAACTGGGCCGCACGATGATGGTCGATGCCAAGGTCGTGTTCCTCGACGAGGTCGGCGCGGGCGTCAACCGCACCCTGCTGGGCACCATCGCCGATGCCATCATCCGCCTGAACCGCGAGCGCGGCTATACCTTCTGCGTGATCGAACATGACATGGATTTCATCGGCAAGCTGTGCGATCCGGTCATCGTGATGGCGCAGGGTCACGTGCTGGCGCGGGGCAGCGCGAAGGATATCATGAGCAATGAAGAGGTGATCGAGGCCTATCTGGGCACCGGGCTGAAGAACAAGGACATGGTGGGCGCATGAGCGATCAGGCTTTCGGCAATCGCGGCAACCGCGACGCCTCGGTGGTCAATCCCCGCCCCGCGGGAACCTTCGAGGGCAGCCGCAAATCCGGGGCGGCCGGGCCGGGCCGCAGGGACGATCCGTTCCTGATCGGCGAAGGCATGTCCGGCGGCTACGGGCGCGGCCCCGACATCCTGCACGATTGCACCATCGCCGTCGAAAAGGGCGAGATCGCGGTCATCGTGGGTCCGAACGGCGCCGGCAAATCCACCGCGATGAAGGCGATCTTCGGGATGCTGGATCTGCGCGAAGGCAGTATCCGTCTGGACGGCCGCGACATCACCGCGTTGAACCCGCAGGATCGCGTCAGGGCCGGAATGGGCTTTGTTCCGCAGGTCAATAACACATTCCCATCAATGTCCTGCGAAGAAAACCTTGAAATGGGCGCATTCATCCGCGACGACGATATCGCGGATACGATGGCGCAGGTCTATGATCTGTTCCCGATCCTGAAGGACAAGCGCCGGCAGGCGGCGGGCGAATTGTCGGGCGGCCAGCGCCAGCAGCTTGCCGTGGGCCGCGCCCTGATGACCCGACCCAGCCTGCTGATGCTGGACGAACCGACGGCCGGTGTCAGCCCGATCGTGATGGACGAATTGTTCGACCGCATCATTGCCATCGCGCGCGGCGGCCTGCCGATCCTGATGGTGGAACAGAACGCCAAACAGGCCATGGCGATCGCCGACAAGGCCTATGTGCTGGTCCAGGGCGCCAATGCGCATACCGGTTCCGGCAAGGAACTGATGGCCAATGACGAGGTGCGCCGCACCTTCCTGGGGGGCTGAGACATGGACATTGCGAACGCCCTTGTCGTGTTCCTGAACTTCGTGTTCATTCCCGCCGCGGCCTATGGCGCGCAACTGGCGCTTGGGGCGCTCGGGGTGACGCTGATCTATGGCATCCTGCGCTTTTCGAACTTCGCCCATGGCGACACGATGGCGTTCGGCACCGCCGTCACCATCCTCGTCACCTGGGGCCTGCAGGCGCTTGGCGTCTCGCTGGGGCCGCTGCCCACGGCGCTGCTGGCCCTGCCGGTTGGGATTGCGGCGACGGCCGCGTTGGCGCTGGTGACGGATCGGGCGGTCTATCGATTCTACCGCGTCCAGAGAGCGGCGCCGATCATCCTGGTCATGGCCTCGGTCGGCGTGATGTTCCTGATGAACGGGCTGACCCGGTTGCTGATCGGAGTCGATGAACAGCGTTTCGCGGACGGCGCCCGCTTTGTCATCAATGTGCGCGACTTCAAGGCGATGACCGGCCTGCAAGAGGGCCTGGCCCTGAAATCGACGCAGGCGCTGACCGTCGTGGTCGCGGTGATCGTGGTCTGGGCGCTGTTCTGGTTCCTCAATCGCACCCGGTCGGGCAAGGCGATGCGCGCCTATTCCGACAACGAGGATCTGGCGCTGCTGTCGGGCATCGACCCGGACAAGGTCGTGCGCATGACCTGGATCATCGCCGCCGGCCTGGCGACCATCGCCGGCGTGCTGTACGGCCTGGACAAGGCGTTCAAGCCCTTCAACTATTTCCAGATCCTTCTGCCGATCTTCGCCGCCGCCATCGTCGGCGGCCTGGGCAGTCCGCTGGGCGCCATCGCCGGCGGTTTCGTCGTGGCCTTTTCCGAGGTCGCGATCACCTATCCATGGCTGAAAGTGGTGGGCTATCTGTTCCCGGACTGGCAGCCGGGCGGGTTGCTGCAGCTTCTGGGCACCGAATACAAGTTCGCCGTCAGTTTCGTCATTCTGATCGTGGTGCTGCTGTTCAAGCCGACCGGCCTGTTCCGCGGCAGGTCGGTCTAGAAGGGGGTCGCCATGTCCAACACTCGTCAGGCCAACACCTCCAGCCGCTGGCGCGCGCCGCTGCTGTTTCTGGCGCTTGCGGTGCTGTTCGTGCTGGAGGGCACGGTGCGCAACGCGATGTTTTCGGGCAGCTGGAACACTGCGCTCGGCATTCTGAACATGGGCCTGATCTCGGCCATCACCGCGCTTGGGGTGAACATGCAATGGGGCTATGCGGGCCTGTTCAACGTGGGCGTCGTGGGCTTTCTGGCGCTTGGCGGGCTGGCGCCGGTCCTGGTCGCGACCGCCCCGGTGGACGGCGCATGGCAGGCGGGCGGCCCGCGCATCCTGCTGGGGCTTGCCCTGGGCATTGGCACGCTGGCGCTGGCGGCGCAGGCCTGGAAGCGCATGGCCCGGGGGCGGCTGCGCGGCTTGGTGCTGCTTGCGATCCTGATTGCGGGCTTCATCGCCTATCGCGCCATCTTCGACCCGGCCGTCATCGCGATCGAGGCCAACAACCCCGCCCGCCACGGGAATATCGGCGGCCTGGGCCTGCCCGTCCTGCTGTCATGGGCGGTGGGCGGGGTCTTTGCCGCCGCCGCCGCCTGGGCGGTGGGCAAGGTCGCGCTTGGGCTCCGCTCGGATTATCTGGCGATCGCGACGCTGGGGATCGGCGAGATCATCGTGGCGGTGCTGAAGAACGAGGACTGGCTGGCCCGTGGCGTCAAGAACGTCACCTCGATCCCGCGACCCGTCGCCTACGAGATCGACCTGCAACAGAACCCGGCCTTCCAAAGCTTTGCCAACCGCCTGTCGATGAGCGCGGCCGAGGCATCCGGCATCTGGGTCAAGATCAGCTATCTCTCGCTGTTTCTTGTGGTGCTGCTGGTGGTGATCCTGCTGGCCGAACTGGCGCTGAAATCGCCCTGGGGGCGGATGATGCGCGCCATCCGCGACAACGAGACCGCGGCCGAGGCGATGGGCAAGGATGTCACCGCGCGGCATTTGCAGGTCTTCGTGCTGGGCTCGGCCGTGATCGGGATCGCGGGGGCGATGATGATCACGCAGGACGGGCTGATGGCGCCGGTCGGCTATAACCCGCTGCGCTATACCTTCCTGATCTGGGTCATGGTGATCGTCGGCGGGTCGGGCAACAATTGGGGTGCGGTCCTGGGCGCGGTCCTGATCTGGTTCCTGTGGATCAAGGCCGAGGTCTGGGGACCGGCGCTGATGGGCCTGCTGGTCCTGCCCCTGCCCGATGGCGGGTTGAAGGCGCATCTTCTGGACAGCTCGGCCCAGATGCGCTTCATCGCGATGGGCCTCGTCCTGCTGCTGGTGCTGCGCTTCGCGCCCCGCGGGCTGGTGCCCGAGCGGTAGATCGGCCCCCGGCGGCCGTGCCCGCGCCGAACCTGCGCCGCATTTGCGGCCCGACCAAAGAGCGCGCTGCGACAGAGGGTGCTCACGCGCCGCCCCTCTTGCGCGGCTGCGCAACCGCCCTTAAAGCGCATCCATGACCCAGCACCAGCGCCTTCTGATCGTCGATTTCGGATCCCAGGTGACGCAACTGATCGCGCGCCGCCTGCGCGAATTGAACGTCTATTGCGAGATCCGGCCCTTC
>DBFD01000044.1:0-813 GCA_002294185.1 Paracoccus sp. UBA889
CTGGGGCGAGGCCTATCAGGCCGGTCTTTACACGATTGGCGGCAACACGGTCGGGGCGCAATTCTCGATGGTGCTGAACCCGCGCCAGTCGCCTTATCCGTCCGGGCTGGAAAAGGCCCCGGCCCCGGTCCGCCCGCGCCCCGCGCCTGCCGCCGATCCCGAAGGCTGGTCTGGCATCTGGTCGCAGGATCCGTCGGCCCAGCCGGCGATCCAGAAGGCGCTTGGCGATGCCATGGCCGATGAGGGCCAGATCCTCGAAGCCATGGCCCTGACCGCGAACCGGGCCGAGGTGCGCCTGCGCAACCAGCGCTATATCAGCCAGGCCGAGGCCATCGGCCGCACCGCCCGTCTGATGACCCGCGCTCTGCCGCCCTCGGTCGAGACCTTCGTGATCACCTCGACCGCCGAGGGCGTGCCGACATCCTCGGTCACGCTGCGTCGCACCGATATCGAGCGGCTGGAAAACACCCAAGCCGGCCAGATCGCCGCCGCCTCGGTGCTCGGCGATGCCGGACGGCCCGCCGGTCTGGTCTATTCGGACAATGTCTATCCGCGCTTTCGCTGGTCGCTGTCGCCCTATCTGGATCTGGGCGTGTTCAGCGCCGAGGACGGCCTGACCCACGAGGTCGGGGCCGAGGCGCGCGCCAGCTATGAGATCGCGCCCGGTCTGGTCCTGACGGGCGCCCTGCGCCAGCGCGCCTTCGGCAATATCGACCAGCGCGGGCCGGGCATTCCCGACGATGATGATCTCTGCGACCGTTACGGGCGTTGTGGCCGCGGCGAGCACTTCACGGCCGGGGAATACGAGGCCGA
>DBFD01000044.1:886-34159 GCA_002294185.1 Paracoccus sp. UBA889
CTGGTCGCTGTCGCCCTATCTGGAACTGGGCGTCTTCGATGCCCAGGACGGGCTGACCTATGAAGTCGGCGGCCAGGCGCGGGCCAGCTACGAGATCTCGCCCGGCCTGATCCTGACCGGCGCGCTGCGCCAGCGTGTCTTCGGCAATATCGACCAGCGGGGTCCGGGTATTCGGGGCAATCGCGGCGAATATTACACGCCCGAGGAATACGAGGCCCGGCCCGAACTTGAAACGGTTGATGGGGTGCCGCGCGTGCGGTCGGATACGCGGATGTATACCGGCAATTCCAGCCCCGTGATCCCCGAACTGACGCTGGCCTATTACGCGAAGGCCACACCCAACATCTATACCCGCGTCACCGCCGGCCTGCTGGAACGGGCCTATGGTGGCGTCTCGGCCGAGGTGCTGTGGAAACCCGCCGATTCCAACCTGGGCATCGGGGCCGAGGTGAACCGGGTCCGCAAACGCGATTTCGATCAGCTTTTCAGCTTCCGCGACTACGAGGTCACGACGGGACGCGTTTCGGTCTATTACGAAGTCACGCAAGGCTTTGCGAAGGGTTTCACCGCCCAACTCGATCTTGGCAAGTATCTGGCGGGCGACAAGGGCGCGACCGTCAGCGTGACGCGCGAATTCGCGAATGGCTGGCGGATCGGTGCCTTCGCGACCAAGACCGACCTGTCGGCCGAGCAATTCGGCGAGGGCAGCTTCGACAAGGGCATCAGCCTGTCGATCCCGATCACCTGGGCCACCGGACAGCCGACGCGCGACCGCGCCTCGACCACCCTGCGGTCGCTGTCGCGCGATGGCGGGGCGCGGGTGGACGTGTCAGGCCGCCTCTATGACCGCGTCCGCGACGCGCAGGACGCCAAACTCTATGACGGCTGGGGGAGGTTCTGGCGATGAAGACCGCAGGCACGATCATCCTTGCCGCCCTGGCGCTGACGACCTTGTCGGGTTGCGGCAACGGCACGGCCGACGAACAGGACAACGGCATCTTCGGCGCGCTGTCGCAATCCGCCCGGCAGGCCATCGCCGCGCGGGACACGGCCCGGCAAGAGCCGGCCGCACCGCCGAAATCCCCCGCCGAGGCCGCGGCCGAGGCGCTGCAGGTCAATCCCGCGCCGCTGATCCAGGCGGGTTTTGAATCGCTGGGCCGCAACCAGGTGATGGCGATGACCGGCCAGAACGGTGCCATGCGAACCTACATGACGCCCACGGAAGAGGCGCTGATCCTGCGCGGCGGAATGTTGGTGGGCACCCGTGGCCTGGGCAACGATCTGTCCGTGGCGGAACCGCAGACCGAGGCGCTGATCCGCGCCGGCGCGTCAGGCAGTGGCACGCGCGTGATGCGCTATTTCACGGGCGATGGCCTGGAACGGCCGCTGCAATTTGCCTGCACCACCGAGCCCGGCCCCAAGTCCGGCGTGACCCTGGAAAACTGCGACGGTCACGGCGTCAGTTTCCAGAACAGCTACATTTCACAAGGCGGCCAGATCGTCGTGTCGCGCCAATGGATCGGCCCGGCCCTGGGCTACGTGACGATCCAGACGCTGCGCCCCTGATCCGCCATCAGGCCGGCCATCCGGACCGGTCGCCAGCGCGGGCCGCATCTGTTCGACGCCGATCATGGCCAGCCATGCCGCACCGATTGGCAAGCCCGCTTTCAGAGCCCGTTTGCCGGCGGAGGATATGACATCGCAGGCGACGCGTCGATGGCGGACGGCAGGCCGTGGCGCCACCCGCAAGGTCGAAGAACACAAAACGAAAGGGGGGCTGGCACGAATGCCAGCCCCCCGTTGAAACAGACCGGGACGTGCCCGATCCGCTTCGAAATCAGCTGTCGTCGTTGTTGGAAGCGACGGCGGCGATCACGCCCAGCAGCAGCAGGGCGGGGACAACCAGGCCAGCGTTCGAGGAAGCCGGCTTCTCTTCCACGACGACGGGTTCGACGTCGACGACAGGTGCGACATAGCCACCGGCCAGAGCCGAGGAAGCGGTCAGGCCGAGGGCGGCAGCGAAAGTAGCGAATTTGGTCATGATCATGCTCCGTTTCGTTTGAAGGCTGCCGTCTCCGGCAACATCGATGCGACAGTTACACAATCCAGAACTCTTGAAAAGCAGCATCAATTCAAAATCTCCGAGGGGTTGTCTCTACTGTTGCATAATCGCCAACACCGCGCCGCCGCGATCGGTTCCTGCCCCTGCCCCGCCTCGCCGCAAGTGTTGCAAAGCTGCACTAGCCACGACGAAATACCTGCGACAAAACGAAAAATGTCGCCGCCGCAACGACGATCGACGGACCCGCCGGCGTATCCAGCCGCAAAGAGAACCACAGCCCCGCCGCAACCGCGCCGGCCGCGATCAGGGCGGCCGCCGCAGCCATTGCCTCGGGCGTGCGCGACAATCCGCGCGCCGCCGCCGCCGGCACGATCAACATGGCTGAAATCAGCAGCGATCCGACCACGCGAATCGACAGCGCGACCACCACCGCCAGGCTGATGGACAGCACAAGCCGTTCGATTCGCGGATCGATTCCCGCGGCCATTGCCAGTTCCTCGTTCAGCGTCGCCGTCACCAGTCGCTGCCACCGCCAGACCAGCAACGCCAGAACCAGCGCCGCGCCGCCCCAGATCAGCGCCAGATCAGGGCGGCCCACCGTCAGGATATCGCCAAACAGGAAACTGGTCAGGTCGGTCCGTGCAGATGGCACGAAACTGACGCCGACCAGCCCGACCGCCAGCGCCGAATGGGCCAGCACGCCCAGCATCGTGTCCATCGCCTGTCCCCGGCTCACCAGCGCCGAAACCGTCACGGCCATCGCCATCGCCGTCGCCAGCGTGCCCAGATAGATCGAGACACCGAAGGCCAGGCTGATTGCCACGCCCAGGATGGCCGCATGGGCCGTGGCGTCTCCGAAATAGGCCATTCGGCGCCAGACCACGAAACTGCCCAGAGGCCCGGCCACAACCGCCAGCCCCAATCCGGCCAGCAGCCCGCGGATGAAGAAATCGTCAAGCATCCGGGCTGGCGCCGCGCGGGTGGTGATGCGCCTGATCCACGGCATGATCATGGTCGTGATCGTGATCATGGCGATACAGCGCCAGCATGCCTTCCGCGCCGCCCCCGAACAGGGCGCGATATTCCGGCGCGCTGCTGACCTGCCGGGGCGAGCCCTCGCAGCAGACATGGCCGTTCAGGCAAATGACCCGGTCCGACGACCGCATCACGACCAGAAGATCATGACTGACCAGCAGCACCGCCGCGCCGGTCTGACGCCGCACCTCGTCGATCAGCTTGTAGAAGGCCACAAGGCCAGGCTGGTCCAGCCCCTGCGTTGGCTCGTCGAGAACCAGCAGATGCGGATCGTGCAGCAGCGCGCTGGCCAGCAGGACACGCTGGAACTGCCCGCCCGAAAGCTGGCTCAGCGGGCGGCGCTCCAGCCCCTCGACCCCGGTCCGCGCCAGGATGGCCGAGGCAGCGGCCGCATCGATACGCCGGGGCAGCGACAGGAAGCGACGGACATTCATCGGCATCGCGGTGTCGAGCTGCACCCGCTGCGGGACATAGCCGATCCGCAATCCGGCCTGCCGAACCACCTGCCCACCCGCCAGTGGCATATGCCCCAGCAATGCCCGCACCAGCGTCGATTTGCCCGATCCGTTCGGCCCGACCACCGTCACGACCTCGCCCGGATCGATGCGGAAATCGACATGCGACAGGACCGGCTCTTTCGTGCCGGGGCGCCAGATGGTCAGGTCGCGCGCCTCGATCAACGCGCTCATAGGGCGATCCTGTCGGTTGCGCAGGCCGGGCAAAGTCCCACGGCCTCGATCGTCGCGCGCTCGATGGCAAAGCCGGTCTTGCCGGCCAGATCGGCCAGGGCATCGCGGACCTGCGTGGCCGGGAACTCGGCCAGCCTGTCGCACTGGCGGCAGATGAAAAAGGCAGCAGGATGATCATGACCGGGATGCAGGCAAGCCGCGAAGGCGTTCAGCCGTTGCAGGCGGTGGGCCAGGCCGTGCCGGACCAGGAATTCCAGCGCGCGATAGGCCACGGGCGGCTGGTGCCCGAACCCGGCACCGGCCAGCCGCTGCAAGATGTCATAGGCGCCCATCGCGCGGTGCGATTCCAGCAGGATCTCCAGCGTGCGCCGCCGGACCGGAGTCAGCCGCCCGCCCCCGGCGGCGACACGCGCCTCGGCCGCGTCCAGCGCGCGGGCGGCGCAGGCCTGGTGGTCATGTGGCACAAAGGCGGTCGCCGGAACCTGATTGCTCATGTTATCTTATCACAAATTTATTTGACTTGTTACCTTGTAACATTGCATGAGGAGGGCCCGCAACTCGTTCGACGGTGTCACCTATGCGCTTTTCGGTTCTCATTGCGATCCTGATCGGCTTTGCCAGCCCTGCCTTGGCTGCACCGACAAGAATCGTCGCCGATACGCCTGTGACAGCCTCGCTTGTCCGGCAGGTCGCGGGCGATCTGGCAGAAATTCCGGTTCTGCTCCCAGCCGGATCCGATCCGCACAGCTATCAGTTGCGACCCTCGGATGCACGCGCCTTGCAGCAAGCCGACCTCTTGATCTGGGTCGGACCGGTTCTGACGCCCTGGCTGGATCGCGCCGCCGAATCGTTGAGCGCGGAGAGCCGCAATCTAGAGCTTGCCGCGCTGCCGGGTGTCCAGACCCGTGGCTACGGCAACGACGGCAACGATGGCAAGACCGATCCGCATCTATGGCTGGATCCCGACAATGCCGGTCTGTGGCTGGCTGCGATCGCCGAGGCCCTGGCCAGCCACGACGCAGGCAATGCGTCGCGCTATCGAAGCAATGCCCGAAGCGCGCAGCAGAGGATTGCCGCACTGGATCGGCAGATTGCGGCGGAACTGGCCCCCCTTTCGGGCAAGGCCTTTGTCGTCTTTCATGATGCCTATGGCTATTTCACCCGTCACTACGGCCTGAGTCCGGCGCTTGCCGTGACGCTGGGCGATGCCAGCGACCCTTCGGCCGCGCGGTTGCGAGATATCCGCAACCAGATCGCCGCAACCAACGCGATCTGCGCCTTCTCCGAATATGGACAGGATCCGCGTCGGATCGGGACAGTGATCGATGGCACCAATGCCCGGATCGCCGGAGAGTTTGACCTGCTGGGCCGGACGATGCCGCAAGGCCCCGATCTTTACTCGGACATCCTGAAAGGCATGGCCGACAACCTGATCGGCTGCCTGGGCAAAAGCTGACGCGGGGCACTTTATCGCGCAGAAGGATAATTCCGACTCTTTTACTTTGACATACCAGAGACATTTTGTCAGGATCTTAGGGAAGCATCACCCAGATCCAGGAGGCCAAGATGACCGCCATTCGTCCCGCCGATTTCACCCCGGCCAGCCCGCACCCCCTGTCCCGTCTGCCGCAGCATGATGCGACGCAGTTGACACGGGGCGGGAACCAGGCGCTGATCATCCTCGATGATCAAATCTATCAACTGCGGATCACGCGCGCGGGAAAGCTGATCCTGACGAAATGATCCACCCGGTCGGCATTCCCCCGGCGCCCGCCAGCGCCGGGCACGAGGTTCGGCCGAGATTGCGCCTGCGGTCGATGGGCGGACCTTCACGGTTTGCGCGGTTTCCCCGATGGCCGGCCGCCGCCGCCCGGCTTGCCCTTGAACGGCTTTGATCCGCCAAGCGGACGCCCGCCCTTGGCGCCGGGTTTTGCGCCCTGCGGCCTTGGCCCGGATTTCGCAAAGCTCCGCCGCGCGCCCTGCCCTTCGGCCGGCTTCGCCGCAAAGCCGCGGCGCGGACGGTCGCGGCCTTCCTCGCCTGTGCCATGTCCGGCGCGGTCATCCCCGGACATGGCGTTCTTCGGCGTCCTGTCGGCCGGCTTCCTGTCCCAGGGTTTGCCATCCTGCGAGAAGCGACCCTTGCCAGGCTTGCCGGCAAAACTGCGGCGCGGTCGGTCACCCTGATCGCCTTCCGTGCGAGGGCCGCGCGGACGGCCATCCTTGGTCCCGGGACTGCCCCCCCGCGAGGGACGATCCCCGGCGGATTTGTCGTCCGGGCCGCGCGCCGCACGATCGGCGAAAGCCGCATGGCCGCCCCGCCCTTCCGGTTTGCCGCGCGGACCACGCGGTCCCGTGCCATCCTCGCGGCGCGGCCGGTCCGGGCCGGCGCTGCGAAACGTCCGGCCCTCGGGCCGATCGCCCGACCGATCATCCGGCCTGCCACGCAGGGGGCGGTCGCCCGCGGCGCCACGCGGGCGCATCTCGCGGTCCTTCTCCTCGACCTCGCCGGTCAGCAACCCGCCCAGTTGATCGCGCAGCACCTTGCGCCTGACCTCGGACACCTGGTTTTTTTCCAGTCCCGCCAGCTTGAACGGGCCATAGCCGACGCGGATCAACCGGTTCACCTGCAAGCCGACATGGGTCATCGCGCGACGGATCTCGCGGTTCCGGCCTTCGCGGATGCCGACGGTCAGCCAGGCATTCGCCCCCTGCTGACTGTCCAGCCGAATCTCCATCGGCGCGAAATCCTCGCCATCGATGGTCGCGCCCCGTCGCAGGGGCGCGAAGGTCAGGTCGCTGGGATTGCCGTTCACCCGCACCCGGTAGCGGCGCAGCCAGCCGGTCGAGGGCAGTTCCAGCCGCCGCTTCAATTCGCCGTCATTGGTCAGCAGCAAAAGCCCTTCGGAGGTCAGATCCAGCCGCCCGATGCTCATCACCCGCGGCAGATCGCGGGGCAGCGCATCGAACACGGTCTGCCGGCCTTTTTCGTCCGAATCCGACGTGACCAGTCCGACCGGCTTGTAGTAGAGCCACAGCCGCGTATCCTGTTTCTCGTCCAGCTTCCGGCCATCGACCACGATCAGGTCCGTGGGCAGGACATCCAGGGCCGGGCTGTCGATCTTTTGCCCGTTTACCGTCACCCGGCCCTCGCGGATCATCCGTTCGGCTTCGCGGCGGCTGGCAAGGCCGGCACGGGCGATCACCTTGGCGATGCGGTCGGCATCCGCCGGTTTGCCGGGATTTTCGGGATTGTCGGTCATGGCGATCTCTCCTGCGCATCGCTGCGGTGGCAAAAGGGGCGTTCTAGGCTTTCCGGCACCGCATGGAAAGCCTTGTCTTGCCCGCTTGCGCGGCAATCGCGGCCTTGCGACAAGCGGGCATGGCGAAGTTCACATCGCATATGGCGCAAGCCCTGGCAGAGGCGCGCGCGGCCGCGGGACGGGGCGAGGTGCCGGTGGGCGCGGTGATCCTGTCGCCGCAGGGCCGCGTCGTCGCCGCCGCAGGCAACCGGACGCGCGAATTGTCCGATCCGACCGCCCATGCCGAGATTCTGGCCCTGCGCGCGGCCTGCGCGAAGGCGGGAACAGAGCGTCTGCCGGGCCATGTCCTGTGGGTCACGCTGGAACCCTGCCCGATGTGCGCCGCCGCCATCGCCGCCGCGCGGATCGCCACGCTGTTCTATGGCGCGGACGACCCTCGCATGGGCGGCGTGGCGCATGGGGCGCGGGTCTTCGATCATCCCCAGTGCCATCATCGGCCCCAGATCTACGACGGAATCGGCGCCCAGGCCGCGCAACGCCTGTTGCGCGACTTCTTCGCCGCGCGGCGCTGAGATCGGGGGACGGGCCGGGCGAAGCCCGCCCCGGTCGCTGCCGCTGGGCCGGGCGCGCCGCTGCGCGAACGGCGCCCTTCGCGCCCCTACCAATCCCCCGTCGCTTGCGCTAGGAACCGGGCCGAACACCCGGCCCGCGCGGCCCGCGCCTCTCAACGGATGATCCGACATGAAATTCACCCTGTCCTGGCTCAAGGAGCATCTCGACACCGACGCCTCGCTGACCGACATCACCGAGGCGCTGACCGATCTGGGCCTCGAGGTGGAAGATGTCAGCGATCCGGCCGCCCGGCTGGACCGCTTCACGCTGGCCAGGGTCGTTTCGGCCGAGCAGCACCCCGACGCCGACCGGCTGCGGGTCTGCCGCGTGATGACCGACGAGGGCGAGAAACAGATTGTCTGCGGCGCGCCGAATGCCCGCGCGGGTATCACCGTGGTGCTGGCCAAGCCCGGTGATTATGTGCCCGGCATCGACGTGACGCTGGGCGTCGGCAAGATCCGCGGCGTCGAAAGCCACGGCATGATGGCGTCCGAGCGGGAACTGGAATTGTCGGACGAACATGAGGGCATCATCGAACTGCCCTCGGGAGAGGTCGGAGAGAAATTCACCGACTGGCTGGCGGCCCATGCGCCCGAGAAGATCGACCCGGTGATCCATGTCAAGATCACTCCGAACCGGCCCGACGCGCTTGGGGTCCATGGCATCGCCCGCGATCTTTCGGCGCGCGGTCTGGGTCGGCTGAAACCGCTGCCCGAGGCCAGGGTAACGGGCAGTTTCCCCTGCCCGATCAAGGTCACGATCGCGGACGACGCAGCCGCAAAAGCCCCGTTCTTCAGTGGCCGCGTCGTGCGCGGCGTCAAAAACGGACCCTCGCCGGCCTGGCTGCAAAAGCGGCTGCGCGCCATCGGGCTGCGACCGATCAACGCCCTGGTCGATATCACCAATTTCCTTACCTACGACCTGAACCGTCCGCTTCACGTCTTCGATGCGGCCAAGGTTCGGGGCGATCTGATCCTGCGCGCGGCGCGCGGGGACGAGAAAATCGTTGCCCTGGACGACAAGACCTATGCGCTGCCCGCCGGTGCCGTCGTGATCTGTGACCAGACCGGCCCGGAAAGCATCGCCGGCGTGATGGGCGGGGCCGCTTCCGGCGCCGGAGAATTCACGACCGAGGTCTTCATCGAGGCGGCCTATTTCGATCCGATCAGCACCGCCGCCACCGGCCGGGCGCTGAAGATCAATTCCGATGCACGCTATCGCTTTGAACGTGGAATCGACCCGAATTTTACGCTTCATGGCCTTGAACTAGCAACGAAAATGGTCATTGATCTCTGCGGCGGCGAAGCCTCGGAAATCGTCACCGCCGGCACCCTGCCCGATACCGGCCGCGCCTATCGGCTGGACCCGGCCCGCACCAGCAGCCTCGTTGGCCTCGACATTCCGGAAGCCAAGCAGCGGGCGACGTTGGAGGCGCTTGGATTTCGCCTGTCGGGCGATCTGGCCCATGTCCCCTCGTGGCGGCCCGACGTGCTGGGCGAGGCCGATCTGGTCGAAGAAATCGCCCGCATCGCCAGCCTGACCGGACTGCAGGGCAAGCCGTTGCCGCGTCCGCAGCCGGGGGTTCCAAAGCCGATCCTGACGCCGCTGCAGGTCCGCGAAAGGACTGCGCGTCGACAGGCGGCGGCGCTTGGCTATAACGAATGCGTCACCTATTCCTTCATCGACCAGGACGCGGCGCTGCTTTTCGGCGGCGGCGGCGATTCGGTCCGGGTCGAAAACCCGATCAGCAGCGAGATGACGCATCTGCGTCCCGATCTGCTGCCCGGTCTTCTTGCGGCAGCGGCGCGCAACCAGGCGCGCGGCCTGACCGATATGGCGCTTTTCGAGATCGGTCCCGTTTTCGCGGGCGGCGAGCCGGGCGAACAGGCGATCCGGCTGTCGGGCCTGCTGGTCGGCGCCACGGCTCCGCGCGATCCTTTCGGCAGCCATCGCAAGGTGGATCTGTATGACGCCAAGGCCGATGCCGAGGCGGTGCTGACGGCCATTGGCGCGCCCGCGAAGGCGCAGATCAATCGCAAGCTGGACGGCTGGTGGCATCCGGGCCGCGCTGGCAATATCGCGCTTGGCCCCAACATGCTGGCCACGTTCGGCGAGATTCACCCCAGGGTGATGCGCCGGATGCAGCTGAAGGGTCCGGCGGTCGGCTTTACCGTCAGCATCGCGAACATTCCCTTCCCGAAGCAGAAATCGTCTGCCCGTCCCACGCTGCAAATGTCGGAATTGCAGGCGGTCGAACGCGATTTCGCCTTCGTCGTCGATCCGCAGGTCGAGGCGCTGACGCTGGTCAATGCGGCGCAGGGCGCGGACAAGACGCTGATCGACCGCGTGACGGTGTTCGACCAGTTCACCGGGCTTGACGATGGCCGCAAGTCCATCGCCATCACCGCACGCCTGCAACCGCGCGACAAGACCCTGACAGACGCCGAGATCGAGGCAGTCTGCCAGAAGATCATCGACAAGGTCACGAAAGCGACCGGGGGTGCCCTGCGCGGCTGACCACTGGCCTTTCCGCGTCAAACGCATCCGCCCGAAGGGGGGCCGGCCATGTCGCTGGAACCGGCCCGTGGCGCCCGGTGACAGGTTCGCGTGCGGCCGATCCGATATGTCCTGGAGGCGTTGGAGCGGGTGATGGGAATCGAACCCACGTATTCAGCTTGGAAGGCTGCTGCTCTACCATTGAGCTACACCCGCGACTGGTCCGGGTATAGAAGCCATCGCCACCGGGTTCAAGCGCTTCGCGCAACGCATCCAGAATGCAGCCGGCCAGGGAAGATCGCAAGGCGGTTTGCCTTCGTTAATAAAATCTTAACCGGAATTCATTCGCAAAAATGGCTGGGTCGCCCGATACCGGAAGGGCTAAGACAGCAAGTGAAGGAGTTCTGATGTTTACGACAACCCCTATCGGACGGTATCAGCTTTCGCTGCTCGCGGCCAGTTCGGGTGCCCCGGCGGCCCAGATCGGGTCGAATCAGCTAAGCCTGTTCCTGCGTCCGATCACCACGGCCGGCGAAACCGCCATCGAATCCGTGCCTGACAAGGTCGAGGTTCAACCCGAAAAGACCGGTTTCAGCGAATGGCTGGCGCGCGCGAACGAATATCGCGGTGCCGCGAATGGCGGAAACAGCGACTCGGGCGTCATTTCCTACGGCAGCCGGACCGCCAATGAGGCGGCTGGAAATTCGGCCGGTTCGGACAATGATGCCGTCGTGACCGAGGGCAAGGGCGACAAGAAGGCCAAGGACAAGGCCGATGATGTCGATACCAAGAAAGACCACGGCAAAGCCAGTGATACCAATGCCGGCAACGACCAAGCCTCGTCAGCCGGTGGTTCCGGCTCGGGCGATCCTTTCGGCAAATGGCTGAAAAAGCTGTTCGGATGATCCGCAACGTCGGCTTGAAAGGACGGGGCCTGCTGTTCTGCGGCAGGCCCTGATCTTTTGCGACGGCTCGCTGGCGTCAGGACGTCGAATCGCGCAGCGCGGCGACGCCCGGCAGATCCTTTCCCTCCATCCATTCCAGAAAGGCCCCGCCTGCCGTCGAGATGAAGGTGAAATCGCCGGCCACGCCTGCCTTGTTCAGCGCCGCCACCGTGTCTCCGCCCCCCGCGACCGAGATCAGGCCGGCCTCGCGCGTCAGGCGCGCAGCCTCTTGCGCGGCGGCAGTGGTGGCGCCGTCGAAAGGCGCGATCTCGAACGCGCCCAGCGGACCGTTCCAGATCAGCGTGCGGCACAGTCCCATCGCGTCCGACAGGGCTGCCACCGTCTGCGGCCCGGCATCGAGGATCATCGCGTCGGGCGGACATTGATCGACCGGAAGCACCTCGGATTCCGCGCCGGCCTTGAATTCTTGCGCGACCACGATGTCTTTCGGCAAATACAGCCGGCAGCCCTTCTGGTCGGCCTTTTCCATGATCTCGCGGGCGGTATCGGCCATGTCCCGCTCGGCCAGCGACTTGCCGACCTCGACGCCCCTCGCCACCAGGAAGGTATTGGCCATGCCCCCGCCGATGACCAGGTGATCAACCTTGTCGATCAGGTTGGACAGCAGATCCAGCTTGGTCGAGACCTTGGCCCCGCCAACGACCGCCATCACCGGGCGTTCGGGATGGCCAAGCGCCGCATCCAGGGCCTTCATCTCGGATTCCATCAGGCGCCCGGCACCGGCGGGCAGCAGCCGCGCCAGCCCCTCGGTCGAGGCATGGGCGCGATGCGAGGCCGAAAAGGCGTCGTTGATATAGGCCCCGCCAAGCGCGCCCATCGAGGCCGCGAAGGTCGGGTCGTTCGTCTCCTCGCCCTCGTGAAAACGGGTGTTTTCCAGCAAGGCCACATCGCCGGGATTCAGCGCGGAGACGGCGCGCTTGGCCGGCCCGCCGATGCAGTCCTCGGCGAAGACGACGCCTTGGCCAAGCGCCTGTTCCAGCGCCGGGACGATCTGTTTCAGGCTCATCGACTCGACGCGACGGCCCTTGGGACGGTCGAAATGGGCCAGCAGGACCGGAATGCCGCCCCTGGCCTGGATGTCCTTGACGGTCGGCACGATCTTCTCGATCCGGGTGGCATCGGTGACGCGGCCCTCTGCGACCGGCACGTTCAGATCAACGCGGGTCAGCACGATCTTTCCCTCCAGATCCATGTCGTCGATGGTGTGGAAATCTGCCATGGCGCGTCCTTTCGATCTCTGCCGTCGCCGAGGCTTGTCCCGCAGGACGAAGCGCGCGTCAACTGCGCCGGTCGGCTGACGGCAGCGTGATCCCGCCGTCACGGGCTTGCGCGTTGCCCTTGTGCCGCGAAAGCCCTAGATCACGGGTGAACCTGTGGAAAGGAGGCCCGTATGGCCGAGATCAAGGATCCCGAGAACACCGTCATCATCGCGCTGAAGGACGGCCCGGTCGTGGTCGAACTTCTGCCCGACGTGGCGCCCAGACATGCCGAGCGGATGAAAGAGCTGGCCCGCGCGGGCAAATACGACAATGTCGCCTTTCACCGGGTGATCGACGGTTTCATGGCTCAGACCGGCGACGTGGAACACGCCAATATGGAACAGGATTACAATCCCGGCCGCGCGGGCACGGGTGGGTCGGACCTGCCCGACCTGCCGGCCGAATTCTCGAAGCTGCCGCATGACCGTGGAACGCTGGGCGCGGCGCGATCGCAGAATCCGAACAGCGCCAACAGCCAGTTCTTCATCAATTTCGGCGACAATCATTTCCTGAACGGCCAGTATACCGTCTATGGCCGCGTGATCGAGGGGATGGAGCACGTGGACAAGATCGCCCGCGGCGAACCGCCCGCAAGTCCCGACCGGATGATCTCGGTCAAGGTGGCTGCCGATGCGTAGCCTGATCCTGATCCCCGCCCTCGCGCTCATGGCCGGTGCGGCCCTCGCCCAGGAGGCTCCGAAAGCCGAGGATGGCCCCGGCCCGAACATGGTGATCGAAGTGGCCGCCGCCGACGGCACGCCCAAAGGTACGCTCACCCTGGACCTGTTTGCCGACAAGGCCCCGAACCATGTCGCCCGCCTGGTCGAACTGACGAAAGAGGGCGCCTATGACGGCGTCGTCTTCCATCGCGTCATCGACGGGTTCATGGCCCAGACCGGCGACGTGGAATATGGCCAGCGCGATGGCGAGACCGCGATGGCGGGCACCGGTGGCTCGGACAAGCCCGACCTTCAGGCCGAGTTCAACGATGTCTCGTTTCAGGCCGGCACGGTCGGCATGGCCCGCGCGCAGGATCCCGACAGCGCCAACAGCCAGTTCTTCATCGACCTTGCGCCCGCGACCTTTCTGGATGGGGAATATACGGTCGTGGGTCAGCTGATCGAGGGATGGGACGTGCTGAATTCGATCAAGAAGGGCGACGCCGACGCCAATGGCGCGGTCGAAAATCCCGATTACATGGCCAAGGTGACCATCGCCGAGTGATCGGCGGCAGAATTCCGGATGCAGCGGGGTCCGCCTGACGGGCCCCGATTTCCCTGCGCGGCATTCGGTCTTCGGCGGCGTGCGCTGCAGGCGGCCGGTTCGGCCGGCAAGGCCCCGCGCGACAGCCGTTTTTCGCCCTTGCGGCATCCGCGGCGGCGCGCCTATCCTGCGCGACCATGAACATGCGCGACTGCCCCGATCTGCTGGAAATCACACCCTCGGCCGGGGTCGAGCGGGTGCGGCACGGCTGGCGCGCCAAATGCCTGCAACGTCTGGTGCGAATGGATTTGCCTGTTCCGCGAAGCTTCGCCATTCCGGCCGCGGCGGTCCAGACCATTGCCGCGGGGCGCAGCGGCGGCCTGCCCGGGCTGTCGGCCCTGTTCGAGACCGGCGACGGGCTTGTCAGCGTGCGCCCCTCGGCCGTGATGCCGGATTGGGGCGGTCCGGGAACGGTGCTGAATGTCGGCATCAACGACGCCACCCATGCCCGCCTTGCCGGACGGATCGGACGCGGCAACGCCGATGCGATCTATCTCAGTTTCGTGCAGAGCTACGCGATCAACATCGCCCGGCTGGATCCCGACATGTTCGCGCAGGAAGGCGACGGCGCGCTGGCCCATGCTCTGCGCCTTTACCATGACGAGATGGACGAGGATTTTCCGCAGGATCCGGCCCGGCAACTGGCCGAGGTCCTGCGTTCGATGGCGCGGGCCTGGGACGGACCCAGCGCCCGCCTGTTGCGGCAGGCCAAGGGCGCGCCCGCCGATGCCCCTCTGGGGCTGGTGGTTCAGGACATGGCGCTGGCCCTCGGGCCGGGCCTGTCGGGATCGGGCACGATCCAGTTCGTCGATCCGGTCACCGGCACGCCGCGCGTCACCGGACGCTTCCGCGGCCAGCATCACGGCGCGGCGGTGGGCAGCGGAGCCGAGACGCTGTATCTGACCTGCGACGAACGCGGCACGTCGCTGGAGGATGTGGCCCCCGACATCTTCGCCGATCTGGTCCGCTTCGGCGTCGCCGCGCGCGAGAGGCTGCGCGAAGAGATGCAGATCGAATTCGTGCTGACGGACGGACGGATTTCGATCATCGACGCGGTTCGGCTGCAACGCAGTTCGCGCGCCAGCGTGCGGATCGCCGTGGCCCTGGCACGCGACGGGATCATTCCCCGGACCGAGGCCGTGATGCGGGTCGAGCCGCGTGCCCTGGCCGATCTGCTGCATCATCAGGTCGATCCGCGCAGCCCGCGCGACGTCATCGCGCGCGGGATCAACGCCAGTCCCGGCGCGGCCACCGGCCGGATCGTATTTTCCGCCGCCGCCGCCCAGGCCGCCGCCGCCCGCGAGGAAGCCTGTATCCTGGTCCGCCGCGAGACCGTGCCCGAGGATATCCGGGGCATGCACGCCTCGGTCGCCGTGCTGACCGAGCGGGGCGGGACGACCAGCCATGCGGCCGTGATCGCACGGGGTCTGGGCAAGCCCTGCATCGTCGGCGCCTCGGGCATCGGCATCGACGGCCGTGCCCGAACCCTGCACGCCGGTGCAAGATTGCTGCGCGAGGGTGACGAGATCACCATCGACGGATCTTCGGGCGAGGTTCTGGCAGGCGCGGCCGCCCTGCTGGATCCGGCGCTGGACGAGGCGTTCACGCAGCTTCTGGACTGGGCGGACGCGGCCGGCGGCATCGGCGTGCGCGCCAATGCCGACACGCCCGAGGACGCCCGCACCGCGCGCCGGTTCAGCGCACAGGGCATCGGCCTGTGCCGGACCGAGCACATGTTCTTCGATGCGGACCGCCTGCCCGCCATGCGCGAGATGATCTTTGCCGACAAGCCCGCCGACCGGAAGCTGGCGCTGGACCGGATCCTGCCGATGCAGCGCCGCGATTTCATCGAATTGTTCGAGATCATGGCCGGCCTGCCCGTCACTATCCGCCTGTTCGACCCTCCGCTGCACGAATTCCTGCCCCACGACCGCGAGGGCTTGCGCGAACTGGCCGAATCGCTGGATCTGCCGCTTTCGGACGTGACCAGGCGCGTCGAGGCGCTGTCGGAATTCAACCCTATGCTGGGCATGCGGGGGGTCCGTCTGGGCATCACCGTTCCCGAAATCTACGACATGCAGGCCCGTGCCATCTTCGAGGCCACCGTCGAGGCCAGCCGCAAGGGCGCGCCCGTGGTTCCCGAAATCATGGTTCCGCTGGTCTCGGCCATGCGCGAGGTGGAACTGGTCAAGACCCGTGTCGATGCAGTCGCCGCCGCGGTGCGCAACGAACGTCGCAGCGATTTCACCTATCGCCTGGGCGTGATGGTCGAAACGCCGCGCGCCGCGCTGCGGGCGGGAGACATCGCCGCCCATGCCGCCTTCCTGTCCTTCGGCACGAATGATCTGACGCAGATGACCTATGGCCTGTCGCGCGACGATGCCGGGCGCTTCATGGGCATCTATGTCGGCCAAGGCGTCTATGCCGAGGATCCGTTTCACTTTCTCGACAACGAGGGCGTGGGCGAATTGCTTCTGGTCGGCGCCCGGCGGGCCCGGCAGCAACGGCCGGGGATCACGATCGCGGTCTGCGGCGAACATGGCGGCAACCCTGAATCCATCGATTTCTGCGCCGAGGCGCAGTTCGACTATGTCTCCTGCTCACCCTTCCGGGTGCCCGTCGCGCGACTGGCCGCCGCCCAGTCCGCAATCAATTCACGGCTGCGCGACAAGACCTGAGCGCGGTTTTGGCCGGATGCCGGTGATTCGTCGCCTCGCGCCGAAAATCTCAACCGCAAGTTGTTGAAACTGCGTCCGAAACGGACCCAATTTTTCCGCGCTCTGCCGAAACTCGCCGGTTCAGCAGAAAGGCGTCGGCGGGATTTCGCCCGAAACGGGGATAACACGCCCCGGAACGCGGGACTTGCATATGTGTCATGGAAAGATCGTTCCGGAAAATTCTAGTCACTTCCTGGTTCTCTTGCGTCCGTCACCTGCTCGCGATGCGGCGCGATTTAAGACCCTGTCAACGCGACCCGTTTATAGGAACGACAATGACCATGCTGCCATCGCGGCTGGCACTCATCTGCCTGGGTGCCGCCTCAGCAATTTCCTTTGTCTCGCAATCCGCCCAGGCCGGCGGCAATGCCTCGCTGTTTTCTGCCGGAGCCGGAATCTTTTCGGCGGCGCAGAGCCCCATGGATTTGCCGCGCCGGAAACCGCTGCTCTATTCCGATGCCGAGCCCGCGAAGGTCAAGGCCGCGCCGGACCAGATATTCCTTGCCAAGGCCACGCCACGCTATTCCAACCGCGATCTGGGCTGTCTGGCCGAGGCCCTGTATTTCGAGGCGCGGGGCGAAGGGGCCAAGGGTCAGGCCGCCGTGGCCGAGGTGATCCTGAACCGCGTTGACAGCGGCGCCTTCCCCTCGACCGTCTGCGGCGTCGTCAACCAGCCCAGCCAGTTCAGCTATACGATCGGCGGACGCAAGGCGATCGGCAACAAGAGCGCGTATATGCGCGCCCGCCAGATCGCCGAGGCGGCTCTGGCAGGGGCGCCGCGGGTGCTGACCAAGGGCGCGACCTATTTCCATACGCCTGCGGTTCGTCCGGCCTGGTCCAGGCGTTTCCAGCGCACCGTGCAGATCGGTCGCCACATCTTCTATCGCACCGGTCAGCGGGTCGCGTCGAACTGATCGCGCCGGTCGCGGGGGCGCCGCGCGGACGGGCTTGCGGCAGCGTCGGATTTGCGGTGAATGGCGGATATGGACCAGCCTGACCGTATCCATCTGCGCGATCATGTCGTCTCTGCCGAGATCGGCGCATTCCAGTCCGAACGCGGCCGCGACCAGCGGTTGCGCTTTGATGTCGCTGTCGATCTTGCATCCCCGGTCAGCGGGGCCGAGGATCAGGTGGACCGGATCCTGTCCTATGATCTTCTGGTTCAAGCGATCGACACTGCCCTGTGCGATCAGCGATACAATCTTGTCGAAACCCTGGCCGAACGGATCGCGGCCGCGATTCTGGTCCATCCTCAGGCGGCGCGTGTCCGGGTGACCGTGGAAAAGCTGGACCGGGGGCCGGGCGCCCTTGGCATCACGATCAGCCGCGACGCGGGCCGGGTCGCCGTTGCGGAACGCGTCATGCCGGTGCGGCTTCTGATCTGGCGCCGGCCCGCTGCGCTGCCCGAAGGTGCCCTGCTGATCCTGCCCGATGCGCCCGGCCTGCCGCTGCCCGAGGGCGGGGACCGGCGGCGCATCGCGCTTCTGGCGATGGATCAGGCGGCCTGGGCGCTGGCCGGGCGGCTGGGTCTGGACGTCGCCGAGACGCGAACCGAGATCGATCACGCGATCCGCCTTGGCCAAGCCGTCGTCTGGGCCCCGAGCCGTCTGGCCTGTGACGCGCCCGAGGCCGGCGAGAACGTCGAAAGCCTGGGTTTCTGGCTGGCGCGGCGGCTGGATGCCGCAAGGATCGACTTTGCTCAGGACACGCCGCTGCCGGTCGCGCCCGCGGGCCTGAGGGCGGCGACGGGACGGGCGGAACGCTGATGAGGGACGACCGCCGCTATCATCGACCCCTGCCCTGCCCGCATGGCCGGCACAGGCTGGCCGGGGGCTGGGTCCGTTTTTCCAAAGTCGAGATCCTGCGCCGCGGGCAGCCGCCCCGGATCAGCGATGCCATCCCCGATGATGTGCTCGAGACGCTGACGCGCCCGCGCGCGACGCTGGTTGGCCTGGCCATGGATCGGCCGCATCTCATGGGGATCGTGAACGCGACGCCCGACAGTTTCTCGGATGGTGGCGCCTATGATCCGGTCATACAGGCGCGGGCCCTGGCGGCGGAGGGGGCCGCGATCCTCGATATCGGCGGTGAATCGACGCGCCCCGGCGCGACCTCGGTTCCCGCGGCCGACGAAGCCGCCCGCATCCTGCCCGCGATCCGCGCCCTTGCGGACCGGATCCCGATCTCGGTCGACACTCGCAAGGCCAGCGTGGCGCAGGCGGCGTTGCAGGCCGGGGCGGTTATCGTCAACGACGTGTCCGGCTTTGACTTCGATCCCGCCCTGCCCGGCGTGGTGGCCGCGGCAGGGGTTCCGGTCTGCCTGATGCATGCCCAGGGGCTGCCGGAAACCATGCAGCACGATCCGCGCTATGACGACGTGCTGCTGGACGTCTATGACGCGCTGGAGGCGCGGATGGCGCGGGCGGTTTCGGCGGGAATCCCCGCCCATCGGATCGTGATCGATCCGGGAATCGGATTCGGCAAGACGCAGGCGCATAATCTTGCCATCCTTCGGCGGATTTCGCTGTATCATGGCCTGGGTTGCCCGGTGCTTCTGGGCGTGTCGCGCAAGCGGTTCATCGGCACGATCGGCGGGGTCGCGGGCGCCGCCGAACGCGGGCCGGGCACCCTGGCGCTGACGCTGGCGGCGGTCGCGCAGGGCATCCAGATCCACCGCGTGCATGACGTGGCGGGCACAGATCAGGGGCTGCGCCTGTGGCGGGCTCTTGACCAGAACGAAAAGGCAGAGGAATGAGCAGAGGATTATTCGGAACGGACGGGGTGCGCGGACGCGCCAATACCCATCCGATGACCGCCGAGATGGCGCTGCGGCTGGGTGCCGCAGCCGGGCGATATTTCCGCCGCGACGGGCGCAACCGGCACCGGGTGGTGATCGGCAAGGACACGCGGCAATCGGGCTACATGCTGGAAAACGCGCTGACGGCGGGATTGACCAGCACCGGCATGAACGTATTGCTGCTGGGTCCGGTGCCGACGCCGGCGGTGGGTTTCCTGACCCGGTCGATGCGGGCGGATCTGGGGATCATGATCTCGGCCAGCCACAACCCGGCCGATGACAACGGGATCAAGTTCTTCGGTCCCGACGGCTTCAAGCTGTCCGACGAGGCCGAGGCAGAGATCGAGGCCATCGTCGCAGGCGAGATCGAACCGGCGCAGCCGAACAACATCGGCCGCGCCAGGCGGGTCGATGACGGTCGCGGGCGCTATGTCGAATATGCCAAGACCACCTTCCCGGCCGGGCAGCGGCTGGACGGGCTGAAGGTCGTCGTCGATTGCGCCAATGGCGCGGCCTATCGGGCGGCGCCCGAGGTCTTGTGGGAACTGGGCGCCGAGGTGATCCCGCTGGGCGTCGATCCCGACGGCCGCAACATCAATGCCGGCGTCGGCAGCACCCATCCCGAAGCCTGCGCCGCCGCGGTGCTGGACCATGGCGCAGATCTGGGGATCAGCCTCGATGGCGATGCCGACCGGGTGGCGATCATCGACGAGACCGGGCGCTTGGCCGATGGCGATCAGATCATGGCGCTGCTGGCATCCCGCTGGGCGGCGCAGGGCCGGCTGCGCGGCGGGGCGCTGGTCGCCACCGTCATGTCCAATCTGGGGCTGGAGCATTTCCTGTCGGGTCATGCCCTGAAGCTGGAACGGACCCGTGTCGGCGATCGCTACGTGGTCGAAAAGATGCGTGAGGGCGGCTTCAACCTGGGCGGCGAGCAATCGGGCCATATCGTGATGACCGACTATGCCACAACCGGCGATGGGCTGATCGCGGCGATGCAGTTTCTGGCCGCGATGTCCGAGATCGGCGACAGCGCCAGCGCGCTTGCGGCACAATTCGATCCGGTGCCGCAACTGCTGAAGAACGTGCGATACGCCGCGGGCGCCGACCCCCTGTCGGCCGAGGCCGTCCGCGCCGTCATTGCCCAGGCCGAGGCGCGGCTTGCCGGGTCTGGCCGCGTGCTGATCCGCAAATCGGGCACCGAACCGCTGATCCGGGTCATGGCAGAGGCCGAAAACGAGGACATGCTGCGCGAGGTCGTGGACGGAATCGTGGCGGCGGTCGAACGGGCGGCCTGATTCCTGCGTCCCGCGACGGCCGGGGGCTTCGCGCCCCCGGACCCCCGCGAGGTATTTGGAAAGAGGGCGAGGTCAGGCCGATCCTGCCGTGGGATCGTAGTCATAGAGCCAGTCGAAGCGGGCCAGCATCCGATCGGGCGCGAGGCGGTTTGCGAGACGCAGGGCGGCATGGGCCGCGACGCGCCTGGCCCCGGTCAGATGGTAGTTTCGCGCATTGTCATTGGCGGCCGCGACGACCCGGCTGGCGCGGGGTTTGCGCAGGGTTTCGAAGCGGGCAAGGGCCGATTTCTGGTCGGGATTCTCGTCCAGGCAGGCGGCAAGGATCCAGGCATCCTCGATGGCCATGACCGCTCCCTGGGCCATGAAGGGCAGCGTCGGGTGGGCCGCGTCGCCGATCAGGACCAGCCTACCATCCTGCCAGCAGCGGGCGACCTGATGCCGGAAGAGGCCCCAGATATGGACCGATTCGACCTCGCCCAGCCAGCCCGGCACCGGGCCGCCGAAGCTGGCGAAGGCCGCGCGCAGTTGCGCCGGATCGTCGGGATGGGACCAGCCTTCGGCCTGCCATGCATCGCGTTCCTGGACGGCGACGATATTGCGCAGGCCTCCTGTCAGCGGATAGCTGACGAGGTGGCGGCGCGGCCCCATGAAGACCTGCGCCTCTGGTGCGCCGCCGGGATCGCGGATCACCGCGCGCCATGCGGTGTTCCTTGTAAAGAAAGGCACTTCGCGGCCGTTCAGCACCCTGCGGACCTGGCTGTGCAGACCGTCGGCGCCGATGACCAGCGGCCCCTGGGGTGGGACTTCGACATTCCGGCCAAGCGCGATACGGGCCCCGGCATCGCGCGCCGCCCGCTCCAGCAGCGCGATCAGGCCGGCGCGGTGAATCAGCCGGAAATCGTCCATCGGACGGTGGCGCCGCAGATCGAGGCGAAGGACCGGCGCGCCCGACGCATCGCGCAACTGCACGGCCCGGCTGCGCAACGAGACGTCGCGCAGCGCCGGACCCAGATCCAGCGCCTCGACCACCCGCATCGCATTGGGCGAGATCTGCAGCCCCGCCCCGACCTCTCGGATCCCGACGCTGCGTTCCAGCACCGTCACCACGGCGCCGCGCCGCGCCAGCGCGACGGCTGCCGTCAGCCCGGCGACGCCCGCCCCGATGACGGTCACCGGGCGGTCCGCCAGCACCCCTTTCATGCGCGATGTTCGGCGGTGGCGATCTGACGGAACTGGGCCAGCTTGTCTTGCGACAGACCGGCGGCGCGAAAGACTTCGCCCGCGAAAGTGACCGGCGCCGTGCCTGGGGCGGTGACGATTCCGCCGTCGGCGACGGCATGGGGCAGGTCGCGATAGGTCTGCTGCGCCGAATAATCCGGAAGGTGATATTTCAGGAAATCGAGCCCGTTCGAAGTATGGGCGCGTCCCTCCAGCAAGCCGGCACGCGCAAGGGACAGCGTAGCCGCGCAGATCGCCGCGACCGTCTGGCCATTGTCATGCGCCTCGCGCAGCGGAACCGACAGGTCGGGCGCATCCGCTCGGCACCAGCCGTCGCTGCCGCAGAGCACGATGACCTCATCACCGCGAGGCAGGAAATCCGGCAGACCGGCAACCCGCAAACCGCCGATCGAGGTCAGATCTCCGCCGCCGGGCGTGACGTAGCGCGCGTTCAGGCCGTAGAAATCCCCACCGATCCCTGCGATCAGCGGGGTTTCCCAATCGGCGAAGCCGTCGATCAGGACAATGAGGAGGGGTTTCAGCACCGGATCGCCCATCTCGCCGCCGCGATCAATCGTCGCGATGCACGCGCTCGCGGCGTTCGTGGCGTTCCTGCGCTTCCAGCGTCATCGTGGCGATGGGACGGGCATCCAGCCGTTTCAGGCTGATCGGCTCTCCGGTCATCTCGCAATAGCCGTATTCGCCCGTCTCGATCCGGCGCAGCGCCGAGTCGATCTTGCTGACCAGTTTGCGCTGACGGTCGCGGGTGCGCAGTTCCAGCGCGCGGTCGGTTTCCTCGCTGGCCCGATCGGCCAGATCAGGAACCGAACGGGCGCTGTCTTGCAGACCCTCCAGCGTCTCTGCGGACTGATCAAGCAATTCCTGCTTCCACGCCTCCAGCTTGCGCCGGAAATATTCGAGCTGGCGTTCATTCATGAACGGCTCGTCCTCGGCGGGGCGATAATCTTGTGGCAGGAAGGTCTGGGCTTTCATACGTCCTCCGGCTGGGCCGGGTGGGTCTGTAATCCGGCACCTTGCGCGCCCCCATAAAGTATGATGGGCACCTTGTCACTAGGTGAAACTGCCCTGATCGTGCCCGTCTCGCGTCATGGTTGCAGATTGCACCCGTTTCGCCCAAGCGGTTCACGCGAAAGGAGACTTCCCATGCAGTTCACCGGCACGGATCGTTATGTCGCCCCGCCCGATCTGGCCATCGCGGTCAACGCCGCCGTGACGCTGGAACGTCCGCTGCTGGTCAAGGGCGAACCGGGAACGGGCAAGACCGAACTTGCCCGGCAGGTGGCCGCCAGCCTGGGCATGCCGATCATCGAATGGCATGTGAAATCAACGACGAAGGCGCAGCAAGGGCTTTACGAATACGATGCGGTCAGCCGGCTGCGCGACAGCCAGCTTGGCGATGCCCGCGTCCACGAGGTGGGAAACTACATCCGCAGGGGCAAGCTGTGGCAGGCATTCGAGGCCGAACGCCGCACCGTCCTGCTGATCGACGAGATCGACAAGGCCGATATCGAATTTCCGAACGACCTGTTGCAGGAACTGGACCGTATGGAGTTTCACGTTTACGAGACCGGTCAGACCATCCGCGCCCGGCACCGGCCCGTTGTCGTGATCACCTCGAACAACGAGAAAGAGCTTCCCGACGCCTTTCTGCGGCGCTGCTTCTTTCACTATATCCGCTTTCCCGATGCGGCGACGCTGGAAGCCATCGTCGCGGTGCATCATCCCGGCCTGAAGCCGGCGCTGCTGCGAGAGGCGCTGAACCAGTTCTTCGAGTTGCGCGAAGCGCCGGGGCTGAAGAAGAAACCGTCGACCAGCGAATTGCTGGACTGGCTGAAGCTGATCCTGGCCGAGGATCTGACGCCCGCGGATCTGAAGCGCGAGCCGGGCGAGATACTGCCTCGGTTGCACGGCGCGCTGCTGAAAAACGAACAGGACGTGGCGCTGTTTGAAAAGCTGGCCTTCATGGCGCGGCGCCAGGGACGCTGAGCATCCGCGAATCGTTGCCGCGCGCGGCGATTTGCGGGAAGAATGGCAGCAGGGAGAAATGGCAATGACCTCGATCGACGTCCGGCCGCTGATGGCAGGGGACAAGACGGCGTGGCAACAGCTCTACGCCGGCTATCACGCCTTCTACCAGCGGCCGGATCTGCCGCAATCCTTCTTCGACATCGCTTTCGGGCGCCTGCTATCGGGCGACGACCGGGATTTTCGCGGCCTGGTGGCGCAGACGGACGGGACGCTGCTGGGGCTGGTCCACTACGTCTTCCATCCGCATCTGTGGCAACGGGAAGGAGTCTGCTATTTGCAGGATCTGTTCACCGATCCGGCGGCGCGCGGGCGCGGTGTGGGCCGGGCGCTGATCAATGCCGTCTATGATGCGGCCGATCAGGCCGGCGTGCCCGGCGTCTACTGGATGACGCAAGAGTTCAATTACGCGGGCCGCACGCTTTATGATCGTGTCGGCACGCGAACGCCCTTCATCAAATACAGCCGGCCATCCACCTAGCAAAGCCCGCAGGTCCGCGCGCCGGGCCTTTGCCGGCGGCGCGGGTCCATGGGTCAGTTCGCCGGGGTCGGGCTTTCATCCGCGTCGTCCGGCAGCCTGTCCCCGCCCATTGGGGCAATGGGTTCGTCCGGGGCGGGCGCGCCGGTATCGGTGCCCATCGGCGCAGGCATGTCGCCCGCCGCGGGCGACCCGGATTGCGAAGGCGCAGCGCCATCGGCCGGCGCGGCGCCATCGGCCGGATCCGGCGGGCTCGTGACCCGATCGCCCGGTGCGACCTGGGGATGGCCTTCGGGCAAGCCCCGATCCCTGCCGGCCCTGTCACCCTTGCCCTTGCCGCCGCCTTTCATGCCGCCGCAATCGGCCTCTGGTCCCCTCAGCGCGAATTCCATCTCGACCTGGGCGGACATGGAAACCTCGCCGGCCTGAACCGGGATATCGGCCTCGGCGGCGGCGGCCCGCATCATCGGGCGCGGTGGGCCCGACGGGGCGACGCTGTCGCGCAGGATCAGCACCGGCCCCAGTTCCAGGCCGGCCGCCTCGGCCAGGACCTCGGCCTTGTGGCGGGCGTCCCTGACCGCCTCGCGGCGGGCCTGATCCTCGGCATCGGCACCGTCTTCGCGGGTGAATTCGATACCGCTGATCTGGTTCGCCCCGGCGCCGACAATGGCATCCAGCACCTCGCCCAGACGCGCGATGTCGCCGACCCGGACGGAAACCATGTTGCTGGCCTCGTAGCCCGTCACCGTGGGCGCGCGGTCTCGGCTGTAATCCATCACCGGATTGAGGCTCAGCCCCGAGGTCTGGATGTTCCTTTCAGCGATGTCGGCGGCTTTCAGCGCCTCGATCACCGCGCTCTGCTGGGTCGCATTGCTGCGCATCGCATCGGCGGCGCTGTCGGCGCGGGTGGTGACCCCCAGCTGGATCGTCGCCATGTCGGGCGCGATCCGCGCCTCGCCCGTGCCGCTGACCGAAAGCCGCGACATCTGGCCACCGCACATCGGGCGCGCATCGTGCCCCGCCTTGCCCGCTTGCGGAGCGGACAGGGCCGGCCCCGAAATCATGGCGGCCAGCGCCGCCCCGGCGGCCAGCGCCGCAGGGCCGCGCTTCCATGAAAGTCCTGTCATTTCGCCGTTCTCTCTTTCCCGTTGCCGAAGACTGCGCAGGCAACGCCGCGCCGGCCCCGGATGTTTCCGCGGGCGCTGATCACAGATACGCCAGATTTGCTTTTCTCACCCCACAAATTGCAGTAGATTCGCGACATTGCCAACAGATCGCGGCAAAAGACCCGCGACGACATAACATCGAGCGACAGACCATCATGAACCAGCGCGCCGCCGGACCCGAATTCGCCATGAGCTTTACCCAGGACGCGGTTTGTCTGGAACGTCGCGAGGGCCATGACTGGCAGCCCGTGGGACAGGCGCTGTTCGCGGGCGGCGGCATGGCCGCGACATTGAACGCGCTGCGCGACGAGGCAGGCGGCAGCGGCGACGATGCCGCCGACGTCGTTCTGGTGATTCCCGACGATCAGGTTCTCTATACCTCGGTGACGGTGCCGGTCGGATCCGACACGCCGACCGTGATCGGGCGGATCCTCGAATCGATGACCCCCTACCGGGCCGAGGATCTGGCCTTCGACTGGTGCCCCGCTGCCAATGGAGACATCGAGACGCTGCGGGTGGCCGCCGTCGCCCGCCGCACGCTGGACGAGGCCGAGGAATTCGCCCGCGCGCAGGGATTCCGCCCCTCCGGCTATCTCTCGCGGCCAGGCGATGAACGCTTTGACGGCCTGCCCGATTTCGGGCTGAGCAAGCTGGCGCGGCAGCAAACAGAAAGACCGCCGTTCAGCCAGCCCGATCTCAGCCGGGCGCGCATCACCGCCCCGGTCATCACCGATGACGGCCTGCGGGCCCCGGCCGCGATCTCGCGCATCGTGCCGCATGTGGCGCCCGTTGCGCCTGCGGGACGGCTGCCAGACGCGGCGCCGGTTCAGCCTGCTGCCGCATCGGCCGAAGGTGCCCCGTCCAATGACTTGGAACAATCATCCACGAAAAGCGCGGGCGATGCGCGGGCCGGGCGCGCGGACATGGCCGCCGTGCCGGATACGGATCCCTCCGCAGCGCCGGTGATCCGGCATGGCGAGCGCAAGCCGATCGCCACGCCCTTGCCTGTCGGAGGCCCGAAACCGCGTCTGTCCCCCCGCGCCGAGGCGATCCATGCCCGCGCCGGCGACGCCCGCGCCCGCCGCGAAAGCGAACCCGCCGCCCCGGCCGCGTCCGCGTTGCTGATGCGCCTGCGTCAGTTCAACCCGGGTCGTCTTTCTGTGCTGATGGCCGCGCTGGTCGGGATGCTGGTGCTGGTTCTTGTCCTTTTCGGCGGCCGCGGCGACAAGACAGGGATTGCCAGCCCCGCCGAACCCGCGGCCACGGCGCCGGAACCCGCGACGCCCGCGGTTACCGCTGCGGCAACGACGCCGTCCGAACCAGCCGAACCGCCGGTTCTGGACACGATCGCCTCGGCCGATCCGGCAGCGGCGGCCGGTGTCCCGGACAAAGCCCCGGCCCAGCCCGATTCACAAGCCGATGGCGCGCTGACCCGCGCGTTGCGCGAGGCGATGACACAGCAACAATCCGTCGCGGAAGCTGCCTCGCGGCAGCCGGTTTCACAACAACCCGCCGGGGCCGGGTCCAGCCCGGTCAGCGCCGCGACGATGGCCAGCGCTGCGCTGGAAAACGCCCCCACCGGCACAGCCACGCCCGAAACTGCCACGGCTGCGACGACAACGGCGGACCGGCCCACCGCGGCCCCAACGGCGGAAAGGCAGCCCGGCCCCGAGGCGGCGGCCGCCCCCGACGCACCGGCCGCGGCTCACAATCTGGCCAGTTCCGCCCGTCCGCCGCGCGCCGCGCCGGCGCGGGCAACGCAGCCCGCCCGCCCGGATGGTGTTCCCAGCGTGCCGCGCGATCCGCAACCCTTCGCACAGCGCAGCCAGCCCGAACCGCCGCGCGTCGCCGGTATCCGCCCGCCAGAGCGGCCCGCCGCCGGCACGCCGCGCGCAACCCCCGCGACAGCGCGCCCCGCGGCGACACCGGCGCCCGCATCGGCGGCGACCACCCCGCCCGAGGTTCCGGCCACCAGGCCGGCCGGCTCGTCGCGCCGTCCTCCCTCGCGCCCCGACAATCTGGGTTCGATCGAGGAAGGCAGCGCGGCCGAGGATGGTCAGCCCAAGCAGCTGACCCGGGCCGAACGCCAGTCGGCGCTGCAATTGCTGCGCGATCTGCGCAAGGCAGAGGTCGGTCCTACCGGCCTTGATGCGGCCGAGCGCGGCGCGCTGATCGTGCTGGCCCAGGCCCGTCCGCAGCGCAAGCCGGTCTCGGTCGGCGCCGCCGCGCAGAGCGCGGTCGAGAACGCGCTGACCGCCGCCATCGAAAGCTCGGCCAGGCCCGAATCGCGATCCGGCGCGGATGTCGGCGCCCGCCGCGATGACCGCCTTGCCCGCCTCGCCCGGTCCGTCAGACCGCCCGCCCGGCCCGGCGAAAGAAACATTGCCAAAGGTGACGCCGGCGGCGGTGGACCAGGCAATGCCAGCCTGACGCGGGCCGCCATCGACGATGCCATCGCCAGCGCCGTCTCGAACAGTTCAGCCATGCCGGGCGCCGTCGCTTTGACGGCGCTTTCTTCATCCGCGCTTCCGCCGCGCCGCAACGGGGGCGCAAGCGAAACCGCCGCCGCGCCGGCGGCGCCCACGGCCGACGACCTGCGCGCCGCCGCCGAAGCCCAGCAGGAAGAACGCGCCCGCGAAGCCGCGCTGGCAGAACAGCGGCGCCAAGACGCCGAATTGCAGGCCCAGGCAGAGGCGCGGGCGCGGGCCCAGGCCGCCGCCGATGCCCGCGCCGAGGCGCAGGCCCGCGCCCAGGCCGAGGCCCGCGCCCGCGCCCAGGTCGAGGCCGAGCGTCTGGCCGCCACGCGCCGCCAGCGATCATACACCCCGCCCGAGGCCGAGAACGAACCCGAGGTCCGCGGCGCCCTGCCCGATGGCCGGATCACCACCACCGCGGCGGCGACGGCAACCGTCAAGGAGGGCATTCAGGTCAACCGCACCCAGATCATCGGCACGATCGGCGCGGGCAAGGCCAGCCGGGCCCTGATCCGCCTGTCGAACGGTCGCGTTCTGACCCTGCGTCTGGGCGACAGGATCAACGGCGGCACCATCACCGAAATCGGCAACAGCCGGATCACCTTCGTGAAGGGCGGACGCGCGCAGCAGCTTGCGGTGCTGAACGGCCAATAGCGGGGATGGAAGGCTTTCTGCTGCTGGCCACGGTCTATCTGATCAGCATGGTGGTGGCCGTGCCCATTTCGGCGCGGCTGGGGCTGGGCTCGGTCCTGGGCTATCTGATCTGCGGCATCCTGATCGGGCCGGTGCTGAACCTGACCGGCGGCCGGATGTCGGATCTTCAGAATTTCGCGGAATTCGGCGTCGTGATGATGCTGTTCCTGATCGGGCTGGAACTGGAGCCGCGCAGCCTGTGGGACATGCGAAGTCGGCTGATCGGGCTGGGCGCGGCGCAGGTCCTGATCACGCTGGCCATTTTCGCGCTGATCGCTGCGGCCTTCGGCGCGGCCTGGCCGCAGGCGATCGTTCTGGGCATGATCCTGTCGGTCAGTTCGACCGCGATCGTGCTGCAGACCCTGACCGAAAAGGGGCTGATGCAGACGGCCGGCGGGCGATCCATCTTCTCGGTCCTGCTGGCGCAGGATATTGCGGTGATCCCGATGATCGCGCTGATGCCGCTGCTGGCGCCCTTCGGACAGCCCGCCGCAGAGGTCGGGGCCCAGGAGGGCGAGCATCTGGGCCAGTCCATGATGGCGGGGCTGCCCGGTTGGGGCACGGCGCTGGTGACCATCGGCGCCGTGCTGGCGGTGATCGTGCTGGGCCAATATCTGATCCGCCCGGTCTTCCGCTTTGTCATCGCCTCGCGCCTGCGCGAGATGGAGACCGCCATGGCGCTGCTGATCGTGGTTGGCATCGCCTCGCTGATGATCCTTGTCGGGCTGCCGCCGGCACTGGGCACCTTTCTGGCCGGGGTGATGCTGGCGCGGTCCGAATTCCGTCATGAGCTGGAAGCCCAGATCGAACCGTTCAAGGGTCTTCTGCTGGGGCTTTTCTTCATCACCGTCGGCGCGGGCATGGATTTTGCGATGCTGGCCGATCGCCCTTTGCCGATCCTGACCGCCGCGGCCGCGCTGATCGCCGTGAAGGCCGCGATCCTCTGGGTCATTGCCCGGTCCCACCGGATGGACGGACGGGCGCGCACGCTGTTCACGCTGTCGCTGGCGCAGGCTGGCGAGTTCGGCTTTGTCCTTGTCTCCTACGCCGTCGTGCTGCTGATCCTTCCCGCCGATCTTGCCAAGGCGATGTTGCTGGTCATCGCGCTCAGCATGCTGGCGACGCCGCTGCTGTTCATCCTCTATGATCAGGCGACGCGCCGCATCGGCGATGCCCGCGCCGAGGAACAGCCCGACGCCATCGACGAACAGCAGCCGATCATCATCGCGGGCATCGGCCGGTTCGGTCAGGTGGTCAACCGTCTGGTCAGCATGTCGGGTTTCCGAACCACGGTCCTGGACCACGATCTGAAACTGATCCAGTTGATGCGGCAATTCGGGTTCAAGGGCTATTTCGGCGATCCCTCGCGCCCCGAGATCCTGACCGCTGCCGGACTGGACAAGGCCCGCATCCTGGTCGCTGCGCTGGACGATCCCGAGGCCAATCTGAAGCTGATCCGCTATGCCCGCGAACGGCGCCCCGACCTGCATATCATCGCCCGCGCCCGCGACCGGGTGAACGTCTATCAACTTCATTCTGCCGGTGCGAACGACATCGTGCGCGAAACCTTCGACAGCTCGCTGCGCGCCGGCCGCTATGTGCTGGAAAACGCCGGCCTGTCGGAATACGAGGCGTCCGAACTGGAAAAGATCTTCTACCGGCTGGACCGCGCATCGCTGCGGGAACTGGCCGAGATCTGGAAGCCGGGCCTGCCACTGGACCAGAACGAAGCCTACATCACCCGCAGCCGCGAACTGAACCGCACGCTGGAAGCGGCGCTTCTGGAACGCTTTGCCGAGAAATCCGACCCCTACCCGGCCGGAGCGGACGAAGCCGATCCCGAACACGGACTTGGTCCCGCCGGCCCTGGCCCGCGGCCTGGCGGACGGTTCTGATTGCGGTTTCAACCCAAGGATACGGCAAGGTTCACCGCCAGCGCCAGGATCACGGTATTGAAGAAGAAGGACAGCGCCGAATGCAGCGTCGCGATACGCCGCAGCCTCGTGTCCCGGATCGCGACGTCCGAGGTCTGCGCCGTCATGCCAAGCGTAAAGCTGAAATAGACGAAATCCCACACGCCCGGATCATGGGTGTCGGGGAAATCCAGCCCCCCGGCCGCCTTGCCGCTGCCCTGCCGGGCGTAATAGCGCGAGGCATAGTGGAATGCCATGACCATGTGCAGCGTGGCCCATCCCAGCGGCACGGACAGGACCGCCAGCAGCGGCTGCAGCGCGCTGTCCTGACCCTTGGCGGTCCCAAGCGCGCCGATCACGGCGGAGAGCGACAGCGCGATGGCGGCGACCGCCAGTGCGACGATCAGACCGGCGCCCTCGTCGTCCTCGCGGCCATGCCGGCGCAGATCACCCGCCGTGAGGTGACGGGCGTGCAGGCCCGAGGCCGCCAGATAGACGGCAAAGAACAGATCCCCGCCCAGCAGCACCCGGTCGATGATGCCGCGCGGCGCGACAAGCACGGCCAGCGCACCAACCGCCAGCGCGACCAGAAACCGCGAATGCCTGCGCCAGACGCCGCGCATCGGATCACAGGGGCGTCTGCTGGTGCGCGATCAGCCGCCAGCCGTCGTCGCGCCGGATCCAGGTGCTGGAACAGAACGCCCTGTAGGTGATGCCCTCGCGCATCGCCGTGGCGCGATAGGCGAGGATCGTCACATCATCGCTTTCGGTGACATGGCGCTGGTCCATGACGATGCTGTCCCATCGCGGGGCGCCGCCCAATCTGCTGGCGATGGCGCGACCCTGAAGGATGCCCGTCGGGGCGAAGACCATCACCGCCGCCTCGTCCAGCCTGCGGATCGCCTCGGCGGCGCTGCCGGTCCAGAAAATCTGCTCGGTCGCCCAAAAATCCCGGTTCATCCATCCAGCCTTTCGATCGTCCATCCATCCCGTTCCAGAAGCCGCAGCACGCCCTGATCACCCGGAAGATGCAGCGCGCCGAATCCCGCGATGATGCCCTTGCCGGATTTCGCGGCCTCGGCCGCGCCCCGGGTCAGTGGCGCGATCCAGCTTTGGTTGCGCCGATCCATCAACTGCGTCCTGGCCAGCGTCATCTGTTCATCGACAGACTGCCGGTCCAGACCGGATTCGCGATAGGCGTCCTGTCGGCTGAATTCCCAGATCGCCCAGACATCGCCCCGGAAATAGGCGTTGGCCAGCGTCACGGCATAATCGTCGGCATGGGCCGCCATCGGCAGCGAGGCGCGGATCATGTCCAGTTCCTGCGCGGGGCTCAGATCCCGGAACAGGGCGAAGATGGTGTTCCAGGGCTCCAATGCGCGAACGGGCAGGTCAACGGCCTGTGCGCTCTGGATCAGCCTATCATCCAGGCCGCCGCCCTCGGCGCCATTCCCGGCCATCTGCCGCATCATGCAGGGACTGATTCCCAGCATCATCGCCACGTACCACGGCCGCAGCTTCGCGGTCACGATCGCAGGCGTTCCGCGCAGGGCCATCGCATCCGACAGCAGCGACCATTCCGCCCCGGACAGACGCTCGGGCAGGGTCGCGCCGTCGGGGTTCACCATCAGCGTCGGATCCTCGGCCAGGGCCTGCTTCAGCCGCGCCTTTTCCTTCGGTCCCGCCTCGACATACAGCGCGGCGGCGTCCTGCATGGGCCCGGACAGCCGCCGCATCGTCGAATCGTGACGCGGATCGGCGAAATGGAAGGTGCCGACCAGCGTCATGACCATGGTGTCCTTGCGGGCCTGCCACAGAATGCCCCGGTTGAAAGGCGCATCGGCAACCGCGCGGTCAAGCTGTTCGCGCTGATCCTGCGGCAGGGCGGCGATCAGGTCGGTGCCGACACATTCCGCCGTGGCCGCAGCCCCCCCCGACCACAGCATCAGCACGCCAGCCAACAAGACCCGATTCATGCCTGCCCTTTCTTGTCTGGCAATCCGTTCCGCACAGGCTGCCATATCCGCCCGGCAGCGACCAGCCGAAGCGCGATTTTTGTCCGCTTGCGGCGTTGACACCGGCCGTGACCAAGCCTAGATCACCGCCATTGGCACTCATAGAGAGTGAGTGCCAACAGCACTGCAACCTGAAACACGGAGTGTTCCAATGGCATTCAAACCGCTGCATGACCGGGTTCTGGTCCGCCGCGTCGAATCCGACGAAAAGACCAAGGGCGGCCTGATCATTCCGGACAGCGCCAAGGAAAAGCCCGCCGAGGGCGAGATCATCTCGGTCGGCGAGGGCGCGCGCAAGGATTCGGGCGAGCTGATCGCACCGTCGGTCAAGGCGGGTGATCGCATCCTGTTCGGCAAATGGTCGGGCACCGAAGTCACCATCGACGGCGAAGAGCTGCTGATCATGAAGGAAAGCGACATCCTGGGCATCATCGCCTGAGATCCGTCCCGCTTCCTTCAACGATAAATTCAGGAGAAACAAATGGCTGGTAAAGAAGTCAAGTTTAGCACGGATGCCCGTGACCGGATGCTGAAAGGCGTCAACATTCTGGCCGACGCCGTGAAGGTCACGCTGGGCCCCAAGGGTCGCAACGTCGTCATCGACAAGTCCTTCGGTGCACCCCGGATCACCAAGGACGGCGTCACCGTCGCCAAGGAAATCGAACTGACCGACAAGTTCGAGAACATGGGCGCGCAGATGGTCCGCGAAGTCGCGGCCCGCACCAATGACGAGGCCGGCGACGGCACCACCACCGCCACCGTTCTGGCCCAGGCCATCGTCAAGGAAGGCATGAAGGCGGTTGCCGCCGGCATGAAC
>DBFD01000074.1:0-38301 GCA_002294185.1 Paracoccus sp. UBA889
CTGGTAGAGCGTCTCGTTTACACCGAGGATGTCGGGGGTTCGACCCCCTCACCGCCCACCAGATTTTACCCGCTGCTTGCCGGAGAGTTCCCGCGATTCCGGGCTTGCCGGCAAGAACGCGATCCCGAAAACGGGCAGCGCCGCTTGTTGACCGATCCCGGGATCGGTTGGTGCGACCATGGCGCCGGAATGAACGACCAAGGTGCCGTCTTCCGAAAATGGCGAAAAAGACCGATTCCGGATGGCCTAGCCTGGTGCCGGATTGCCATCGGCCGATGCCAGCACGCGGGCGTTGAAGCGCGCGATCTCGCGCGGTGTCGGCGTCTGGCCGGTAAAGATCCGGACATAGGTCGGAATGCGCGCCAGCCGCGTATCCAGGTCCTCGCGCGCCTGCATCGAGATATAGCCGATCTGTGTCAGATAGATCGTTCGCGCCCGGACATCGGCACCCTGTTCGGCATGACCCCACCGGATCAGCAGGTCGCGCAGCGCGGCAAGGCGGTCCGTATCGGCCGCCTGCGTGCGCGCGCCGATATCCGCCTCCTGCAACGCCCAGCTTCTGACGGCGAATTCCAGTGGTGCGTCGAACATGCCGGTCAGGAAGCAGGCCAGCACGTTCAGCATCGCCTCGGATTGCGTTTCGGCATATTCGGTGCTGGCCCCGACCAGCGGCGCGGTGGTCCGCGCCTCCCACTCGGCGATCAGCGCGGACATCAATGCCTCGCGGTCACCGAAGAACCAGTAAAAGCTGGTTCGCGACAGGCCCAGCCGTCTGGCGAGGGGCTGGATCTTGACGGCATCGATGCCGCCCTCGATCAGCGCCTCATAGGCCGCATCCAGCCAGCCCTGGCGAGAGCCGCGCCATCCTTTGTCGGGGGGGGCAGCCTGTTTCATGGCATCAAGCTGTAAGCGTTATCGCGGCGGGCATCAAGAAATTGTTCTTTCATGTTGTCGCAATGTCCATAAGTGAATTCAAAATTGACACTCATGAACAATTTTGCGAACTTGCACCCGGATTTTCCATCCGGAGGAAGGCAGGACGATGTCGAACGATCCCCTCTTGCGGCCCTATCAGCTGAAGCACCTGACGCTTCGCAACCGGATCATGATCACCAGCCACGAACCGGCCTATCCCGAGGACGGAATGCCCAAGGCCCGCTACCGCGCCTATCATGTCGAGCGCGCGAAGGCGGGGGTGGCGCTGACGATGACGGCGGGTTCTGCCTCGGTCTCGCGCGACAGCCCGCCGGCCTTCAACAATATCCTCGTCTGGAAGGACGAGGTCGTCGGCTGGATGAAGCAGTTGGTCGATGAATGTCACGATCACGGTGCGGCGGTGATGATCCAGCTGACCCATCTGGGCCGTCGCACCCGCTGGGACACGGGCGACTGGTTGCCCGTCCTGGCACCCAGCCATGAACGTGAAGCCGCCCATCGCGCCTTTCCGAAGCGGTTGGAAGACTGGGACATGGCCCGTGTGATCGGCGATTTTGCGGATGCGGCCGAACGCATGAAGGCGGCGGGCGTCGATGGCGTCGAACTGGAGGCCTATGGCCACCTGCTGGAACAATTCTGGTCGCCGCTGACCAACGATCTGGAAGCGCCTTTTGGCGGCAATCTGGACAACCGGCTGCGCTTTGCCTTCGATGTGATCCGGGCGGTCCGCGATCGCTGCGGGACGGATTTCATCGTCGGGCTGCGCTATACCGGCGACCAGGATTTGCCGGGCGGCATGGGCAAGGCCGAGGGGCTGGAGGTTTCGCGCAAGCTGAAGGACAGCGGTCTGGTCGATTTCCTGAACGTCATCCGCGGCCATATCGACACCGATCCCGGCCTGACCGACGTGATCCCGATCCAGGGGATGCGCAGCGCGCCGCATCTGGATTTCGCCGGCGAGATTCGGGCCGCGACGCAGTTTCCCACCTTCCACGCCGCCAGGATCCCCGATGTGGCGACGGCGCGCCATGCGATCGCGTCGGGCAAGCTGGACATGGTCGGCATGACCCGGGCGCACATGGCCGACCCGCATCTGGTCCGCAAGGTGATCGAGGGGCGCGAGGACGACATCCGTCCGTGTGTCGGCGCCAATTACTGTCTTGACCGGATCTATCAGGGCGGCATGGCCTTCTGCATTCACAACCCGGCCACCGGCCGTGAACTGACCATGCCGCATGTGGTCCCCCGGGCGAAAGACAAGCGCCGGATCACCATCGTCGGCGCCGGACCCGCCGGCATGGAGGCTGCCCGCGTCGCCGCCGCGCGCGGCCACGCGGTCGCGGTCTTCGAGGCGGCCGACCGGCCGGGCGGGCAGATCCGGCTGACCGCCCGGCAAGAGCGGCGGCGCGAGATGATCTCGATCATCGACTGGCGGATGGCGCAATGCGAGAAGGCCGGCGTGCGGTTCCACTTCAACACCCTGGCCGATGACCAGGCGGTCATGGCAACCGACCCGGAGGCCGTGATCATCGCCACCGGCGGCCTGCCCCATAGCGAGGTTCTGTCCGCCGGCAATGATCTGGTCTGTTCTGCCTGGGACATCCTGTCGGGCGATGTGAAACCCGGAAGCAATGTGCTGGTCTATGACGATGCGGGCGATCATCCCGGCTTGCAGGCGGCCGATCTGATCGCGGCGACCGGTGCATCTGTCGAGATCGTCACCCCCGACCGCAGCTTCGCACCCGAGGTGATGGCGATGAACCTGGTTCCCTATATGCGCAGCCTCCAGCGGCGCGATGCGACCTTTACGGTCACCTGGCGGCTGACCTCGGTTGTGCGCGTGGGGAACATGCTGCGCGCCATCCTGGGCAGCGATTACGGCGACATGACGCGCGACCGGATGGTCGATCAGGTCGTCGTCAATCACGGAACCCGCCCGCTGGACGATCTCTATTTCGCGCTGAAGCCGCTGTCCTGCAATCTCGGAGAGGTGGATTACGAGGCGCTGAGCACCGGCGCGCCGCAAGACCTGGCCCCGAACCCCGCAGGCCGGTTCCGGCTGTTCCGCATCGGCGATGCGGTGGCCTCGCGCAACACTCACGCCGCGATCTACGACGCCTTGCGGCTGGTCAAGGATCTTTAGCCGTGCGGTCACGGCGGCAGGCCGTCGCCGCCGTTTCCGGCTAGATGTTGTCGCCGCGGATGGCGTCGCAGAGGGCGTCGGTCACCTGCTGCGTCGTTGCGCTGCCGCCGACATCGGGGGTCATCACCCCGTCAGCGCAAACCTTTTCCACCGCGCGCATCAGCCGCGCGGCGGCCCCGGCCTCGCCCAGATGTTCCAGCATCTGCGCGGCCGTCCAGAAGGTCGCGACCGGATTGGCGATGCCCTTGCCGGCGATGTCGAAGGCCGAGCCGTGGATGGGTTCGAACATCGAGGGAAAGCGCCGCTCGGGGTTGATATTGGCAGTCGGTGCCACGCCCAGACTGCCGGCAAGCGCCCCGGCCAGATCGGACAGGATGTCGGCGTGAAGATTGGTCGCCACGATCGTGTCCAGGCTGCGCGGGTTCCTGACCATGCGCACGGTCATCGCATCGACCAGCATCCGGTCCCAGCCTACATCGGGAAATTCGACGGCGATCTCGGCCGCGATCTCGTCCCACATCACCATGCCGAAACGCTGCGCGTTCGATTTCGTCACCACCGTCAGCAGCTTGCGCGGCCGCGAGCGGGCCAGCGCAAAGGCATAGCGCATGATCCGGGTGACCGCCGCGCGTGTAAAGATCGCAACCTCGGTGCCAACCTCCTCGGGCATTCCCCTGTGGGCACGGCCGCCATGGCCGGAATATTCGCCCTCGGAATTCTCGCGCACGATCACCCAGTCCAGATCGTCCGCCGTCACGCCGGCCAGGGGCGTCTGGATGCCCGGCAGGATCCTGGTCGGCCGGACATTGGCATATTGGTCAAAGCCCTGACAGATCGGCAGGCGCAACCCCCACAGCGTGATATGATCGGGCACGTCGGGCGCACCGACCGCACCGAAGAAGATCGCATCGAAAGCCTTCAGCTGTTCGGGGCCATCCTCGGGCATCAGCGCGCCGGTTTCCTTGTAGCGCGCCGAACTCCAGTCGAATTCGGTCACGTCCAGATCGAACCCGCCGTCGCGCCGGGCCAGCGTCTCCAGCGCCTGAAGGCCGGCGGCGATCACTTCGGGGCCGATCCCGTCGGCGGGAATGGATGCGATCCTGTAGGTCTTCATCTTCCGCTCCGTCATCCCGTCAGGCCAGTGCGTCGGCGATCGCCGCGCCGCAGGTCTTGGTATCGGCGGTCCCGCCCAGGTCGCGCGTGCGCAGCGCCGGTTCGGCCAGCACACGCTCGATCGCGGCGACGATCTGCGCGGCGGCTTCGGCCTGGCCCAGGTGGTCCAGCATCATCGCGCCGGCCCAGATCTGACCGACCGGATTGGCGATACCCTGTCCGGCGATATCGGGCGCCGATCCGTGGACCGGTTCGAACAGCGACGGGAACCTGCGTTCGGGGTTGATGTTGGCCGAGGGCGCGATGCCGATGGTGCCGGTGCAGGCCGGACCCAGATCGGACAGGATGTCGCCGAACAGGTTCGACGCCACCACGACGTCGAAACGGTCGGGATGCAGCACGAACATCGCGGTCAGGATATCGATGTGATACTTGTCCACGCTGACTGCGGGATAGGACTTTGCCATTTCGGCCACCCGTTCGTCCCAATAGGGCATGGTGATCGCGATGCCGTTCGATTTGGTGGCCGAGGTCAGCCGCCCGCCGCGCCTTTCGGCCAGATCGAAGGCAAAGCGCAGGATGCGATCCACGCCGGTGCGCGTCATCACCGTCTCCTGCATCACGATTTCCCGGTCGGTGCCCGGAAACATCCTGCCGCCGACGGCCGAATATTCGCCCTCGGTGTTCTCGCGCACGATCATCATGTCGATTTCGCCCGCCTTCCGTCCCGCCAGCGGCGAGGTGACGCCGGGCATCAGACGTGCCGGGCGAAGGCTGACATACTGGTCGAATTCGCGTCGGAACTGGATCAGCGACCCCCACAGCGAAACGTGGTCGGGCACCCGATCCGGCATCCCCACCGCGCCGAAGAACAGCGCGTCATGTCCGCCGATCCGGTCCTTCCAGTCATCGGGCATCATCTGGCCGTGCTTGTCGTAGTAGTCGCAGGACGAGAAGTCGAAATCCTCGAACTGGAAGCTGAGACCATAGCGGGCCGCCGCGGCCTGCAGCACACGGACACCTTCGGGCATGACCTCCTTGCCGATGCCATCTCCGGGGATCACCGCTATTCGCGCATGATTCGTGTTCATCTAAGCCTCATGGTTCGTGTTTCGGACGAATCAGAAATACAGTCCCGCCGGCATCCGAAGCAGCAGCACCCGCGCCATCAGCAGCCAGAACAGGCCGACCACGCCAAGGGCGATCAGCACGCGGCGCAGCCACACCAGGCGGCTTGTGCTGTCATGTTCGGCAATCACCATCATTCCCAGAAAGGCGGCCAGCCCGGTGACGGCGAAACCCAGATACGGCATGACGAAGACCCAAAGCCCGAAGACCGCGCCCAGCAACAATCTTCGCCGCGATGTCTCGGCCGCCTCGGGCGGCGAGGCGCGCACGCCCCGGCCGGTCACGGACAGGACCATCAACCCCGCCGACAGAAGAATCAGCAGGATCGAGATGGCGCGCGGAAAGACCGACCCCATCGGGCTGAGCCCGGTCGTGTTGGCCAGCGCCACCGCGCCCAGGGCCACGAAGGCCGCGCCCGCGATCAACGCGCCCCGGTCGGTCGTGCGCGGGCCATCCTGCGGCGCCCTGTCCGTGCGAACCGGATGGCTTTCGGCCTGCATCGCGATCTCGGTCAGCGGCTGGCGGGGCTTTTTCTTCATCCGCCATTCGGCATAGAACGGATAGCCCAGCGACAGCAGCGCGGCGAGGATGATGCCGATGCTGATGGGACGGCCGAAATACATGCCCAACAGATTTCCGGTGGCGTTGCCGATCAGGTAGGTCTGCACGAAGCCCTGTTCCGCGATCTGGCCCAGAACCAGACCCAGCACGATGGGCGAGGGCTGGAAACCGTAGCGGTTCAGCACCCAGCCGACGATTCCCAGCACGAACATCATCTGGACATCGAGAACGTTCGAGTTGATCGCGAACGAGCCGACGACCGTCAGGAAGGCGATGGTCGGCACCAGCAGCGACTTCGGAAAGGCGATGATCGAACGATAGGCATAGCGACCGATCAGCAGGCCCGCCGGCAGCATCAGGATCGTCGCGATCAGCAGGCCGTAGATGAAGGTATAGACGATATTGGCTTCGCTGGTGAAAAGCTGCGGGCCGATCTTGATCCCCTGGACCAGCAGCGCGCCAAGGATGATCGCATCGGGCGGGGTGCCCGGAATTCCCAGCACCAGGGTCGGGATGAAACCGCCTCCGACGGTGGCGTTGTTGGCCGCCTCGGTCGCGATCACGCCATCGGGTTCGCCCTTGCCGAAATTGGCCGATCGGGTCGAGGCGCGCCGGGCCTCGGTATAGCTGACCAGCCCCGCAATGGATCCGCCCGCGCCCGGAAGAATGCCCACGACCGTGCCGATCACCGAAGACCGCGCCACGTTGAATTTCGACGCCCAGGCGATGCCGAAAGCCTCGCGCAGCCGGTAGCCGCGATCATCCAGTTCCACCTTCAGATGCGCGGCGCGGGTGGCGACCAGATCCAGGATCACCGGAACGCAATACAACCCGATCAGGGCCGAGACGACATCGATTCCGCCCAGAAAGGCCGGCAGCCCGCCGGTCAGCCGCACATCCCCGCCGACCACGGCGACGCCGACCATCGACAGAAGCAGACCCAGACAGGCGCCGATCAGACCCTTCAGCGTGTTGCCGACCGACAGCGCCGCGATCAGTGTCAGACCGAAGATCGCCAGCCAGAAATATTCCGGCGGCCCGAAGGCCAGCGCGACGCGCGCCAGCGGCGGCGCCAGAAACAGCAGCGCCAGCGCCCCGACGATCCCGCCGCAGACCGAGGCCAGCGTCGCCAGCGTCACCGCCAGCCCGCCATCGCCGCGCCGCGCCATCGGATAGCCGTCAAAGGTGGTCGCGATCGACGAGGGCGTGCCGGGCGTATTGACCAGGATCGCGGCGAAGGCCCCGCCATAGATGGCGCCGGTATAGATCGCGCCAAGCGCGATCAGACCGGACGCGGGATCCATCGAGAAGGTGAACGGAACCAGGACCGCGACCGCCATCGTGGCCGACAGGCCCGGCAGCGCACCGATGACGGTTCCCAGCACGACGCCCACCAGCGCCAGTGCCAGGTTCAGCGGCGTCAGCGCGTCCAGAAAATAGCCAAGCAGTTCCATTCACCGGGCCTCTTACTGGCCGATGCCCAGAGCCTTGGCGCTGGTTGCGTATTCCTCTTTCATCCGGGCAATGAATTCGGGCATCTTGTCATAGGTGAAGTCGGTCAGCACGAAACCGCCATCCTCCATCTTCTTGACGAAGTCCGGATCGGCATTGATCTCGGACACGATGTCGGAGATGCGCTGACGGAGATCCTCGGGCGTCGAGGCCGGAACCGCGACACCGCGATAGGCGCCTCCGACAAGGTCGAGCCCCAGTTCCTTGAAGGTCGGAACATCGGGGAAGGCGGGCATCCGTTCTTCCGCCGCGACCGCCAGGATCCGCAGCGCGTCGCCCTGCGCGATCGCAGAAGTGGCATAATTGAAGCCCGCCGTCGTCTGCTTGCCCAGAACCGCCGTGATCGACGGACCGGTGCCCGAGAACGGCACATAGGTCGTCGTCGTGCCCGCCGCCGCGTCGAATTGCGCCTGCGCCAGATTGTTGGCCGATTTCGAGCCCGAGCCCGCGAATGTCACCATCCCCGGATTGCTCTTGGCATAGTCGATCAGATCCTGAAGCGTCTTGAATTCGCTGTCTGCCGGCACCAGGATGGCGTTCGGCGTATAGTGGAAATAATTCACCGGCGTCAGGTCGTCGGTGGTATATCCGACATTGCCTTCCATGGGTTGCAGGATCGTGTGGGGCAGGTTGATGCCCATGATCGTATAGCCGTCGCCGGCGATGTCGTTGAGCTGCGACCAGGCCTGCGCGCCGCCGGCACCGGGCTGATACTGGATGATCACGTCCTGACCGGTATATTTCTTCCACACCGATTGCTGGAAGCGCGCCGAGATATCGGATTCTCCGCCGGCATCGAAGGGGATGATATAGGTCATCGCCTTGGTCGGAAAATCGGCCGTCGATTGCGACGCGACAGGCCATGCCGCCAGTGCGGCCAAGGTGGCGGTCGCGGCGAATAGCGTTCTGATCTTCATGGTTTCCTCCCTGACAGATTGACCCGAAGACGATCCAACGCCTTCGGGCGGCCGGAATCCCGCCGTGGTTCGTGGGACTTTCCCCGATCGGGTCCCGGATTCGTCGGGCCTGTCCTCTCAGACCCTACGGAAACTGTAGTCGATGAAACGGGGGCTGGGAAATTCCGGTTATTCACATCATTATTGATTTGAGGGAACAGATGGGATGACCATGCCGGCCGTGACGGACATGCATTTCTTCGCCGTCGTGGCGCAGCGCAGCACCTTGTCCGAGGCGGCGCTGGATCTGGGGCTGACGGCATCCGCGGTCAGCCGCAGGCTGGCCCGTCTGGAGAACCGGCTGGGCGTGCGGCTGGTCAATCGCACCACGCGGCGTCTTGGCCTGACCTCGGAGGGCGAAGCCTATCTGCGCGCCTCGCGGGACATCCTGGGCCGGATCGCCTTGGCCGAAGACGCGATATCGGCCACGCGGGCCGCGCCGCAGGGGCCGCTGCGGGTCAACGCCACCTTCCAGTTCGGCCGCGAACATGTCGCGCCCGCGCTTGCGGTCTTTGCGGCGCGCTTTCCCGATGTCCAGGCGCAACTGGTGCTGACCGATGCGCCTGCAAATCTTGTCGAGGACGGATTCGACCTGCAGATCAAGTTCGGCGAGCCAACCGCGACGCGCAATGTGATGGCGCTGCTGCTGCGCAACCGCCGTGTCCTGATCGCCTCGCCGGAATACCTGCGTGCGCATGGCAGGCCGAAACGGCTGTCCGATCTGGAAGATCACGCCTGCATCGCTCTGCGGCAGGAACACGCGGCCTATGACGTGTGGCGCTTCGGCGACGATGACAGCGTGCGCATAAGAAGCGGGCTTTCGACCAATGACGGAGAAATCGCCGTCTCCTGGGTTCTGGGCGGGCATGGCATCATGCTGCGCTCCGAATGGGACATCGCGCGCCATGTCAGGGCAGGGCGGCTGGAGGTGGTGTTGCCGCGCCACGCGATGCGGGCGGATATCTTCGCCGTCTATCCCGAACGGCTGAACCTTTCGGCAAAGGTGCGCATGTTCATCGACATCCTGCGCGACCGCATCCGCGAGCAATCGTCCCGCCTCCAGCTTCCATAGGCGCCGGGGCGATGCCGCGCTTGGCGGTTCGAAATCCCGCGGACCGGGACCCGGGGCCGCGATTGGCCGTGGCCAGGATCGCCGCGACATCGTAAGGCGGTGCAATGCCGGCAGAAGCAGGGAGGTTCAGCCATGCGCATCATCGACATTCGCGAAACGACCAGGCCGATCGCATCGCCGATCCGCAACGCCTATATCGATTTCAGCAAGATGACGATCAGTCTGGTCGCCGTCGTGACAGATGTGGTCCGCGACGGCCGCCGGGTCGTGGGATACGGGTTCAATTCGAACGGCCGATACGGTCAGGGCGGGCTTATCCGGGAACGTTTCCGCGACCGGATCCTGGAGGCCGCGCCCGAAAGCCTGATGAACGAGGCCGGCGACAACCTGGATCCGCATCGGATCTGGGCGGCGATGATGGGCAATGAAAAGCCGGGCGGGCATGGCGAAAGATCGGTCGCGGTGGGCACGATCGACATGGCGGTCTGGGACGCGGTGGCCAAGATCGCCGGCAAGCCGCTGTTCCGCCTGCTGGCCCGGATGCATGACCGCAAGGCCGATCCGCGGGTCTTCGTCTATGCCGCCGGTGGCTACTATTATCCCGGCAAGGACAACGGCGCCTTGCGGGCCGAGATGCGCAGCTACCTGGATCGGGGCTATACCGTCGTGAAGATGAAGATCGGCGGTGCCCCGATCGACGAGGACCGTGCCCGGATCGAGGCCGTCCTGGACGAGATCGGCTCGCAGGCGCAACTGGCGGTCGATGCCAATGGCCGTTTCGATCTGGAAACCGGCATTGCCTATGCGAAGATGCTGCGTGATTACCCGCTGTTCTGGTACGAGGAAATCGGCGATCCGCTGGATTTCGCGCTTCAGGCCGCGATGTCGGAATTCTACGATCCGCCGATGGCCACGGGCGAGAACCTGTTCTCGCATCAGGATGCCCGCAACCTCTTGCGCTATGGCGGGATGCGCCCGGACCGCGACTTTTTGCAATTCGACTGCGCTCTGTCCTACGGGCTTGTCGAATATCTGCGGACGCTTGATGTGCTGCGCCAGTTCGGCTGGTCGCCCAGACGCTGCATTCCGCATGGCGGCCATCAGATGTCGCTGAACATCGCGGCGGGCCTTGGTCTGGGCGGCAATGAAAGCTATCCCGACCTGTTTCAGCCCTATGGCGGCTTTCCCGACGGCGTCGCCGTCGAGGATGGCCACATCACCATGCCGGACCTTCCGGGTATCGGGTTCGAGGGCAAGGCCGATCTTGCCGCCGAGATGAGGTCGCTGGCCGAATAGCGATTCGTTGGCCCGGGCCGCCGGACCGATCCGCGTATTGACCAGAAGGGGCGCGCGCAGCGGGATCGAACGGGCGATGAGGGACGGCGGCGGGGCGCCCGACAGGGCCCGGGCATGGTTCAGAGAAGATCCTCGATCCGGATCGGGAAATGCCTGATCCGCCGTCCTGTCGCATGCCGGATGGCATTGGCGATGGCGCCGACGGTTCCGGTGATGCCGATCTCGCCCACGCCCTTGATGCCAAGCGCGTTCACATAGGGATCATCCTCGTGGATGGTGATCACCTCCAGATCGCGGATATCGGCGTTCACCGGTATGTGATAGCCGGCGAAATCGGCGTTCATGATCCGTCCGGTGCGGGGATCGTGCTGCGCCTTTTCGTGCAGCGCGAACGAGACGCCCCAGATCATGCCGCCCATCAGCTGGCTTTCGGCGAGACGCGGATTGATGATCCGTCCCGCCGCGAAGGCGCCGACCAGACGGGTCACGCGCATCTGGCACAGGTCGGGATCGATCTTCACCTCGGCGAAGACGGCGCCATGTGCGTTCATGGCACGGTTTTCGGCATCTTCCGGCTTGCGAAAGGCGCTGCCCTGGCCTTCCAGTTGCTCAAGTCCCGCTCGGTGCAGGATGGCGGCCAGATCCTCGCCGCGCGCGGGGTCGCCCTCGACCTCGATCCGGCCGTCGCGGGCCTGGAAGGTCGCGTTGTCCGCCCCGTGCAGCGGCGAGGCGGGATCGGCCGCCGCCATGCTGCCAAGCTGGCGGATCACGTCGCGCCCCGATGCATCCAGGGCGCTGCCCGCTGTCGCCGTATGCCCCGAACCGCCCGCGATACCGCCATCGGGCAGGGTCGAATTGCCGGACCGGAACTCGATCTTCTCGATCGGCAGGCCAAGACTGTCGGCGGCGATCTGGGCCAGCGCCGTCCATGCGCCCTGTCCCATGTCGGCGGCCGATGTCTCGAACAGGGCGGTGCCGTCGGCGCGCAGGGTGGCACGGGCATCGGCGGCAAACATGGGGCAGGGAAACAGCGCCGTGCCCATGCCCCAGCCGACCAGCATCCCGTCCGCGTCCTGCATCTGGCGCGGTGCAAGCGGTCGCCGGGACCAGCCGAAACGACGCGCCCCCTCGGCATAGCATTCACGCAGCGCCTTGGACGAATAGGGTTTGCCCGTTCCGGGCTCGGTCTCGGCGTAATTGCGCAGCCGGAACTCCAGCGGATCGAGGCCCGTCGCCTCGGCCATTTCGTCCATCGCGCATTCCAGCGCGGCCGAACCGGACGCCTCGCCGGGGGCCCGCATCGGGCTGGGCGTGCCGACATCCAGCCGTACGCCGCGATGGGTCGAACGCAGCGCCTGCGCCGCGTAGAGCCCCTGCGAGGCATTCGCGGCCGGTTCCAGAAAGTCGTCGAAACTGGAGGTTTCCGACACCCCCTCGTGATCGATGAAGCTCAGCGCCGCCGCGTCATCGGTGCCCAGCCGCAGCCGCTGCCGTGTGGCGCCGCGATGGCCGACGGGGCCGAACATCTGCTGGCGCGTCAGCATCAGCTTGACCGGGCGGCCGGTCATCCTTGCGGCCAGGATCGCCAGAACCTGCGGCCCCGTCGGGATCGCCTTGGACCCGAATCCGCCGCCCAGAAAGGGGCTGCGCAGGGTGACGTTGCCGGCCGGAATGCCGAAGAAATGTGCGTATCCCGCACAGGACAGCACAAGCGCCTGACTGGGCATGTCCAGAATCAGCCGGTCGCCGTCCCATTGCGCCACGACCGCGTGCGTTTCCATCGCGTTGTGATATTGCGGCGCGGTCTCGTAGGTCACGTCGATGCCTTGCGCGGCGGAATTCCTGGCGGTCTGCATGTCGCCATGCTCGACATCGGCGGGTCTGCCAAGGGCGCCGGGCTCCAGCGCCTCCGGCTCGTTCTGGTCCAGGGCGATGCGGGGCGTCATCGTCTCGTAGCGCGGGTTCAGAAGGCGCGCGCCCTCGGTCGCGGCTTCGATGGTCTCGCCCAGAACCATGGCGATCGGCTGACCGGCATAGCGGACCGTGTCGTCCTGAAGCACCTCGATGCGGAACGAGAACATCGTCGGCTTTTCGGACGGATCGCCCTGAAGCGGCGGGCGGTTCTGCGGCGTCATCACATGGCTCACGCCGGGATGCGCCTCGGCCGCCGCGACATCCAGATGCGCGACCCGGCCGCGGGCGATCGTGGCCGGCAGACAGACCGCGTAAAGCAGGTTCCGGGGGTGGTTGTCGGCGGCGAAGGTCGCGGTGCCGGTTACCTTGGCAAGACCGTCGCGCCGCGTCAGCGGCTGGCCGGAATTCGATCCGAAGCGCATCGGGCGGGACATGGTATCAGACATGGGCAGGCTCCTCGGCGGCGAAGACAGAGGCGGGGAGCGCCGGCATCCGCGCCGGCGTGCCCCGTGCGGCAAGCGCCAGCGCGCGGGCGGCGACGCGCCGGGCGATCGGGATCTTCCAGGCATTGTCATGCGCCGGCACGGCATCCGACAGGGCCGCCTCGGCGGCGCGGTCGAACAGGGCCGCGTCGGGCGCGTGACCGGTCAGCAGTGCCTCGGCCTCGGCGGCCCTCCAGGGTTTCGCGGCGACCGCGCCCAGGGCCAGGCGCGCGCCCGTGATGATCCCGCCCTCGATTTTCAGCGCCGCGGCAGCCGAGACCGTGGCGAAGGCGAAAGAGGTCCGGTCTCGCAGTTTCAGATAGCGCGCGTGACCTGCGAATTCCGCCGCGGCGGCGGGCAGGCGCAGGGCCAGGATCAGTTCGCCCGGTTCCAGCGCCGTTTCGCGATCAGGCGTCGTGCCGGGCAGATGGTGAAAATCGGCGAAAGCGATTTCGCGCGCGCCGTTCGGGCCGATTACCTCGACCACCGCGTCCAGCGCCGCCAGCGGAACGCAGAAATCCGACGGATGGGTGGCGATGCAATCATCGCTCCAGCCCAGCACCGCGTAATTGTCGCCGACGCCGCCGCGCGCATCGCAACCGGTGCCGGGCCGACGCTTGTTGCAGGCGGTCTCGGGGTTCTGGAAATAGGGGCAGCGCGTGCGCTGCATCAGGTTGCCGGCCACGGTCGCGGCATTGCGCAACTGGCCCGAGGCCCCCGACAGCAGCGCCTCGGCCACCATCGGAAAGCGGCGGGCGAAATCGGCGTCGCGGGCCAGATCGGCATTGCCGACCCGCGCGCCGATCCGGGTGGCGCCCTCCGCCCCGGTCTCGATCCGGTCGAGGCCGGGCAGCCGGCCAAGATCGATCAGCCGATCCGGCTGCGCCGCCCCGGTCTTCATCAGATCGACCAGATTGGTGCCCCCGCCCAGCCAGGCCGCGCCCGGACGCCAGGCGGCGATGGCCTCGTCGATGCTGGCGGGCCGGATGAAATCGAACATCTTCATGCCGTGCCCTCCTGTTCGGCTTCGGCCATGCGGCGGGTTGCCTGCTGCACGGCGCGGGTGATGCCGTGATAGGCGGCGCAGCGGCACAGATTGCCGCTCATTCCCTCGCGGATGCGTTCGAGGTCCTCGCCCGCGCTCGCCTCGGCAATCAGGCCGACCGCGCTCATGATCTGGCCGGGGGTGCAATAGCCGCATTGGAACCCGTCATTTTCGATGAAGGCGGTCTGCACCGGATGCAGCGCATCGCCCTGGGCCAGCCCCTCGATCGTGGTGATCCGGGCGCCGTCCAGCGTTGCCGCCAGCGTCAGGCAGGAATTGATCCGCCGGCCGTTCACAAGAACCGTGCAGGCGCCGCACTGGCCGCGATCGCAACCCTTCTTGGTGCCGGGCAGGCCCAGCCTTTCGCGCAGAAGATCCAGCAGCGTGACGCGGGGATCGTCGATCGTCAAATCGCGCCGCGTGCCATTGACGGTGAAAGAGATGGAGAGTGACATGCGTCCTCCCTTGATGTGGCGGTGGGGGTGAAACCGGCATCTCGCCCAGGGGCGATCAGGCCCCGTGGCGAGGTGCTGGACAGTTCGGCCTGCCTGCTGCGCGTATCGTGAGGAATGCCTCCGTTCTGGCGGCCGGGAATGGACCTTGCCCGAAACGCGCAAGACCGGACCGCGTTCCCTGCGGTCGGGGCCTGTTTCGAATGAAGGATGCCGTTTGCGATGCCGGCATCGAACGCCGCCGTCAGGCAAAGGTCAAGGCCCGGCGCGAATTTCGCGGCCTTCCGCGCCTGCGCGGAGCCGTGAAAACGGGCGCCGGCTGCATCAGGCAACCGGCGCGGCAGGACCGGTCATTCCGGCTTGGCGATCTCCAGCTTGACCGAGGCATACCATTCCGCCGCTGCCCGCATCTGATCGTCGTCGAGACTTTCGGCGATGGGCTGCATGATCTCGCTGGGGCGGCTGCCCTGACGGAACGCCTTCAACTGGCTCAGCAGATAGATGCTGTTTTCGCCCGCCAGATCGGGTGTGTCATCATCCATCCCCATTCCGTCCACCCCGTGACAAGAGACACAGGATTCGGGTGCGCCCGAGGGATCGGCGGTCAGCGTCGCCACCGCCGTCTGCGAGGAATACCAGGCCGCCAGATCGGCGATCTGCTGGTCCGACAGGGCGGCGGCGACGACCGACATCATCTCGTTCTGCCGGGTGCCGCTGCGAAAAGCAGTCAACTGGCTGGCGAGAAAGCTGGCGGGTTCGCCGCCGATGCTGGGCGCGGCGGGCATTTTCGCCGCGCCCTCGATTCCGTGACAGGTGCGGCATTGCCCGGCCAGCTTGCGGCCCGAGGCGGGATCGCCCGCGACCTCTTGCGACAGGGCGGCACCGGCGAGCCACAGCCCGCCCAGTGCCATCGAAAGGATCGCGACCCTCATTCGCCGTAGCTGATTCGGTAGACCGCGCCGGCGAGATCGTCCGAAACCAGGAGCGATCCGTCGCGCAGTTGCGCCACATCGACGGGCCGGCCCAGATATTCGTCATTCTCGTCGATCCAGCCCTCGGCAAAGGGTTCGGTCGTGGCGCTGCCGTCCTCGGCGACATAGGTGACCATGACCCGCGCGCCGACCGGAGTGGTGCGGTTCCATGATCCGTGCTGGGCCGAGAAGATCGCGCCGCGATATTTTTCCGGGAACATGCTGCCGGTGTAGAAGGTCATGCCCAGATCGGCTGCATGGGCGGTCATCTCGACGGCGGGCATCACGACATCGGCCGGCGGATCCTGATCCTTGTATTCGACGGTGCGCACATCGCCGCCGCCATACCACGGAAAGCCGAAATTCTGGCCGGCTTCGGTGACATGGTTGATCTCTCCGGGTGGAATGTCGTCGCCCATTCCGTCCACCTGGTTGTCGGTGAACCACAGATCGCCCGTATCGGGATCGAAATCCATCCCGACCGAGTTGCGGATGCCGCGGGCGAAGACCTCGCGTCCGGTTCCGTCGGTATTGATGCGGATGATGCCGCCCAACCCGTATTTGTCATACTTCTCCATCTTTTCCGGTGGGGGGACATTGAAGGGCTGACCAAGCGCGATGTAGAGCTTGCCGTCGGGTCCGATGTCGCAGACCCGCGCGGTGTGGTTGAAGCTTTCCTCGTCCGGGGGAATCAGATCGCCCTGTTTCAGGACGCTGAATGCCGCCACATCCGGGCTTTCATAGAAGAACTCGGCCGCGGGGAACAGCAGCACGCGGTTCTGTTCGGCGATATAAAGAAAGCCGTCCTTGGAAAAGCACGGCCCGTTGGGGATGGTGAAGGCCAGCGAGGGCGCGAAATCCTTCACCTCGTCGGCGACGCGGTCCTTGTTGCGGTCGGTGATGGACCAGACCTTGTCCTTGCGGGTGCCGACAAAGGTGACGATGCCCTGTGGACCCACGGCCATGTTGCGGGCGTCGGGAACCACCGCATAGAGCGCGATCTTGAAGCCCTGCGGCAGCTTGATCTTTTCCAGCGTCTTCTTGATTCCGTCGGCATAATCGCCGGTCTGATCGATATAGGTGAACTCCGTCGTTCCTGTGGATTTGAAGTTCGACAGCTTGTCCAGATTGTCGGGCACATCCGTATTCTGTGCGACGGCAGCCGTCGCCATCAATGCGGCCGCGGCCGCCCCCAGCATGAGCGTGTTCATTCCATCCCTCCCTGTGTCATCTTGTGACCATGACAGGATGAGGGTCGCTTGCCGTTGCGTCAATGATTCCGTGATCGCGCGCCGGTTGTCGCTGATAAGGCCCGATCAATCTTTAATGCTTCAAGGGCCACCTAAAGGCTTGCCAGATCGGTGTTTTAGCGGGCAGTCTTGCGATCACGGTCGCAAGAGGGTCACGAGGAAGGCCCGGATCGAACAGGGAGGTAAGACGATGACCAAGACGAATGAAACTGCGGGGCCGGTGTCGCGGCGCTCGTTCCTGCGCCGTGGCGGCGCTGTCGCCGGCGGTGCCGCCGCCAGCACGCTGCTGGCCGCGCCGGCGGTTCTGGCGCAATCGCCGATGGTGCTGAAGATGCAGACCAGCTGGCCCGCGTCCGACATCTGGCAGACCATGGCGCAGCAATACGTGGACCGGGTCGAGGCGATGTCGGGCGGGCGGCTGAAGATCGACCTGCTGCCGGCAGGCGCGGTCGTGGGCGCCTTTCAGGTCATGGACGGGGTCAGCGACGGGGTGATCGACATCGCCCATTCGGTCGCGGCCTATTGGTATGGCAAGAACAAGGCGGCGTCGCTGTTCGGCACCGGCCCGGTCTTCGGCGGCGATCCCACCAACATGCTGTCGTGGTTCTACCAGGGCGGCGGCCAGGATCTGTATCGCGAACTGACGCAGGATTCGATGGGGCTGAACGTGATCGGCATGTTCGGCTTTCCGATGCCCGCCCAGCCCTTCGGCTGGTTCAAGAACCCGATCAACGGGGTCGACGACATCAAGGGGATCAAGTACCGCACCGTCGGGCTTGCGGCGGATCTGCTGCAATCCATGGGCATGTCGGTGGCCCAGCTTCCTGGCGGCGAGATCGTGCCTGCGATGGAACGCGGCGTCATCGACGCGTTCGAGTTCAACAACCCGTCCTCGGACATGCGATTCGGCGCTCAGGACGTGGCCAAGAACTATTATCTGGGCAGCTATCACCAGGCCTCCGAGGCGTTCGAGTTTCTCTTCAACCGCGACCTGATGGAGACGCTGGACCCCGATCTGCGCGCAATCCTGGAACATGGGGTCGAGGCGGTTTCGACCTATAACACCGCCTTCGCGCTGGACAATTATTCGTCCGACCTGCAGAAGCTGCGCGACGGCGGCGTGACGGTGCGCAAGACCCCGCAGGACATCCTGTCGGCCCAGCTTGACGCCTGGTCCGAGATGATCACCACGCTTGAACAGGATCCCTTCATCAAGAAGGTGCTGGACAGCCAGCGCGACTGGGTCAAGCGCACGGTGTTCTACGAACTGATGGACAAGCCCGACTACACGCTGGCCTACGAACATTTCTTCCCCGGCGAGCTGAAGCTTTAAATCAGACAGGGCCCGTTCCGCCACACAGCGCGGGGCGGGCCTGACCGAAAGGGTTTCCCATGCTGTCCTTCATCCGCTTCGCCGACAACCTGTCGGGATGGTTCGGCAAGTCGTTCGGCTGGCTCATTCTGCTGATGACCTTCGGCGTCAGCTACGAGGTCTTCGTGCGCTACGTGCTGAACAGCCCGACAAGCTGGTCGCTGGATGTGTCCTTCATCATGTATGGAACGCTGTTCATGATGGGCGGAGCCTATACCCTGTCGCGCGGCGGCCATGTCAGGGGCGATTTCCTCTATCGGCTCTGGCCTGTCAGGGTGCAGGGCGCGGTGGATTTCGTCCTGTACCTGCTGTTCTTTTTTCCCGGTGTCACCGCCCTGATCCTGTCGGGCTGGAAATATGCCAGCAGGTCCTGGCAATACGGCGAGGTCAGCGTGAACAGCCCCGCCGGCATCCCGATCTATCAATTCAAGTCGGTCATCGTGGCGGCGGGGATCCTGCTGTTCATCCAGGGCCTGGCGCAGCTGATGCGCAGCATCATCGCCATGCGCGACGGCGTCTGGATCAAGGCCGACGAGGATGTCGAGGAAACCGAAGAACTTCTGCTGCGCGATCAGGCGCCGCGGGCCGGTGTGCATGTCGACTGACCTGCCTGATCCCACTGATCCCAGCACGGAGACGCGCGCGTGACAGATCCGCAGATTGCCCTGTTCATGCTGGGCATATTCATCTTCCTGGTCTTTCTGGGCTTTCCCATCGCCTTCACGCTGATGGCCCTGGGGATCGGCTTTGGCTATTACGCCTATTTCGATGCCGCGCGCATGTGGCGTGCGCTGGACCGGCTGCCCGAGGATGCGGCCTGGCTGACGCAGAAATGGACCTGGCTCGAAGGATTCTACAACAACCGCATCTTCGATCTGTTCATCAACCAGACCTATACCGTCATGTCCAACGAGGTGCTGACGGCGGTGCCGCTGTTCCTGTTCATGGGCTATGTGGTCGAGCGGGCCAATATCGTCGATCGGCTGTTCTCGACGCTGGCGATCGCCTCGCGCCGGATGCCCGGTTCGATGGGTGTGGCCGCGCTGATCACCTGCGCGCTGTTCGCCACCGCGACCGGCATCGTCGGTGCCGTGGTCACGCTGATGGGATTGCTGGCGCTGCCGGCAATGCTGAAGGCGCGCTATGACCCGCGCTTTGCCAGCGGCATCATCTGCGCCGGCGGCACGCTGGGCATCCTGATTCCGCCCTCGATCATGCTGATCGTCTATGCCGCGGCCTCGGGCGTGTCGATCGTGCGCCTTTATGCGGGTGCGATGCTGCCCGGACTGGTGCTGGTGGGCCTCTATCTGACCTATGTCGTCGGCCGGTCGATCCTGCAACCTTCGGTCGCGCCGCGCCCGACCGAGGACGAGGTGCCCACCGTGCCCACGGGCCGGCTGATCGTGATGCTGATCACCTCGTTCTTTCCGCTGGCCTTCCTGATCCTGGCCGTCCTGGGCTCGATCCTGTTCGGTCTGGCCACACCGACCGAGGCGGCGGCGATCGGCGCGCTTGGCGGCATGGTTCTGGCGGTGATCTATCGCGCGATGACGTTCCAGCGGTTGCGCGAATCCGTCTATCTGACCGTGCGCACCACGGCGATGGTCTGCTGGCTGTTCGTCGGATCCTACACCTTCTCGTCGGTCTTCTCCTATTTGGGGGGCGAACAGGTGATCGCGGAATTCGTCGGCGGGCTGGACCTGACGCCGCTGCAATTCCTGCTGCTGGCGCAACTGATCATCTTCCTGCTGGGCTGGCCGCTGGAATGGTCCGAGATCATCATCATCTTCGTGCCGATCTTCCTGCCGCTGTTGCCGCTGTTCGACATCGATCCGTTGTTCTTCGGCATCCTCGTGGCGCTGAACCTGCAAACCTCGTTCCTGACCCCGCCGATGGCGATGTCGGCCTATTACCTAAAGGGGATAGCCCCGCCCGAGGTCAAGCTGACCGACATCTTCTCGGGTGTGATGCCGTTCCTGCTGATGGTCTTCATGGCCATGGCGCTCATGTATATCTGGCCCGATATCGTCTTCGTGCTGCCCAGGATGATCTATGGCTCATGATCCGGCCTCCCTGGGCGCGCGCGCCCTTCGCGACCTGATCGCCTCGGGCGCGCTGTCGGCCGAGGCGGCCACCGCCGCCTGTCTGAAACGCATCGCCGAGACCGAGCCGCAATTGCGGGCCTGGGCCTTCGTCGATGGCCAGGACGCCGTGGCACAGGCACGGGCGCTTGACGCCCGACGCAAGGCCGGCGCGGCGATCGGTCCGCTGCATGGCGTGCCGGTGGGAATCAAGGACGTGATCGACACGGCAGGGATGCCGACGGAACGCGGAACCCCGGTCGAAAAGGGCCGCGTCCCGCCCGAGGATGCCCATCTGGTCGCAAGGCTGCGCGCGGCGGGCGCGGTCGTCATCGGCAAGACGGCGACGACCGAACTGGCGTATCTGGCGCCCTCGCAGGCGCGCAATCCGCACGACCCGCAGCGGACGCCCGGCGGTTCCTCATCGGGATCGGCGGTGGCGGTCGCCTCGGGGCAGGTGCCTTTGGCGGTGGGGACCCAGACCGGCGGCTCGGTAATTCGCCCGGCTTCCTATTGCGGCACGGTCGGCTTCAAGCCCAGCTTCGGCCTGATCGGCCGGACCGGAGTTCTGACGCAATCGCCGTTTCTGGATACGGTGGGCGGCTTCGCGCGTTCGCTCGAGGATGTCGCGCTGCTGGTCGAGGCGATGGCAGGCCACGACCCGCAGGATCAGGCGACCGCGATGCAGCCGGTCCCGCGCCTTTCTGACGCTGCCATGCAGCAGCCGCCGCTGCCGCCGCTGCTGGCGGTGGTCAGCCTGCCGGGGGCCGAATCGCCGATGCAGCAGGCCATGGCAGAACTGACCGCCGAGTTGGGCGACCGCGCCCACGGCGTCGATCTGCCCCCCGCCTTCGCCGAGGCCGAATCGATCCGCCGCCGCATCAATCTGGCCGAGATGGCGCGATGCTATTATCCGCTGGAACGGCGCGGCGCCGCGGCGCTGTCGCCGCAGATGCGCGCCGCCCTGACCGAAGGACAGGGGATCCTGGCGCGTGATTACCTTGCGGCGCTTGATTGGCGTCAGGTGCTGAATGCGGGGCTGGACGACCTGCTCAGCCGCTGCGACGCGATCCTGTGCCCGGCTGCGACCGGACCCGCCCCGGCCATCGGCGAGGGCAGCACCGGCTCGGCCGCCATGAACGGGCCCTGGACCCTGTGCGGTGTGCCGGCGATCAGCCTGCCCCTGCTGGCGGATGAAAACGGCCTGCCGATGGGTGTCCAGCTGATCGGACGGCGCGGCGAGGATGCGCGGCTTCTGCGCGTCGCGGCATGGCTGACTGCACGCCTCGACGCGTCCGAAGAAAGCGAATCGAGGAGGTTCGGATGACGGACAGGATCTTGGCCCTGCTGGCCTTCGTCGTTCTTGCGGCGTTTCTGATCATTCTGGTCTGGCATGTGCCACGGCTGGATCTTGGCGGTGTCGTCCTGCTGACGCTGATCTTCGCGGGAATCGACATGGCGGCGGTCATGCGCAGTCACGACCGCAAAGATCACACCGGCCAGGATGACACGGAAAACGGTGCCGGAGGCTGATCTTCTCCGCCAGAATGAACGGGGCCGCTTTCGCCTTGCGGCCCCAGCCGAGTCTTGGGTCGGAATGTTTGATGGTGGGTGATGACGGATTTGAACCGCCGACATCTTCGATGTGAACGAAGCGCTCTACCGCTGAGCTAATCACCCGGTGGACGGGCTTTTAGCCGCAGGGTGCTGACGATGCAAGACCGGATCGGCGCGAAATGCCGCGTGTCAGGATGCGGGCTTGCGGCGCAGGCGCAGCGTGATCACGTCGCCGCCGCGCAGATCCTTTTCCAGATTCACCCGGCCCCGGCCCAGAGGCGGCACCGCCAGCGTCTGTCCGGCCGACAGGGCCTCGCCAAGCTGTGCCAGTGTCGCGTCGATGATCGGCCGCGCCTCGGACCTCTTCGCGCCGGTCGCTGCCAGAACCCGCTCGACGAAATCCTTTTTCTGGACAACCCGTGCAGGCTGCGGATTTTTCGGTGCCGCCCCGTCGCTTTTCACCATTTCCCAACCCCTCAATCACAAAACCGGAACATTCGGTTTAGCGTGGCGCATCAATTAACCATTGGTCAATTATGAATCGCCCAAGTTCCGTGAAAAGAAAGCGCCGGGCCAGGAAAACCCTGACCCGGCGGCTGCCAAGTTCACCAACTGCAAGTTGCGGCGATCAATGCGCGACCGTGGCCCCGCCCTTTTCGCCCCCCTGGCCCGAGGCGATTCGCGCCGCCTCGGCGGCCTCTTCGGCGGCCTCGTCCCACTCGACCGGGTCGGGCATCCGAACCAGGGCGCGTTTCAGGACCTCGCGGACATTGCCGACCGGGATGATCGTCAGTCCGGTCTTCACGTTGTCGGGGATTTCGGCCAGATCCTTTTCGTTGTCGGCCGGTATCAGCACCGTCTTGATACCCCCGCGCAGCGCCGCCAGCAGTTTTTCCTTCAACCCGCCGATGGCCAGGACGTTGCCGCGCAAGGTGACCTCACCGGTCATCGCGACGTCCTTGCGGACCGGAATGCCGGTCATCACCGACACGACAGAGGTCACCATCGCCACCCCGGCCGAGGGCCCGTCCTTGGGCGTGGCGCCTTCGGGAACGTGGACATGGATGTCGCGCTTGTCGAATTCCGGCGGCCTCACCCCGATTTCGGGCGAGATCGAGCGCACGAAGCTGGAGGCCGCGTCGATCGATTCCTTCATCACGTCGCCCAGTTTGCCGGTCGTCTTCATCCGACCCTTGCCGGGCAGGCGCAGCGCCTCGATCTGCAACAGATCGCCGCCGACCGATGTCCAGGCCAGCCCGGTGACGACGCCGACCTGATCCTCTTTCTCGGCCAGGCCGTAGCGATGCCGCCGCACGCCCAGATATTCCTCGGCCTTCTCGGGCGTCACCTCGACGGACTTGACCTTGCCCTTCAGGATCTCGGTCACGGATTTGCGCGCCAGCTTGGCAATCTCGCGTTCCAGCGACCGCACCCCCGCCTCGCGGGTGTAATAGCGGATCACATGGGTCAGGGCCGCGTCGCTGACGCTGAATTCGCCCTTGCGCAGGCCGTTGGCCTTGATCTGCTTGGGCAGCAGGTGCTGCTTGGCGATCTCGCGCTTTTCGTCCTCGGTATAGCCGGCCAGCGGGATGATCTCCATCCGGTCCAGCAGCGGTCCGGGCATGTTGTAGCTGTTGGCGGTGGTCACGAACATCACGTTCGACAGGTCGTATTCGACCTCGAGATAGTGATCGACGAAGGTCGCGTTCTGTTCGGGATCCAGCACCTCCAGCATCGCGCTGGCCGGGTCGCCACGGAAATCCTGCCCCATCTTGTCGATTTCATCCAGCAGGATCAGCGGGTTGGTCGTCTTGGCCTTTTTCAGCGCCTGGATGATCTTGCCGGGCATCGAGCCGATATAGGTGCGGCGGTGGCCCCGGATCTCGGATTCGTCACGGACGCCGCCCAGGCTGATGCGGATGAATTCCCGCCCCGTCGCCCGCGCGACCGACCGGCCCAGCGAGGTCTTGCCGACACCCGGAGGCCCGACAAGGCACAGGATCGGCCCCTTCAGCTTGGTCGACCGGTTCTGCACCGCCAGATATTCGACAATCCGTTCCTTGACCTTTTCCAACCCATAGTGATCCGCGTCCAGCACCTGTTCCGCCTTGGACAGATCCTTTCTGGTGCGCGACTTCACGCCCCAGGGCAGCGCCAGCAGCCAATCCAGGTAATTGCGGCTGACCGTGGCCTCGGCCGACATCGGCGACATCGACTTCAGCTTCTTCAGCTCGGATTCCGCCTTTTCGCGGGCTTCCTTGCTGAACTTGGTCGCGGCGATCTTTTCTTCCAGCTCGGCCAGCTCGTTCTGGCCGTCCTCGCCATCGCCCAGTTCCTTCTGAATGGCCTTCATCTGCTCATTCAGGTAGTATTCGCGCTGCGTCTTCTCCATCTGGGTCTTGACGCGCGACTTGATCTTCTTTTCGACCTGCAGCACGGACATTTCGCCCTGCATCATCGAATAGACCTTTTCCAGCCGTGCGGCCACGTCCAGCGTGTCCAGCAATTCCTGTTTCTTGTCCAGGTCGATGCCCATGTGGCCGGCGGCCAGATCGGCCAGCTTGCCGGGTTCCTTCGCCTCGGCGACGGCGGTGACGACCTCTTCGGGAATGTTCTTGCGCACCTTGACGTAACGCTCGAATTCCTCGGCGACGGTGCGCACCAGGGCGGTCAGCGTGGCTTCGTCGCCCCGGCTTTCGGCAAGGACGATGGCCGAGGCTTCGAAATGATCCTCGTTCGGCACGAAATCGGTGATCTGCACGCGCTCCTGCCCCTCGACCAGCACCTTGACGGTGCCGTCGGGCAATTTCAGCAATTGCAGCACGTTGGCCAGAACGCCGGTGCGATAGATACCGTCTTCGTCGGGTTCGTCGACCGAGGCGTCCTTCTGCGCGGCCAGCAGAATCGGGCTGTCCGATTCCATCACCGCCTCCAGCGCGCGGACCGATTTCTCGCGGCCCACGAACAGCGGCACGATCATGTGAGGAAACACCACGATGTCGCGCAAAGGCAGCACCGGATAGGTCTGAGAAGCGAATTCGTTCATTGCTTTGCGTTCCTTTCCTGCCCGAAGCCGTGGCCCCGTCATGGCGACGCACGGCCCCTGCATCGCGACAATCTAGGCGCGGCACGGGCCGCGTTCAATATGACGGAGAGAATACCACATATTATGTGACACCGCCGGCGGGACGCAAATGGATGTAAGTCCGGCGGGCGCGCAATCGGAAATCCGGGATGGCGTCTGCCGGATTGCGGGCCCGGCCGACGCCCTGCCAGGCAGGTCCCGCACCGGATCCCGCAGGACGCCCCGCACCTGCATCGCGAAGCGCGGCCAGCGCCGTCAGCGGGGGATCACGATCTCGGCCCGCAATCCGCCCAGCCGCGCGCCGCGGCCCAGCCGCAACTGACCGCCATGCCCGCGCGCGACATCGGCCGCGATTGCCAGCCCCAGCCCCGCGCCTTGCCCGCTGTTGCGGTTGCGCGACGGATCCAGCCGGGTAAAGGGGCGCATCGCGGCCTCCAGGCTGTCGTCGGGTATTCCCGGCCCGTCATCCTCGACCCCGATCCGCAGGCTGCGCGGGCCCAGGGTCGCGTCGATCTCGGCCCGGCTGCCATAGCGGACGGCATTGCCGATCAGGTTTTCAAGCGCGCGCCGCAGCATGTCGCGGCGAAAGGTCGCCTGGCCCTGCGGATCGCCGCTGACCCCCAGCAGCAGGACATCATGGCCCGCCCGTTGCCCATCGCTGGCGATTGCGCCGAGGAAATCGGCCACGTTGATCGCCTCGGCCGGGCTTTCCCGGGCATCGTCGCGGGCATAGTCCAGAAATGCGTCGATCATGCGGTTCATCTCGGCCAGATCGGCCTGCATCGCGGCGATGTCATCGGCATCGGGCGGAATGTCGGTCGAGATCATCGACAGCCCAAGCTGCATCCGCGTCAACGGCGTCCGCAGATCGTGGCTGATCCCCGACATCATCATCTTGCGCTGTTCGTTCTGCCGTTCCAGCCGGTTGCGCATGTCCAGAAACGCGGTGCCGGCGCTGCGGACCTCGGTCGCGCCGGCAGTCCTGTAGGCGACCACGCGTCCCTTTCCGTATTCCTCGGCCGCCCGTGCCAGCCTGCGGATCGGCCGCAACTGGTTGCGCAGAAAGACCACGGCGATCCCGCTCATCAGCAGCGAGGTGAAGATCATCAGGACGAATAACTGGTGCGGATTGGTGGCGGTCACGCGGGTGCGGTCGAAGGTGACCGAGAAGGGGCCGTAGCGGCCCGTCAGGGTGACCGCCACGACGCTGTCGTCGCCGACCAGGTCGATGGCGGTGATGCCGGGCACATTGTTGCGCAATTCGCGGATCAGCACCCGACCCGAGAAATCGTAGAAGACCCGGCTGTCGCCCTGCCGCTCCGGCGCCGGAAGCTGCAGCCGCAAGCCCAGCGGCGCGGCGATGGATTGTCCCGCCAGCTTCGCGGTGGCCAAGTTTTCGGCGCGGTCCATGCGTCGCAGCACGAAGTCCAGTTCGCGCGCCATGCTGGCTGTCATCTGCCGGGTGACACCCTCGAAATGGCGCTGAAGGATCATCACGCTGACGACCAGGGTGATCACGACCACCGGCAGGATCAGGATCAGCGCCGCCCGTCCATAAAGCCCGCGCGGAAACAGCCCTTTCAGCCAACTGGTCTCTGTGTGGTTCAACGTGGCAACCCCTTTCGCGCCACGCTAGGCTATGACGATGAGCGCCGATCCGAAAGAGCCGCTGCGCATCCTTGCGCCGAACCCCTCGCCGTTGACCGGGCCGGGAACCAACAGCTTCCTGATCGGCCGCGATCATGTCGCGGTCATCGATCCCGGCCCCGACGATCCCGGCCATCTGCATGCGATCCTGGACGCGGCACCCGGACCGATCACCCATATCCTGGTGACCCATGCCCATCGCGACCATTCCGCGGGCGCCCTGGCGCTGTCGCGCCGGACGCAGGCGCCGGTGCTGGCCTTTGGTGCCGCCGAATCGGGCCGCTCGGCGGTGATGCGCCGGCTCGCGGCGGCGGGGATGGAGGGCGGCGGCGAGGGGCTGGACCGCCATTTCGCGCCCGATCGGGTGCTTCGCGACGGCGACTTGATCGAAAGCCCGGACTGGCGCCTGCAGGCCCTGCACATGCCCGGCCATGCCGCCAGCCATCTGTGCTTTCTGTGGGGCGATCAGGTCTTTTGCGGCGATCTCGTGATGGGCTGGGCCTCGACCATCATCTCACCGCCGGACGGGGATCTGATCGATTACCTGCGCTCGCTTGCGCGGCTTGACGCGCTTGCGCCGCGCCGGATGCTGCCTGCCCACGGCGACGCGATCGAAAACCCCGCCGTCAGGCTGGCCGAACTGGTTGTCCACCGGCGGGAACGCAGCGCCCAGATCCTGGCCGCGCTTTGCCGGCGATCCGATACCGCAGACGGCCTCGCGCAGCGTCTCTACCAGGACATTGCGCCGGGATTGTTGCCCGCGGCGGCGCGCAACTGCCTGGCCCACCTGATTGCGCTGGCCGAGATCGGCGCGGTCGCGACCGATACTGCGATCGGTCCGGGCAGCGTCTTTCGCATCGCTTGATGCGGGTCGCCCGGTGCCTGCCGGACGTCGGGCGAGGATATCCGCGCACAGGGCAAGCCTGTCCGCGGATCACGCACCTTGCGGCCGGTAGCGCCGGACCGCCGCCCCGCATGACAGGCGGGGCGGCGGCAAGGTGGTGTCAGGCCGGCACGAAGCTTGCCGGATTAGTGGCTCATTCGGCCAGTTCGGGCGCGGCCTTCGTGGTCATCACGAAGACGGTCGAGGCGATCACGATCAGGAAGACGAAGCTGGTGATCACGGTGCCGAGGCCCAGGCCGCCGAACTCGGTCGGCTGTGCCAGAAAGTCGCCGATAGAGGCACCAAGCGGCCGGGTGAAGATGTAGCACAGCCAGAAGGCCCACATCCCGTCCAGACCCAAGGCGAAATAGCCAAGCGCCAGCGACGCGATGATCAGCCCGAACAGCACGCCGGTTCCGGCAAAGCCGACCCCGAAGGCCTCGGAGATCAGGTCGCCCACCGCCGTGCCAAGCGCGAAGGTGAACAGGATCGCCAGCCAGTAGAAGGCCTCGCGTCGGAAGGTGAAGACCTCGTGGATCGACAGCGTCCGTTCGACCGCGTACCAGACCGCAAAGGTCGCGGCCAGCGCCAGCGTGAAACCGATGGTCGAATCGATCAGCGGGATACCGAAGGCGTCGGTCATGTTGTCGGTGATCAGCGTGCCGACCACCGAGATCAGCACCACGGCGATCCAGTAGACGGCGGGCACATAGGCCCTTTGACGGAACTGCCAGATCATCGCCGCGATCAGGATGGCGGTCATCAGAAGTGTCGTCTTTCCCAGTCCGAGGCCCAGATTGACGGCCAGCAGATCGGCGGCGGTCTCGCCCATGGTCACGGCAGTCAGCTTGATCAGCCAGAAGCCGGGGGTGACTTCGGGAACCCGGTTGATCCGGGCGGATTGCGCAAGCGGGCGGTCGATATCGGTGAAAGTTGCGTCGCTCATGGTCTTCATCCCTTGATTTGGGCCAGTGCCTGCGCCGAATAGGCGTCGGCTCGGGCATCATCGTCGGCATTGCAGCGTTCCAGCGCCTTGGCTTGCAGACCGCTGACAGCGGTGGTCGGCGTGGTCGTGCCGATCGCGTCGCGCAATTGCCCGATCAGTTCTTCGCAGGGCAGGGCGCGTCCGCTCTGGTCGGTGACGGCAATGCCCGAGACATACTGAACCGGGCCCGAGGCCGCGGCCGTGGTTGCGGCGGGGGCGTCCAGCGTCGTGGCCAGCCTGGCCAGCGCCACATCGACCGTCGCCTTGTCCGGCGCATCGGCGCGCAGCGCCTTGAAGGCGCCGTCCGCGGCCGCGTCGACGTTGTTCCAAGCGCCACGATCGCCCTGGCGGAGGGCGGCGGCGTTCTTGTCCCACAGGGTTTCGAGATCGGTGATCCGGCGCTCGGCCGCGGTGTAATCGCCGGTGGCGGCGATGGCCTGCGTGTCGGTCACGATGGTCTTGTAGGCGGACAGATCGCCAAGACCGGCCGAGGCCTGCGTGGCAGAAGCGTCCTGCGCTGTCGGCGAGATATACATCTCGGCCAGGGTGAACCCGCCGGCCGGAACGGCGATCAGCACCGCCGACAAGAGCAGGTTTCGAAAGGTGGCGTTCATGAAAAGCATCCTGTCTTGTTCAAGGCGGCCTCGATCCGAGGTCCGCAGCGCAAGAGATGACAGAATCTTTCCCGCAAGGTCTGACGCGGTTCTTACGGTTTGGTAAGCCCGCGCCGCCTTGGTGCGTGGCCGGTCAGGGCAGGGCCAAAACGACCGCGTCAGCCTGTTCTGCCGTCGCGGCGGCATCGCGCGGCCGTGGCAGCGCGATGCGGGTCACACGGGTCGCCTGCAGGGCAAGAAGCTGTTGTTCCAGCCGGTCGCGAATGGCGGGGTCGGACGCGAAGGGCCGCCCGGATCCTGGCTCCGCGGCCTCGTCCTGCCCGACGGTCCCGAAAAAGGCGCGAAATCCCTGGGCGGTGACATATTCGCTGCGCCAGAACCGTGCCTTCGGAGCGGCGATCGACCGTGTTGCACCATCCGGCCGCCGCTGGACGAAAGCCAGATCGTTCGGCTGGCCGCGCCAGAAATGCGACACGGTCTCGATGGTCGGGTCTTCCTCGCCGGCGAGGGCGGCATAGAGGGCGTCGAAGACAAGGCCGGCCGAGGGCAACCGGGATGCGTCCCAACCCGCTGCCCGCATGGCCTCGGACAGGGCGGCTTCGTCCCGCGCAAGGACGATCAGCGAGATGGGATGAACCGGCGATCCCATCAGCGATTCCGTCGAGGCGGGAAGCCCCGCGATCCCGGCCAGGCCCCCGGCATCCGGCAGGATCCGATCGGCCGTCTGGGTCGGGGTATTGCGCGGATGGTCATAGCGCCAGACATTCGCGGCGGCCAGGCCGATCAGTCCCAGGATCAGCGCAACGCCCACGATCCTCGCGGATCCGCGGGCGCCCCGGTGCGGCTCGGGCCGTTCCGACAGCCGCCATTCGGCGATGGCCACGCCCATGGTGACCCACAGCGCGCCGACCAGCCAGCCGTTCAGGACATCGCTGAGGTAATGCTCGATCAGATAGATCCGGCTTCCGCCAATGGCGAAGGCCAGAAAACCCGCCAGCAGAAGCGCCGTCTCGGCGCGCAGCCTTCCGGCCCGCCAGATGACATAGAGAATCATCCCGTAGGCCGCGACCGACGCGGCCGCATGACCCGACGGAAAGCTGCCCGAGGTTTCGGCGAAGACGCCCAGCGGGGAACGCGGTCGCGCGAAGGCAAGCTTCAGCAAGGCCACCGAGATCGTGTTCCCGATCACCGATACGGCCAGCCCCGCGGCAAGCGCGCGCCGACCGGACAGCAGCAGCCACAGCATCGCCGCGCCGAAGACCGGCACCACGACATGCCATCCCCCCAATGCAGTGATCAGCGAGGCGATCCGGATCGGCCCCGGCGACTGGAAGTGGTGGATCAGCTGGGCCAGCCGCATGTCGAGTTGAAGCATCGGGTTGCCAGCCAGGAAATCGACGGCGGAATCCAGCCAGACCGCGCCGATATAAAAGAAGATCACCATCAGAAGACTCAGCGGCAATCCGGTGAAGGAGGTGCCGTCGAAACGGGCCAGAACCCAACGCGCCGCTTGCGGGTGGGCTGCGATGCGTCTCCCGATCGCGGGGCTGTCGGCCAGATTGCCGAGGGCGGCAGAAATGACCGCCCATGCCAGGGGAACCAGCCGCAGCGCCGCATAAAGCATGACCCAAAGCACGATCAGCAACAGGCCGACACCGCCGCCCAGGACGGCGAGGCGCGTCAGCGATCCGCCGATCCTGCCCATGACGTCGCCCAGAAAATAGCCTATGGCGACATGGCTCAGCGCATAGGGAAGGCTGCCCGCCAGGTTCCAGATCAGAAACTGGCGTCGCTTCATTCCCGCCATGCCGGCGGCCAGCGGTACGAGACCTGCGACCGGCCCCAGAAAGCGGCCGATGATCAGCGCCATTCCGCCGCGTCTTTCAAACAGGCGGGTAGCCCGTGCAAAGGCGGCCGAATCGCCGATCCGACGCCGGCCGGGCAGCCGGTTCATGGCCAGCCTGCCGATCCAGTAGCCCAGTTCCGAACCGAGGACAGAGCCGATCGCGACGAACCAGACCAGATCGAAGAAATCCAGAAGACCCCGCTGCACCAGAACGCCGCCGGCATCCACGATCAGGGTTCCGGGAACCACGACCCCGGTCAGGAAGAACGCCTCGAGCATCGATGCAAGACCGATGAGCCAGTAGCCAAGAACGCCAAGCGCCTGGAGCGAGGGAAGAATTTGATCAAGTGAAAGGTTCATCGGCCTATCTTGAAATCAGTCCGCGCGCCGAACCCGCAATCAGCAGCGCGACATCGCCCATTGCAAGCATGGGTGACACATTGGGTGGCAGCGCCAGATAGCGCGGGCGCCATTCGGGCTGAAATTTCTGCTTGAAGGCGCGCAGGCCCTCGAAGTTGTAGAAGGCGCGCGCATGACGATAGATCAGCCCGCCAAAGCGATTCCAGGATCGCGCGACCGAACGTTCGGACAGGCCCGACAACGGCGCTGTGCCAAGGCTGAATTCTTCGGCGCCGCGCGCCTTGTAGTGCTGGATCAGGCAGAGGAACATGTATTCCATCAGGCCCGAAGCCTCTCCGGGCAGGTATCGCATCAGATCGACGCTGACGCGCCGCCCGCCACAGGATTCCATGATATTCGCAAAGGCTGCGATGCGGCCATCCTTGCGCACCACGGCGATGTCGAACAGCGCCAGATAGTCCGGGTCGAACCGGCCGACCGAAAAGCCCTTCTCGTGACCGGCCTTGCCGCCAAGCCAGGCCTCCGAGATCTGGCGCAGTTCGGCCATCAGCGCGGGGTCGTGCGGCGCGGACAGAAGCGCGCATTCATAACCGTCCCGCTGGCGCTTGTTCATCGCGGCGCGCATGGTCTTGAACCGGCCGCCCGAGAGGCTGAAATCGGACAGGCGGATGATCGCTTCCTCGCCCGTCTTGTGCAGCGTCAGCCCCATTTCGACCCACAGCGCGAGGTTGCGTCCGCTGATCTCGTAGAAGACGGGCCGCCCGTTTGACTGGGCGGCGTATTCGAGAAAGGACCAGACGAGCGCCTCGAATTCGTCCGGATCGCCAACCGGATCGCCGAGCACGATCCAGGATCGTCCGCGAACCCCATACATGACGAAGGCATTGCCGGATTCGGAAAACAGGAACCGCTTGTCGCCGGTCTGGCCAAGCCAGCATTGCGGATCCTGGGCCTCGCCGCACAATCGGGCCGCGCGCGACAGGGTTTCGGCATCGGCATCGCGCGGTGGTGTATGGCCGACGGGCCGGGTCAGCAGATAGATCCCGAAGAAGAACATCAGCGCCGTCGCCACCAGCCCGGCCCGCAGCGCCCGCGGCGTGTTCGAGCTTCGCGAGAACTCGGACCAGAGGTCATTGGAATAGGGAACCGCCTTGTGCACGAAAAAGAAGAAAGTTGCCGCCGCAAGGCCGACGCCGACGACCGTCGCGAACCAGCGCGGCTCGAACACGCCCGCTGTCAGCCGGCCGGGGCGATCGAAGGCCTTGCGGAACGGCAACAGCAAAAGCGCGCCGAAGGCCAGGAAGGCCGCATTCTCGTAACCGAAATCGTTGAGCAGCGAGGCAACGGACCCAGCCAGCAGGGCACCGATGGCGAACCACCAGGCCGACGATACCCGGCGGGCCAGGCCATGCGACACGATGATCAGCGCGATCCCGGCCACGGCAGAGGCGATGGTTCCCCCTTCCAGCAGCACGGCTCCGACCAGGTCGCCCTCGGCGATGGCGTTGGCGCGGACCGACGGCAGCATCGTGACCAGAAGCAGGTAGGCCCCGAAACCGAATGCGACCACCGCGACCAGACCGGGCGAAAATCCACGCAGCGTGGCAAGCGCGGGTTGCATTCCCGGAGCCCGCCCCACCAGCCGCGAGCCAAGTCCGCTTGCCAGCCGGGCCTCGTTCAGCCCGACCAGGACGAATGCCAGTGCGAAGGGCACCAGGTAATAGATCAGCCGGAACAGCAGCAGCGCCGCAGCGGCGTCACCGACCGGCACCGAGGCGGGCAGCGTTCCGATCACCACCGTCTCGAAGACGCCGATCCCGCCCGGAACATGGCTGAGCACGCCGAGCATGGTCGCGGCGGCATAGACCGCGACGAAGCTGGCATAGTCGGGCTTGCCCGCCGGCAGCAGGATCCACAGCGCAAAGGATGCCGCCGCGACGTCGATGAGGGTGACGACAAGCTGTCCGGCAAGATCGGCGGGCGGGGGCAGTCGCAACCGGTGGCCGCGGATGGCAAGGCTGCGCTGGGTCGCGGACATCCAGCCGATCATCAGCACGGAAACCGCCGCGATGGTCCCTGCGACCATCTGGATGGTTCCCGGCGCATAGGGCAGATAGGCGCCGATCGCGCCGGGATTGATGGCCAGCGCGACCACCCCGAGCAGCGTCAGGCCGGTCCCCAGGGCCAGCGCGATATAGCCCGAGACGGCCGCGACCTCGAACGCGTTCAGGCCGACGGCCGAATAGATGCGGTATCTCACCGCGCCGCCGGACACGACGCTGACACCGATCGTGTTGCCGAAGGCATAGCCCAGAAAGCCACCAAGCGCGACGATCCCGCGATCAAGGCGCTTGCCGATGAAGCGCAGCCCGAACCAGTCATAGAAGATCAGCGCGACATAACCTGTCGCCGTCGCGCCCAGGGCGGCGCCAAGGCTCGCCACCGGTGTGGACCTGATCTGCGCCGCCACATCGGCCAGGCTGACGGGCTTCAGCAAGGTATAGAGCGCGTAGAGACCCAGTGCGAATAACGCCGCCCCGATCAGGACGGGCGCCGCGCTTCGCAGGGACTGAAGGCTCGGTCGGACCATGCGCGGACACCAGTTTGTTCGAAACGTTCACGGATCGCTGCGGGCTTACCCAAAGCGGGGCGGACTTGCCAAGCGTCAATGCGGCCTGGGCCCGCTTCTTACAAAAAAGTAAGCCCGTTGAAAGGGGTTTCGCCCTGGCGAGCCGCTGCCATTGCCACCGGATAACCGAAAATTGCCCCGCCGCAGCGGAAAGCAGGGGATGCGGGCCGGCAACAGGACCGCGGTTCCCGCGCCCCGCCGGCCGCGATCATGTCTTCGCCCGGGCGCCGTCTTGCGATAGGCAGAAGGCGGGGGAAGACGCGGGCTGCGCCGCCCGAATCCACCGGCTCGGCGCGTTTTCCGATCCGGTTTCGGCCGTCGAACCGGGGAACGACAACAGAGGGGATTCTTCACGATGCGCATCCTGCTTGCAGAAGACGACGCCGAAACAGCCGCCTATGTGGTCCGGGGGCTGTCCGGCGAAGGACATGTCGTCGATCATCTGACCGATGGCAGGGAGGCGCTGTCGCAGGCGATGTCGGCCGGATACGACCTTCTGATCCTGGACCGGATGATGCCGGGACTTGACGGGCTTTCGGTGCTGAAATCGCTGCGCGCGGCCAGGATCGACGCCCCTGCGATCCTGCTGACGGCGATGGGCGCGGTCGATGACAAGGTGGCCGGGCTTCGCAGCGGCGCGGATGACTACATGGTCAAGCCCTTTGCCTTCGTCGAATTGCTTGCCCGGATCGACACGATCTGCCGCCGCCCGGCGACGCGGGACGAGGTCGTGGAACTGGTGATCGGAGAACTTCGGCTGGACCTGCTGACGCGCGAGGCGGCACGCGACGGCCAGCGCGTCGACCTTCAGCCCAGGGAATTCCTGCTGTTGAAACATTTCATGGAACGGCCGGGCCGCGTGCAGACCCGTACCGTCTTGCTGGAATCGGTCTGGGGGCTGCAATTCGATCCCAAGACAAGCGTCGTCGAAACCCATATCAGCCGCCTGCGCAACAAGATCGACAAGCCCTTCGACAAGCATTATCTGGTCACGCTGCACGGCGTCGGCTACGTCTTGCAGCCATGAGACGGCCGCTGTCCTGGTCGATGCGGTTTGCGCTGGCATTGTCGGCGGTCTTCGCCATCGGCACCTTGTCGGCCGGTGGTTTGTCCTATCTTTTCCTGTCGCGGGAAATGAGTCAGCGCCTTCTGGCCGATGTGCGATCCAGCGCAGAAAGCCTGGCGCGGATCGCGTCCACCGGCGACCGGACCGATCTTGACGAGGAAATCCGCGCCCAGGTCCGCTCCAGCAGGAACGGCGCCAGCCTGTTCGCCTTTGTCGATGCCGCCTCGGGGCAGACCACCGGCTCGCTGCGGCTGTCGGCCCCCTTCGAGGGCGCGCGCCGTCTGCTTGTCGGCCGCGACATCCCGGCAGGCGCGCCCAAGCAGGCCGACAGCGCCGAGGCCTATCTTGCCTTCGGGATCCGGACCGAACCCGGCTGGGTCATCGCCGCACGCGACGAGGCCTGGGTCAGCGAGAATGGCGAGATCCTGGTGCAGACGACGGCATCGTCGCTGGCTCTTGCGATGGTGTTGTCCATCGGGCTTGCGCTGATCATCGCGCGCAGGAACGAACGCCGCATCGACCGCATGGACCGGGTTCTCGACGAAGTCGGCGCCGGGCGCATGCATCGGCGGATCGGCGACGGCGGCAACGACGACATCGCCGACCTCGCCGCCCGCGTGGATCAGATGCTCGACCGGCTCGAAACCGGGGTCGAGGCCATCCGGCAGGTGTCGACCGATGTTGCCCATGATCTGCGCGCGCCCCTGGCGCGGCTGAGGATGCGGCTGGAACCACAGGCCCTTTCCGGCACGCTGCCGGCGGATGCCCGGCGCGAGATCGGCTCGGCCCTGATGGACATCGACGCCATCTCGGCGACGTTCGACGCGATCCTGCGTCTTGCACGATTGCAGTCGGGCACCGTGGGGCGGCGTCACGATCCCGTCGATCTGGTGCGGCTGGCTGCCTCGATCGGCGAAATCCTGCAGCCATCGGCCGAAGAGGCCGGCCATACACTCGACATCGACCTTCCGGCCGCGCCCGTCCGCGTCCCGGGCGACGAGGATCTGCTGGCCCAGGCGCTGACCAATCTGGTGGTGAACGCGGTCGAACATTGCCCGCCGCCGGCCTCGGTGAGAATCGAGGTCGGTCTGCGGGCAAACCGGCCCGTGCTGACCGTTTCCGACAATGGCCCCGGCATCCCCGAGGCCGATCGCGGGCCGGTCCTGGAACGGTTCGTGCGCCTCGATGCCAGCCGGTCGGTGCCCGGAACGGGGCTGGGCCTCAGCCTGGTCTCGGCGATCGCCGAGCTTCATCAGGCGACGCTGGTGCTTCAGGACAACGCGCCCGGACTGAGGGTTTCGATCATTTTCCCGGCCGCCCTTACAAATCCGTAAGGATGCGGCAAGGCCCGTCGCGGGCCGGCGGTTCACAAGGCGTCATCGGCCGCTGCGCCCCTGTCCCGGATGGATCGCTCATGTCCTTATACACCCGTCTCAAATATGCGCTTGGCGCCTTCGTCCTGCTGCTTCTCGGACTGGGGCTGTATCTCGGGGCCATTCAGCTCAGCGGAAATTTTGCCCCGGTCGTGGCTGGTGAGGTCTATCGTTCGAACCAGGTCACGGCCGCGCGCCTGGCCCGATATCGCGACAGCTATGGCATCCGGACCGTGCTGAACCTGCGCGGCGCCAGCCCCGGTTCCGACTGGTACGACGAGGAAGTCAGGGCAGCGGCGGCGCTTGGCATGACGCTGATCGATTTTCCGCTGTCGGCGAGTCGGGAATTGACCGAAACGCAAATCCGCGACCTCATGCGGATCCTGCGCGATGCGCCGAAACCCTTGCTGATCCATTGCCGGTCGGGCGCCGACCGCACCGGTCTTGCCTCGGTGATCTATCAGGCCGTGATCAAGGGCATGGACGAGGACCGCGCCGAAAGCCAGCTTTCCCTGCGCTTCGGTCATTTTTCGGTCCCGGTGCTGTCGCAGGCTTGGCCCATGGATCAGACCTGGGAACGGATCGAGGCGAAGACCGCGCTGGAATGAGGGCTCCACGATCACCAGCCCGGCGTGCCGATCCCGATGGCCAATGGTCAGGGGCTCGTCCGCGGGCTCTAGCGACCCGCGATGGCCTCGGAGGTCAGGCGCTGGCGCAGGATCGCCTTGTCCTCGCGGATCATGGCGGGAATCAGGAACAGGTCGATCACCATCCAGATGCTGACAAGGGCCAAGGGCACCCAACCGATCAGGATCGGCGCGGTAAGCAGGCCGAAACCCCACAGGACCAGCATCAGGAATCCGCTGACATAGCGGCCCAGATAAAAGCGGTGCGCGCCAAATCCCCACAAGACCAGCGCCAGCAGATAGGCGACCAGGGGTGACTTCGCCTCGTTCGCGATGCGCTGTTCGATCAGCAATTGCCCTGTGCTGTCCATCGGTCGGCGTTTCCTTTCCCAAGATCGGGCGGCTAGGTCGCCCGGTCATCGAGATAGGATTTTCCCGGCCCTGCGCAAGATCCGCCGCCTAGAACACCCTGTCAAAGACCGTTTTCAGCCGCGTCAGGGTGCCATCGACATCGGCCAGCTTGTCCAGACCGAAAAGACCCAGCCGGAAGGTCGAGAACCCGTCGCCCTCGCCCACCGCCAGCGGCACGCCGGCCGCGATCTGCATCCCTTCTTCCGCGAATTTGCGGCCTGACCGGATCTGGGGATCGTCGGTATAGCTGACCACCACGCCGGGCGCCCCAAAGCCCGGCGCGGCGACCGAACGGACGCCCCTCTCGGCCAGCATCGTCCGCACGCCGTCCCCCAGCCGCCACTGCGCCGCGCGCGCGGTTTCGAACCCCATGGCGCGGGTTTCCGCCATCGCGTCGCGCAGCGCCAGCAGCGAATCGGTCGGCATGGTCGCGTGATAGGCGTGGCCGCCATCCTCATAGGCCGCCATGATCGCGCGCCATTTCTTCAGGTCCATCGCGAAACTGTCGCTTTCGGTCTTCTCCAGCCTGCCTGCGGCGCGCTGCGACAGCATCACCAGCCCGGCGGCGGGTGTCGAGGACCAGCCCTTCTGCGGGGCCGAGATCAGCACATCGACGCCGGTCGCGGCCATATCGACCCAGACCGCGCCCGATGCGATGCAGTCCAGCACCATCAGCGCGCCCACCTCGTGCGCGGCCTCGGACAGCGCGCGGATGTAGTCGTCCGGCAGGATCAATCCCGCCGAGGTCTCGACATGCGGGGCAAAGACCGCATCGGGCCGGGTTTCGCGGATCGTCGCGGCGACATCCTCGATGGGCGGGGGTGCATAGGCGGGCTGGGGCGCGTTCCCGGCGGGCCGGGCCATCGCCACGGTGGTATCGCGCGCGAAACCGCCCGCCTCGAATATCTGGCTCCAGCGATAGCTGAACCAGCCGT
>DBFD01000074.1:38611-70584 GCA_002294185.1 Paracoccus sp. UBA889
CCAGCGATAGCTGAACCAGCCGTTGCGGAGGATCAGCGCATGAGCATCGCGGCCGAACTGACGGGCGACCGATTCCATCGCATAGGTGCCGCCGCCGGGCACGATGGCGATTTGGTCCGCGCCATAGACCTGGCGCAGGGTCGCGGACAGGTCGCGCATCACCTGCTGGAACCTTTGCGACATGTGGTTCAGCGAGCGGTCGGTGAAAACGACCGAGAATTCCTCGAGCCCCTCGGGGTCGATCTCGGGGCGCAGATGAGGCATGGCGGTTCTCCCTGTGGTGCGGCGCCACACTAGATCCGGCCGGCGCGCTGCGAAAGACCGTCAAAGGGCTGGCGACCGCCGCGCCCCCTTGCGGTTCCCCCTGCGCCGAGACTAGGCTTCCGCCATAGGCAACATCGCAGGATTTTCATGCGTATCGGCATACTTCAATGCGGCCAGTCGCCCGCGCAGTTGAAGGACGAACTGGGCGATTATCCCGACATGTTCGTCCGTCTGCTGGACGGACGCGGCTTTACCTTCCGGACCTGGCATGTCGAGGGGATGGAGTTTCCCGCGGACGTTCACGAGGCCGAAGGCTGGCTTCTGACCGGCTCGCGCCACGGGGCCTACGAGGATCACGACTTCATTCCACCGCTGGAGGATTTCATCCGGCAGGCCCATTCGGCGGGCGTGCCGATGGTCGGCATCTGTTTCGGCCACCAGATCATCGCGCAGGCCCTGGGCGGCAAGGTCGTCAAACATCCCGACGGCTGGGCCGTGGGCGCGCAGGATTACGATTTCGGCGGCAAGCCCGTGACACTGAACGCCTGGCATCAGGATCAGGTGGTCAGCCGGCCCGAGGGGGCCGAGGTCGCCGGCCGCAGCGATTTCTGCCGGAACGCGGCGCTGATCTATGGCGACCGCGCCTTCACCGTGCAGGCCCATCCCGAATTCGACGACGCTTTCGTGCAGGGCCTGATGGACACGCGCGCGAGGGGCGTGGTTCCGCAGGATCTGCTGGACCGCGCCGCCGCGCGCATGGGGCAGGCCCGCGATGCATCCGGCATCGCCGACCGGATCGAGGCGTTCTTCAAGCAGCCAAGGGCCCTGGCGCGCGGCGATGAGCGGGGGGTGGCATGAGCGACTGGATCGGCAAGGTGCCGCAGGCCGCGCGCGACTACATGGCGGGTCGGCGGCTGGACGAGGTCGAATGCATCCTGGCCGATATCGCGGGTGTGGCGCGGGGCAAGGCGATGCCCGCCTCGAAATTCGCGCGGCAGGAAAAATTCTATCTGCCCAATTCGATCTTCCTGCAGACCATCACCGGCGAATGGGCCGACAATCCCTCTGGGGCCTTCACCGAACCAGACATGGTTCTGACCCCGGATTTCAGCACGGCAACGGCGGCGCCGTGGACGGCGGACTGGACCATGCAGGTGATCCATGACGCGATGGACCAGCAGGGAAAGCCGGTGCCGATCGCGCCGCGAAACGTGCTGAAGCGGATCGTGGGTCTGTATCAGGACAAGGGCTGGAAACCGGTCGTCGCGCCCGAGATGGAGTTCTTTCTTGTCGCCCGCAACATCGACCCGAACCAGCCGATCATCCCGCCGATGGGCCGCACCGGCAGGCGCGCCGCCGCCAAACAGGCCTATTCCATGTCGGCCGTGGACGAATACGGCAAGGTGATCGACGACATCTATGATTTCGCCGAAGCCCAGGGGTTCGAGATCGACGGCATCCTGCAGGAAGGCGGCGCGGGCCAGGTCGAGATCAACCTCAACCACGGCGATCCCGTCGCGCTGGCCGACGAGATCTTCTATTTCAAGCGGCTGATCCGCGAGGCGGCGCTGCGCCACGACTGCTTTGCCACCTTCATGGCCAAGCCCATCGAAGGCGAGCCGGGCAGCGCGATGCACATGCATCATTCGATCATCGATGTCGCCACCGGTCGCAACATCTTCTCGGACGAGAAGGGCCGCGAAACCGAATCCTTCCTGCATTTCATCGGCGGAATGCAGCGGCATCTGCCGGCGGCGATCGCGCTGCTGGCGCCCTATGTCAACAGCTATCGCCGCTATGTCCCGGATTTCGCCGCACCGATCAATCTGGAATGGGGCCGCGACAACCGAACGACCGGATTGCGGGTGCCGATCTCGGGCCCCGAGGCCCGGCGGATCGAGAACCGGCTGGCGGGGATGGACTGCAACCCCTATCTGGGCATCGCGGCATCCCTTGCCTGCGGCTATCTGGGGCTGATCGAGGCCGAAAACCCGCGCGCCGAATATCTGGGCGACGCCTACATGTCGCATGACGAACTGCCCTATAACCTGGGCGACGCGCTGGATCTGATGGCTGACAGCGCACCCATGCGCGAGGTGCTGGGCGAGGAATTCTGTGACGTCTACGAATCCGTGAAACGCAATGAATACAAGGAATTCCTGCAGGTCATCAGCCCCTGGGAACGCGAACATCTGTTGCTGAACGTATGAGCCTGCTGTTTCTGAACGACCGCCGCGGCGAATATCCGCCCAGCCTCTATGCCGATACGCGGCGCGTGCTGAACCCTTTCGGGCGCATCAGCGGCGAGTTGCGGGCCGATGTGGCGGTGGTCGGCGGTGGTTATTGCGGTCTGTCGGCGGCGCTGCACCTGGCCCGGCAGGGCCATGACGTCGTTCTGCTGGAGGCGCATCGGGTGGGCTTTGGCGCCTCGGGGCGCAATGGCGGACAGATCGGATCGGGACAGCGGCAAGAGGTCGACTGGCTGGAGGATCGCCTGGGGCGCGAGGCCGCGCGTCGCCTGTGGGATCTGTCGCAAGAGGCGAAGTCGCTGGTTCGCGCCCTGGCCGCCGAGGCGGATCTGCCGATCCGCGACGGCATTGCCCATGCCTGCCGCAGCAACGAAGAGGTCGATCACGCCGCGCGCATGGCCGAACGCCTGGCCCGCGATTACGGCTATGACCAGGTGCAGCCGCTGAACCGTGCCGCGCTTGCCGCGCTGATCGGCAGCAGCGCCTATCGGGGCGGCGATCTGGACCGCGGTGCGGGCCATCTTCATCCGCTGAACCTGTCGCTTGGCATGGCGCGGCTGGCCGCCGAGGCCGGCGCGCGCATCTTCGAGGACAGCCATGTCCACCGCATCACCCATGCCCGCAGCGCGACCGACAAGAGTGTCGTTCACTGCGACACCGGCAAGATCCGTTGCGATCACGTCATCCTGGCCGGGAACGGCTATATCGGCAATCTTGCGCCGAAGGTCGCGGCGCGGGTCATGCCGATCAACAATTACATCGTCGCGACCGAACCCCTTGGCGACGATTTCCCCGAGATCCTGCCCGAACGCAGCGCCGTCGCCGATACCAAGTTCGTGGTGAATTACTGGCGGATGGATGAGGATCGCCGGCTGATCTTTGGCGGTGGCGAGACCGTGCGCTACAAGTTTCCCCAGGACATCGCCTCGGTGGTCCAACCGCACCTGTTGTCGGTCTATCCGCAGCTTGAAGGCGTGCGGCTGACCCATGCCTGGGGCGGGACTCTGGCGATCACGATGAACCGGATGCCCTGTTTCGCCCGGCCGGCGCCGAATTGCCTGTCGGCCAGCGGCTTTTCGGGGCACGGGGTCGCGATGGCGACGCTGGCGGGCCGGCTGATGGCACAGGCCGTGACCGGCCAGGCCGGGGGCTTCGATGCGATGGCCGCCGTTCCCACGCGCGCCTTTCCCGGCGGCCGCGTCCTGCGCAGCCCGCTGCTGGTTGCCGGAATGGCGTGGTACGGGCTGCGCGACCGGCTGGGATTCTAGCCCGATTTCAGGCCCAGACCTTCCAGCACGCGCTGGCGCAGCAGGCCGGAATCGCGATCGGGGATACCCAGCAATCCCGCCACCAGCCGGATCAGCGTCTCTTCGTCGGCGGCGCGGCGGGAATCGGCATAGGCGACCTCCCACATGGCCGACAGGACGCCGGCGCGGTCCTCCAGCGGGATCCGGTCCTTGATCAGCCGGGTAAAGCGCACCGTGTCGGGGGCCTCGGCCTCGATCATTTCCGCAACGGCGCGGCGTTCGGCGGCCTCGGCCATGTTCAGACCACGGCGGCGCGCCAGGATCTGGTCGATCCGCTGCCTTTCGCTGGTCTCGTAGCGATCATCCGCCCGGGCGACCCGGACCAGAAGCGCCGCGATCGCGACCTCCGCATCCTGAGCCTGCAAGGGTGCGTCGTCGGTATCGTCGGCAAAGAGGCGGGACAGGAGATTGCGGAACATGCACGTGATCTTATGGGATTTGTCGGCGGCTGCAAGCACTCAGTCCCAGCCCTCGACGATCACCAGATCGACCTGGGAGACCGGATCGCGCAGCGCCTTGGCCCTCCGGTATTCCGGGCTGTGATAGCAGGCCCGAGCCGCCTCGATCGAGGGAAATTCCAGCACCACGCTGCGCGGCCGGGCGGCACCCTCGACCACGTCCTGCGGCCCGCCCCGGACCAGAAACCGCGCCCCGTATTTCGCGAAGGCGGCGGCATTGGCCTGCCTGTAGGCCTCGTAAGCCTGCGCATCATCGACCGAGACATGCGCGATCCAATAACCCTTCATTCGACCTCCGGTATGGTGATGCGGCCTTCCGCGACCTTCGCCGCCCGGCCAGAAATCCGAATTTCGGTCAGGGCGCCGTCCCGCACGATGGCGGTCAGGCCGATCCGCGAGGGTCGCCCCATCTCGATTCCCTGTCGAAGCGCGATCCGGTTCTCGCCCCTGCTCAGCACGCCCGATGCCAGCAGCGGCCCGGCAAGGATGGCCGAGGCCGAACCGGTGGCCGGGTCTTCGGGTATGCCGGCCGTGGGCGCGAACATCCGGGCGCGATAGCCGCCCCGATCCGGGGTATAGAGATAGGCGCCCACGATCCCCGGCACCACCGCCTGCGACCAGCAGGGTTCGACCGGGCGGGCGGCGGCCAGAGAGGCCGGATCGCGAATGGGAACGAACAGGAATGCCGGACCGCCCTGCCAGATGCCCGGCTGATGGCCGTCTGGCCCGATCGCATCCGCCGGCAGATCAAGCGCCCGCGCGATCAGGCCGGGTTCGGCCCGCCCCGGCAGCATGACCGGCAATCGCGGCGCAATGAAATCCGCTTGGCCGTCGCGAACCTGGACCGGAACCGGCCCGGCCTTTTCCTCCAGCACGATCCGCATGTCGCGCCCCTTCGACAGATGCAGGGCGCAGCCGATGGTCGGATGGCCCGCGAAGGGTATTTCGGCGGTCGGCGTGAAGATGCGGACCCGCGCGGTATGGGCCCGATCGCGCGGTGCCATGACGAAGATCGTCTCGGACAGGTTGAACTGGCGCGCCATCGCCTGCATCTGCGCCGTGGTCAGGATGTCCGCGTCCGAAACCACGGCCAGCGGATTGCCGCTGAACGCGCGTTCGGTAAAGACGTCCCAGATCTGGAAGCCCAGCATTCGCCATGTCTCCGTGGTCGGACCGCGCGGCGGTCTCAGTATTTCTGCGGCACGTAGAGATCGCGCGGCAGCACCTCGCGCTCGTAATCGGGGTTGAAGACGCGTTGCGGCAGATGAACCTCTTCATGGGGCACATCGGTATAGGGCATCAGCCCCAGCAGGTGACTGATGCAGTTCAGGCGGGCCCGTTTCTTGTCGTTGCCGGGGACGATGTACCACGGCGCCTCGGCGATGTTGGTGCGTTCGAACATCTCTTCCTTGGCCTTGGTATAGGCTTCCCAGCGGACCCGGCTTTGCAGATCCATCGGCGACAGCTTCCATTGCTTCAGCGGATCATGGATGCGCATCAGGAATCGCATCTGCTGTTCCTCGTCGGTGACCGAGAACCAGTATTTCACCAGTCGAATCCCGGACCGGACCAGCATCCGTTCGAATTCGGGAACGTCCTGGAAGAACTGCTCGATCTCGTCGTCCGAGGCGAAGCCCATGACCCGTTCGACGCCCGCGCGATTATACCAGGATCGGTCGAACAGCACGATCTCGCCGCCCGCCGGCAGATGCGGAACGTAACGCTGGAAATACCATTGCGTCTTTTCGCGGTCGGACGGGGCGGGCAGGGCCACCACGCGGGCCACGCGCGGGTTCAGCCGCTGGGTGATGCGCTTGATCGCGCCGCCCTTGCCGGCGGAATCGCGGCCCTCGAACAGGACCACGACCTTTTCCTTGTGATAGCTGACCCAGTCCTGAAGCCGGATCAGTTCGGCCTGAAGGCGCAGAAGCTCGTGGAAATAGCGGCTGCGCGGCATCTGTTCGGGATGGTTCTCGCGATAGATGCGGCGCACCTCCTCGGACAGGATCGCGTCTTCCAGCTCGATCTCGATGTCCTCGTCCAGCGTGTCCTGCAATTCGGCTTCCAGCCAGTCCTTGGGCTCGTCCATCATTCGTGTTCTCTGCGCTTTCTCACAACGACATCCAGGGCGGGAATGGAAAGGTTCTGCATCCGTCGGCATCCCGACCGGGCCGCGCCGCGGCCGGGATCAGGGGGCGCGGCGGCGATGGCGGGCCCGCCGGGGCCTGCCAGCAGCGCAAGCAAGATGGCGGTGGGGCACATCCCAAGCTTCCGTGTTGCGAACAGCAGGATGTTCCCACGCGGTCGGGCCCGGTGCAAGCGGGCTCAGCCGATCTCGGCGATATCGACGCCGTGGCTGCCGATCTGGCTGCCCGAAAGGCGCAGCGAGCCGGTGATCGGCGCGGTATCGGAATAGTCGCGGCCGTAGCCGATCACCACATGATCGGCCGAGACGAAACAGGCATTGGTCGGATCATATTCGGTCCAGCCCGCCTCGATCCCGGTCCAGGCCCGGACCCAGGCATGCATCGCGTCCGCGCCTTCCAGCCGGGGCCGTCCGGGCGGCGGCTGCGTGCGCAGAAAGCCCGAGACATAGCCCGCCGGAATGCCCAGGGCGCGCAGGCCCGCGATCATGATCTGCGAGAAATCCTGACAGACGCCGTGGCGGTGTCGGAACGCCTCGGCGATGGGGGTATCGACCTGCGTGGCACTGGCGTCGAACCGCATCACCTCGTGCAGCGCAAGGCCCAGCCTCTCGGTCGCCGCACGCGCCGTGGGGGCGCCCGCGGTCGCGCGCGCGGCGAAGGCGGCGATGTCTGGCTCGGGGGCGATGCGCGGCGAGGGGCGCAGGAAATGATGCGGCGAATGGCGGCCGAGATCGGCAATCTCGGCCAACTCGGGGGCCAGGCGGGGCAGGGGCGCTGAAAGGTCCAGCACCGAATCGATCCCGTGCCGCGTCACCTGGCCGGTCATCTCGAAGCTCAGACTGGTCATGCCGGCGGGCAGGACCAACTGGATCACCTCGGTGCCGAAAAAATCGGCGAAGGTGCCGCGCTCGACCGGGGCGGGGGTGATCTCGACCTCGCAGCGCTCGACGCTCTGGATGGCGGGGATCGTTGTCGGGCAGATCCGCAGCAATTGCCGCCCGGCGCCGGTTGGCCGGGCAAAATCATAGCGAAGCGTCAGGCGAAGGCGATATCGCATCAGTGGAAGTAGTCCGTGGTCAAGAGATCCGACAGCGCGGCGATCCGCGACCGCATCGACCACAATGCCGCGGTCGTCAGTGCCTCGGGTTCGGCGGTGGCGATCTCGGCGTGAAGGCGCAAAACCGCCCGGGCCAGCGGCGACAGGGCGCCGTGATCATTGGCGGCGGGCAGCGCGTCGATCTGGTCGCGCAAGCCGTCGATCTGATGGCGCAGCGCGCGCGGGTTCAGCCCATCCAGCGCCAGCAGATCCAGCACCGTTTCGCGCGTGGTCGCGGTGGCGAAGCGGCGGCGATGGGTCAGGACGCTGTCGGCCATGTCGATGGCCAGATCCAGCGCCCCCTCGGGCGCATCCGGATCGGCCAGAACCGCCAGCGCCGCCGAGATGCCCATGGCGCGTTCATGCAGCCGGCCGATGGACAGGAAATGCCAGCCGGTAAAGCGATACATGTTCTCGTGGACCAGTCCCGAAATGCCCGCCAGCTTGCGCAACAGCGCGCTGAGCGCGCGGGCGGCGTCGTCGCCCGGCGTTACCCGCAATGCCATGCGCCGGGCGCTGCGGTCCAGATCGTGCAGCGCCAGCCATGCATCGGGCGAGAAACGGTCGCGCACCGCGCCGGCGCTGGCAATGGCGGCGGCCAGATTGTCCAGCAATGCCTGCGGAATGCCCTTGTCGGCTGCAAGGCCCATCAGGCGGAACAGCGGCGTCGCGGCCGCCCTCAGCGCATCGCTGGTCGCATCGCCTTCGGCAAGGCGGCCGTGATAGGCCCGCATCAGCCGCACGATGGTTTCGGCCCGTTCGACATAGCGGCCAAGCCAGAACAGGTTGTCGGCGGCGCGCGCGGGCAGGGCGCCGGGCGTCCGCCGCGGCCGGTCGGCACGGGCCGGGCGGCTCAGCGTCACCGCGGCCACGGGTTCTGGGCTGATGACCCAGACATCGGCGGCGCTGCCGCCCTGCTGCATGGCGATGGCCGAGGCGTCCTCGGATGCGCCGATGCGCGCGAAGCCGCCGGGCATGGCCGTCCAGCCCTGTTCGGTCCGCGCCAGATAGACCCGCATCGACATCGGACGCGGCACCAGCCGCCCCTCGACCAGCGCCGGCGTGGTGGACAGCGTCACCGCCTCTTGTGCGACCAGATCCGACCCCCGCGCCGCCAGCCGCGCCGCCAGCGCCCGGGGCGCCAGGTCCGAGGCGCGGATCTGGTCGGCATTGCGGTCGAAGGGCATCGCCGTGGCCAGCGCGTCCGACAGAAACATCCGGTCCGGCGCATCCAGGACGGCGGCGCGGGCGCTGGCATCGCCGCACCACCAGGTCGCGATATTGGGCATGGCCAGCGGGGTGCCGGTCAGATCGCGGGCCAGTTTCGGCAGGAACGCCATCAGCGCGCGCGTTTCCAGCACGCCCGAACCGATCTGGTTGACCATCGTGACCTGCCCGGCGCGCAGGGTCGCGACCATGCCGGGCGTGCCGATCCGCGAGGCCGGATCCAGTTCCAGCGGATCGGCATAGCTGGAATCGAGCCTGCGCCACAAGACCTCGACCGGCCGCATTCCGGAGACGGTTCGCACCGTCAGCCGGTCGCCCGCAACCGCCAGATCGCCGCCCTCGACCAGCGTGATGCCCAGATAGCGCGCGATATAGGCATGTTCGAAATAGGTCTCGTTCATCGGGCCGGGGGACAGGATCGCCACCCGGCCGCCGCCGCGCCCGGCCTGGGCCAGCAGCGCATCGCGGAAATCGCGAAAGAAGCCGGCCAGCCGGTGCACGTTTTCCTGACCATAGACTTCGCCTAAGGCGCGCGCGGTGGCGACGCGGTTTTCCAGCGCGTAGCCCGCCCCCGAAGGCGCCTGTGCCCGGTCGGCCAGCACCCACCAATTGCCGCGCGGTCCCCGGCCAAGTTCGAAGGCGAGGAAATGCAGGTAATGCCCCGAACGCGGCCGCACCCCCACCATGGGGCGCAGCCATTCGCGATTGCCAGCCACCAATTGCGCCGGAAGCCGCCCCGAGGCGACCAGATCATTCGGTCCGTAAAGATCGGCCATGACCGATTCCAGCAGATCGGCGCGCTGGATCAGGGCGGCCGAAATCTGCGCCCAGTCGGCCTCGGACAGCAGGACGGGAATATGGCTCAGCGGCCATGTCCGCTCGGTCGATTGCCCGGCGCCGTATTGGCGAAAGAACACCCCGCTATCCAGCAGGTACCGGTCGGCGCGGGCCAGATCGCGGGTCAGTGCCTCGGCGTCCAGGGCGCCGATATGGCCGGCCAGACGCCGCCACAGCGGGCGGATCGCGCCTTCGGCATCGACCATCTCGTCGGGTAGTCCCGGCAGCGCGCGATAGAGGCCCCGCCCCGCCCCGTTCAGGCCGTCGATCCGCACATCGCCCGGCATGATGCCTCAGATCCCGACCGCGCGCCGCAGATCCAGCGTCATCGGAAATTCGCGATGCGGCCGTTCGGGCGCGACGACATGGAAATGGCCCGGACGATGGCCGAACGGCTGGAACCGGGCCAGTCGGCGCGCCTCGGCCTCGTTGTTGTTGACGGGGAAAGTCTCGTAGTTGCGCCCGCCGGGATGGGCGACGTGATAGACGCAGCCGCCAAGCGCGAGGGCCGACCAGGTGTCGAAGATGTCGAAGGTCAGCGGCGCATCGACCGGGATGACGGGATGCATCGCGGAGGCGGGCTGCCATGCCTTGAAACGCACACCGGCCACGGCCTCGCCCGCGCCGATATCTGTCAGCGGCAGCGCGCGGCCATTGCACAGCACCTGATAGCGGGTCGGATCGGCGGCGGACAGCTTGACCTGCAAACGCTCGGTCGAGCTGTCGGTATAGCGCACGGTGCCGCCAAGCGCGCCGGTCTCGCCCAGGACGTGCCACGGCTCCAGCGCCTGGCGCAGTTCCAGATGCACGCCCTCGACCTGGGTCTCGCCGCAGAAGGGAAAGCGGAATTCGGCCTGCGCCCTGAACCATTCCCGTTGCATCGGAAAGCCGTGGTTCGTCATGTCCTGCAAAACGTCGCAGAAATCGGTCCAGACGAAATGCGGCAGCATGAAGCGGTCATGCAGGGCCGTGCCCCAGCGGGTCAGATCACCGGTCAGCGGTTCGTTCCAGAACCGCGCGATCAGGGCGCGCAGCAGCAATTGCTGGGCCAGGCTCATCCGCGCATCGGGCGGCATCTCGAAGCCGCGAAACTCGACCAGTCCCAGCCGCCCGGTCGGGCCATCGGGGGAATACAGCTTGTCGATGCAGATCTCGGCCCGGTGGGTGTTGCCGGTCACATCCGTCAGGATGTTGCGCAACAGCCGGTCGGCCAGCCATGGCAGCGGGGCGGGGCCGCGACCGGGCGCGGGGATCTGGGACAGCGCGATTTCCAGTTCGTAGAGCGCGTCGTGGCGGGCCTCGTCGATGCGCGGGGCCTGAGAGGTCGGACCGATGAACAGGCCCGAGAACAGATAGGACAGCGAGGGATGGCGGTTCCAGTACAGGATCAGGCTGGCCAGCAGATCCGGGCGGCGCAAGAACGGACTGTCATTCGTGGTCGCGCCGCCCACGACGACATGGTTGCCGCCGCCGGTGCCGGCATGCTTGCCGTCGATCATGAATTTCTCGGCCCCCAGCCGCGACTGGCGGGCATCGTCATAGACGCCCTGCGTGATCCGGACGCAATCCTGCCAGCTTTCGGCGGGATGGATGTTCACCTCGATCACGCCGGGATCGGGGGCGACACGGATCACGTTCAGCCGCGGATCGTGCGGCGGCGCATAGCCTTCGACATGGACCTTCAGATCCAGCCGCAGGGCGGCGGCCTCGACCGCGCGCAGCAGATCCAGGTATTCCTCCAGCGTGGCGACGGGGGGCATGAACACGCAGAGCCGGCCGTTCTTGGGCTCGACCGACAGCGCGGTGCGAACCAGCCCGGACAGGTCGTGTTCGCCATCGCCCCGGGGCTGGCCCTGTTCGACGACCCCCTGAACCGGGCCGCCGGCCACGAAACTGGCCATCGGCTGGGACTTGCGCGCCGGCGGGATCGGCGACGGATCGGCCAGGGGCGGGCGGTCCACGGCGGGATCGGTCGGGTTGATATAGGGATAGACCGAGGGTGGCAGCCAGGGCAGCGAATTCAGCGGCAGGCGATAGCCGACCGGGCTGTCGCCGGGCACCAGGAAGACATGTCCGCGCCGCAGCCGCCACTTTTCCGAATACCAGCGCAGGTGGGATTTCGATTGCCAGCTTTGCACCGGCAGCACGAAGCCGACGGGTTCGGTCAGGCCGCGATCGAAGACGGCGGCGATGCGGTGCCGTTCCTCGGTATCGTCGAGCTTCGAGTTTTCGGGCGTCACGTTGGGCGGCAGCTTCGCTTCGCGCACCAGCCATTCGGCCGGGTCTTCATAGGCGGGCATGACATTGGCGTCGCTGACATCCAGTTCCCGCGCGACCTCGCGCAGCAATTCCTGCGCCTGCAACGGCGTGACCGCGCCCTCGTCGACCTCTTGCGCGATCAGGTCGGGGTTCTGCCAGACCGGCTGGCCGTCCCGCCGCCAGTAGATCGAGAAGGTCCATCGCGGCAGGGTTTCGCCCGGATACCATTTGCCTTGCCCGTAATGCAGAAATCCGTTCGGTGCGAAACGCTTGCGCAGCCTGCGAACCAGCTTGTCGGCCAGGACGCGCTTGGCCGGGCCGACGGCGGCGGTGTTCCATTCCTCGCTTTCGAAGTCGTCGATCGACACGAAGGTCGGCTCGCCGCCCATGGTCAGGCGCACATCGCCCTTGCGCAGGGCGGCATCGACGGTCTCGCCCAGCCGGTCCAGGCTGGCCCATGCCTCGTCGCTGAACGGTTTGGTAATGCGCGGATGCTCGGCCACCCGGCGCACCTGCATGTCGAAGTTGAAATCGACCTCGGCAAAGCTGGCCGCGCCGCTGATCGGGGCGCAGGACCGGTAATGCGGCGCGGCGGCCAGCGGGATATGGCTTTCACCGGTCAGCAGGCCGGATGTCGGATCCAGCCCGATCCAGCCCGCGCCGGGCAGATAGACCTCGGCCCAGGCATGAAGGTCGGTGAAATCGACCTCGGTGCCCGAGGGACCGTCCAGCGCCTTCAGGTCGGGCTTCAACTGGATCAGATAGCCCGACACGAAGCGCGCCGCGAAACCCAGGTGGCGCAGGGCATTGACCAGCAGCCAGCTGGAATCGCGGCAGGATCCGCTTTTCAGCGACAGCGTTTCCTCGGGCGTCTGGACGCCCGGCTCCATCCGGATCGTATAGCCGGTTTCGCCCGCGATCCGGGCATTCAGGTTGACCACGAAATCGACTGTTCGGGTCTTCTGGCGCGGGATGCTGTCCAGCAGCTTGCGCAGCAGCGGTCCCGCCGGTTCGGCCTGCCGGTAGGGCACCAGCTCCTCGGCCAGGTCGGGGGCGTAATCGAAAGGCCATTGGTCGGCGCTGTCCTCGACGAAGAAGTCGAACGGGTTGTGGATGCTCATGTCCGCGACCAGATCGACCTCGATCTTCAATTCGCGCACCGGTTCGGGAAAGACGAAGCGGGCCAGCCAGTTTCCAAAGGGATCCTGCTGGTGATTGACGAAATGATCCGCGGGCGAGACTTTCAGCGAATGCGACAGCACCCGGGTGCGCGAATGCGGCGCCGGCCGCAGGCGGATGATCTGTGGACCCAGGCTGACCGGGCGGTCGTATCTGTAGTGGGTCAGGTGGTAGATGCTGGCCTTGATCGACATGATCCGTCCCTGTTCGGCTTTTGCTCAGCTTACACAATGCGCAGCCGAGGGCGAGACACAAAGCCGGCTTGTCCTTGCCGGCGTGCCGGCAGGGGCGCTGCCCCTCTTGGCCTGCGGCCAATTCACCCCGAGGTATTTGGCAAGAGCGCGAGGCGGCCGAGGGCATCCTGCAGCCGGTCCCATTCGGCGGCGCTGCCGGGAATGCCAAGGCGAAGCCAGTGGCGCGAATAGGGGAAGCGGCGGGTCCAGATACGGGCATGGGCCAGGCCGTCGCGCGCCTGTCCAGCATCCGGCGTGTCATAAAGGCGGAACAGGTGAGTGCCGCCCAAGGGCTGCCATCCGGCGCGCTGCGCCACATGGTCCAGATGCAGGCTGGCCTCGGAATGATAAAGGATCGCATCCTCGGCCCAGTCGCGATCGGCCATGGCCCTGGCGCCGATCTCGAGCGCGGGGCCGTTGACGGGCCAGGGCCCCGATTCTTCGGCGATCCGCGAAAGGATGGCGGGGGCGGCGATGACGAAGCCGAGGCGCAGGCCCGCGAGGCCCCAGAACTTGCCGAAGCTGCGCAGAATCAGGGTATTGTCGGGACATGTGGCGGCCAGCGACAAGTCCGGGCGTGGATCGGCGAAACTTTCGTCCACCAGCAGATGGCCGACCCGGCCCGCGAGGCGGCCGAGGGTTTGCGGCCGCCATTCGCGGCCGTCGGGGTTGTTCGGGTTCACGAGAACCGCCAGATCCGCCCCCGCCATGTCCTGCGGGTCTTTCACCTCGTCGACCGTCCAGCCCGCCGCGCGCAGGCTGGCCGCGTGTTCGTTATAGCTGGGCGCCAGGACCGAGGCGCGTCCGCGCGGCAGCAGCCGTGGCAACAGCTGGATCGCCGCCGAGGCGCCGGCGACCGGCAGCACGCGGGAAGGATCGCAACCCAGCCGGCCGGCGGCGACACCGATCAGACGATCGCGGGCCGCGGCGGTCGGCAGGGCCCGCCAGACGTGATCGGGAAGGGTGCCAACCGGCCATGGCCTGCGGTTGATCCCGGTCGAAAGGTCCAGCCAGTCCCCCGTGCCAAAGCGCCGCGCCGCGCGGTCGATATCGCCCCCGTGATCGCGGTCCATGCCGTTCTCCCCGTTCCGTCCACGCCATTCGTTAACGAATTTTCACTTTACTCGCGAGAGATTCGCGCCCACGATATATGGTAGGAACATTCGGGCACCTATGCCCGGTATTGTCCACAGACCGAGGGTTAGCGGCGACAGAATCGCTCCCGCAGAGAGGCAGGATCCAGGCTATGGCTCAGACCGATCATTTCATTCCCAGCGACGAGATCCATCCCATCGATATCGTAGAGGCTGTCGCCGCCCATCACGAATGGGATTTCGACCGTCTCGCCGACGACCAGATCGCGATGGTGGTCGAGGGGCAGTGGCGCAGCTATTCGCTGACGCTGGCATGGTCGCCGCGCGAAGAGGTGCTGCGCCTGATCTGCACCTTCGACATGGACCCGCCAGCCGACAAGCTGCCGCTGGTCTACGAGACGCTGAACCTGGCCAATGATCAGGTCTGGGACGGGGGCTTCACCTTCTGGGCGCAGCAACGGCTGATGGTCTGGCGCTATGGGCTGGTTCTGGCCGGCGATCAGGTCGCCTCGGCCGAGCAGGTCGACCGGATGATCGGCAATGCCCTGATCGGGTGCGAACGGTTCTATCCCTCGTTCCAGCTGGTCGGCTGGGGCAACGCGGAACCCGCAGCCGCGCTGGACATCGCCCTGGGCGAAGCCTTCGGACGGGCCTGAGGGTCCGTTGCGCCCTGCCGATGCGAGAAACCGCGCATGATGATCGGTTTCGACGATTTCATGAAGGTCGATATCAGGGTCGGCACGATCGTCCGGGCCGAACCTTTCCCCGAGGCGCGAAAGCCAGCCATCAAACTGTGGCTGGATCTTGGGGAACTGGGCCAGCGCAAATCCTCGGCCCAGATCACGAAACATTATACACCCGAAGCCCTGGTCGGAAGGCAGGCCCTGTGCGTGGTGAATTTTCCGCCGCGCCAGATCGGTCCGGTCATGTCCGAGGTGCTGGTTCTGGGCGTGCCCGACGATGCCGGCGAGGTGGTGCTGATCGCGCCGGATCTGTCCGTGCCTGACGGGGGAAGGTTGTTCTGATGAAGCTTCTGGTCACGCGCCCGATGACGGATCGGGCGACCGCATCCATCGCCGCGCAGTTCGATGCGACCTTCCGCGACAACACGCCGCTGGACGAGGCGGGCGCGGCGCGGGCCTTGCGCGACTATGACGCGATCCTGCCGACGCTGGGCGACGCCTTCACGGCGGGTGCCTTTGCCGGCGGCGATCTGCGCTGCCGGATGCTGGCGAATTTCGGCGCCGGCTACAACCATATCGACATTGCCGCGGCGCGGGCGGCGGGGGTTGCGGTTTCGAACACGCCGGACGTGGTGACAAACGCCACCGCCGATATCGCGCTGACGCTGATCCTGATGGCGATGCGTCGGGCCAGCGAGGGCGAGGCGCTGCTGCGCGCGGGCAAATGGACCGGCTGGAACCCGACGCAGCTTCTGGGCGGCCATGTCAGCGGCGCGACGGTCGGCATCATCGGCATGGGCCGGATCGGCAAGGCGATCGCCCGGCGCTGCCATCTGGGATTCGGGATGCGGGTCGTCTTTCACAACCGCTCGACCGTTTCCTCGCTGGATATTCCCGCCCAGCAGATGCCCGGCCTGTGCGAGACCCTGGCGGCCGCTGATGTGGCAGTGGTCGCGGTTCCCGGCGGCGGCGGCACCCGGCACATGATCGGCGGGCCGGAACTGCGCGCCCTGGGGTCGGCGGGCTATCTGGTCAATATCGCGCGGGGCGACGTGGTCGAGGAAGCGGCGCTGATCGAGGCACTGAACAGCGCAACGATCGCCGGGGCGGGGCTGGATGTCTACGAGGCCGAACCCCACATTCCGCAGGCCCTGATTCAGGCGCCCAATGTCACCCTGCTGCCGCATCTGGGCACGGCCACGGAAACGGTGCGGACGGATATGGGGATGCGGGCATTGCAGAATCTGCTGGACCATCGCAACGGAGGACGGGCGCGCGATCTGGTGAACTGACTTATGTTGGTTCTTGGAACCGCGGCCTCTGTCCGGCCGTTGTTCCCGCGATCATCAAGACCAAAGGAGGTCGCTATGAATTGGGATGTTGTCCAAGGCAAGTGGAAACAGGTCAAGGGTTCGGTCCAGGAAAAGTGGGGCGAACTGACCAATGACGAGCTGGATCAGATCGACGGCAACAAGGATCGTCTGGCTGGAAAGCTTCAGGAGAAATACGGCTGGAGCAAGGACGAGGCCGATCGCGAGATCGACAATTATTTTCGCGACAGCGTCTAGGGCCGATCCTTGACGCGCGACAGCGAGGGGCGCCGGGAAGGCGCCCTTTTTCATGGCGCCCGGCTGTTCGATGATGCGGCCGGCGGCGGTCGGGCTTGCTCCGGGGCTCTTTCCATCCGGCCGCAAATCCCGGAATATGCAGCCATGACCAAGACAGACAATCCTCTGGCTTCGAAGGCGCTTGCGCTTGTCTGGATCGGGATCGGGGCCGCCGATCCGTCGCTGGCCGTCAATGCGGCCATGCCGTCGGTGATCGCTGATCCGCCGCGTTCAGGCGGTTCCTGGCGGATTATTGCAGTGGGAAAGGCCGCGCGCGCCATGGCGATGACGGCGATGAAGCAATTGCCCGACGCGCAGACGCTGATCGTGACCAATGCCGGCAACGATGCGCCGCTGATGCGGGCCGAGGTGCTGCGCGCCGGGCATCCGGTGCCGGACGAGGACGGCGCGCAGGCCGCCCGCCGGGTTGCGGAGAGACTGGCTGAAAGCCGCCCGGCAGATCGGATCCTGGCGCTGATCTCGGGCGGCGGTTCGGCGATGTTGCCCGCCCCGGTCGAGGGGGTGACCCTGACCGAGAAGCAAGAGGTCAACAGGCTGCTGCTGGCATCGGGCGCCGACATCCGCGAAACCAACCTGATCCGGCAGGCCTTGTCGCGACTGAAGGGCGGCGGCTGGCTGCGTCAGGGGCCGGCGCCGATCACGGCGCTGATCCTTTCGGATGTTCCGGGTGACGATCTGCGGGTGGTGGCCTCGGGGCCGACGGTCGCGCCGATCGGAACCATCGCCGAAGCGGCACGGACGGCGCGCGCGCTGGAGATATGGGATCGGCTGCCCGATGCTGTCCGCGCCGCCCTGTCGCGGTCCGATGATCGCGGCGATCTGCCCGAGGCGCGCAATATTCTTGTCGGCTCGAACAGGCACAGCGTTCAGGCCATGGTCGCAGCCGGAGGATGTGACGGGGCCGTGCCGCTGGAGGGCGATGTCGAGGATTGCGCCCGTGTCTTGGTCGCTGCGGCGCGGCAGGCACGTCCCGGTGTTCCGCTGGTCTTCGGTGGCGAGACGACCGTGCGCCTGACCGGCAAGGGCATGGGCGGACGCAATCAGGAATTGGCCTTGCGGTTCGCGCGGGCTGCGGCGGAAGGGGGATTGAAGGGTGACTGGTGCTTTGCCTCGGTCGGCAGCGACGGCCGCGACGGGCCGGGCGAGGCAGCAGGCGGCATCGTCGATCCCGGTACGCTGACGCGGATCGAGGCGGCGGGCATCGATCTGGACCGGGTGCTTGCCGACAACGATTCCACCCCCGCGCTTGCCGCCGCAGGCGGTTTGGTCCAAACCGGACCGACAGGCACCAATGTCGCCGATCTGGCCGTTTTCCTGCGCGGCGCCGAAATCTAGACCCGGACCGCAAGGGAACGATTGCCGATGATCTACGCCTACGAGATTCGCAATGGCCGCTTGTCGCGTCTGGCGGACCTTGCCGATCTGCGCCGCGCCGTCTGGATCGACGCGGTCGTTCCCACCGAAGACGAGGTGACGCAGATACGCCAGCTTGGCCTCGAGGTTCCCAGTCTGGCCGAGATGGAAGAAATCGAGATCTCCAACCGTCTGTATCGCGAGGACGGCTTCGACTACATGACGGCCGTTCTGCCCGGCGAACGCGCTGATGGCCAGCGCGCGGCGATGCCGGTCAGTTTCATCCTGTCGTCCGAGCGTCTGGTGACAGTCCGTCACCATGCGCCCCGGCCGTTCCTGACCTTTCCCGCGAGGGCCGAACGATCGACCCTTGGCTGCGGCACGGTGGACAGGCTGTTCTCGGGGCTGGTGGAAGAGATCATCGCGCGCCTGGCCGACATCCTCGAAAATTCGGGTCGGCTGCTGGACGAGACGACCGCGGGCGTGTTCGAAAGCCGCCCCGGCGCGACCGGGCGCCGCGCGCGCGGCACGGCCGATCGCCTGCAAACGGCGCTGCGCGAGGTGGGGCGCGAGGCGGACCTGATGGCTCGGGTGCGCCTTGGCCTGCTGACGGTCGAACGGATTCTGGCCTTCTATACCGCGACCATCGACGAACGGCCCGAACCCGAAAGGCTGCGCCCGGTGATCCGGGGCCATATGCGCGACATCCAGGCGCTGGAAGTCCATGCCGATTTTCTGGGCTCACGGGTCAGTCTGGCGGTGGACACGACCCTGGGCATGATCAATCTGGAACAGAACAACACGGTGCGCATCCTGTCGGTGATCGCAGCCCTCTTCCTGCCGCCGACGCTGATCGCCAGCATCTACGGGATGAACTTCACCTCGATGCCGGAACTGGACACCGCATGGGGCTATCCCGCCGCGCTGCTGCTGATGGCGGCAACGGCCGGGGGAACGTGGCTGGTGCTGCGCTGGAAGAACTGGCTGTAGCCCGGAGGCGGCTATCGGCCTGCCGCACTTGGGGCAGGGACGGCCAAGATCCTACATCTGGTCGATCAGGTCCAGCATCTGGGGTGGAAGCTGATCCTCGCGAATCGTGAAGACATGCGCGCCGGCCTGCCGGTCGGTGACGGTGATGCGATAGGTCATCATGTCAGCGCCCCGGCGCGCGCCAGATTTCGAGGCAAGCTGGCTCAGATCGCGCGGCTCGAACGCCTCGCAGATTTCCTGCCGCATCTGCGGGGTCTGCTGATCCACGTCGATCCGCTTGTTCATGGCGGCGGCCGGAACTCCGGCAAAGCCGCCGCTGGACGATATTTCGATGATCATGGCAACACACCCGGCGCCTATCGCTGCACAACCCATATGCGCAGAAGATAAGGCGGGAAAGGCGGTCCGGCAAGATCACCGAAAGGATAGGGGCAGGCCGGACGCGCCGCCGGACCCCGGAAAACGACCGAGGTCGCCCTAGCCCGGCAGTCCGACCAGCTTCCAGGCCCGTCGCAGCAACACCATCTCGGGGCTGCCCATGCCGTAAAGCGTGATCGCGGCGGCGACGGTCTGGTCAGACCATTCGGCGAAGGTGGCCAGCGGATTGTTCATCTCTTGCAGGGCGCGATACCAGATCTGGCCCGGCTTTTCCCAGGATGGCCCGCCCAGCAACATGCAATACAGATAGAAGGCATGGTTCGGGATCCCGGAATTGATGTGGACGCCGCCATCGTCGTCCTTGGTGGACAGGAAATTGTCCATGTGAAAGGGTTGCGGATCCTGACCCAGAAGATCGTCGTGATAGGCTGTGCCTGGCGCCTTCAGACTGCGCAGCCCGACGCCCTTGATGTCCGGACCCAGCAATTCGCCCCCGATGATCCAGTCGGCCTCCGCCGGTGTCTGCTTCAGCTGATGCTGGACCGAGATCGCGGCGAAGACGTCGGCCAGGCTTTCGTTCAGCGCGCCCGACTGATCCTGATAGATCAGCCCGCCGGAATACTGGATCACGCCATGGGTCATTTCATGCGCGATCACCGTGGGGTCGATGAAACTGCGAAACAGCTTTCCGTCGCCATTGCCGAAGGCCATCTGATCGCCATCCCAGAAGGCGTTGTTGTAGTTGCGCCGGTGGTTCACGGTCGCCAGCAGCGGCATCCCGTGACCGTCCAGCGAATCGCGGTCGAACTGATCGGCGTAAAGCGAAAACACCTCGCCCATCGCATCATACATGCGGTCGGCATCCGCGATCCCGGCGGGCGGATCGCCTTCCGCCCGGACCAGCGTGCCGGGAAGGGCCGCCTTGTGCTGGCCGTCATGGACGCGGCGGTCGGGGCGGTACCGGCTGGCCCTTGCGCCACGCTTTCGTCGCGCGACAGCGGCGGCTGGCGGCATATCGGGGCCGGGCGTGCCGGGATGGACGTGATCCTCGCGTTCCTGGCGCAGTTGCTGCGTCTGCTTCAGCAGGCTGCGCGCCATTTCGGCAGTGCGTTCATCGCCCCGCAAGGCGATCACGCGCAGCATGTGGGGCGGGACGATGCACTGGATCGAGCGGATGGGGTCGCGCGAACAGACCGAATGGCACATGCGTATTCACCTCTGGCTGGAGAATCGAGGTTAACACAGCCCGTACCCGGAACAAAGACGGAACATGAGTCGCTGCTCACCGATCACCCGCGGCCGAAAGGGCGTTCAGTCCAGCCGCTTGCCGCTTTTATCGTCGAAGCGATGCAGGGCCTCGGGGGCGGCATTCAGGCGCAGCCTGTCGGACAATTCGCCATGCGAGGGCAGGGCGATCGTCACGTCGGCGCCGTTGACCTTGCCGTGGACCAGGCGCTGTGCGCCCAGTTCCTCGATCGCGCCGACCTGCATCTCGATCGGGCCGTCGGGATCGGGAACCAGATCCTCGGGGCGGATGCCGATCACGGCGGCATGGGCGCTGCCGGGCAGATGCGGCACGGCGCGGGCCGGAATCAGGTTCATTGCCGGGCTGCCGATGAATCCGGCCACGAAGGTCGAGGCGGGACGGCGATAGACATCCAGCGGGGTGCCGATCTGTTCGACCTGACCGGCATTCAAAACGACCAGCCGATCGGCCAGTGTCATCGCCTCAAGCTGGTCATGGGTAACGTAGATCGAGGTCGTCCGCAGTCGTTTCTGCAAGTCCTTGATTTCCAGGCGCATCGCCACGCGCAACTTGGCGTCAAGGTTGGACAGCGGTTCGTCGAACAGAAAGGCTGCCGGTTCGCGCACGATGGCGCGGCCCATTGCCACGCGCTGACGCTGCCCGCCCGACAGGGCACGCGGCTTGCGGTCCAGAAACGGGCCGATTTGCAGGATTGCGGCGGCCTCGTCCACGCGCCGGGTGATCTCGGCCTTGGGCGTGCGGCGGTTCTTCAGGCCGTAAGCCAGGTTCTGACGCACCGACATATGCGGATAGAGGGCGTAGTTCTGAAACACCATCGCGATGTCGCGGTCGGCGGGTTCGACCTTGTTGACCACGCGGTCACCGATCCGGACCTCGCCTTCGGTGATGCTTTCCAGTCCCGCGACCATGCGCAGAAGCGTGGATTTGCCGCAGCCCGATGGCCCGACCAGAACGATGAATTCACCGTCAGCGATATCAAGCTTGACGCCGCCCACGGCGCGGCTGCCGCCGGGATAGATCTTGCCGAGATTGTCCAGTTTGATGGATGCCAACTTATTTCTCCGTCTCGACGAGACCTTTGACGAACAGCTTCTGCATTCCGATCACCACCGCGACGGGCGGCAACATGGCCAGCACCGCGGTCGCCATGACCAGATGCCATTGCGGCAGACCGTCGACGGCGTCTGCCATGCGCTTGATGCCGGCGACGATGGTGTAATATTGCGCATCCGTGGTGATCAGCAGCGGCCACAGATATTGATTCCAGCCATAGATGAACAGGATCACGAACAGGGCCGCCATGTTGGTTCGTGACAGCGGCAGCAGGATGTCGCGAAAGAACTTCATCGGCCCGGCGCCGTCGATCCGCGCGGCCTCGACCAACTCGTCGGGCATGGTCAGGAACACCTGTCGGAACAGGAAGGTGGCGGTGGCGCTGGCGATCAGCGGAACCGAGAGCCCGGCATAGGAATTCAGCAGGCCCAGCCCCGCCACGACCTGAAAGGTCGGCACGATGCGGACCTCGACCGGCAGCATCAGCGTCACGAAGATGCACCAGAAGGCCAGCCCGCGAAGCGGAAAGCGGAAATAGACGATGGCGAAGGCCGACAGGATCGAGATGGCGATCTTGCCGATGGCGATCGACAGCGCCATGACAAGGCTGTTGAACATCATCCGCGCGACCGGCGGTGTGCCGCTGGTCGAGACGCCGCTGTCCAGCATCCGGGCATAATTCTCGACCAGATGGGGGCCGGGCCACATCGGCACGGTGCCCGACATGAAATCGGTCGCGGACCGGGTCGAGGCGACGAAGGCCACCCACACGGGCAGGGCGACGATCACGACGCCGAGGATCAGCACCAGATGGGCGAGGATGTTCAGGCCGGGGCGATTTTCGATCATCAGTATTCGACCTTCTTTTCGACCCAGCGGAACTGGATGATCGTCAGCGTGATCACCAGCAGCATCAAGACCACCGATTGCGCCGCCGAACTGCCGATATTCTGTCCCACGAAACCGTCGAAATACACCTTGTAGACCATGATGTTGGTGGCCCGCGCGGGTCCGCCCTCGGTCGTGGCGTCGATGACGCCGAAGGTCTCGAACATGGCATAGACGATATTGATCACGAGCAGAAAGAAGGTCGTGGGCGACAGCAGCGGAAAGGTGATGTCGAAGAAACGCCTGACGGGGCCGGCGCCGTCGATGGCGGCGGCCTCGCGCATGGAGGCCGGAATGGCCTGCAGGCCGGCGACGAAGAACAGGAAGTTGTAGCTGATCTGCTTCCACGCGCTGGCGATGACGACAAGGATCATCGCATCGGTCTTGGAACTGACATGGTTCCAGTCATAGCCGATGACATCCAGCACATAGGGCATGATGCCGATGGTCGGGTTGAAGATGAACCACCACAGGATGCCGGCCACGGCCGGCGCGACCGCATAGGGCCAGACCAGCAGGGTTGTGTAGACGCGCGCCGATTTCAGCATCCGGTCCACGGCCACCGCCAGCAGCAGCGCCACGCCCATCGACACGACCGTCACGGAGACGGCGAAAACCGCCGTGACCTTCACCGATTCCAGGTATTCCGGACTGTCCAGCAGCGCCCGGAAATTCGCCAGCCCCACGAAGCTTGTATTGATGCCAAAGGCGTCTTCGCGCAGGAAACTTTGCCTGATCGCCTGGCCGGCGGGCCAGAGGAAGAAGATGAAGGTAATGGCCAGCTGTGGGGCCAGCAGCAGCCATGGCAGCAACTGATTGCTGAAAATTGTGCGCTTCATCGCATCTCCGGGTGGTGCGGGCCGGTCGGCAAGGGATGGGGACCGCGACCGATCGCGGCCCCCGATCCGTTCCTACTGGTTTTGCGCCTGGAATTCCTCGAGCAGCTTGTTGCCCCGCTCGACCACCGAATCCAGCGCGCCCTGGGCGTCTTTCGAACCGGCCAGAAGCTGTTCGAATTCCTCGTCGATGATGCCGCGGATCTGGACGTAATTGCCAAAGCGCAGACCCTTGGAATTCTCGGTCGGCGGGTTCAGCGTGATCTCTTTCAGGCCGGTATCGGCGCCGGGATTGTCGGCGAAGAAGCCCGACATCTGGTCCGCCGCAGCCTGCGTGATCGGCAGATAACCCGAGAACGAGGCCCAGTCGGCCTGGACATCGGGCGAAGAGAGATATTCGAAGAACCTGGCGGCGCCCTTGTATTCCTCCTCCGGGCGTCCCGACAGAACCCACAGGGTCGCGCCGCCGATGATGGTGTTTTGCGGCGCGCCCTCGACATCGTCGTAATAGGGCAGCATCCCGAAGCCGACCTGGAAATCCTGGGCATTGGCCAGGACACCGGCACGGCTGGCCGAACTGTTCATGATCATCGCGCATTCCTGCGAATAGAACATGGGCGGTGCGTTGTCGCCGCCGACCGGGCCGCCATATTTGAAGATGCCTTCATCGGCCCATTTCTTGAGGTTTTCCCAATGCTTGACCTGAACCGGGCCGTTCAGCGACAGCCGCGCATCCAGTCCGCCGAAGCCGTTCTGTTCGGTGCCGACCGGCTGGTTGTGCCAGGCGCTGAAATTCTCGGTCTGGATCCAGCTGACCCAGCCGGTGGTGAAGCCGCAGGACGCGGCGCCCGAATCGATGATCTTCTTCGAGAATTCTTCCATCTCGCCCCAGGTCTTCGGGGGCTGTTCCGGGTCCAGGCCGGCCTTCTCGAACACATCCTTGTTGTAATACAGGATCGGCGTCGAGCTGTTGAACGGCATCGACAGCATGTTGCCGTCAGTGTCCGTATAATAGCCCACGACCGCCGGCAGGAAGGCGTTCGGGTCGAACTGGACATCGTTGTCCTGCATCAGTTGATAGACCGGGACGATGGCGCCCTGGGCGGCCATCATGGTTCCGGTGCCGACCTCGAAGACCTGCACGATGGTCGGCTGCTGCTTGGCGCGGAACGCCGCGATGGCGGCGGTCATCGTCTCGGGATAGGTGCCCTTGTAGGACGGGACGACCTTGTATTCGTTCTGGCTGTCATTGAAGCCCTGGACGATTTCTTCCAGCTTGGAGCCCAGCTCGCCGCCCATGGCGTGCCACCACTGGATTTCGGTCTGGGCATTGGCGGCCGACAGCGACGCGATCAGCGCCACCGCGGAAGCGGTAATCAGGCGTTTCATGTTCTTCCTCCCCTCAGGAGTTGTGGATCGCTACCGGACCTAGCGGTCTCGCATGACGGAAGCGCAACTCTTTCGTGAGGCAAATGTGACAGTCTTTGACCAGACGGTCAACGCGGATCGCCGCTGCTCTTTTCCTCGGCCTTTTGCGGGCCTTTGCCGCCAAGGACCCGCTTTGCCGAAGCGATCAGCGGAATGATTGTGGCCGACAGCGCGGGATTGATCAGGTATTCGACCAGCGGGATCAGAATCAGCCCCAGCAGCAGGCCGAAGATTCCGTCGAAAAAGGCGGTGGTCATCCAGGCGACTGCGCCCGGCGCCCGTGGAACCGCCTCGGCAGCCTTCGCCGCGGTCTCCTCGATCCAGCCATAGATGACTTGCCAGCCCATCTCGGAGAGGCCGTGCAGGATGATGTTGCCGCCGACCCACAACATCGCGGCGGTGCCGACGATGGTCAGAGTCTTCATCAGGCCCGGCATCACCTTGACGATGCCGCGACCAAGCGAGGCCAGCGCACCGCTGCGCCCGGTCGCCAGATGCACGCCCAGATCATCGGCCTTCACGATCAGCGCCACCGCGCCATAGACGGCCACGGTGATCCCGATGGCCACGACGAACAGGATCAGCGCCTTCGTCCACAGCGTGTCGCTGGCCGGAATGGTCGACAACGCGATGGTCATGATCTCGGCCGAGAGGATGAAATCGGTCTTGATCGCCCCCGCCACGCGCTTCTCCTCCAGCGCCGCGCCGGCGCCTTCGGGGCGGATGTGTTTCTGGCTGTCGTGGCGGTCTGTGCGGACAAAGATCTGGGCGACCTTCTCGGCGCCTTCGAAACACAGATAGCCGCCGCCGATCATCAGAAGCGGCGTGATCAGCCAGGGCGCGAAGGCCGACAGCAGCAGGCCGACCGGCAGCAGGATCACCAGCTTGTTGAAGATCGACCCCTTGGCGATCTTCCAGACGATCGGAATCTCGCGGCTTGCATCGAAGCCGTCTACGTATTTCGGCGTCACCGCCGCATCGTCGATCACGGCTCCGGCCGCCTTGGCGCCGGCCTTGGCGGCCTGTCCCGCCACATCGTCGATGGACGTGGCCGCGACCTTCGAGATGGCCGCGACATCGTCCAGAAGCGCAATGAGTCCGCTCATGCCCGCATCTGTCCTTGCCCCGTTTTCCGTCCCAACCGTGACGATGCAACGCGCGGCGCGCAAGGCGGTTCGGGGGTTCGGACAGGAAAAAGGCCCGCGCGGAAGGGGATTCGCGCGGGCCAGTCGACCCGCCGGGGAAGGCGGGCCGGTCTGTGCCGTATTACATCATCTTCGGCATCAGAACCGTGTCGATCACGTGGACGACGCCGTTCGCCTGCTTGACATCCGGCGTGGTCACGGTCGCGACAGTGCCGTTTTCGTCGGTCAGCTGCAGCGCCTGATTGTCGGGGTTGATCGAGGCAGTCAGTTTGCAGCCGCCCACGGTGTCGATTGCATAGCTGCCGCCATTATCCTTGATCATCTTGCCGATGGCGGGCGACATCGCGTCCGCGGCGGCGACATGGCAGGTCAGGACCTTGGTCAGCATGTCCTTGTTTTCAGGCTTCAGCAGGTCAGCCACGGCTTTCTCGGGCAGTTTCGCGAAAGCGGCGTTCGTGGGCGCGAACACGGTGAACGGTCCGGGTCCCATCAGCGTTTCGACCAGACCCGCGGCCTTAACCGCCGAGACCAGCGTGGTCAGGTTGGGCGCGTTCGAAGCGTTCTCGACGACGTTGTTCGTCGGCAACATCTCGACGCCGCCGACCATCGTGTTGTCGGCGTAGGCGCCTCCGGCAAGGCTGAGGGCGATGGCGGATGCGGCAAGCGCGGTGGTGAAGCGTTTCATGAATCTTCCTCCGGGTTGGAACAGCCGGTTTTCGGCTGCGATACCCACAGGCACGGAAGCATTCAGGATAAGTTGCGCGGCCGGCGGGGCCGCCCGGATCACGTCGGCGTGAGCGGCGCTATCGCGACGATGGGCCCGGTTGCCTGCCCGGTGGGCGAGCCGCCCTGAGGTTCGTCCGACAGCGCGATCTGGACGCCCTCGTCGGGGTTCAGATCCGAGGGCAGTTCCATCCGCGCATTGCCCGATCGCGGCACCAGGCCCAGCGAGATCGGGTCCGAACCGTCGGGCTTGATCCACCAGATCTCATAGTCGCGGCCCTCGGCGGCGGTCCCCTGTTCCAGCGCGATCTCCATCTCGCGGCCATCCAGCCGGGCGGCGACGCGCAGGCTGTCGTCTTCGGACACGAGTTGTGCCTGGTAATCGGCGGCGACGGGCGCGGTGGTCGGCGTCTGTCCGGGCATCCACAGGAACAGGGCGACGGCCGCGACCGCCACCAGGCCGGTCAGCGCGCCGATGGGCCCGCGCCACCACGGCGCCGCGCGCGCCGACGGGTCGTCGGCCAGCGGCGCGCGTCCATGGCCCAGCTGTTCGCGGATGCGCTGCCGCGCACGGGCAGGCGCCATCACCGGCGTCAGGTTCAGCGCAAGGCCCGCCAGTCGCTCTTGCCAGTCGCGCACGGCCTGGGCGAAGGCCGGATCCTGCGCCAGCCGCGCGACGGCGGCCTGTGCCTCGTCCCCGTCAAGCAGGCCAAGGGCCAGTTCCGCCGCCAGCGCGTCGTCTTCCTGTTCCGGGGTCAGGGGCGTGTCCTCGTTCATTGACCCACGCAATCCTTCAGGCGCAACAGGCTGCGGCGCAGCCAGCTGCGGACGGTGTTGATCGGCTTGCCCTCGCGGGCGGCCAGATCGGCATAGGTTTCCCCTTCCAGATAGACGGCGCGGACGGCACCGGCCTGCGGCTCGCCCAGTTGTGCAAGGCATTCATCCAGCATCCGGCGCTCCTGGGCGCGGATCGTCGCGGCCTCGGGGCCGGGCTCGGCCGAGGGGACCGCGTCGGCGGCCTCGGCCGGCGCCGTGGCAGGACGGGACTTGCGCGCCCGAAGCCGGTCGATCGAGCGGTTGCGGGCGATGGTGATCAGCCAGGTCATCGGCGACAGGCCGTTCGAGGCATAGCGCGCCGCATTCTGCCAGATCCTGACATAGACCTCTTGCAGGGTCTCTTCGGCTTCGGGACGGTCCTTCAGCAGCGACAGGCAGACCGCATGCAGTTTCGCCGAGGTCGCGTCATACAGCGCATCGAAGGCCTCGCGGTCGGCCAGGGCCACCCGCGCGATCATTTCCTCCAGCTCGACCCTGCGCGCCTCTTTCAAAGCCACGTTCATTCCCATCCTTGTTCGCAGGGCAGATTAGGCAGGGTCTTCGCACACGTCAACGCGACCCTGTCTTGCGCGCGCCGCACGAATGCGCGATCAAGGCGGCGTTGCGAGGAAAGGGCCCGATGATGCTGGACATGAACGCCAAACCCACCGAGGAAATCGACCTGCGTGAAACCTTCGGGCTGGACAGCGACATGAAGGTCAGGGGCTTTGCCGAGCGCAGCGACCGGGTGCCCGAGATCGACAGCACCTACAAGTTCGACCCCGACACCACGCTCGCGATCCTCGCGGGCTTTGCCTATAACCGCCGGGTGATGATCCAGGGCTATCACGGCACCGGCAAGTCCACCCATATCGAACAGGTGGCGGCCCGGCTTAACTGGCCGTGTGTGCGCGTCAACCTGGACAGCCATGTCAGCCGCATCGACCTGATCGGCAAGGACGCGATCAAGCTGGTCGATGGCAAGCAGGTGACGGTGTTTCACGAAGGCATCCTGCCCTGGGCGCTGCGCAACCCGACCGCGATCGTCTTCGACGAATACGATGCCGGCCGCGCCGACGTGATGTTCGTGATCCAGCGCGTGCTGGAAGCCGACGGCAAGCTGACCCTGCTTGACCAGAACGAGGTCATCACCCCCAATCCCTGCTTCCGGCTGTTTGCGACCGCCAACACCGTGGGCCTGGGCGATACGACCGGCCTCTATCACGGGACCCAGCAGATCAACCAGGGACAGATGGACCGATGGTCGCTGGTCTCGACGCTGAATTATCTGTCCCACGACGCCGAGGCCGCCATCGTGCTGGCCAAGAACCCCAACTACAACAACGAGAAGGGTCGCAAGGCGATCAACCAGATGGTGACGCTGGCGGATCTGACGCGGACGGCCTTCATGCAGGGCGATCTGTCCACCGTGATGTCGCCGCGGACGGTCATTTCATGGGCACAGAACGCGCGCATCTTCGACAATGTGGGCTATGCCTTCCGCCTGACCTTTCTCAACAAATGCGACGAACTCGAGCGTCAGACGGTGGCCGAATTCTACCAGCGCCTGTTCGACGAGGAATTGCCGGAAAGCGCCGCCGCCAGCGCGAAATAGCCGTCCCGCCGCCTGCGGGGGCCGCGCCGCGGGCCGGATGGGCGTGAGATCGTCCGTGATCAGGATCACGGCATCCCCCCCTTGTGGCGGCCGGCGCCGCGCGTCAAGCCCGGTCTTTTCCGGTGAAAAGGCCGGTCCCAGCGTTCCGGCCCCGGACAGGAAAGCACCGGCGTCCGGGCTTGCATGACCTCCGGGCAGGTCAGATCATGCCTGCGTCCCTGCCGTGCGGATCTGCGCCAGACCGCGCTTTGTCTCGGCCAGAACGAACAGCCGCAACGCGGTGGCCAGTCCGACCTCGGGCGGCCGGGCGTGGTCGATCCTGCCGATCAGGCTTGCCCGAGTCTCGCCGCGCCGCTTCGCGAGCGCCGCCAGGTCATGCCAGAATGCATCCTCCAGCGAGACCGAGGTGCGGTGCCCGTCGATCGTCACCGACCGCTTGAGCGGCGGGGTCACGGGGGGCAGGATCGGCTCAGCCATCCGGGCCGGTCTCGTCGGTCCGGTCGATCCTGTGGCTGTCATGGTCGCGCAGGGCGCGGTCCTTTTCCGCCTTGCGCAGATCGCGCAGCGGCTTCGCCTCGCCGAATTTCGCCGCATTCGTGTCGCCCGCCGCGCGGCTGGCATTGCGGGCGCGGTGTTTGCGGGCCTGTCGCAGGTTGATGATTCGGGTCATGGCGTTCCGATGGAAAGGGCCGGGGCGGAGCGGCATACTACCCCGGACCGGCCCGATCCGGTCAAGCGCTGTTCATTCCCTGGGGCCGATCATGTCCTCGGGACGAACGATCCGGTCGAAGGTCTCGGCATCGACGAAGCCAAGCGCGACGGCTTCCTGGCGCAGGGTCGTGCCGTTCCGGTGCGCGGTCTTGGCGACCTTGGTGGCATTGTCATAGCCGATGGAAGGCGCCAGCGCCGTGACCAGCATCAGCGATTCCTTCATCAGCTTGTCGATGCGGGCTGTATTGGCCTGCGTGCCCACCACCATGTTGTCGGTGAAGGACGAGGCCGCATCGCCCAGAAGCTGCATCGACTGGATGACGTTGTAGGACATCATCGGGTTGTAGACGTTCAGTTCGAAATGACCCTGGCTGCCGGCAAAGGTCACGGCGGCGTCGTTGCCCATCACATGCGCGCAGACCATGGTCAGCGCCTCGGCCTGGGTCGGGTTGACCTTGCCGGGCATGATCGAGGATCCGGGCTCGTTTTCGGGCAGGATCAGTTCCCCCAGGCCCGATCGCGGACCCGATCCCAGCAGGCGGATGTCATTGGCGATCTTGAACAACGAGGCAGCGACGGTCTTCAGCGCGCCGGAAAAGAACACCATCGCATCATGGGCGGCCAGCGCCTCGAACTTGTTGGGGGCCGTGACGAAGGGCAGGTCGGTGATGGCGGCGATCTCGGCCGCGATTTCGGTGTCCCAGCCCTTCTTCGTGTTCAGGCCGGTGCCCACGGCGGTGCCGCCCTGCGCCAGTTCGTAGATGTCGCCCAGAGCCAGCTTCACCCGCTCGATTCCCTTGGCGACCTGATGGGCATAGCCGCCGAATTCCTGACCCAGCGTCAGCGGCGTCGCGTCCTGCGTATGGGTGCGGCCGATCTTGATGATGTCCCGGAATTCCTCGGCCTTCGCTGCCAGCGCCTGATGCAGCTTTTCCAGACCGGGAATCAGCACATCGCGCGCCATCATCGCGATGCCGACATGCATCGCCGTGGGAAAGGTATCGTTGCTGGACTGGCCCATGTTCACATGATCATTGGGATGAACCGGGGCCTTGCTGCCCATCTGGCCGCCCAGAATCTCGATCGCGCGGTTGCCGATGACCTCGTTGGCGTTCATGTTCGATTGCGTGCCCGATCCCGTTTGCCAGACGACCAGCGGGAAGTTGTCGTCGAACCGGCCCTCGTAGACCTCGGTCGCGGCCTGTTCCATCGCGCGCCCGATTGCCGGGTCCAGATCGCCGCTTCGCATGTTCACCCGCGCCGCCGCCAGCTTGATCGCGCCAAGCGCGCGGATGATCGCGACCGGCTGGCGTTCCCAGCCGATGGGAAAATTCCTGATCGAACGCTGGGTCTGCGCACCCCAGTATTTCGAGGCATCGACCTCCAGCGGGCCAAAGCTGTCGGTCTCGGTGCGGGTCGTGGTCATCCTGTCGCTCCCATCCTTTGTCGCGCGGGTTTGTAGCGGCCAGCCACTGGACAGGCAATTCGCATCTGTCGTGCAACAGCGACACAGCGACATGGCGTTCCACTGATTGACAGGGTGATTTCAGCCTTTGGTTGTGCTAGACGCATATTTTCCGGGGTTGACGCTGCCTCGGCCCCCGCCGGGACGGCCCGGCCAACGCTGCAGGCTATCAGGAAAGAAACGTATCATGCCAACGCAAACCTGGCTGTATTTCGGAAAGCGGTCGCTTCTGGACCCGACGTCGAAGAACAACATCACCCAGACGCAGGCGAACGCCGCCGTGGGCTGGAACGCCGAGGACAGTTCGCAGTTCGCTCTGACCGACACAACGGGAAGCCCCGTGTCTTCAAGCGGCGGATATCGCACGACCTATCAGACCAGTCCCGGGACCGCCGCCGAATTTTCGTATCGGAATCCGCTGACCGAGGCGAGCGTATCGGGCCAGAAAGTCCAGTCCTTTGTCCAGGCCACGTTCCAGATCAAGGTGCCTGATTATGCCGGCGGCCAGGTGCTGACCAGAAGCGGCGTGGTCATTCAGATGCAGAACGGCGACGTGTTCCTTCGCCCGCGAACCGACGCGCTTGAAAGCTGGGACAATATCCCGGCGATCCAGAAAATCACGGTCGCTTCCGCCACGCCTTTTG
>DBFD01000074.1:70916-100402 GCA_002294185.1 Paracoccus sp. UBA889
ATCGCGACAACCGGGTTCGGCGCGGCTTTCGCCAATGTGCCGGTCGCGTGCTTCGCGCGTGGGACCATGATCCAGACCGCGACCGGGCCGGTCAGCGTCGAGAATCTGGGCATCGGCGATCGCGTTCTGACGGCCGAGGGTGATCTGAAGCCGATCATCTGGATCGGCAGCACCGTCAAATGCGCCGATGCGCTGGCCGCGGCACCGCATCTGCGTCCGATCAGGATTGCCGCGGGCGCCCTGGGCGCGGGCAAGCCCCATGCCGATCTGGTCGTGTCGCCCCAGCATCGGGTTCTGGTCCGGTCCCGGATCGCGCAGCGCATGTTCGGCACCGACGAGGTTCTGGTCGCCGCCAAGCAATTGCTGGAAGTTGACGGCATCGACCTCGCCGGCGACATGGCCGAGATGGAGTATTTCCACTTTCTGCTGGATTGCCATTCGATCGTCGTCTCGAACGGTGCCGAAACCGAAACGATGTTCACGGGCCCCGAGGCGCTGAAATCGGTGGGACGCCAGGCACGGCGCGAAATTCTGGACCTGTTCCCCGAACTTGCGGATGCGGATTATCGCCCGGTCCCGGCGCGTGAACTGGCGCCGGGTCGCAAGGCCCGCCAGCTTGCATCGCGCCACGCCCGCAACGGATCAGCCCTGATCGAACAGTAAAGCATGGTCGGGGCGGGCCTGGGCCCGCCTTGCCGCTGCGCGCGGCGCAAGCGGTCTATTTGCGCCAGCGGTCCAGTTGCACGACCTCGCCGCCGCCCGGCGGAACATCATCCGGGCCATCGTCGCTGCTGTCTGCGACGTCCAGATCGAATTCGGCGCCGGCTTCTTCATCCTCATCTTCGTCCTCGTCGCCGTCCTGCGTTTCGAATCGCAGGCCGAATTCGACCGAGGGATCGACGAAGGTGCGCAGGGCGTCGAAGGGGACGCGCATCGGTTCGGGCGAATTGCCGAAATTGAGCGTGATGGTGAACCCCTGGTCATCGACGGTCAGATTGTCGAACCAGTGCTGGATGACGATGGTCATTTCTTCGGGATACCGTTCCCGCAGCCAATCGGCCATCTCGACGCCTTCGTCGCGGGTGTCGAAGGTGATGAAGAAGTGATGCTCGCCCGGCAGACCATTTTCCGCAACGCCTTCAAGGACGTCGGCAATCAGACCTTGCATCGCCCGATGCATCATGCCGCCATAATCGATCCCGGATCGTGCCATGCCGTCATCCTTTTGCTTGCGCGTCAGCATAGGCATATGGACGTCGATGAAAAGAGGGGGGCGCGACTTTCGTGAAAGGCCGTCGCCCCCACGGATGCGATCAGAACACGCCGAACAGATACAGGATCACGATGATCACGACCGGCACGCCCAGCCACCACGCGACAAGCCCCTTCATGGAAAATCTCCTTTTCCGGATGTCTTGGCAAACGTGATGGATTACGCGGCAGTTCCGCGCGGACAGGCTGATGAAAGGGTGAAGGTGCAGGATTCTGTTGCCAGGCTCCTGCGGGCCCCGCCTTACGCTGCTAGGCGGAAGGGCTTAGGTTTCGATCTCTCGAACTGCTTACGCAGCCAGAGCGACCGGAGCACGGTTGTCGTTGGCAACTGTACATTTTGCACCGATAACGGTGGTGGCTCACCGGGACAAAGCATAACCCCTTTAGACGTTCGTCGATCCTGTTTCGGCCCCATGTTCCCCCAACGAGGGTTTTTGGTGGAGCCGCCGGGTACCGCCCCCGGGTCCGATCCGCGTATTACGAGCGCGTTTATGTCCATAGTCCGGCTTGCACCGGACATCATGAATATAGGCAGGCGGCCCCGTCTTCGCAACCGCAACCATGGTGGGATTCAGGCGAAACCTTCCGATCGCGGCAGGCCCGATCCGGCCAAGCGTGGATGACGAGATCCGGCAGGTTTCGAACCTGTCCCGGATGATCTTGCCGCTCGCAGATGTCATCGCCGCATTGTCGCCTCCGGGCAGGCGCGCGCCCGGCGATCCGATCGGCGCCGGCTCGGCAGACGGGACGGGCGGCCGTCGCGGGCCGGCCTGATAGTCATCAGGATCGTCGAAACCGGCGGCCAGGCGGATCGCGCCGCCAGTCCTTCGCAGACAGCGAAAAGGCCCCCTTCGCCGGGGCCTTTTGCTGGTCATCTTCGCTATCGGTACTCAGGCCGCGCGTCGACTGGTTTTGCGGTCGCCCTGGACAAGGGCGCCGTGCAGCGACCTGATGACGGACTTCATCTGATCGCGTTCGACGATGAACTGCACATCCACCTGACGCGGCCCCTGCGTGGCGCCGATCGCCTCCAGCCCGTTCTCGGCCAGAGCGTTCAGCCCACGGCTGAGCACCGAAAGGCCATCCATGTCGCGCCCGACCGCTGCGACCATCGAGATCGCGCGCGAGGAGATTTCGGCCGAAGGATATTTCTCGGCCAGATCCTTCTCGACCCGGCGCAGCACCTTGAGGCTGCTGTCCACGTAATGCGTGATCGTGTTGGCGTTCGACACCTTGGACACGATGCGCACGCTGTGGCGCGTCAGCGTGTCGATGATCGCCGCGTCATAGCCCTTGACCCCGACCATGTCCTGTTCGAACAATTCGAAGGCGAAAAGATCCAGCCCGGTGACGATTTCGACCGCCGCTTCCTCGGCAGGCTGGTCGTCGATCAGCGTTCCGGGATCCTCGGGCTCGAATGCATTGGTCACGCGCAGCGGCACGCCGGATTGACGCAGGGTCTTGGCGGCCTTCGGATGGATCGCCTCCATCCCGAGGTTGGAAAGCTGGTCGGCGACATCGTAATTGGTCCGGCCCAGCTTGCGCACGGCATCGGGTCCGACCAGATTCGGATCGGCCGAGGACAGGTGGAATTCCTTGTGGATGATCGCCTCGCGCGCGCCGGTCAGCGCCGCCAGCCGCGAGAAGGTCACTTCCGAATAGCCGCGGTCGAATTCGTGCATCAGCCCTTCGGCGCATTGCGCATAGCCGGTGACGACGGGCATCTCGGATGCCGGATCGACACCGTTCATCGCACCCTGGATGCGTTCGTCCAGCGAAACCTCGCCTTCGTCACGCCAGCCCGACAGATCGACGAAGCGGGCGTTCACGCCAGCGCGTCGCAGCATCAGCGTGGTGGCGTAGGCCGAATGCGATTCGCCCAGGCCGGACAGCAGTTCACGGATCTGCAGCATGTGCTGGGACAGGCGGAAATGGCCATAGGAACACAGGCGTTGCAGGTCGATCAGGCAGTTGCGGGCGCCCAGGATCCGTTCGCGCACGAAAGTGTCGGCGCTTTCGATATCGGCGGGGTGATCCAGCACCTTGTTGTGGGCCGCGATCATCCGGGTTTCGACCCGGTCCAGCGCGTCGTGCCAGCCATAGCCGCTGTCGGATTGCGCGAACGAGGCGTAGACGCCGGATTCGCCCGATTTCTTGTGTTCCAGCAGCAGGTCGGTAATGCCGCCAAAGGCGGAGACGACGAAGATGCGGTTATAGAGATCGGCGCCCGAGCGACTGCCGATCAGCAGCGTGTCGCGCAATTCGTTCACCCGCGACATGGTCGTGCCGCCGATCTTTTCGACCGTATGATGGTTCGGGGTGCTGTTCATGGCTCAGGCCGTTTCTTCCACCGGGGCGTAGGATCCATCCTCGCGATGGACTTCGGTTCCGGTGACGGGCGGATTGAAGCAGCAGGCCATGACCAGTTCTTCCTCGGCCCGAAGGGTGTGCCGGTCATGCAGGTTCAGCGCATACATGACGCCGGGCCTGATCTCGTGTGTCTCGCCCGTGCCCAGGTCGGTGATCGACCCGCGACCGGACATGCAATAGACGCTTTCGAAATGGTGCTTGTAGTGGAAGGTGTGTTCCGACCCTGCCTCCAGAGTGGTGATGTGGAAGGAAAAGCCCATTCCGTCATCGGCCAGAAGCATCCTCACCGAATTCCAGCGCGCGTCGCTGACCGAACGGTCGGTGTCTTTCAGCTTGTTGAAATCGCGAACAATCATGTCTTCTACTCCGCAGCGATCCTGGTGGTGTCGAGGGTGTCGTGCGCTGCCTGCAGCAGGATGTCGAAACCCTTTTCGAATGTGTCGGCGGGCGTGGTCAGAGGGGCCAGCACCTTGACGACCTGTCCGTCGCTGCCCGAGGTCTCGATCACAAGGCCCATCTCATAGGCGCGGCCACAGATCTTTCCGGCCAGATCACCCGTTCCGACATCGACACCGCGCATCAGCCCGCGACCCTTCAGGAAGGCGCCGGGAACCAGGTCCGCCAGTTCGGTCAGACGGCGTTCGATCAGTGCGGCCTTGTCGGCCAGTTCCGTCTGGAAGGCATCATCCGACCAGAATTTCTCGATCGCGACGCGGGCCGTCACGAAAGCATGGGTGTTGCCCCGGAAGGTGCCGTTATGTTCGGCGGGGCCGAAGATGTCATGTTCGGGACGAACCAGAACCAGCGCCAGCGGCAGGCCGAAGCCCGAAATCGACTTGGCCATGGTGACGATATCCGGCGTGACATCCATCTTTTCGAACGAAAAGAACGTCCCCGAACGGCCACAGCCTGCCTGGATGTCGTCGATGATCAACAATGCGCCGTGTTTTCTGGCGACCTCCGCCACGTCGCGAACGAAGTCGGCCGATGCGGCGTTCAGGCCACCTTCGCCCTGGATCGTTTCCAGCATGATCGCGGCCGGCGCGTCGATTCCGCCCGAGGCGTCGGACAGCATCTGATCCAGCAAAGCGGCTCCGTCGATGCCCTTGGCAAACCCGTCATAGGGCATCCGTGTCACGCCCTGTGTGTCCATCGCGGCGCCGCCGCGGTGATAACTGTTGCCCGTCGCGGCCAGCGCGCCCATGGTCACGCCGTGAAAGCCGTTGGTGAAGGCAATGATGTTGGTGCGCCCGGTCTTCTTGCGGGCGATTTTCATCGCTGCCTCGACGGCGTTGGCGCCGGTCGGGCCCGTGAACATCACCCGGTGATCCATGCCGCGCGGCGACAGGATGTGGCGATCCAGCGCGTCGAGAAAGCGCGCCTTGGTGTCGGTATGCAGGTCCAGACCGTGTGCAATCCCGTCGCCGGCGATGTGGTCGATCAGCGCGGCCTTCATGTCGGGATCATTGTGGCCGTAGTTCAGCGACGAGCAGCCGGCGAGAAAGTCGATATATTCCGCGCCCTCGGCATCTTTCAGGATCGAGCCGCTGGCCGATGTGAAGACCGCGGGGATGCTGCGGCAATAGGACCGCGCTTCGCTTTCGCGTCGGGTGAAGATGTCGGTTTGGATTTGAATGTCTTTCGGCATGACGTGTCCTTTCGCACCTCGGTGCGTCGGTGAAAATCTGGTTCGGATGGCGGCCTTCAGGCGGCGCTGGAGACGTCGCCTTCGTCGGGAAGCGTGATCGTGACCATGTGTTCGGTCGCGTGCTGACCGTCAAAGTGATCGTCGCGCTTGTAATGCGCCTCGTCCGACAGATCGCCGCCCATGCGGCGGGCAAAGCTGCGAAACAGCGCCCAGGACGCCTCGTTGTCCCGGGTGATCGTGGTGTTCAACTGCGACGCCTCGGCGCAGGCGTCGCGGCCGATCAGGTGTTCCAGCATCCGCCGGCCGAGGCCCAGCCCGCGCGCCTTTGGGCTGACCGCCACCTGCCACACGAACAGGGCATCCTCGTTGGGGATCATGTGCCCCGAGACCCAGCCCACGATGTCACCCTCCATTTCGGCGACGACGCAGGTGTCGCGGAAATGTTCGGCCTGCACGATGTTGCAATACATCGAATTCTGATCCAGCGGCTTGCACGCGCGGATCAGTTCCCAGATGGCCGAACCGTCGGTGCTTTCCGGCTTGCGCAGCGTCAGCGTCCGACGGCGGGGGGGTTCGATGTTCAACACGTCCTTGGGCATCTGATCTGTCCTCATTTGCTTTGACAGTCTAACTAGTAAAACCGCCTTCCGGTTGCAACATCTAAGGGAAAATTTGGGCGAAAACAGCTAAATAGCTATAATTCAATGGCTTTCGGGGAGGTTATGCCGCGAGACATGCAAAAATGCGCTTAGTCAAGTAAAATATTTTACGCCGACACTTGCCGATTGCGCCGGATCGGGCCTTCCGGCATGATCCTGCCATGAGCCAGGCCGACCCTCATCGCGTTGACGAGGCGCTGATCGCGCTGCGCCGCATTTTGCGTGCAACGCAGCTGCATGAGCGGGAACTGGCCCATGCCGCGGGCCTGACCCCGGCCAAGCTGCGGGTTCTGCAGATCCTCGAAGGACGAGAGGGCGGCAGCGCCACACCGACGGCTCTGGCCGGACAGATGGGGGTCAGCCAGGCGACGGTCACGACGCTGGTCGATCAGCTCGAACGGCGCGGCCATGCCGGGCGGCATCGGTCGCACAGCGACCGCCGGCAGACCAATGTGGTGATCACCGAACGGGGTCGGCAGGCATTGCAGACTGCCCCCGATGCGCTGCAACAGCATTTCGTGCGCAGCTTCGCGCAAATGGCCGATTGGGAACAGGCGATGCTGATTGCCAACCTGGAACGCGCCGCCGCGATGCTGAACGCGGATGGTTTCGACGCCTCGCCGGTCCTGGCGACCGGCGAGATCCATATCGTCCCGCGCTAGGGTTTACGCGCCCCAAGGACCGTGCTTGTCGTCGATCCCGTCCACACGCTCGAATCCGTGGGCGCCGAAGAAATCGCGCTGCGCCTGGATCATGTTGGCGGTGCCGCGCGCGGTGCGCATCATGTCGAACCAGATCAGACCGGCCGACAGGGCGGGCAGGGCATGGCCCGCGCCGACACCCTGGGTCACGACCTGACGCAAGGCCGGCAGACCGTCCGCGACCAGCCGGGCGAAATCGGGGGCAAGGACCAGATTGCGGCCGGGATCCTCGCTCAGCGCCTTTGCCATGTCGTTCAGCATCGCGGACCGGATGATGCAGCCGGCCCGCCAGACCCGCGCGATCTGCGGCAGTTCCAGCGTCCAGCCGAATTTGCCCGAAGCCGCCGCCAGCATCGAAAAGCCCTGCGCATAGCACAGGATCTTGCCGGCGATCAGTGCCTTTTCCAGCGTCTCGGGCGCGATCCGGCAGGGCTGGGGCGCGGCGCCGAATCGGTCCTGCCAGCTGCGCCGTTCCTCCAGCCGGGCCGAAACATTGCGCGCCATCACCGCCGCCTCGATCACCGGAATCGGTGCCGCCAGATGCTGGGCTTCGATGGCGGTCCAGCGACCGGTGCCCTTCTGGCCGGCGCGGTCCAGGATCATGTCGATGACCGGCTTGCCGGTATGGCTGTCTGCGGCCGCCGTGACCCTGGCGGAAATCTCGACGAGGTAGGATTGCAGGACGCCCTTGTCCCAGCCCGCGAAGATCCCCGAGATCGCGGCGGCATCCATTCCCATCCCGTCGCGCATGATGCCATAGATCTCGGCGATCATCTGCATGTCGGCATATTCGATGCCGTTATGGACCATCTTGACGAAATGGCCCGCCCCGGCATCGCCCATCCGCGCGGCGCAGGGGGTGCCGTCTTCCGCCTTGGCGCTGATGGCGGTCAGGATCGGGGCCACGCGGTCCCAGTCGGCCTGGGTGCCACCGCCCATGATCGAGGGGCCGTGCCGGGCGCCTTCCTCGCCGCCCGATACGCCCATGCCGAGAAAATGGAAGGGCAGGCCGGCGGCAGCGCGGCGGTCGGTGTCGCGGAAATCGGCATTGCCGGCGTCGATGACCAGATCCTCGGCGTCCAGCAAAGGGCTCAGCGCCTCAAGCTGATCGTCCACCGGCTGACCGGCCGGCACCATCAGGATGATGGCCCGCGGCGGCTGGATGGCGGCCACCAGCTGGGCCAGGGTTTCGGTCGCAATCACCCGGTCCGCCAACGCGGCCGCTTCGGCCTTGAAACGGTGCGTGACGCTGGTCGTGCGGTTCCAGACGGCGATGGGAAAGCCCTTCTCGGCGATGTTCAGCGCCAGGGCCGCGCCCATGGTGCCCAAGCCGATCAATCCGATTTGTGCCTTGTCCGTCATGGCGAAAGCCTCCGATTCCGATGGTTCCGCAAGCCATAATCCGCGCGGCGGCGGAAGTCACGCGACCGCGCTTTTGCAGAACGTGCATTTTTTCCTTTTCTTTATACGAACACTTATTATATGTGCCCGTATGAAAACGCAAAGCGAGTCGTTCGAGGCCAAGAAGCGCTGCGGTCTGCTGTTGCAGGAGGCCGCAGCCCTGCTGCGCCGCGAATTCGAGCATGCGGCCGGCCCCGAGGGGCTGACGCTGACCCAGTGGCGGGTCATGGGCCAGCTTGCGCAGCACCCGGACGGGCTGCGGCAGGCGGCGCTTGGCAAGGCGATCAATGCCTCGGCGATGACGGTCAGCGATGTGGCCGAACGGCTGGAGGGCGCGGGCTTCATCCGTCGCGAACCCGATCCCGGCGACAGCCGCGCCAAGCTTGTGCGCGTGACGCCGCAGGGCGCGGTTTTGCTGGACCGGATGCGCGAGACGGCTTCGGGCATCCTGGGGCGGGCGCTGGCCGGGCTGGCCGAGGATGACAGGACAATGCTGGCCGATCTGCTTGGGCAGGTCATCGCGAACCTTCAGGATCGGCCGTGACGGAAAGGGCGAACGGGATGAATGCCGAGACGGGAAAGATGAAGGATGCCGAGGCCTTGCCCGCAAGTGCGGCGGTCGCGGCGCAGGCCGCGCCTGTGCCGAAAAGGCGCAAGGGGCGGCGGCGGATGCTGATGGCTGCGGTGCCTCTGGCGCTGGTGCTGGCCGGGGGCGGTTACTGGCTGACGGGCGGGCGCTACGTGACGACCGACAATGCCTATGTGCATCAGCCGATGATTCCGGTCTCGGCCGATGTCAGCGGTCGCATCACCGAGGTTGATGTGACCGAAAACCAGCAGATCGCGGCCGGCGCGCCGATCTTCCGGCTGGATCCCGAACCTTACCGGATCGCGGTGGCACAGGCCGAGGCGGCGCTGGCGTCGGCGCGGCTGGCCGTCGAACAGCAGCGCGCCGCCTATGCCACGGCCGAGGCGCAGCTCGAGGCGGCCCGGAGTATCCTCGAGGTGCAGAATCGTGAACAGGAACGCCGGCAGGCGCTGGTCAAGCGGGGCGTCAATTCCGCCGCTTCGCTGGATGACGCGACCGTGGCCACGCGCAATGCCAGCAACGATGTCGCCATCGCCCGGCGTCAGCGCGATGCGGCGGCGGCGGCCCTGGGCGGCGATCCGACGGCACAGACCGACGATCTGCCCGCCGTTCGCGCCGCCATCGCGCGACTGGACGCGGCCCGTCGCGACCTGGCCAAGACCCGGATCGACGCGCCGGTTTCCGGCACCGTGGCCCAGGTCGGCAGCCTGAATGTCGGCCAGTTCGTGCAGGCCGGATCGGGGATCGCCACCCTGGTCGATGCCAACGACACCTGGATCGAGGCGAATTTCAAGGAGACCCAGCTTCAGGGGATCCGGACCGGTCAGCCCGTCTCGGTCGAACTCGATGCCTATCCCGATCTGGAATTGCGCGGCAAGGTGGGCAGCATCGGCGCCGCGACCGGATCGCAGTTCTCGCTGATCCCGGCGCAGAATGCGACCGGCAACTGGGTCAAGGTGGTTCAGCGTCTGCCCGTGCGCATCCAGCTTGACGGCGCGCCTGCGGGCGTTCTGCGCAACGGCTTTTCGGCCCGGGTCTCTATCGATACCGGCAAGAGCCGCCTGGACCAGCTGAGATGAGCGCCGCGCCCGTCCTGTCCGCACCCAACCTGCGCGTGGCGGCGCCGGGCTGGCTGACGGCCGCGATCATCATCGCGACCGTGATGCAGGTGCTGGACACCACCATCGCCAATGTCGCGCTGCCGCACATGGCGGCCAGTCTGGGCGCCACGCAGGAGGAAAGCACCTGGGTGCTGACCTCTTATATCGTGGCCGCTGCCATCGCCACGCCGCTGACCGGCTGGGCCGCCGACCGGTTCGGCCGGCGCATGGTTTTCGCCGCCGCCATCGCGGGCTTCGTCCTGACCTCGGTTGCCTGCGGATTGTCGACCAGCCTGCCCGAGATGGTGCTTTTCCGCGTTCTGCAAGGCATCACCGGAGCGGTTCTGATCCCGCTGGCGCAGTCGGTGCTGCTGGACATCAACCCGCGCGAGAAGATCGGGCAGGCGATGGCGATCTACGGCGCGGGGATCATGGTCGGCCCGATCATCGGTCCGACGCTGGGCGGCTGGCTCACCGAAGTCTTCAACTGGCGCTATGTCTTCTTTGTCAACCTGCCGGTGGGCCTGATCGCGCTGACCGGGGTGCTGATCTTCATGCCGCGCGAGGAAACCCGCGCCCGCCGCTTCGACGTGTTCGGCTTCGCGATGCTGGCTCTGGCGGTCGGCGCCTTGCAGATGCTGCTGGATCGCGGGCAATCGGTGGACTGGTTCCAGTCGGCCGAGATCTGGCTTTACCTGGCGCTGGCGATCTCGGGGCTGTGGGTCTTTGTGATCCATTGCCTGACCGCCGAGGATCCCTTCATCAATCTGGGCATGTTCCGCGACCGCAATCTTGTCATGGGGCTGATCTTCATCTTCGTGATCGGGATGACGCTGTTTTCCGGTCTCGCGCTGCTGCCGCCGCTGCTGCAAAAGCTGATGGGCTATCCGGTGATCTCGACCGGCCTGGTCATGGCCCCGCGAGGCGTCGGCACGATGCTGTCCATGGTGCTGGTGGGACGCCTGGTGGCGCGATACGACGCCCGCCTGCTGGTGGTCTTCGGCCTCGCCATGACGGCGCTGTCGCTGTACATGATGACCGGCTTCGAGACACAGATGAACGCGCGCCCGATCATCCTGTCGGGGATCCTGCAAGGCTTCGGGCTGGGCTTTGTCTTCGTGCCGCTGTCCACGCTGACCTTCGCCACGATCGCCGCCAGGTTCCGGGGCGACGCGACCTCGATGTTCAGCCTTGTGCGCAATGTCGGGTCGGGCGTCGGGATATCGCTGGTCACGACGGTTCTGGCGCGGATGAGCGTGATCAACCACGAGGAAATCGCCAGCAGCCTGACGGCCGGGTCGCCGCAGGTCCGCCTGCAGCTTGCGGGGCTGTTGTCGGGCAATCCGTTGACAGCCAGCATCGCCGACATGCTGGTCAGCCAACAGGCCGCGATGATCGCCTATATCGACAACTTCATGCTGATGATGCTGCTGACCGTGGTGGTGTTTCCGATCGTGCTGCTGCTGCGAAAGCCCGGACAGGCCCCCAGGGGCGCGGCCGAGCCGGTGCATATGGAGTGATCGGCCGCGGCGCGGTCAGCCCCGCGCCCGGCGCCCGCCGCGACGGCTGCCGCTGGTACCGGTGCCGGCGGCGGCCTTGCTGGCTTCGGCATAGGTCGCGCCGGCCCCGACCGCCTCGATCACGCGGGCAAAGCGGATCCATTCGCCTCCATTGGGATCGTGGTTCATCAGCATGTTGGCGGCGCGGATCGCCTCCATCTCGACCATGCGGACCGGGTTCATGATGGCGCTGGTCATGCCCGCGCCGATGGCCATCGGCAGGAAGGCCGCGTTGACGCCGTGGCGGTGGGGCAGGCCGAAGCTGATATTGCTGGCCCCGCAGGTGGTGTTCACGCCAAGCTCGTCGCGCAGGCGGCGGATCAGGGCGAAGACCTGTCGGCCGGCCGTCGCCATCGCGCCGATCGGCATGACCAGAGGATCGACGACGATGTCATGGGCCGGGATGCCGAAATCGGCGGCGCGCTCGACGATCTTTCTGGCCACGGCGAAGCGCACCTCGGGGTCTTCGCTGATGCCGGTATCGTCGTTGCTGATCGCCACGACGGGCACGTTGTATTGCTTGACCAGCGGCAGGACCAGTTCCAGACGTTCCTCTTCGCCGGTCACGCTGTTCAGCAGCGGGCGGCCGTTGCAGGTCTCCAACCCCGCCTTCAGCGCGCCGGGAACCGAGCTGTCGATGCACAAGGGCACATCGACCAGCGCCTGAACGCGCGCGATCAGTTCGGGCATCAGCACCGGTTCCACGAAATTGTTGTCGGCATAGCGCGGGTCTTCGGCCATCCTGTTGGTGAAGACCGCGCCGGAATTCACATCCAGCACCATCGCCCCGCAGGCCACCTGTTCCAGCGCGTCTCGTTCCACGGTCGAGAAATCGCCCGCCTCCAGTTCCGCCGCCAGCTTCTTGCGGCCGGTCGGGTTGATGCGTTCGCCGATCACGCAGAACGGCTCGTCAAAGCCGATGATGACGGTCTTGGTGGCGGATTCCAGAACGGTGCGGGTCATGGGCGTGCCTTCCTATTCGCCGCGGGCGCGCGACAGCCAGTCGGTCGAGGCGGCGATGCCACCCAGCGGGAAGACATGCGCGGCAGCGATGGGAAAGTCGGGATCGTCCTGCCTGGCGCGGGCAAGAGCGCCGACGAAATCGGTCGGCTCATAGGGAAGCAGCAGCTTGGTCACGTCGCGGGCGCGGCGCTGAAGAACCCGCAGGCTGGGGCCGACGCCGCACATGATGGCGAATTTCAGCATGGTCTGCAGTTTGGCCGGGCCGGCGACGCCGATGCGGATGGGCATGTCGATACCCGCCGCGCGAAGGCGTCCGGCCCAGTCGATGCAGGGCTGCGCCTCGAAGGCGAACTGGGTCACGATCTGCATGTCGGCATCGGTGCGGGCGGCGAAATCGGCTTTCCAGCGCAAAGCGCGCATCACTTCGGCCTCGCCGCCATCGGGGTCGATGTCGCGGTTGCCCTCGGGGTGGCCGGCGATGAACAAATGGCGGAAATCGCCGAAAAGGCCGGTCTCCAGCAATTGCATCGAATCGCGGAATTCTCCCTTCGGCGCAGACAGACCGCCGCCCAGCAGCAGCGCGCCCTCGGCGCCCGCATCGCGATAGCCGGCGACCCATTCGTTCAGCGCCGCGCGGCTGGGAACGATTCGGGCCGGGACATGCGGCACCGGCCGAAAGCCGTCGCGCGCCAGACGGGCGACGGTGGCCTGCATGTCGGCGGGCGCGGTGCCATCGATATGGGCCACGAAGACCAGCGTTCCGGCGGGCAGACGGTCGCGCAGATCGGAAACGCCCGCAGCAGTGCGTGGCATCACCTCGATCGAGGCGCCTTGCAGGAAGGCCGCCATCGGGGCCGCGCTGCGCGAAGGGGTCCGGAATTGCATCAGGGCCATCTTGTCCTGCCTCCTGCCAAAACGTGTCGTCAATCCTTGCGCCCGCCCGACGCGATCAGGTCGCGCAGACGGGCGGTGTCGTATTCCGTCTCGATCCGTGTCGCCAGCGCCTGCGCATCCTCGGCCTGAACCGTCTCGCGCCGCCATTCGCCCAGATAATCGTCGGTGCCCGAAAGCCCCGCCTTCATTGCCGCCCGGTCGATCGCCTGCTCGAACCGCTCGTCCAGCGTGATCCGAACCGCGCCCCGGCCCTTGCCTTGCAGCACCTGCGCGGGAATATCGCGCCACAGAACCAGCGTCACATCGGCCATCGTCGGCGTCCTCCGTCTCGCCCCCTCATAGCCACGGATCGCGCCGCCGCGCCGCGCATTTGCGACCATGGCGCGGGGGATTTGCGACCTGTGTCGCAAACTGGCGCCCGAAACGCCGCTCTCGCGTGGCGGCGCACCCTTGATCGCAGGCGGGCGGCAGGCTACCTTTCGGACAACTTGTCATCGGAGGGCGTGTGTCATGACGCCCAGGCGTCCTGCGGGTGCGGACGCGTTCCCGAAAAATACGGTCGAGCCGTCAGGCACCCGACAACCCGAGGAAGGGGCACTGTATGCTGCCCTCGACCTCGGCACAAATTCGTGCCGGATGCTGATTGCGCGACCGCGCGGCAGTCAGTTTCAGGTCATCGACAGCTTTTCCAAGCCGGTTCAGCTTGGTCTGGGGCTGGAGGCTTCGGGGCGGCTGTCCCGCGGTTCGATGGCGCGCACCGTTCACGCCCTGCAGGTATGCCGGCGCAAGCTGGATCAGCATCGGGTTCGCAACATGCGCCTGGTCGCGACCGAGGCCTGCCGGCGCGCGCGCAACAGCCGCGATTTCCTGCGCAGCATCCGCCGCGAGACCGGCCTGCCGGTCGAGATCATCGATGCCGAGGAAGAGGCCCGGCTGGCGGTGATTTCCTGCGCGCCGCTGGTCAGCCAGAAGACCGAGACGCTGATGGTCGTCGATATCGGCGGCGGCTCGACCGAACTGGTCTGGATCGATCTGGAAGATGTCGAGCCCAAGGAACGGCCGCGCGCGATCATGCGGCTGTCGGAAGGTTTCGCCAAGCCGCAGCCGGGCGGCGCGCGGGTGGTGGACTGGATCAGCGTGCCGTTGGGCGTGGCCACGCTGCGCGACCAGTTCGCCGATGTCGAAGACGATCAGGGCCGCTTCGCGCTGATGAGCTGGTATTTCGAGGAAATGCTGGCCGATTTCGCCCCCTATGCGGATGGCTCGCCCGAGGAGGGTTTCCAGATCATCGGCACCTCGGGGACGGTGACGACGGTGGCGGCGTCCTTTCTGGGGCTCAGACGCTATGACCGGACCAAGGTGGACGGGCTGGAAATGAGCAGCGCCCAGATCGACAAGGTGATCCATTCCTATCTGACGCTTGGTCCCGAAGGGCGGCGGGCCGATCCGCGTATCGGCCGTGAACGCCATGCGCTGATCATGTCGGGGGTGGCGATTCTTCAGACGCTGATGCGGGTCTGGCCCACCGACAAGCTGTCGGTCGCCGATCGCGGGCTGCGGGAAGGGTTGCTTTATGCCCAGATGGTGCGCGATGGGGTGCTGACGCCGGATGGGCTGAACGGAGTGGCATGATGGCGAAAGAACCCGGCAGCCGCGCGGGCAAGACCAGCGGACGCGGCCAGCGCGACCTCAAGGTGCGGGTCAAGACCGCCAAGGGGCGCAAGCTGTCTTCGAAATTGTGGCTGGAACGGCAGCTGAACGACCCTTATGTGGCCCGCGCCAGGCGCGATGGCTTTCGCGGGCGGGCGGCCTACAAGATCCTGGAACTGGACGACAAGTATCGGTTTCTGCTGCCCGGCGCACGGGTGGTCGATCTGGGCTGCGCACCCGGCGGCTGGTGTCAGGTCGCGGTGGACCGGGTGAACGCCCTGGGCGACCAATCGGGCAAGGCCGTGGGGCGCGTCATCGGCATCGATCTGCAAGAGGTCGATACCATCGCCGGGGCCGAGATTCATCAGCTCGATTTCCTGTCGGACGGCGCCGACGACAAGGTCAAGCACTGGCTGGGCGGGTCCGCCGATGTGGTCATGTCCGACATGGCGGCCTCTGCGTCGGGGCACAAGGGCACCGATCATCTGCGCATCGTCGCGCTGGTGGAAGCCGCCGCGCAACTGGCGCTGGACATCCTTGAACCCGGCGGAACCTTCGTGGCCAAGGTGCTGGCAGGCGGTGCGGAATCCGAAATGCAGGCTTTGCTGAAGCGCAGCTTTTCCAAGGTCGCCAACGTCAAGCCGCCGGCCAGCCGCAGTGATTCATCCGAGAAATTCGTGGTCGCGACCGGCTTTCGCGGCCGGGGCGGGGAAAATGCCGAAAGCGGCGATCAGCCGGACTGAGCGCGGAAGATTTCGGGCGTGCGGCCGGTTGCGGCGACGCAGGCGCGGGCGAAATGGGCATGGCTGACATAGCCCAGGCGCTCGGCGATCCGGACCGGGCTTTCCTGGCCGTCGCGCAAGGCCTGGAACGCGCGCTCCAGCCGCAGGCGGTTGACAAAGTCGATGGCGCGACAGCCCTGCGTCGCCTGGCAGGCCCGATCCAGTGCTCCGGTGCTGCAATGCAGATCGCGCGCAAGCTCGGCGATGGTGGACTGGTCGCTGCCCATCCGGCTCAGCACCAGGTCCCGGAAACGGGCGATCAGCGACATGTCGGGCCGCGAGCATGCAAGCGCATCGGCGTGGCTGTCGCGTCTGACCCGAGGCGGTAGCCCGGCGATGCAGCGTGCCAGCAGCCCGACCCCGCCGGCATCGGGGCCGGTCGCGGCGGCGAGGTCGCGCAGAATGGTCAGCAATCGTGGCCCCTCCAGGGCGATCTCGGTGGCCAGCGTCGCCGTGGGCAGGCAGGGCCAGGCCAGTTCGGCAAGGCCGCGCGGAAGGATGGCGACATGACCCTGGTCGTCCGGGCCGGGCAGGGCCGCGAAGGCGGTTCCGGCGGGGATATAGTGCAGATCGCCCGCCCCAAGCGTCTGGTCCCGTGCCGGAAAGCGCAGCCGCACCCGTCCCGACATCACCCACAGGATCACGTGATCGCTGCGGATCTGCGGGCGCGGCGGGGTGCCATCGCTGCCCCAGACGAAGCTGGCCAGCGGCAGCAGTTTCAGCGGGCGATGCGCGGCCGGCCGGCGCCCGGCCTGCCATCCCCCCTGCCGCCGGCGCCGGGGGGCATCGGAATCCTCGATCGGTGCAGGCGTGGCGGGAAACGCCGCGACGCCTTTGAAGCCGGGGGACGTGAAGGGAAAGCGAACCGTTTCGCCGGCTTGGGACAGATTCACCGACAGACCTCACCAAGAGTAAACAACCATAGGTAGAATGGCCTGTTTTCGTGGCGTTTTCAATCCTCGGTTCGATACAATTCAAGCGATATCAAGGGGATTCTCCGGCGGGCCACGGTTGCCAGTCATGCATTCGACTGCGAAACCAGATGCGCTGCGACTTGGCATATTGGCGGGTGGCGATCACCGCGCGCTGCACGGCCTCGGCCCGATCGGTTTCGCCGCGCAGGCTGGCCGCCAGTTCCGGCGCGCCGATGGCGCGGGCCCATTGCCGGGACATGTCCCACAGCGGCAGCATGGCGCGCACCTCGTCCAGGGCACCCTGTTCCATCATCAGATCGAAGCGCCGCGCGATCCGGTCCGCCAGCCAGTCGCGATCGGCGGTGACGACAAGGCGCTGGCTGCGCGCGGGCGTGATCAGGGGCGGCGGCGTATCGGCCTGCCATTCCGCAAGCCCGCGACCGGTCGCGCGCCAGACCTCCCAGGCGCGCTGGACACGGGCCGGATTGCGCAGGTCGATCCGGTCGCGGGTCCGCGCATCCAGCCCCGCGATCATCCGCGCAAGTCCTTCCTTGCCTGCCACCAGGGCATCGCCCTCGAACCTGATTTCAGGCGGGACGGGGGGCACATAGGCCAGACCCCGCGTCAGGGCCGTCAGGTAAAGCCCGGTTCCGCCGACGACGATCAGCCTTCGGTCCGTCAGCCGGCCGACATCCTTCAGCCAGTCGCCGACCGAATAGCTGCGATCCGGTGTGACATGACCATAAAGCGCATGGAGTGCCGCGGCCTCGTCGGCGGCCGAGGGGCGCGCCGTCAGAACGCGCCAGCAGGACCAGACCTGCATCGCATCCGCATTGACGATCAGCCCGCCCTGCCGCTCGGCCACCTGCAGCGCAAGCGCGGATTTGCCGCTGGCGGTCGGCCCCGCGATCAGCAGGTGGCGCTCGGCGTCGATCTGATCAAGGCGGGACATCGCCGGGCGGTCCTTGGCCGGTTGAACACGCCCGCCTTTTGCGACATTTTGCGCGGCGATGAAAGCGACCCGCCCCATCAGCCCCATTATCGGCCGCGCTATCAGCCCAGTAGCAGCCGCATTCAGGAAGGATCGGACATGACCGAAGAGAAGGGCGCAGCGCCCGCGCAGTATGGCCGCGTGATGCTGAAGATCTCGGGCGAGGCGCTGATGGGCGACCAGGGCTTCGGTCTGAACCCGCCGACCGTCGCGCGTATCGCCAACGAGGTCGAATCGGTTCAGAAGATGGGCGTCGAGGTCTGCATGGTCATCGGCGGCGGCAACATCTTCCGCGGCCTGCAAGGCAGCGCGCAGGGGATGGAGCGGACGACCGCCGATTACATGGGGATGCTGGCCACGGTGATGAATGCGCTGGCCATGCAATCGGCGCTGGAAGCCAAGGGCCTGCATTGCCGCGTCATCAGCGCCATCCGCATGGACGAAGTCTGCGAACCCTATATCCGCAGGCGTGCCATCCGACATCTGGAAAAGGGCCGCGTCGTGATCTTTGCCGCCGGCACCGGCAATCCCTATTTCACCACCGACACCGCCGCGACCCTGCGCGCCAACGAGATGAATTGCGAGGCGATCTTCAAGGGCACCAAGGTGGATGGCGTCTATGACAAGGATCCGAAGAAATTCCCCGATGCCAAACGCTATGGCGAGGTCAGCTACGACGAGGTGCTGCAAAAGCATCTGGGCGTGATGGATGCCTCGGCCATCGCGCTGGCCCGCGACAACCGGCTGCCGATCGTCGTCTTCTCGCTGGACGAGCCTGGTGGCTTCAGGGCGATCCTGGAAGGTCGCGGCACCTATACCCGCGTTCATAGCTGACCCCCCGGCATGTGGATCGCGGCGATGTGCAATTTCCCCTGAGCCGCGATCCGGCGGCGGCCGGCGGCGGGGTCGAAAAGGTCGCCCGCGGGCTGGCCGGTCGCCGGCGCGATGCCGCCTGACCTTCGGGCAAATGCTTTGCCAAGGCCCGGCAATGCGGTTACAAGCGGTGAAAATTCTACGCAGAGGCAGTGCCACATGGCAGAGGATATCGAAATCGACATCGACGACCTGGAACGGAGGATGAAGGGCGCGATGGATTCGCTGCGCCACGAATTCGGCAGCCTGCGGACCGGTCGCGCCTCGGCTTCGATGGTCGAGCCGGTGCAGGTCGAGGCTTATGGCCAGATGACGCCGATCAACCAGCTTGGCACCGTCAACGTCCCCGAGCCGCGGATGGTCACCATCAACATCTGGGACAAGTCGATGGTCGGCAAGGCCGAAAAGGCGATCCGCGAAAGCGGTCTCGGCATCAATCCCCAGACCAACGGCACGATCATCATGCTGCCGATCCCGGAACTGAACGAGGAGCGGCGCAGGGAACTGACCAAGGTCGCGGCGCAATATGCCGAACACGCGCGCGTCGCGATCCGCAACGTGCGCCGCGACGGCATGGATCAGGTCAAGAAGGGCAAGGCCGAGGGAATGCCCGAGGATGATCAGAAGTTCTGGGAAACCGCGGTGCAGGAGCTGACCGACAAGATGATCGGCCAGGTGGACGAGGCGCTGGAGGCCAAGCAGGCCGAGATCATGCAGGTCTGAGGCACGGGACATGGCCGCGGATACAGCACAGGCATTGAACACGGGCGGATCCAGTCAGAGACCGCGTCACGTCGCCATCATCATGGACGGAAACGGCCGCTGGGCGACCGATCGCGGCTGGCCGCGCCTGGTCGGGCACCGGCGCGGGGCCGAGCGCGTCAAGCAAATCGTCCGCGCCTGCCCGGATCTGGGCGTGAACTGGCTGACCGTCTATGCCTTCTCGACCGAGAACTGGAAACGCTCGACCGAGGAGGTGCTGGGTCTGATGAAGATCTTCCGCCGCTATATCGAGCGTGAGGCCGAAGGCATGTCGGCCGAGGGCGTGCGGCTGCGCTTCATCGGCGGCCGGGATCGGCTGGACGGCAAGTTGCAGGCGCTGATGTCCTCGATCGAGGCACGGACGGCGGGCAACACGCGGCTGAACCTGACCGTGGCGATCAATTACGGGGGGCGCGACGAATTGCTGCGCGCGGCCACCAAGCTGGCCTGCAAGGTTGCCCAGGGCGAGGTCGCCGAGCCGACGGAAAACGATCTTCATGCCTGTCTGGACACGGCCGGCCATCCCGATCCCGATCTGGTCATCCGCACCAGTGGCGAGACGCGGACCTCGAATTTCCTGCCATGGCAGGCAGCCTATTCGGAATATGAATTCACGCCGACATTGTGGCCCGATTTCTCGCCCGACCATCTGGCCGCGATTCTGGACCGGTTCGGCCTGCGCGACCGCCGTTTCGGGGGCGTATGAGTCCGGGCGCGGGGACAAGGCCCGGGCTGCCCGCCGCGAAGGGCAAATGGGCTGACCTGTCGCGCCGTATCGCCTCGACCGCTGTGCTGCTGGGGATCGGCGTGATGTTGGCCGTGGCGCAGGGTGTCTGGTTGCGGCTGGGCATGTCACTGATCTCGGCCATCACGTTCTGGGAACTGGCGGCGATGACGGGCTGGCGCCACCCCGAGATGCACCTGACCGCCTTCGGCCGCTGGCGCCCCGTGTCGCTGGCGGTGATCGCCGGGCTGGCCCAGTTCATCGCCCTTGTTGCCTTTTCCCCCTTCGCATCGCTGGCCTTGCTGCTGCCTCTTCTTGCCGGGCTTCCCGGCGCCGCGCGTCGCGACCGGCCGACCTATGCGATCTTCGGCATCGCGATCCTGCTGGTGGCCTATGGTCTGGTCTCGTTCCGCGAGGAATTCGGTCTGGGATTCGTGATGTGGCTGATGGGCATCGTGATCGTTTCGGACACGGCGGGTTATTTTTTCGGCCGCATTCTGGGCGGGCCGAAATTCTGGCCGTCTCTGAGCCCGAAGAAAACCTGGTCGGGCACGATCGCGGGCTGGATCGGCGCGGTCGTTCTGGGTGCGCTGATCTGGCTTTCGGGGCGCGGCGACGCGACCTTGCTATGGGTTTCTCCGCTGGTCTGTTTCGCCGGGCAAATGGGCGATATCGCCGAAAGCTGGCTGAAGCGACGCGCCGGGGTCAAGGACAGTTCGAACCTGATTCCGGGTCACGGCGGCTTCATGGATCGTTTCGACGCAGTGACAGGCGCGGTTCTGGCGGCCATGCTGATCGGGCTTCTGAACAGCCTGCCGGCGGTGACCTGACCCATGCGACGCATTTCGATCTTCGGGGCGACCGGCTCGGTCGGCTGCAACGGTGTTGATCTGATCCGGCGCGCCGGCGGGGCCGAGGCCTATCACGTCGTCGCGCTGACCGGCGGGCGCAACATCGCGCGCCTCGCGCGCATGGCGCGCGAGTTGCGGGCCGAGATCGCCGTGACCGCGCACGAGGATCTGCTGGACGATCTGCGCGACGCGCTTGCGGGCAGCGGGATTCAGACGGCGGCGGGCGCGCGGGCGCTGGCCGAGGCCGCCGCGCGCCCCGCCGACTGGATCCTGTCGGCGATCATCGGCGCGGCCGGGCTGGTGCCGGGCCTGACGGCATTGGCTCAGGGCGGGATTCTGGCCCTGGCCAACAAGGAATCGCTGGTTTGTGCCGGCCCGCTGATCCACCGCACGGCGACCCGAAGCGGAGCGAGAATCCTGCCGGTCGATTCCGAACATTCTGCCATTTTTCAGGCTCTTGGATCGGAAAACCTTGAGCATGTCGAGGTTGTGACCATCACCGCCTCGGGCGGCGCCTTCCGGGACTGGCCACTGGAACGGCTGGCGGCCGCGACGGTGGCTCAGGCCTCGACCCATCCCAATTGGGCCATGGGCCAGCGGATCACCATCGACAGCGCAAGCATGTTCAACAAGGCGATGGAAGTCATAGAGGCGAAAGAATTTTTCGGTCTTGGACCAGATCGGATCAAGGTGCTGGTCCATCCGGAATCGATCGTTCACGCCATGGTCAGCCATGTCGATGGCGGCACGATCGCGCATCTGGGGGCGCCCGACATGCGACACGCGATCGGCTATGCGCTGAACTGGCCCGACCGTGCACCGCTGCCGGTTGCCGCGCTGGATCTGGCGCGGATCGGAAGCCTGACCTTCCGCGAACCCGACGAGACGCGCTGGCCCGCGCTGCGCCTGGCGCGCGAGGTGATGTCGGCGGGCGGTATGGCGGGGGCGGTGTTCAATGCCGCCAAGGAGCAGGCGCTGGACGATTTCATCGCCGGGCGCATCGGATTCACGCAAATGGCGCCTCGCGTGGAAATGACCTTGGAGGCGCTGTCGGGGCGCGCCGGTTTCGGCGATGATGCCGCCGATCTGGAAACGGTCCTCGACTGGGACCGCGAGGCAAGAGGAAGGGCCGCCGCATGACCGATCTGATCCCCTTATTCGGGGGCACCTTGTGGACGCTGGCGGCTTTCGTGGTCGCACTGGTGGTGATCGTGACGGTCCATGAATACGGCCATTACATCATCGGCCGGCTGTCGGGAATCAGGGCCGAGGTCTTTTCGGTCGGCTTCGGACCGCGCCTGATCGCGCGCCGGGATCGTCACGGCACCGTCTGGCAGGTCGCGGCGATTCCGCTGGGAGGCTATGTCCGCTTTCTGGGCGACGAGAATGCGGCCAGCGCCGGTTCCGGGTCGCGGGTCGATCCGGCCTTGCGGCGGCAGACGCTGTCGGGTGCGCCGCTCTGGGCGCGGTTTTCGACGCTTCTGGCCGGACCGGTCTTCAACTTTGTCCTGTCGATCCTGATCTTCGGCGGATTCGCGCTGTTTCAGGGCCTGCCTGCCGATCGGGTCGAGGTCGGTGCCGTCAGCGAGGTGCCGCCGGGCGTGATGAACGGCTTGCGCCCCGGCGACCGCATCGTCGCCCTGGGTGGCCAGCCGGTCGAGACCTGGGCCGATCTGGGCCAGGCGGCGCAGGACCTGCCCATCGCGCCGCAGCAGGACTGGACCGTGATCCGCGACGGCGCCGAGGTGACGGTGACCGGCCCGGATCCGATGCCGGCGCGGATCAGCGGCGTCGCCCCGCGCGGCGCCGCAGCCGATGCCGGGCTGATGGCCGGTGACGTGGTGATCAGCATCGAGGGCAAGCCGATCACCCGCTTTACCCAGATGCGCGAGGCGGTCGAGGCTGCCGAGGGCGATCCGATCCAGTTGCAGGTCTGGCGGTCCGGCCAGGGCACCGCCAGCTATACGCTGATTCCGCGGATGCAGGATCTGCCCTCTGCGGGCGGCGGATACGAACGGCGCTGGTTGATCGGCGTCACCGGTGGCGGCGGTTTCTTCGAACCAGCGATGCGTCGCGCGGGCCCGCTGGAATCGCTGTGGCTGGGGGTGATGCAGACCTGGGGGATCATCGTGTCATCGCTGGCGGGGCTGTGGGCGATGATCTCGGGCCAGATCGGCGGCTGCAATCTGGGCGGCGCGATCAGCATCGCCGAAAGCACCGGCCAGGCGGCCAGCGCCGGCGGCGCCAGTTTCCTGTGGTGGATCGCGGTCCTGTCGGCGGCGATCGGGTTTCTGAACCTGCTGCCGATCCCGGTCCTGGATGGCGGGCACCTGATGTTCTATGCGTGGGAGGCCCTCACCGGACGCCCACCCTCGGACCGGGCGCTGAACCTGCTGACGGCGGCGGGCATGGCGGCGGTGCTGGCGCTGATGATTTTCGGCCTCACGAACGATCTTTTCTGCCCCTAGGGCGCGATGCGCTTTTGACAGGGCCGGGCGTTTCGGGCACAAGATTTGGCCAAGAGGGCGTGAAAACACGCAACAGAAAGAAGGCGCCAGAAAAGGCGCGTCCGCAGGCTGGAACATAGAGGGGCGGCAATGACACGGAAACTGGGCAAGGGCGCGGTTGCGCTGGTCACGGCCTTGACGATCGCGACACCGGCGGCACTGGTGCCCAATGCGGCTGTGGCCTATGTCTTCAACGACGTGCGAATTCAGGGCACGCAGCGGATCGAACCGGCCACGGTCCTGTCCTATGCCAATATCGCGCGCGGCCAGAACGTCTCGGCCGGCGAGTTGAACGATGCGCTGCAACGGTTGCAGAATTCCGGTCTGTTCGAGACGGTCGAGATCGTTCCGCAGGGCGGCACCCTGATCATCACCGTTTCGGAATATCCGACAATCAACCAGATCAGCTTCGAGGGCAACCGCCGCCTCAAGGATGACGAACTGGCCCAGATCGCGCAAAGCCAGTCGCGCCGGGTCTATCAGCCCAGCCAGGCCATCCAGGACGCGCAGAACATCGCGCAGGCCTATGCCAGCCGGGGCCGTCTGGCCGCCCGCGTCGATCCGCGCATCATCCGGCGCAGCGGCAACCGCGTCGATCTGGTCTTCGAGATCCGCGAAGGCGACGTCACCGAGATCGAGCGCATCAGCTTTACCGGCAATCGCGCCTTTTCGGACCGTCGCTTGCGGCAGGTGCTGGAAACCAAGCAGGCGGGTATCCTGCGCACCTTCATCCGCGCCGATACCTTTGCGCCGGAACGGATTCCGCTGGACGAACAGCTTCTGACCGATTTCTACCGCTCGCGCGGTTATGCCGATTTCAAGGTGCAGGGCGTCGCGCCGGAAATCGCCCGCGAACGCGATGCCTTCTACATCACCTTCAACATCCAGGAAGGCCCGCGCTACCGGTTCCGCAACGTAAGCACGATCTCCGAGATCGCAGGCGTTGATGCCGCACCCTTTGCGGCGCAGAACCGTGTCGGCGGCGGCGATGTCTACAACCCCGCCGCCATCGACAACACCATCCGGCGGATGGAAACGGTGGCGATCCAGCAGGGGCTGAACTTCGTCAATATCGAGCCGCGGGTGACGCGCAATCCGCAGACGCAGACGCTGGATCTGACCTTTGCGCTGACGCGCGGCCCGCGCATCTTCGTGGAACGCATCGACATCGAGGGCAACACGACCACGCTGGACCGGGTGATCCGGCGGCAATTCACCACGGTCGAGGGCGATCCGTTCAACCCGCGCGAGATCCGCAATGCCGCCGAACGCATCCGCGCGCTTGGCTATTTCTCGGATGCGCAGGTCAACAGCCGGCAGGGCAGCAGCGCCGAACAGGTGATCGTGGATGTGAATGTCGAGGAACAGCCCACTGGCTCTCTGTCCTTCGGCGCATCCTACGGTGTCAATTCCGGCTTCGGCCTCAACGCCTCGCTGAACGAGACCAACTTCCTGGGTCGCGGGCAGACGCTGGGCCTGACCATTTCCACCGCGTCGGGCGACCGCGAGGGTCTGATCAACTTCGTCGAACCCTATTTCCTGGGCCGCGATCTGAAATTCGGCTTCACCGCGCGCTATAACGAAACCAGCAACCTGAATTCGGACTACGACACCCGCACGATCTCGGTCCAGCCGTCGATCGAGTTTCCGATTTCGGCCAATGGCCGGCTGGAACTGCGGTATCGACTGGAACAGAACCGTCTGAACAATGTCAGCGACGACAGTTCCGTCATTCTTCAGGACGAACAGGGCACGCGTCTGAGTTCAGCGGCGGGCTACACCTACCTGTGGGATACGCGGGTGGCCGGTCTTGATCCCCTGACAAGCTACAAGCTTCGGTTCTCGCAGGATTTCGCGGGGCTGGGCGGCGACGTGAAGACGGTCACCAGCACCGCGCTGGCCGGTGTGGAAAGCAATGCCTGGCGCGAGGAGGTCACCCTCCGCGCCGAGATCGAGGCCGGCGGTGTCTACAGCTATGGCGATTACTCGTCCTGGATTCTGGACCGGTTCCGCGGCGGCGGCAAGGTGCGCGGCTTCGAGCCGAACGGCATCGGTCCGCGTGACCTGTCGGCCCCGAATCAGGACGCGCTCGGCGGCAAGTATTACTGGGCCGCGCGCGCCGAAGCGCAGTTCCCGCTGGGCCTGCCCGAGGAATACGGGATCACGGGCGGCCTTTTTGCCGATATCGGCTCGGTCTGGGGGCTGGACACAAGGACCGGCAGCGACGGGTCCGAAGTCGACGACAGTATGCGGGTTCGCGCCGCCATCGGCGCCTCTGTCTTCTGGACCACCCCGATCGGCCCCTTGCGGTTCAACTTCTCCAAGGCGGTTCGCAAAGAGGATTACGACAAGGATCAGAATTTCGACCTGACCATCTCGACCCGGTTCTGATGCGGGGACGGGCGCGCCCTGTCGTCCTGCTGGCGGCCCTGTTTCTGGGCATGGCATGGGCCGGGGGCGCATCAGCGCAGGATCCGGCGCCCTCCGTGCCCGCCCAGCCCATCGCACCCGTGGACCGGATCGCCCCGGCCGACGGGGCCGGTGCGGAAGGCGGGATGCCGACGCGCACCATCGAGACGCCGCCGGATTCGCCGCAGATGGTGGCTGCGCCGATCCTGACCGTGGATCAGAACACCTTGTTCACCGGCTCGGCCTGGGGCCGTCGCACGCAATCCGTCCTGGAAGAGGAGGGCGGCAAGATCGCCGCCGAGAACGAAAGGCTGGCCGCGCAGTTATCCGATGAAGAGGCGGCGTTGACCAGCCGTCGCGAAACGCTGGATCCGGCCGAGTTTCGCAAGCAGGCCGAGGCGTTCGACGAACGCGCCACGCGGGTCCGGCGCGAACGCGCACAGGCGGTGCAGGCGCTGAACGATTGGGCCGAGGCGGACCGCAGCGCCTTCTATCGCGCCGCGCTGCCGGTCATGGGCGAGATGATGCAGGATCGCCGCGCGGTGGCCGTTCTGGACCGCCGCACCGTCTTCGTCTCGCTCGACGCCATCGACATTACCGCCGATCTGGTGTTGCGGCTGGACGAGAGGCTGGGCGACGGTGCCGGACAGGTGCCGTTGCCGTCAGCGCAGGGCGATGGCCAGGCACCGGCCGCCGAAATCCCGCAGCCGCCCGCCGCCGCGGATTGATGCAGAATTTATCCGTTTTGATCAAGGGGCGGTTTCGGCCCATTTTCGGTCATCCCTGATCAGGGCGTTTGCGAGGATCAGGAGCTTGCGCATGACGGCGGTGAGCGCGACTTTCGCCGGCTTTCCCGCGCTGCAGAGCGCCTGATAGGTCTGGCCGAGCTGCCGGTTGTGCCGGGTGGCGACGAGGGCCGGCATGTAGAGCGCCCGGCGCAGACCGCGTCGCCCACCGCCAATCCGCGACTGCCCCTTCCACCTGCCCGACTCGCGGGTGATCGGGGCAAGCCCGGCGAGGCTGGCGGCTTCCTTGCCATCCATCGAGCCCAGCTCGGGCATCTCAACGAGCATGGCGATCGCCGCGACGGGGCCGATGCCGGGGATCGACATCAGGATCACGAAGCGATGGGCGAGCAGCTCCGCGACGAGGCGCGCGAGTTCGGCGTCGATCTGCTCGATCTGACGTTCGACCTGCCGCAGACGCGCACGCAGCTGCGCCAGGACGACCTTGTTGCGCGCCGCCTGAAGACGGTTGCGGCAGGCGGTGCGATCCTTGATCAGGCCGAGACGCGCGATGTGCGGTAAGCACCCGGTTGTCACCGCCTGCCAGATTTCGGCGTGAGGGCGTAAGACACGTGCATAGCGACGTCGCTAACGACGTCTCTTGTGTGCGGAGGGGCTATGCGGGGCGAGGTTCTGGGTGTTGAGCGCCGTCGACGTTGGGACGATGAGGTAAAGCTGGCGATCGTGAGCGCGGTGGGGATCGACGGCGCGACGGTGACTCAGGTGGCGCACCGGCACGATGTGACGCGGCAGCAGATCTACGCGTGGCGCCACGAACTGAAGCGCAAGGGTCTGTGGTCTCCTGATGCGGGCGCGTTGTTCCTGCCCGCCGGCATGGTGCCCGCGATGGAGTTGACCGTGGTGGAGGATCAAACCCCGGCCACCACTCCAGTGGTCTGGGTTGAGTTGCGGCTTGCGAAGGGCCGTGTGCTTCGGTTCGAGAGCAACATCGACGATGGGGCGCTGTCTCGCCTGATCCGCGCGGTGGATGCCGCATGATCGGGCCGGGAACCGGGGTGCGGGTGTATCCGGCCTGCGGGGCAACGGATATGCGCAAGGGGATCGGGGGGCTGGCGGCGCTCGCGCAGGACGTGCTGCGCCAGAAGCCGACCGGCGGTGCAGTCTTTGCCTTCCGGGGCCGCAAGGGTGATCGGCTGAAGCTGCTTTACCGGGACGGCCAGGGGTTCTGTCTTTACTACAAGGTCCTCGAGCGCGGGCGCTTTCCATGGCCGAACACCAGTTCGGGGGCGGTGCGGCTGACCTCGGCACAGCTGGCGATGTTATGGGAAGGGATTGATTGGCGGCGGCCGGATTGGGGCGCGCCACCGGCCCGTGTCGGGTGATTTACCCGCCTGAAACGCCTTGTTTTCATGGCGCCACTTGATCGATCATGGTAGGTGATGGCATGTCGAGCGACACGCCCATCCTTCCCGAAGATCCCGCTGTTCTGAAGGCGATGATTGCCGCCTTGCAGGCGGAAAACGCAAGGATGGCGGCGACGATCAAGGCGCATGACCTGCTCATCCAGACGCTGCAAATGCGGATCGCAAAGCTCAGGAAGCAGGCCTTCGGCAAGTCCTCGGAGAAGATCGAGCGCGAGATCGAGCAGCTGGAACTTGCCCTCGAGGATCTGCTCATCGCCAGCGCCGAAAGCGCCACCACCCTGGCGGACGAAGACGAAGCGGATCCTGCCCCTGAGGCGAAGACTGGCGATGTGGACAAACACAAACCCCGCCGTCGTCCCCGCATCTCGGAGGCGACCCCGCGGGAGCGGCGCGAGCTCGATCCCGGCAGCTGCTGCCCGGATTGCGGTGGTGACCTGCGGCTCGTGGGCGAGGACATGAGCGAGATGCTCGACCTGGTCGCGGCACAGCTGAAGGTCCTGCAGATCGCGCGGCTGAAGAAGTCCTGCCGCCGCTGTGAGAAGATGGTGCAAACACCGGCACCCAGCCGTCCCATCCCCGGCAGCATGGCGAGCGCGGCCCTGCCGGCCTGGATCCTCGTCTCCAAATTCGATGACCATCTTCCCTTGTATCGCCTGAACGAGATCTTCGCCCGCATGGGGGCCGACATCCCGGACAGCACGCTGGTCGATTGGTGTGGGCGCGCGATGAAGGTGCTGACGCCCTTGGTCGAACGCATCGAGGCCGATGTGATGGCCAGCGACCTCCTCCACGCCGATGACACCCCGATCAGGGTGCTGAACCGGTCCCTCAAGGACCGCGGCCTCGGCAAGGGGGTGAAGCAGGGGCGGATCTGGGCCTATGTCCGCGATCCACGACCCTGGGCCGGAACCGCGCCACCCGCGGCGGTCTACCGCTTCGCCCCGGACTGGAAGCAAGAGCACGTCCAAAGCCATCTTGCCCAGGCCCGCGGCATCCTGCAGGCCGACGGCTACAAGGGCTATGCCAAGCTTTATGCACCCGACCCCGACGGCACGCCCCGTCTGCAGGAGGCGTCATGCCGGGCGCATTTGCGGCGTGACTTCCATGACGAATGGGACAAGACGAAATCCGCTATCGCGCGTGAGGCGCTCGACCGCATCGGCGCGCTTTACGACATTGAGCGTGAAATCAACGGGCAGCCCGCCGAGATACGCCTCCCTGCGCGGCAGAAGCACAGCGCCCCGAAGGTCGAGGCCTTCTTCGCCTGGTCCGAAAGCCAAATCATGCGGATCCCCGGTAAAGGGGACCTCGCCCGCGCGTTCCGCTAGGGGCTGGCCCGCAGGGCCTCGTTCAGCCTCTTCCTCACCGACGGCCGCGTGGCAATCGACAACAATGTCGCCGAACGCGCCCTGCGCCCGATCGGCATTGGCCGGAAGAACTGGCTCTTCGCGGGTGCCGACACCGGCAGCGAAACGCTGGCCCGCGCCATGACGATCATCGAGACGGCAAAGCTGAACGGCCTCGATCCGCAGGCATATCTCGCCGACGTGCTCGACCGCATCCATGACCACAAGATCAACCGACTCGACGAACTCTTGCCGAGGAACTGGGTGCCGATGGCCAACACTCAGGCCGTGGCCGCCTGATCAACCGCGGTGCCAACCGGCCGGTTACGATGTGCAACTCCCTGATTTCGT
>DBFD01000012.1:0-7405 GCA_002294185.1 Paracoccus sp. UBA889
CGTTCAAACTTTGCCTTTGCCATGGGCGTGGTTCCTCGATTCTTTCGTTGTTGCGTGACGGGCGGAAGTCACCTTCCGCCCTGCCCTGATCAGGCGTATTTCTTCTGGATCTCGTCCGAGATGTTCTGCGGCACGCCTTCGTAATGGTCGAACTGCATCGTGAACACCGCGCGGCCCGAAGACATCGAGCGCAGGTTGTTGATATAGCCGAACATGTTGGCCAGCGGCACGAACGCGTCGATGACGTTCGCGTTGCCGCGGCTGTCCTGCCCCCGGACCATGCCGCGACGGCTGGTCAGATCGCCGATGATCGAGCCGGTATATTCCTCGGGCGTCACCACCTCGACCTTCATGATCGGCTCCAGCAGCTTGGCGCCGGCCTTGCGCAGACCCTCGCGCATCGCGGCACGCGCGGCGATCTCGAAGGCCAGAACCGACGAGTCGACATCGTGGAAGGCGCCGTCGATCAGCGCGACCTTGAAATCGATGACCGGGAAACCGGCCAGCGGACCCGAATCCATCACCGACTTGATGCCCTTTTCGACGCCGGGGACGTATTCCTTGGGAACCGCGCCGCCCACGATCTTGCTTTCGAACGAATAGCCCTCGCCCGGTTCGGTGGGCGTGATGACCAGCTTGACGCGCGCGAACTGACCGGTGCCGCCGGTCTGCTTCTTGTGGGTATAGTCGATCTCGGCCTGAGACGAGATGGTCTCGCGATAGGCCACCTGCGGGGCGCCGATATTCGCCTCGACCTTGAATTCGCGTTTCATCCGGTCGACGAGAATGTCGAGGTGAAGCTCGCCCATCCCCTTCATGATCGTCTGACCCGATTCCAGATCGGTCTCGACCCGGAACGAGGGATCCTCGGCGGCCAGACGTTGCAGCGCCAGACCCATCTTTTCCTGGTCGGCCTTCGACTTCGGCTCGACCGCGATCTCGATCACCGGATCCGGGAAGGTCATGGTCTCCAGCACGACCTGCTTGGACGCATCGCACAGCGTGTCGCCGGTCGTCGTCTCCTTCAGGCCCGCCAGCGCGATGATGTCGCCGGCGAAGGCCTCGTCGATCTCTTCGCGGCTGATCGAGTGCATCATCATCATCCGGCCGATGCGCTCGCGCTTGCCCTTGGTCGAGTTGACGATCGAATCGCCCTTCTTCAGCACCCCGGAATAGATCCGGGTGAAGGTCAGCGAGCCCACGAAGGGGTCGTTCATGATCTTGAACGCCAGCGCCGAGAAAGGCGCCGAATCGTCGGCCGGACGTTCGATGTTGCGGGTCTCGGTCTCGTCATCGGGGCTGAAGCCCTTCAGCACCGGCACGTCGATCGGCGCCGGCAGGAAGTCGATGACCGAGTTCAGCAGCGGCTGCACACCCTTGTTCTTGAACGCGGAACCGGCCGTCACCGGGAAGAACGACAGCGACAGCGTGCCCTTGCGGATCAGCCTGCGCAGCGTCGCCTCGTCGGGCTCGTTGCCGTCAAGATAGGCTTCCATCGCATCATCGTCCTGCTCGACGGCAAGCTCGATCATGTTGTTGCGCCATTCCTCGGCCTGATCCTTCAGCTCGTCGCGGATCGGCTGACGAACCCAGCTTGCGCCAAGGTCTTCGCCCTTCCAGACCCATTCTTCCATCTTGATCAGATCGACGATGCCTTCCAGCTTGTCCTCGGCGCCGATCGGCAGGGCGATCGGACACGGGATGCCACCGGTGCGGTCCTTGATCATCTTCACGCAGTTGAAGAAATCGGCGCCGATCTTGTCCATCTTGTTGACGAACACGATGCGCGGAACCTTGTAGCGGTCGGCCTGGCGCCAGACGGTTTCGGTCTGCGGCTCGACCCCGGCATTGGCGTCCAGCAGACAGATTGCACCGTCCAGAACCGCCAGCGAACGCTCGACCTCGATGGTAAAGTCGACGTGGCCCGGCGTGTCGATGATGTTGAAGCGATACTTCGTGTCCGAAGTGCCGTCGGCAGTCGGGTCTTCCTGGCGCTGCCAGAACGTGGTGGTCGCGGCAGACGTGATGGTGATGCCGCGTTCCTGTTCCTGTTCCATCCAGTCCATGGTCGCGGCGCCATCATGCACCTCGCCCAGCTTGTGCGACTTGCCGGTGTAGAAAAGGATACGCTCGGTCGTCGTCGTCTTGCCGGCATCGATGTGCGCCATGATGCCGAAGTTACGGTAACGCTGCAGCGGATAATCGCGTGCCATGGATGGGGTCCTTTCGCTTTACCAGCGGTAGTGGCTGAACGCCTTGTTCGCGTCGGCCATCTTGTGGGTGTCTTCGCGCTTCTTGACGGCGGTGCCGCGGCCGTTGACGGCATCGGCCAGCTCGCCTGCAAGGCGCTCTTCCATCGTGTGCTCGTTGCGCTTGGCGGCGGCGGTGATCAGCCAGCGGATCGCCAGCGCCTCGCGACGGATCGGACGAACCTCGACGGGCACCTGATAGGTGGCACCACCGACGCGGCGCGAACGCACCTCGACCGAGGGCTTCACATTGTCGAGGGCCTCGTGAAAGACTTCGATCGGCTCGCGCTTCAGACGGTTCTCGACGCGCTCCAGCGCGTTGTAGACGATCCGCTCGGCAACCGATTTCTTGCCGTCAACCATCAGGTTGTTCATGAATTTGGTCAGCACGCGATCGCCATATTTGGCATCGGGCAGGATTTCGCGCTTTTCAGCGGCGTGACGACGGGACATTCCGGAATCTCCTTACTTCGGACGCTTGGCGCCGTATTTCGAACGACGCTGACGGCGATCCTTGACGCCCTGGGTATCCAGCACACCGCGCAGGATGTGATAGCGGACACCCGGAAGGTCCTTCACGCGGCCGCCGCGGATCAGCACGACGCTGTGTTCCTGCAGGTTGTGCTTTTCGCCCGGAATGTAGGAAATGACCTCGAAGCCATTCGTCAGGCGCACCTTGGCGACCTTGCGCATGGCCGAGTTCGGCTTTTTCGGCGTCGTCGTATAGACGCGCGTGCAGACGCCACGCTTCTGCGGGCATCCTTGCAGGTGCTGCGACTTGCTGCGCTGCACCTTGGGCTGCCGCGGCTTGCGGATCAGCTGTTGAATCGTCGGCATTCGGTTCCCCGTCTTGCTTCTCGTCAATACTCGCAGCCGGTCGGCTGCGCCACTTCTCGACGGCGATCTGCGCGAATCGCAAAACGCCAAAACCATCCGGCCCCATGGCGGGGTGGACGGGTCAAATTCCAGAGGATCGGGGCGTTCGGACCCGGATCGTGACCACACAGGTTCTGGTGCCCGATGCGGTTGCCCGCCGGGTGACGGGGCGTATAGGGGGAATCGGAGAGGCTGTCAACACGACCGCCCCGGCCGCGAAGGATCAACTCGCGGCAGCGCCGCGGCCTGCCGTTCCAGCGACGTGCGGCGCAGTCGGAATCTTTGGCGCAGTTGCCGGTCCAGCGCCTGATCGTCATCCATGGTCCAGGGCAGGCCCGGCCCCATGGCCCCGGAATCGCTGTCGCCATGGATCGAGCGCAAGAACATCAGCGGTCTGGTCACAGCGACGCCGGGCATCCATTGCGGCAGCCTGGAATGGTCGTAATGCAGTGCCGTCTCGGCGGCCTCGGGGCCGAGAAAGATGGTCAGGGCCACGCCCATGTTGTGACAGATGCGCGGCGTGACCTTCAGCCTGCCCTCGGCGAATTCGATCATCAGCCCGCGCGAATAATCCAGCGACAGCTTGCGATCCACCTTCCACAATGCCTTGATGCGGCGAAAATCGCGCCGCGCCGCGGCGATGTAATCGACCGCCACCGCATCGTCGTCATCATGGCGGAAATGGCCGATCACCTCGGCCCGCGGATCGACATGGGGCATGATCGCCGCCCGGCAAGCGGCCAGGTGCCATTGCATCGGCGGAATCAGTTCCAGCCGAAGCTGCGGAACCTCGAGGCAAAGATCGCGCAGCAGCGACAGCCACGGCTCTGGCAGATCGGGTCCGGTCATCACCACCAAGGTGAAATCGGGATCGGTCTGCGCGCGCCAGGCCGGCAGCGCGACCTCGCTGAACCAGAACCAGCGCCGCGCCAGCCTGTCGGGATCATAGAGATGGGCGCGGCGTTCCTGATAGCTGTCATGTTCGACCTGATAGCCACGCAGTCCCACATAGGAAAAGCGGCAAAGCCCCAGCATTTGAACCCGCATCGCGACTACCGCCTTCCCAGCTGCGCCTCGCGCCAGATCGTGTAGACGCCCGCACCCACCACCAGCGCCGATCCGGTCCAGGTCCACAGATCGGGCCATTCCCCGAAGATCACCAGCCCGGCAACGATCGCGACCAGAAGCGAGACATAGCGGAACGGCGCGATATAGGAAATCTCGCCCATCCGCATCGCCGAGACGGCACTGACATAGCCGATGGTCAGGAAACCGCCGCCCATCAGCAGCAGCCCGATCTGTGACGGCCCGGGCATCACCCATCCCTGAAACAGGCTGGCCACCAGCCCAAAGGCGCTGACAGCCACGGCGGCGTAGAAGGCGATGGTTTCGGAACTGACCGCCCGGCTGAAACCGCGCGTGGCCAGATCACGCAGCGCGATCAGGATCATGGCGCCCAGAGCGACCAGAGACCAGATTCCAAAGGCTCCGCTGCCCGGGCGCAGGATGATCATCACCCCCAGCAGCCCGATCACCACCGCCCCCGTCCGTCGCCATCCCAGGCTTTCGCCAAAGATCAGCGCCGCGCCCAGCATGATGACCAGAGGCAGCGATTGCATCACCGCCGACAGATCGCCGATGGCCATGCGCTGCAAGGCGTTCAGAAACAGCAGGGTCGAGCCCAGTTCGCCCAGGACACGCAGCGCCATCGGGATGCGCTCGGGCCGGGGCAGCCTCAGCCTCAGGCCGCCACTGCGATACGCCAGCAGCGCGATGGCCGCCATGACCGCCAGCCCGCGCAGGAAGATCGCCTGATACAGGGGCATCTCCTGGGTCACGAATTTCATCACCGCGTCGTTCAGGCCGAACCCGACCATCGACAATGACATCAGGGCGGCGCCGCGCAGATTGTCGCCCGGCTGATGCGGCTGTGTCGCGATCGAGGCCGGACTGACCCGGCGAAATGGTGAAATCAGCGGTGCACGCATTGCGGCTGCCCTCTTGTCCTGGGGAAGCGTTAGGGTTCCGAAGGGTCAGGCACAAGGGGGCGTGTTCTTGCCCCCCGGCAGCAAGCATCGCAGGACGCGGGGTATCGCTGCCCCCCGGACCGGCACCGCACATGGCACGGGCCAGCACGGGCCTTGCGGGCGGGCCGCAAGGATCCCTCGGGTGGTCCGTTCCTCGAAGACCTGCGCCCTTTCGATATTCGCAGCAACAGTGTCAAGACGCCTGTCCCGGCTGTGCGGGGCATTGTCCCTCAAGGCCTTGCAGAACTCGTTTCCGCGCTGCCGCCGATCCTTGAGCGAACCAGAAAAAAGGCCCGGCGCAGCCGCCGGGCCTTCTTTCTCATGTCTTCATGCGGTGACGATCACTCGTCGCCGCCGGCCTCGGGCATATCCGCCATGACCGGTTGCGCTTCGGGCGCGGCCAGCGCGGCGGCGGCCTCGGCCTCGGCCTTGCGGGCCTCGATCACCTCGGCATCCCGATCGGCGGCGATCTTGCGCACGCGGGTCGTGGCCCCGCCGGTGCCCGCCGGGATCAGACGGCCGACGATGACGTTCTCCTTCAGCCCGACCAGCTTGTCGCGCTTGCCCTGAACGGCGGCCTCGGTCAGCACGCGCGTCGTTTCCTGGAACGAGGCGGCCGAGATGAAGCTGCGGGTCTGAAGCGATGCCTTGGTGATGCCCAGCAGCACCGGCTCGCCCGAGGCCGGACGGCCCCCCTTGGCTTCGATCTTGGCGTTCTCCTGCTCGAACTCGTCGCGCTCGACATGCTCGCCCTTCAGCAGCGTCGTGTCGCCGCTATCGATGATCTCGATCTTCTGCAGCATCTGGCGAACGATCACCTCGATGTGCTTGTCGTTGATCTTCACACCTTGCAGGCGATAGACGTCCTGCACCTCGTCGATCAGGTAGTCGGCCAGCGCCTCGATCCCCATGATCCGCAGGATATCGTGCGGCGCGGGGTTCCCGTCCATGATGTAGTCACCCTTCTGCACGAAGTCGCCTTCCTGCACCGGGATGTGCTTGCCCTTGGGCACCATGTATTCGACGGGCGCCTGATCCTCGTTCGAGGGCTCGATGGAGATGCGTCGCTTGTTCTTGTAGTCCTTGCCGAACCGCACATGACCGTCGATTTCCGCGATGATCGCGTGATCCTTGGGCCGACGAGCCTCGAACAATTCCGCGACGCGGGGAAGACCCCCGGTGATGTCCTTGGTTCTGGCACCTTCGCGCGGGATCCGGGCGACGACATCACCCGGACGGATTTCCTGCCCGTCCTCGACCGACAGGATCGCATCCACCGACATCGGATAGGTGACGGGGTTGCCCTGTTCGTTGCGCACAGGCTCTCCGCCCTCGCCGACGATCAGGATTTCCGGCTTCAGATCGTTGCCTTTCGGCGCACTGCGCCAATCGGTCACGATCTTCTGCGTCATCCCGGTCGCATCGTCCGTCTCGTCACGCACCGAAAGGCCGGTCGTCAGATCGACGAACTTCGCGACACCGCCCTTTTCGGCGATGATCGGCAGGGTGTAGGGATCCCATTCGTACAGCTTGGCGCCGCGGATCACCCGGTCGCCTTCCTTCACGAACAGCTTGGAGCCATAGAACAGCTTGTGGCTGGCCCGTTCCTGCCCCTGATCGTCCATGATCAGCAGTTGCATGTTGCGCGACATGACCACCATTTCGCCACTGGCGTTGGTCAGCGTGCTTTCGTTGCGGAACTGCACGCTGCCCTCGTGCGAGGCCGCCTGGAAGGATTGCTGGCCACCCTGCGCGATACCGCCGATGTGGAAGGTCCGCATCGTCAGCTGGGTGCCCGGCTCGCCGATCGACTGGGCTGCGATGATGCCCACCGCCTCGCCGATATTGACCAGCGTGCCGCGCGCCAGATCCCGACCATAGCACAGCGCGCAGACCCCGTCCTCGGATTCGCAGGTCAGCGCGGACCGGATGCGGACCGATTGCACGCCCGCCTGCTCGATGGCGTCGGCCTTGCGTTCGTCGATCAGCTCGCCACCGCGGATGATGATCTCGTCGCCGCCCGGAACCAGAACATCCTCGGCCGCGGTGCGCCCCAGAATGCGTTCGGACAGCGGCGCGATGACCTCGCCGTCATTGACGGCGGCCGAGGCGGTGATGGCCTGTTCGGTGCCGCAATCATGATCGCGGATGATGCAATCCTGCGCCACGTCGACGAGACGACGGGTCAGATAGCCCGAGTTCGCCGTCTTCAACGCCGTGTCCGACAGACCCTTGCGGGCGCCGTGGGTCGAG
>DBFD01000012.1:7742-8929 GCA_002294185.1 Paracoccus sp. UBA889
AACGGTCAGACCTTCCTTGAAGTTGCTGATGATCGGCGTCTCGATGATCTCGCCGTTCGGCTTGGCCATCAGGCCGCGCATCCCGCCAAGCTGCTTCATCTGGTTGGTCGAGCCACGCGCACCGGAATGGGCCATCATGTAGACCGAATTCGGCTCCATCTCGGCGCCGTTCTCGTCCTTCTTGGTGGCCGAGATGGTGGACATCATGGCCTCGGTGACGCGGTCGTTGCATTTGGACCAGGCATCGACGACCTTGTTGTATTTCTCGCCCTGGGTGATCAGACCGTCCAGATATTGCTGTTCGAATTCTTTCACCTGATCCTGGACCTCGCCCACGATGTCCCACTTGTTGTCGGGAACCACCATGTCGTTCTTGCCGAAGCTGATGCCCGCGCGGAATGCCTCGCGGAAACCCAGGCCCATGATCTGGTCGCAGAAGATGACCGATTCCTTCTGGCCGCAATAGCGGTAGACGGTGTCGATCACGAATTGCACGTCCTTCTTGCGCAGCAGGCGGTTGACCAGTTCGAACGGCGCCTTGGCATTCAGCGGCAGCAACGCGCCCAGCCGGACCCGGCCCGGCGTGGTCTCGTAGCGGCGGATGACCTCGTTGCCATTCTCGTCGATCTGCTTGATCCGGGCGGTAATGCCCGCGTGCAGATGCACCTCGCCGGCGGCAAGGGCGTGCTCGACCTCATCGACGCTGGCGAAGGACATGCCCTCGCCCTTCATCCCCTCGCGCTGCATCGAGACGTAATAGAGGCCCAGAACCATGTCCTGGGACGGCACGATGATCGGCGCGCCGTTGGCGGGCGACAGCACGTTGTTCGTCGACATCATCAGGACGCGCGCTTCCAGCTGCGCCTCGAGGCTCAGCGGGACGTGCACGGCCATCTGGTCGCCGTCGAAATCGGCGTTGAAGGCGGAACAGACCAGCGGGTGAAGCTGGATCGCCTTGCCTTCGATCAGGATCGGCTCGAAGGCCTGAATACCCAGACGGTGCAGCGTCGGCGCACGGTTCAACAGAACCGGATGTTCGCGGATCACCTCGTCCAGGATGTCCCAGACCTCGGGGCGTTCCTTTTCGACCAGCTTCTTGGCCTGCTTGACGGTGCTGGACAGGCCCTTGGCCTCCAGCCGCGAATAGATGAACGGCTTGAACAGCTCCAGCGCCATCTTCTTGGGCA
>DBFD01000068.1 GCA_002294185.1 Paracoccus sp. UBA889
GCTCTAGCGGTGCATCCCCGCTCTGCGCGACTCCCGCCCGCCCCTGACCGCGGCATGGCTCAGGGTTGCCGTTTCCGGAGCGGCGCGCCAGCCTCGATCAACCGCGTCGAGGCAGCCATTCCCGCCATCCGCCCCGTCAGCAGACACCCGCTGAGAAGATAGCCGCCGGTCGGGGCTTCCCAGTCCAGCATCTCGCCCGCGACGAAGACATTCGGCAGGGCGCGCAATTCCAGATCGGGGGTGATCGCCGCCTCGGTGACCCCCCCGGCCGAGGAAATCGCGCCTTCGATCGGCATCGGCCCGCCCAGCGGCATCGGGACGGACTTGGCAAGCATCGCCCATCCCCGCGCATCGCCTGGAAAGGGTCGCCCCCATTCCAGCATCAGCGCCACCTTGATCGGATCGCCCAGGATTCGCCGCAGCCAATTGCCCAGCGACAGCTTCGCCCGGGGCCGCGCGAACCGCCGGACCAGCGCATCCGGCCCCAGATCCGGCGCAAGATCCAGACGCACCCCGGCCCCGTCCCGGATCACGGCGGCAATCTCGTAGATGCCGCCACCCTCGATACCCTGGCGCCCGATCACCCACTCGCCCCGGCTGACCATCTCGCCCGCGCGCAGGGCCACGCCCTTCACGGCCGCCCCGAGATGGCGATTCATGGCGGGCGACCAATCGACACGAAATCCCATATTCGCGGGACGGAACGGCGCGATCCGCACCCCCGCATCGCGCAGCAGCGGAACCCAGGCCGCATCCGATCCCAGCCGCGGCCAGCTTGCCCCGCCAAGCGCCAGCACCGCAACATCGGCGCTGACCTGCCGCGGCCCCTCGGGCGTCTCGAAGAGAAATCCGTTCTCAAGGTCGGTCCACCGCCAGCGGGTCCGCAACCGGACCCCGCGCGCATCCAGCCGCGCCAGCCATGCCCGCAACAGGGGCGAGGCCTTCATCCCGACCGGAAAGACCCGGCCGGTGGAACCGGTGAAAACGGCGATCCCCAGCCCGCGCGCCCAGTCCATCACCTCGGGCGGGCCTAACACGGCTTTGCCTTGGTCGAAATATCCCGGGGTCCGGGGCGGCGCCCCGGTCGCGCCGCCGAAGTGACGCAGGAACGCCGGCAAAGGCTCGTCCCTGGTCAGGTTCAGCCCGGACTTGCCGGCCATCAGGAATTTCCGCGCCGGTGTCGGCATCGCCTCGGCGATCACGACCGCATGTCCCGCCCCCGCCAGCATCTCGGCCGCCATCAGGCCGGCCGGGCCGGCACCGATCACCAGCGCCTCGACGGTTTCGCTCACCGCCGCCCCGCCTGCATCGCCAGCCGGATCAGCGCACGCTCGACCAGCGGCATCTGCGGCGCGCGGCTGGAACTGCGCAGGATCAGGTCAGTGTCCAGAAGCGCGTGCACCGCCTCTTCCAGCGGACCCAGGCCCCAGCTTTGCGCCTGCCGGGCCATTCTGTCGCGGCGGGGACCGAAGACCGGCGGGCGCATCCGCGACAGGCCCGCGCCCGGCCCCTGCGGATCGGCGGCGGCCAGGTGCAGCGCCCTGAAATGGCGCAGGGCGGCGATGGCCAGCGAGACGGGCGTGACGCCCTGCCCCTCGATCCGCCGCATCAAGGCGCCGAAACGATCCGATCGTCCCTCGGCCACGACGTGCAGCAATTCGTCCAGATCGGCCTCGATGGTCGCGGGCGCCATCAGCGCCACCTCGGCCGGCGTCAGGGGCGTATCATCGCCATATTTGTAAAGCCCGATCTTTTCGATCGTCTGGCGCAGATCGCCGGGATCCAGGGCCCGCGCAAGCGCCGTCAGATCGCGCATCGCCTCGCGCGACACTTCGCCGAGGCCCGACGCGGCCAGCCAGCGCGCGATCTCGTCCTCGCCGGGGGGATCGTCGTAGACCGGGGCCGCGACCGCCTGCCCATGCGGCTCGAACAGCTTGCGCAGGGCCGAGGATTTGGCCAATCCCCCGGCCGTCACCACGATCACCGCGTCACCGGGCTGCCATTCACCAAGCGCCGCCGCCACCGCCTCGGCGGCCGTATCGGGCGTATCCTCGACCAGAACGACGCGGGGGCCGGGAAAGAAGCCGACCGCCTTGACGGCGTCCAGCAGCGCGGCCGGATCCTTCTTCAGCCCGCCACCCGCCAGCCGGGTCAGGCGCATTTCCTCGTCGGCCTTCTCTCCGGTCAGCGCGGCCACCGCCTCGGTCCGCTTCAGCGATACGCGCATCGCGTCCTGGCCATAGATCAGCAGGGCCGGGCGCGAAGGGTCGGGCCGCGCCAGATAGCGGGCGATCTCTCCGCCCTTAAGGTTCATTCCGGCAGCGAAGCGGACGCCGCCAGCAGCCGCGTGACCACCTGATCGGCCAGCATCGTGGCCAGCCGCTGCCGGGCATCACCCTCGGCCGACAGCGTGGCGATGGTCGTGCCGGTGGTGGAATACGAGGTAAAGCTGCTGACCCGCCCTTGCGCAAGGACGCGGCCCGCCTGGTCCTTCAGGGCGAAATCGGCGGTGCCGCTCAGCGAATAGCGCGTTGTCACCTCGTCGGGCGTGATCGCCTGCGGAACGACGCCGATGGCGATGCCGTAATCCAGATCGTAGAGATCGCCCTCGCCGCCCAGACGTTCGGCCAGGCGGCGGTTGAAGATAAAGTCCTGGTAGGTTTCCGGATCGCGCGGGCGGATCTTGCCGAAAAGGCGGCGCCCCGCCCCGTTCGGGCCATAGACAGGCGTCAGCCCGCAGGCCGAGACGGCCAGCAGGCCCAGCAGGGCCGCGCGGCGCGACAGGCGGTCACGCGACGACATTGACGATCCGTCCCGGCACCACGATCAGCTTCTTGGGCGCGGCCCCGTCAAGGAACCGTCGCACCGTCTCGTCGGCCATCACCATGGCCTCGATCTGATCCTTGGGCATGTCCCTGGCGACGCTGATCTCGGCCCGCCGCTTGCCATTGATCTGGATCGGCAGGACGACATTGTCATCGACCAGCAGCGCCGGGTCCGCCTGTGGCCAGGGGGTATCGACGACCAGGCCCTGCCCGCCCGACATGGTCCAGACATCCTCGGCCAGATGTGGCACCATGGGCGCCATCAGTTGCGCCATGATCCGCAGAACCGCCTTGCGCGGTTCGCCCCCGGCGCCGGACCTGCCGATCGCATTGGCCAGTTCATAGAGCCTCGCCACCGCCTTGTTGAAGGTAAAGGTCTCGATGGCGCGGGTCACGTCGGCGATGGCGCGATGGGCGGCGCGGGTCAGATCGGGATCGTCGCGATCTGCGCCCGCATCCTCGGCCAGCCGCCAGAGGCGCGACAGGAATTTATGTGCGGCCTCGGCCCCGGCGGCGGTCCATTCGACATCGCGTTCGGGCGGGCTGTCCGACAGCATGAACCAGCGCGCGGTGTCGGCGCCGTAGCTTGCCACGATGTCCAGCGGATCGACGACGTTCTTCTTGGATTTCGACATCTTGGCCGAGGGGATGACCTTGACCGGGGTTCCGTCGGCCAGACGGCCGTCGGTCACATCCTCGGGCAGGTGATAGACGGCGCGGCCCCGCGCATCGGTGGTCATGTAGATCTCGTGCGTCACCATGCCCTGCGTGAACAGCGCGTTGAACGGCTCTTTCGCGGTCTCGGGCAGATGGCCGGTCCTGACCATCGCGCGGGCGAAAAAGCGCGAATACAGCAGATGCAGGATCGCATGTTCGACGCCGCCGATATACTGGTCCACATTCATCCAGTAATCGGCCTCGGTGCGGTCGGTCGGGGTCGCCGCATGGGGGCTGGTGAAGCGCGCGAAATACCACGAGGAATCGACAAAGGTGTCCATCGTGTCGGTCTCGCGCAGGGCCGCGCCGCCGCATGTCGGGCAGATGGCCTGACGCCAGGTCGGATGCCGGTCCAGCGGGTTGCCGGGCACATCGAAGCTGACATCGCGCGGCAGCAGCACCGGCAGATTGGCCTTGGCCTCGGGCACGGTTCCGCAGGCGTCGCAATGCACGACCGGGATCGGACAACCCCAATAGCGTTGCCGCGAAATGCCCCAGTCGCGCAGGCGGTATCTGGTCACACCCTCGCCCCAGCCTTCGCGTTCCGCATGGGCGATGGCGGCATCGACGGCGGCTTCGCCGGTCTGGTCGGCCGCGCCGGCGAAGCCGCGGACGTAGGTGAGGGTTTCCGATTTCGGCGGCACATAGGGCGCGGCCGCGACCAGCGCGTCGGCCTGTGCCGGATCCATCCCCTTCTCGCCGAACGTCGCCCGGATCGGCAGGCCGTATTTGGTCGCGAATTGATGGTCGCGCTCGTCATGGGCGGGGCTGCCGAAAATCGCGCCGGTGCCGTAATCCATCAGCACGAAATTCGCGATCCAGATTGGCAGGTGCCAGTCCGGGTCCAGCGGATGACGCGCCGTCAGCCCGGTATCGAAGCCCATTTTCGGCGCGGTCTCGATCGCCTCTTCGGTGGTGCCGATGCGGCGGCATTCCTCGATGAAGGCGGCGGCCTTCGGATCGGCGGCGGCCAGATCGCGCACCAGAGGATGATCCGGCGACAGCGCCACGAAGGACGCACCCATCAGCGTGTCGGGGCGGGTCGTGTAGACCTCGATCGCCTCGAATCCCTCGGGCGCATCGACTGTCGGGAACCGCAATTGCAACCCGCGCGACTTGCCGATCCAGTTGGCCTGCATCAGCCGCACCTTGTCGGGCCAGCCGGTCAGCCCGTCAAGCGCCGCCAGAAGTTCATCGGAATAGTCGCTGATGCGGAAGAACCACTGGGTCAGTTCGCGCCGCTCGACCGCCGCGCCCGACCGCCAGCCCTTGCCGTCGATGACCTGTTCGTTGGCCAGCACGGTCATGTCCACCGGATCCCAGTTCACCTGCGCCGACTTGCGGGTGACCAGTCCGGCCTCCAGCATGTCCAGGAACAGGGCCTGCTGCTGGGCCACGTAATCATCGTCGCAGGTGGCGAATTCGCGGGACCAGTCGATGGACAGGCCCAGCGGGCGCAGCTGTTCGCGCATCGTCGCGATATTGGCATAGGTCCAGTCGCGCGGGTGGCCGCCCCGTTCCATCGCCGCGTTCTCGGCCGGCATCCCGAAGGCGTCCCACCCCATCGGGTGCAGCACGGAAAAGCCCTGCGCGCGCCTGAACCGCGCCACCACATCGCCCATGGTGTAGTTGCGCACATGCCCCATATGGATGCGTCCCGAAGGATAGGGAAACATCTCGAGCACGTAATATTTCGGCCGCGCGTCGCGGGTCGCGGCAAAGCTGCCGGCATCGGCCCAGGTCGTCTGCCAGTGGGCTTCGCTGCGGGCGGGATCATAGGGCATCGTGCGGACCTGTCTGGCGTCGTTCTTCGCCGCCGTGTTTATACGGCGGCGATTGGCGGGTCCAGCCTCGCCCGGCAGGCCCTAGAGCCGCCCGTCCTGGATCCGCAACTGCCGCGCGCGGGTCAGGATCGCATCCTCGACCGCGCGGACGGTTCCCGGCTCGACGGCCGCGCCGCCCGGCCCCTGCAGCGACAGTTTCAGGCTGCGCGCATCCAGCGCCGGATCGCTGACCTTGATCGTCGCGCGATAAGACCGGCCGCCGCCCGGAGGCGTGCCGTAACCGGTCACGATCACGCCGGTGAAGGGGTCGATCGACTGGACCGGCAGGAAGTTCAGCACATCCAGGCTGGCGTTCCACAGATACTTGTTCACGCCGACGGTGTTGTTCGGATTCTCGTTGTTGCGAAACAGATCCCAGATCGTCGTCCTGCGCTCATCGGGGCGAACGTCCCGGTCGCTTGAGGCAGCGCCGCCACAGGCGGAAAGAGCGGCGCTCAGGATCATAACCAGCGTCAGTCGCGCGGCGCGTGCGGTGTTCATGGTGTCCCCCGGTTCTTCGCGTCGACAGAAGCCTTAGCGCGGATCGCCCCCGCGCCACAAGCGCCTTGGGGCGGCGGCGGGACGGACCCGTTCGCGGGCCTGGACGGCGGCGATCACGCAAGTGTGGCCCATGTGCATCACAGATTTGGGTAAAGATTTCAGCCCCTCCGTGATTCCGTTGCATC
>DBFD01000025.1:0-41400 GCA_002294185.1 Paracoccus sp. UBA889
ACGAAGATTGCGCCAAGATCGGTGCGGACGGCGGTCGGTTCGGCGGGGCGGTCGGCGATTTTTTCCATGAGCGTCTCCAGAGTGGTCGGTCCGATGAACAACCCCACTCTGTCAGCGAGCCGGACGCCGTCCACCTGCCCATGGGATCTTGTTGCGGCGAAAGGCGCGCCGATGGCCGGAACCTGCGCCCCACCCTTTTCCGCCGCGCGCGCGGAGCCAAACGCGCACGGCAATGCTGTCCATGCTCAAGTCGTCGGGCAGTTCCGGCCATGCCATTTCAATCGGCTGATCGGGTCTTGACGCTAGCCTTCATCCAGCGACGCGAACAGATCCGGGTTTTCCTCGCCCTCGACCATCAGATATCCCGCCAGACCCTTTTCCGCCCGCGACAACGCATGATCGACCAACACGAACCGTCCGGGAACATCGCATGTGAACTCGACCATCGCCGAGCCGCCGGCCGGCACCGTGACGGTCTGGACATCCTTCAGCGGCGGTGTCTCCAGCGATCCGTGCACATAGACCCGATCGAAGATTTCGCCGATGACGTGGAAGGACGACGTATAATTGGGCCCGCCGACACCGAAGAAGATGCGCACCGTCTCGCCGACCTTGGCCTTGAGAGGATAGTGATCGGTCAGCGCGCCGGTATGGCCGTTGAAGACGAAATATTCGGGACGCTCGTCGACGAGCTTGTCGTAGCTTTCGGTCAGCAGGCCCGGGGTGCCGATGCGTTCCTCGGTATAAAGTTCGCCCTGCATGACATAATATTCCCGATCGACCGGCGGCAGCCCGCCTTCCGGCTCGACCAGGATCAGGCCATACATGCCGTTCGAGATGTGCTGAGCCACGGGCGCGACCGCGCAGTGATAGACGTAGAGCCCGGCATTGAGCGCCTTGAACCTGAAGCTGTAGCTTTCGCCCGGCCCCGGCGAGCCGAGCGCCGCGCCGCCGCCCGGTCCGGTTACGGCGTGCAGGTCGATATTGTGGGCAAACCAGCTATCCTCGTTGTTCTTGAGATAGACCTCGACGGTATCGCCGACCCGGACGCGCGCGAAGGGACCGGGCACCTTGCCGTTGAAGGTCCAGAACCGGTAGCTGGTATTGCCGTCAAGATGCGCCTCGATCTCGATGGTCTCGTATTCCAGACGGATCGTCGCGGGCTCGGTGCGGGTGATCGGCGGCGGGACATTGGCCGGGTTCTCGCTGATATCGGCCATGCTGGGATGGGTCGGGTTCGCGGTATAGAGCCGGTTGCCCAGCATCCCCGGAGCCAGCCCATGCCCGGCCGTCTGGGCCTGTCCGGACCGGACGGACTGCGCGGCGGCGGGCGAATATGCCAGAACGCTTCCCGCAGCCAGGCCGGCCGAGCCGACCAGAAGGCTTCGACGACCGACGCGCAGAGCCTCGTCCCCCGCCGATGCGGCATGGGCTTTCGGGCCCGCGGCCCCTGCCTTGTCGCTGGATATTGTCATGGCGATTTCTCCTTTCCGTGTTGAAATCGGGATGGCCCCGAAGGGCCGCATTGATCAGAAACGGTCCGCCTGGCCGGCCACGAAGACGCGGCCTGCAGGTCTTGATCCATCACAGCCGACCGGCGGCGGATCATCCGTCCGGGGGCGCGGCCTGAAGGCCGTCGCGGTCGCGAGGGGTCCGGATCGGCGGCGCGGACATGCTGTGGACAAGGGCATCCGCGATGTTTCGGCGCACCAGATCCAGGATCGCCGCCGCATCGCGGGGATCAAGGCCCAGGGCCTGGGCTGCCTTCCGGGTCGGCTGGCCTGCAAGATCGACCCGGCGAAACAGCTCGCATGCCATCGTCCCGATCCGGAACCCGACCTCTTCCCCGCAATCGCAGAAGACGTTTGTCAGCAGTTCCGCGACCACCGCGCGGTCGGCCGGTGTCTTTCCGATGGCCTGATTCGATCCGCACAAGCGCGACGGCGTCATTCCTTCCTCCCGCATCAGCATCGAAATGATGACGCCGCGAAAGGCGCTTGGTTACAGGCCGGCCGTCACAGGGCCAGCAATTCATCTTCGCAATCCGTGTCTTCCACGGGATGCGCGCAGCCCGAAGGCGGGCAGGAACAATCGTCGAAGCCGTGGCGACAGCAGGGTCCGCAATGCGCCAGCAACGCCTCGCCTAGCGCGACACGGGCGCGGTGCAGCCGGACGTTCAGGGTTCCGGGCCGCAGCCCCAGATCCGCGGCAACCTCGGCCCGCTGGGTCTCGTCGATGTCGATGCGCCGGATCAGATCGGCGTCGGCCGGGCGCAGTTCGCCCAGCAGCCCCTTGATGCATTGGCAGAGGACATCCATCCCCTCGACGCCATCCTCGACCACCACGGCCGATTTGGCCTCCAGCGCCATCGCGCTGTCGAGGCGCCTTGCCCGGCCCGCCTTCCGGAAGTGATCATTGAGGGTCGAGCGCAGCACCGCATAGAGCCAGGCGTCCATCCGCTCGGCCTCGCGCAATTGATCCCGACGCGCAAGAACCCGGATGCAGAATTCCTGCAGGACATCCTCGGCATCCGGGCGGTTGCCCAATCGCTTCATCAGGAAGCCCAGAAACGTCTTTCGGCTGGTGATCAGCGTCCGCTCCAGCCGCGCGTGGTCACGGCTGGCATGGTCGCGAACGAGGTTTCCGGATTGGTCCATGATCGCTCTCCTTTCTCGCGCGGCTGGAAAACCGGCTATGCGAACAGGACAGGACATTCGCGCGCGCATTTGTTTCGCGCTATGATGTAGATCAAATGCAGGGTGCCAAGACCGGCCAAAAGGCAGAAAAACGAGATATAGGCATAGCGCAGGAACAGGATGTCCACCACGACCACCGCGACGATGGTCAGCGCGAACCAGCGCATGTGCAGATAGGTCGAGATCGCCGGCGGCACGATGATCAGGAAAAGGTAGATCGCATAGGTCATCCAGCGCGGCATCAGGTAGTCAAGCAGCATGGTGCCGTCGTAGGCCAGCGAATCCTGATTGACCGTCACCTCGATCCAGCCGGGATTGACCAGATGCGGCACATAGAGCGCCAGTCCGAAGGCAAGCCCCGCGACCGACATGGCAGCCATCCAGGGCCGGCGCCGGCTGCCGGGCGGCTCCAGCACCCAGGAGGCCAGCGGGATCCAGAACGGCCACATGAACCAGGTGAAGAAGATGAACCCCAGTGCCCCCAGCAGGGTCGCGCCCGGATCGCCGGTATTCACCCCCCACCAGACGTTGCCCTCCATGAATTGCTGAAGTCCGGCAAAGACCGGCATCAGCGCCACCGGCAGATACCGCGGATTGATCGCCCAGGCGCGCGTGACGGCATGACCGCCACCCACCACGAGAAAGGCGCTGGCAGTAAAGCTGACGGTCTGGGAAAGGCACATGGCGAAAATCTCTCCGTGACGGGTCGCGCAACGCCCGTTCACGGTAGCAGGCCTTGCGGCGATTGCCACTGCGCCTGCCGTGCCTTCGGGCGGCGGTCCGGCGCGATGACGTGCAAACGGCGGATCGCCCTCGGGCCGGCCGCACCCTTGATCCCCAGCCGCGTCTTCAAGATTGGCTCGTGCGGATCCGGCCACCGATCAAGTCCGCCAATCCGGCATTGCCCGGTCAAGGATGCCGGCAAAGCTGTCACTTTTGTAAGAACCGGGTAAAAGTGACGGTCGGTGGATATCATATCCTTCCCCTGGACGATGTGCCGACGAGGAAGAAGCAGATGCCGACAGCAGAGCGGAACGTCCTGGTGCTGCAAGGCGGCGGTGCCCTTGGGGCCTATCAGGCCGGCGCCTATGAAAAACTGGCCCAAAGCAGGCTGGAAATCGACTGGGTCGCGGGAATTTCCATCGGCGCCATCAACGCGGCGATCATCTGCGGCAACCCGGTCGAGACGCGGGTCGAGCGGCTTCGCAGCTTCTGGGAACAGATCACCTCGGATCTGACCTACGCCCCCTGGATGTGGGGCCCGAAGCCGCGCCGCATCTATTCGGAAATTGCCGCCGCCGAAGTGGCGCTGGCAGGCGCGCCCGGCTTTTTCCGGCCGCGCCCGCTGCTGGCGCTCTGGCCGTTCGCGGCCCATCCGGCGCTCAGCTTCTATGACACCGCGCCGCTTGCGGCGACGCTGAATGAGACGGTCGATTTCGACTATCTCAACGAAAAGGGTCCGCGCCTCAGCGTTGGCACGACCGATATCGAGACCGGCAACTTCGCCTATTTCGACAGCACCGAGATGCGCCTCGACATGCGGCACATCATGGCCAGCGGCGCCTTGCCGCCGGGTTTTCCGCCGGTCGAGATCGACGGCCATTTCTATTGGGACGGCGGCCTCGTCTCCAACACACCGCTGCAATACGTGATGGAGAACGCCGGCACCGAGGCGCTGTGCATCTTTCAGATCGACCTGTTCAGCGCCCGCGGTGATCTGCCGGTCGACATCGCCGATGTCCAGCAACGCGAGAAGGACATCCGCTATTCCAGCCGGACCCGCCTGACCACCGATCGCTACCGCCACCTGCATGACATCCGGGCTGCGGCCGAACGGCTGGCGGCGAAGCTGCCGAAGGAGATGCAATCCGATCCCGATCTGGCCCTGCTGCGCGACGCCGGTCCCGATTGCCCGGTCACGCTGGTCCATTTCATTCACCGCAAGGAGGGGTTCGAGCGCAATTCCAAGGACTACGAATTCTCGCGGCTGTCGATGACCGAACACTGGACGGCGGGGATCGCCGATGTCGGCCGCACGCTGGCGCACAGGAAATGGAAGAGCCGCGAGATCGGCAAGGACGGCCTGCAGGTCTTCGATCTGGGCTCACGGAACACGTGAAGGGAAACGAAATGAAACCGAGCGATGTCGCCAAACAGGCTTTCGCCATGCCGCTGACAAGTCCCTCCTACCCAAAGGGCCCCTACCGGTTCATCGACCGCGAGTTCCTGACGATCACCTACCGCACGGACATCGATGCATTGCGGGCGGTCGTGCCCGAGCCGCTGGAAATCACCGACCCGCTGGTCAAATACGAATTCATCCGGATGCCGGATTCGACGGGGTTTGGCGATTATACCGAAAGCGGACAGGTCATCCCGGTGACGCTGGACGGCGTTGCGGGCGGCTACGTCCATGCGATGTTTCTGAACGACGAGGCGCCGATTGCGGGCGGTCGCGAAATTTGGGGCTTTCCGAAAAAGCTGGCCGACCCCGCGCTGCGGATCGAGAAGGACACGCTGATCGGCACGCTTGATGTCGGCTCGGTCCGGGTGGCGACCGGCACGATGGGCTACAAGCATCGCGAGTTGGACAAGAACAAGGTGATCAAGGCGCTCGAGGCGCCGAATTTTCTTCTCAAGATCATTCCCCATGTCGATTGCAGCCCGCGGATCTGCGAACTCGTCCGCTACTACACGACCGACATCGCGCTGAAAGGCGCATGGGAAGGCCCCGCCGGGCTGGAACTGCACCATCATGCGCTGGCGCCCGTGGCCGCCCTGCCGGTTCTCGAGGTGATCTCGGCCGTTCATCTCTTGACCGATCTGACCCTCGGATTGGGTGAGGTCATGCATGACTATCTGGAATGATCAGGATGCCGTTCCTGCATTCGCGTCCGGTCTTTCGCAACCTCGACGCCCCCGCAAGGCAGAGGTTTCTCGGAGAAGGGTTCCGTCCATGAGACGCCGCTTGAAATGGTCCGGCCTGATATTTGCCGCCACGACGCTGGGCGCGATCCAGGCGTTTGCAGAACCTTGCCAGCCCAAGGACCGTCCGCTGGCGGCGGGATACAGGATCGGCACCTATTCGGTGCCGTCCATCGACATGAACCCGGCCTCATCCGTCGTCGTGCTCGAGCCAGAGACCGATGAACCTGTATCGGGCCGGCCCCTGCTGGTTCTTCTCCACGGGCTTGGCGGCACAGGCTGCGACTGGGTCCGTCTGGGCCAGGTGGATGCGACACTCGCCGCGATGCCCGATACGGGCGCCCGGCCGATTGTCGTCATGCCGAGCCTGGGAAACAACTGGTATGTCGATGCCGGCCCCGGCCGCGACGCGGAAGCGGCATTTGACGCCATAATCGATTGGGTGGATGCGAAATGGCGGATCGATGAACGCCCCCGGGCCAACTCGATCCTGGGCCTTTCCATGGGTGGATATGGTGCGCTTCGCCTGGCGATGGCGAGGCCCCGTTTCGGCTCGATCGCGGCTTTGTCACCCGCGATCTGGCAGAACGTTCCGCAGGAAGATCTGAATCTGCCGGCCGAAAAGCTCAATCTGATCCGCGATGCGGTCTATTTCGATGTCGAACCCGACGGGATGTTCGAGACCGGTATCGATCTGCCAAATCCGGGACCGCACTTTTCCGGCGCTTTCGGCGATCCCTTCGACGGCCGCCGCTTCAATGCGTTGAACGTGTTCACCCTGCTGAATGACAAGACAAGGCCCGAAACGATGCCCCGTCTCCTTCTTGCCATTGGCGACCACGATTCGCTTGGCCTCTGGCGGGGAACATTTGCGCTGTATCAGACGCTGAAGGCAAGAAACGTCGCTGTTCACCTGCGGGTCGCAGAGGGCGATCACAACTGGAAATTCTGGCGCTCGGCGCTTCCCGACGCGCTGGCCTTCCTTGCTGTGGGCGATCCTCCGCTGCGCTAGGCATGTGGGAGCCGGGGGCGGGGGCGGGCGTTATGGACATATCTGGAAACGATCGCGGCGCATCCTTGTCGCCGCGCCATTGGAAAAAGGAAGACGTGAAATGAACCTCAAGGACAAGGTCTGCATCATCACCGGCGCGGCCAGCGGCATCGGCCACGGCATCGCCGAACGCTTCATCGCCGATGGCGCGAAGGTCGTCATCGCCGATCTCAAGCTGGACGCCGCGCAGAAGACGGCCGACGCGCTGACGGCGCAAGGTCCCGGTACGGCGATGGCGGTCGAAATGGACGTGACCGACGAGGCGCAGGTCAATGCCGGCATCGAGGCGGTCGTCACGAAATGGGGCAAGATCGACGTCCTGGTGTCCAATGCGGGAATCCAGATCGTCCACCCGTTGCAGGACTTTCCGTTCGCCGACTGGAAGAAATTGCTGTCGATCCATCTTGACGGCGCATTCCTGACATCCAGGGCCTGTCTGCCGCATATGTACAAGGCCGGATCGGGTTCGATCATCTTCATGGGCTCGGTCCATTCCAAGGAAGCCTCGCCGTTGAAATCGGCCTATGTCACCGCCAAGCACGGGCTTCTGGGCCTTGCGCGCGTGATCTCGAAGGAAGGCGGCGAACGTGGCGTGCGCGCCAATGTGATCTGCCCCGGCTTCGTCAAGACGCCGCTGGTGGAAAAGCAGATCCCCGAACAGGCGCGCGATCTGGGCATCTCCGAGGACGAGGTCGTCAACCGCGTGATGCTGGGCGAGACCGTCGATCAGGAATTCACCACGATCGCCGACGTCGCCGAGGTCGCCCACATCTTCGCCGCCTTTCCCACCAACGCGCTGACCGGCCAGTCGCTTGTCGTCAGCCACGGCTGGTACATGAACTAGCCCCCGAAAGGACAGGAGAACCGGACGGGCGGCGCTTTTCCGGCCGGGCCTCGTGGTCCGGCGCCGCCCGAACCGACACCTCGGGCGATCCTGACGGGCCACAATCGCCATCGCGAAAAGGACGCCTTCCGGCTGGCCGGACACGCCGCCGCTGCGAGGATGCCGATTGGCCGCGATCGGACAGACCCCTCCGGGGTTGAATTTCCCGGCAAACGATAGTCCGCTCGTCATGTCGGCCCGGGCGGCGAAGGATGAGGTATGGCATGATCGACCCGGTTTCCACCCGGACTGCCGGAAAGTCCGTCTGCCACGTCTGCGGACGATCCTTTCCGGCGCCCAGGCTGCGCCCATGGATTTCGGTTCGTCCGGGCGTGTCCGAACTGATCGCCGCCACGGCGCCCGGCTGGGGCGAGGGCAAGCAGATCTGCCAGCCGGACCTTGCACGGTTCCGACGGGATTATGTCGAACGGCTGCTGGCCGACGAACGCGGTGAACTGGCCGATCTTGACCGGCAGGTGATCGCCAGCCTCGAAGCGGGCGAACCGGTATCGCGCAACCCCGAGAACGAGGCAGAGGACACCTACACGTTCGGCGAGAGGCTTGCCGACGGCGTGGCCGAATTCGGCGGCAGCTGGACCTTCATCCTGTCCTTTCTGGCGGTGCTGATCTTCTGGATGCTGCTGAACGTTCTGTTCCTCGGCGCCAGGCCGTTCGATCCCTATCCCTTCATCCTGCTGAACCTCGTCCTGTCCTGTCTGGCCGCCCTTCAGGCGCCGGTGATCATGATGAGCCAGCGCCGGCAGGAGAAAAAGGACCGTCTGCGGGCCGAAAACGATTATCGCGTCAACCTCAAATCCGAACTGGAAATCCGGCAATTGCACGAAAAGATCGACCATCAGCTTGCCCAGCAATGGGAAAAGCTGGTCGAATTGCAGCAGATCCAGATCGAACTGCTGGAGGAAAACGCCGATGGCCGCCGATGATAAAGGATGCTCAACGCTGTATCCCGGTGAACCGCTGCCGCTCAAATCATCCGGAGGGATTGACCTTGAACTGCGCGGGCATGTTCTTCGTCTTTCAAGGCCGGTACCGAACCGGGCCGCAGGAATTGCATGGAAAAACCCGAGATCCTGAGGCGGTTGCGGGACTGGGCTGGTCTGGTAAAGCGCGATGTCGTGGCGCTCTACCTGGCGGCCCGCGATCCCCGTGTTCCGTGGCTTGCGAAGGTTGTCGCCGTCGGCGTCGTCACCTATGCACTCAGTCCGATAGACCTGATCCCGGATTTTATTCCGGTGCTGGGCTATCTCGACGATGCCATTCTCGTTCCGCTTGGGATTTTGCTGGCTGTCCGCCTGGTGCCGGGTGACGTGATGGACGATCTCAGGGCCAAGGCGGACAGACTGGCAGCCCTGCCCAGAAGTCGCGCGGGTGCAATCGCGGTCGTTGGGATCTGGGCTGCCGCCCTTGCTGCCATCGCCTGGTGGTTCGGCCCCTTCTAGAACCGTCGCCAAGGGCGATTTCCTCCGTTCTGGGGCCGATCGCCCCCGGCCCGCAGCGCCCTGAAAGCAGGCGGCGAGCAGAAGCCCGGCCTTACAAATTTGCAATATGGCGGACAGATCCCGCGCAGATCCGCGATCTATAAACATCGGTGAAAGGGCAATCGGCCGCTACAGTTTCCGGTCATCGTTGCGGTTTCAACCTGTCCTAGATGGTTGCGCAGAGAAACCGGGACGCAGCCAGGCAAGCCCCGGCAGAAAGGAAACAGAATGACGAACCGTCGAAAAAACCTTGTGACGACCGTTCTTGCGGCAAGCACCATCATGGCGTCGCTGGCGATCCCGATCAGCAGCGTCGCGCAGGGTGCGCCGCTGGCACCGCGCGAGACCGCCGTCGCCCCCGAGACCAATCCGCCGGGCGACATTCCCGACAATCAGGTCTTCATCGATTATACCGCGCCCGCAGGTTTCTCGATGCAGGTGCCCGAGGGCTGGTCGCGCAGCGACACCGCCACGGGGGTCAGCTTCGCCGACAAATACGGCACGATCGACATCGCCACGGCCAAGGCCGACAAGGCGCCCACGCCGCAGTCCATCCAGCAGCGCGAAGTCCCCGATCTGGTCGCCGGCGGGCACGCGGTCGAGGTGACCGATGTCCGGGCCATGACGCTGCCCGCCGGGGAAGCGGTCGCGCTGGACTATCTGTCGAACTCTGCGATCAACCCGGTCACCAACCGCCGGATCCGGCTGGAAAACCGCCGCATCTATCTGTTCCATGCCGGGCAGGAGGCAATCGTCACCTTTTCGGCCCCCGCCGGCGCCGACAACGTCGATGCGTGGAAGATGATGGCGGAATCGCTGCGGTGGCCGTCGTGACCCTGCTTGTCGCCGAAGACCTGTTCCGGTTCTACCATGTCGGCGACGCCGAGATCCGTGCGCTCAAGGGCGTCAGTCTGCAAGTTCGCGCGGGCGAGATCGTGGCCCTCACCGGTCCTTCGGGCAGTGGCAAATCGACGCTGCTGTCCTGCCTGTGCGGGCTGGACGACCCCGATGGCGGCACGGTCGAGATCGACGGCCGCCGAATGACCCGGCGGCCCGAGGCGGAAAAGGCGGCGATCCGGTCGTCGTTGCTGGGCATCATGGCGCAGCGCGACAACCTGTTCGCGCATCTGACGGTCGCCGAAAACGTCGCCTTCGCCCTGTCTCGCAGACAGGGCGCGGAGCTGCCCGAAATCGGGGCCATCCTGCAATCCGTCGGCATGAACGCCCGCGCGGCCGCCTATCCCGCCACCCTGTCGGGGGGCGAGATTGCGCGCGCGGGGCTGGCGGTCGCGCTGGCGCTTGATGCGGCCCTGCTGGTGGCGGACGAGCCGACCGCAGAGGTCGATGCACAGACCGAACGGCTGATCCTGGACATGCTGGTCGCACGCAGCCGCGCCGGTCGCGGGGCGTTGATCGCAACGCATAGCCGCGCGGTCGAAGCCATCGCCACGCGCGTCCTGCACCTGCGCGACGGACGGCTGTCCGCGCGCCCCGCGCCCGATGGCGGTCAGGCGGTCTCGCCCGATGCAGAGCGGGCGGCCAGCCCGACCTTGCGCGCGCCCCTGCGATCCTCCGCCGGGGACAATGCCGCGCTGATCGAGGCGCGGCATGTAAGCCGGATCTACCATCCGGGCGGCGATCCGGTCCATGCCGTCGAGGATGCCAGCATGGACCTGCACCGGGGCGCCCGGATCGCCGTCACCGGCCCGTCGGGCAGCGGCAAATCCACTCTGCTGAAGATGCTGGCGGGGATCGAACGGCCAAGCTCGGGCGGGTTGTCGTGGTTCGGCGCGGCCAAACCCGACATGCTGCGCCCCCGCCGGATCGGCGTCGTGTTCCAGGAACCCAGCCTGATCGCGTCGCTTACCGTGCGCGAGAATGTCGAACTGCCGCTGCAATTGGCGTCGTTCCTTCCCGCCCGCCCGCATCCGGGCGCCGATGATGCGCTGCGCCTGCTGGATCTGTCCGATCTGGCCGACAAGCTGCCCGACGAATTGTCGGGAGGGCAGATGCAGCGGGTCGCCTTTGCCCGCGCCCTCGTCACCAATCCCGAAATCATTCTGGCCGACGAGCCGACCGGACAGCTTGACCAGCCGACAGGGCGCGCGGTGATGCAGGCCGTCCTGAAGGCCCTGGACCAGGCTGATGCCGCGCTGCTGATGACGACCCACGACGCGGCTCTTGCCGCCACCATGCCGACCCGGTTCCACATGGATCACGGCCGCCTGGTGAATGCCGCCTGAAAGGAGGCCCGATATGTTCCCGCTATGGATCAAAGGCGTGCTCAAGCACCGCCTCGTGCAGATCGCCCTGGCCTATTCGGGCGTCGCGATCGCCATCACCCTGGTCGCGCTGATCGGCGTCTTCTCGGTCATCAGCGCCTCGACGATGACCGATCGGGCGGTGTCGCAGGTCGTCGTGGACTGGCAGGTCCAGCCCAGGCCCGGAACGGACAATGCCGGGATCGGGGCGGCGCTGGCCGCCCTGCCCGACCTTCGCAGGGTGCAGAAGGTCGGCTATGGCGATGTCTCGGCGCTCAGCGCGAATACGGGCGGCACGGTCCAGACCACCGGGGCGGCCAAGGTGCTGGGGCTGGATCCCGGCTACCGGACGGATTTCCCGGAACAGATGCGCCTGCTTCTGGGCCGCTATGACGGCCCGCTTCTGGCCCAGCAGACGGCCGCGAACCTGCATGCCGGGATCGGCGACACCATCATTGTCAAGGCCGCCGGCGGCGACGTTCCGGTGACGATCGCCGGGATCGTCGAACTTCCCAATGCCGACGCGCTGTTCCAGACCGTCGGCGCCCCCGCCGGGGCCGGGCCGACCGCCCCGCCCGACAACGTCGTCATCCTGCCGATGGCTCAGTGGACCAGCCTGTTCGCGGCCGATCCGGCCCGGACGACCACGCAGTTCCATGCCGGGTTCACCCATGCCGCGCTGCCCCGCCAGCCCGATCAGGCCTATATCCAGGAGGCCCGCAGCGCCCGCAATTTCGAGGCCGGGATCGCGGGCGCCGCGCTGGTCGGCGACAATCTGGGCGCGCGGCTGGATGCGGTGCGGGGCGACGCGATCTATGCCCGCGTCATCTTCCTGTTCCTCGGCCTGCCGGCGGCGATGCTGGCGATCCTGCTGACCGTGTCGCTGTTGTCGGCGGACCGTGAAAGCAAGGGCCGCAGCGAGGCGCTGCTGCGGATGCGCGGACTGGACCGGGGGTCGATCCTGCGGCTCGTCGCGTCTGAAGAAACGCTCGGCGCGGTCGGGGCCGCTGTCTTCGGCGCGCTGGCCGCCCTGGCGCTGGCGGTCGTCCAGTTCGGCGGCGCGGCGCTGGCGCCTGCCGCCCTGGCCTGGATCGGTCTGGCCGGGCTCGGCGGTTTCGCGATCGCCCTTCTCTGCGGTCTGCTGCCCGCCCTGTCCCGCTTGCGCGACCAGACCATCGTCGGCGGCCGGAGCTATTTCACCAGGGGCAAGGTGCCGCTGTGGCAGCGGCTGTGGCTGGACGTGATCTGCCTGGCCGCCGCCGCCGTCATCTTCCTGCGATCGGCAAGCTCCAACTACCAGGTCGTGTTGGCTCCGGAAGGGGTCACGGCCACCGCCGTCGATTACACCGCCTTCCTGTCGCCGCTGCTGTTCTGGACCGGGGCGGTGCTGCTGACGATCCGGCTGACCTCGTGGCTGATCGGCCGGTCTTCGGGCGGCCTGGCGACGATGATCGGCCGCAGCGGTCTGGCCTCGGGCACGGCGCCCAGCATCGCCGCCAGCCTGTCGCGGCAGAACCGGCGGCTTGCGGGCGGGATCGCGCTGGTATCGCTTGCCTTTTCCTTCGCCTTCGCCATCGCGATCTTCAACCTCACCTATAACGGCCAGACCCGGGTCGATGCCCTGCTGACCAACGGGGCGGATGTGACGGTGACCGGGTCGACCTCGACGCCGGTCGAGCCGGTGGTGACAAAGGTCGCGGCCCTTCCCGGCGTCGCGGCGACCGTGCCGATGCAGCATCGCTTCGCCTATGTCGGCAACGACCTGCAGGACATCTACGGCATCGACCCCGCCACGATCACAGATGCCACGTCGATCGTCGACGCCTATTTCGCCAATCGCGATGCGGCGGCCACGCTGAAGGCGCTGGCCGCGACACCGGACGGCGTTCTGGTGTCGCAGGAAACCGTGAACGATTTTCAGCTCGCGCTTGGCGATACCGTGAACCTGCGGCTTCAGGATGCCACCACCCACCAATACAAGGCGATTCCGTTCACCTTCGTGGGCGTCGCGCTGGAATTTCCGACCGCACCCAAGGATTCCTTTCTGGTCGCCAACGCGGCCTACATCGCCGCGCAGACCGGCACCCCCGGCCACGAGGTTCTGCTGATCCGGGGCAAGACCGATCCCGGAACGCTGGCCGCCGATATCCGCAACACCCTGGGGCCGGCCTCGGGCTACAAGGTCTCGGATCTTCAATCCGCGTTCCACATCATCGCCTCCAGCCTGACCGCCGTCGATCTTGGCCGGCTGACCAATGTCGAGATCGCCTTCGCGGTCCTGCTGCTGGCGGCGGCGACGGGAATGCTGCTGTATCTGGGCTTTGCCGAGCGTCGCCGGGCGGCGGCCATTCTCTTGGCGCTCGGCGCGTCGGGATCCGAGGTCGCGGGATTTCTGTGGAGCGAGGCGCTGATCATCCTCGTTCCCGGCGCCGTCATCGGCGCGGCGATCGGCGTCGCCGCGGCCGACATGCTGGTCAAGCTTCTGTCGGGCATCTTCGATCCGCCGCCCGATGCCCTGTCCTATCCCGTGACGGCCCTGGCCGGGTTCGTCATCGTCAGCATCCTTGCCACATTCGCCGCCGTCCGCATCGCGCGGCACCGGCTGTCGCGGACCCGTGTCGGGTAGACCCGGCGCTGGCGATGCGGATGGTGGTCCCGCCTATCGCGCCCTTCGCCGCGACAGGCGGGTTTCCAGTTGAACCATCGCGTCATAGATCAGCACCGCGAACAACCCCACGATCAGCCCGCCCTGCAACACATAGGCGGTGTTGTTCGTCAGCAGCCCCGAGATGATCACCTCGCCCAGGGTCCTGGCCGCGACGGTCGAGCCGATCGTGGCCGTGCCAAGAGAGATGACCACCGACAGCCGGATGCCCGTCAGGATGACCGGCAGCGCCAGCGGCAATTCCACCCGGACCAGCCGTTGCCGGCGGTTGAGGCCGATCCCGCGCGCGGCCTCCATCGTGGCGGGCGGCAGGGTCAGAAGCCCGGTCATGGCGTTCTCGAAGATCGGCAGCAGGCCATAAAGGAACAGCGCCACGACCGTCGGCCCGGCGCCGAAGCCAAGCGAGGGCACCGCCAGCGCCAGAACCGCGACGGGCGGGAATGTCTGGCCCATGTTGGTGATGGTGCGCGACAGGGGACGGAAGGCCGCCCCCGCCGGCCGCGTGACCAGGATCGCCAGCATCACCGAAACCAGCGTCGCCGCCGTGGATGCCAGCGCCACGAGACCCAGATGGCTCAGCGACAGCGACAGCAGCGACGAGCGATCGTAGATGACCGGCCCGCCCTCGGGCGCGAAGGGCGCGAAGACCGGCGTGAACCAGACCGGACGCAGGACCAGGGCCAGAAGCAGCGCGATCAGCGCCCCCCGCAAGAGGTTCTGCCACCTCATGTCCGGCCTTCGGCCCGCGCACGGATCGCGTCCAGTGTGACCCTCTGCTGGCCGGCCCCGTCGCGGGTCACCGGCAGCGCCTCGCGGCCGGTCCACAGGCAGATCGCCAGCGCGTCGCGCAGGCTGGTCTCCGCCGCCACGGCCTCGCCCTCGGCGGATCCGTTCTCGACCACATCGGAGACCGGGATCAGCGACAGCAGGCGCAGCGGACGTTCGACGCCGCCGACCATTTCCGCCACGAAATCCGTCGCCGGCTGCCGGATGATCTGCGCCGGCGTGCCGTGCTGGACAAGGCGGCCCTTGTCCATCACCGCGATCCTGTCGCCCAGATGGATCGCCTCTTCCATGTCATGCGTGACCAGCATGATGGTCGATCCCAGGGCCTGCTGGATGCGGCGCAGATCCTGCTGCGCGCGCGCCCGGATGATCGGATCCAGCGCCCCGAAGGGTTCGTCCATCAGCATCAGATCGGGACGCGAGGCCAGGGCCCGCGCAACGCCCACCCGCTGCTGCTGCCCGCCGGACAATTCATAGGGAAAGCGGTCGCGGAACCGGGCCGGCTCCATCGAGAACAGGTTCAGCAATTCGTCCACGCGGGCGCTGATCTTCTGGCGGGGCCAGCCCAGCAATTCGGGCACCGCGCCGATATTGCGCGCGACGGTGTGATGCGGGAACAATCCGTGACCCTGAATGGCATAGCCGATGCGCCGCCGCAGCACGTGTTTGTGCAGGCTGGACGTAGGCTCGCCATTGATCCGGACCTCGCCCGAGCTGGGCTCGACCAGCCGGTTGATCATGCGCAGCAGCGTGGTCTTGCCGGATCCCGACGTGCCCACGATGACGGTGATCGTGGCTTCCTCGACCGTCATCGAGACGGAATCCACCGCCGGGCGCCCGTCATAGAGTTTGGTGATCCGGTCGATTTCGATCATGATCTGCCCTCCGGTATCGGTCGGGCCAGTTCGACCAGGATGTCCATCACGATCGCCGCCACGAGCGCCAGGGCGACGGTGGGCAGCGCGCCCAGCAGAATCAGGTCGGTTGCGGTCTGGTTCAGGCCCTGGAAGACAAAGGTGCCAAAGCCGCCGCCGCCGATCAGCCCGGCGATCACCGCAAGGCCGATATTCTGCAACAGCACGATCCGCATCCCGGCAAGGATGACCGGCAGGCCAAGCGGCAGGTCGATCCGAAGAAGGCGCTGCCGTTCCGTCATGCCCATGCCGCGCGCCGCCTCTTGCGCGGCTGGCGGAGTGCTTTGCAGGCCCGCGACGGTATTGGCGACGACGGGCAGCAGCGAATACAGCACAAGCGCCAGAAACGCGGGGGCAAAGCCGATGCCGGCAATGCCCATCGCGCGCGCACCCGGCACGCTGTCGCCGACCCAGCCCAGCAGCGGGATCATGATCCCGAACATCGCCAGCGAAGGGATGGTCTGCAAGAAGCTCAGCACCGGCAGCAGGGCGGCGCGCAGCCTGGCGCGACGGTAACATGCCAGGCCCAGCGGCAGGCCGATCACCGCCGCCGCCGCCAGCGAACCGAACGCAAGGCCAAGATGGCGCAGCGCCGCATCGCGGAACGCGCCCTGCCGGCTGGCATATTCCTGCATCACCGACAGGTCCGACAATGCCCCCGATCCAAGCAGCAGCGCCAGCAAAGCCAGAACCGCGGCAAGCAGGCCCGCCCGTGCCAGCGGGCCCGGTGAAAGGCCGTTCAGCGCGTCCGCCGCCAGAAGCGCCAGGATGACCAGCAGCGACCAGAATCCGGCACCGGGCGAGACGCGCGCGTATTGGCCCGCGCCCGCCAGCAGCGTGGCGGCGCCCTGCGACAAAAGCCAGGGCAGCGCCGCAAGCCCCAACGCGGCGCCCAGCAGGCGAAGGACCGGGCGGATCTGCAGCACGCCAAGCGCCAGCCCCGCCGACAGCGCGGCCAGGCCCGGCAGCGTCACGCCCGGCCCGGCCGATTGCCAGATCGGAACCCCCTCGCCGGCCACGATACGGTTGGCCGCCAGCGTCATGAAAGGCGCCAGGAACGCGCCCAGTCCAAGCACCATGAACAGAAGCCCCGGCGCCGACAGCGCCGGCCAGCCGACGCGCGTCTGTGTCGCGGCGCGGATCAGTCCAGCACTCCGGTCCGGGTCAGGTAATCGCGCGCCACGGCCTCGGCAGGCTCTCCGCCGACCTGGATGCGGCCGTTCAGCTCCTGCAGCGTCTTCAGATCAAGGCCGCTGAAGATCGGGTTCAGGACATCCGCGATGGCCGGGTATTCGCCCAGCACCTCTTCGCGGACGATGGGCGTGGGCTGATAGACGGGCTGCACGCCCTTGTCGTCCTCCATCACCACAAGCCCGGTCGCCCCGACGCCGCCATCGGTGCCATAGACCATCGCCGCGTTCACGCCCGACGTGCCCCGTGCCGCGGCCTGAATCGTCGCAGCAGTATCGCCGCCCGACAGGATCACCGTCTGATCGGGCGACAATTCGAAACCATAGGTCTTCTGCATCGCGGGCAGCACCGCGGGCGATGACACGAACTCGGTCGAGGCGGCCAGCTTGACGTCACCGCCGCCGGCGACCCAGGCGCCGAAATCGGTCATCGTGGCCAGGCCGTTCTGCTCGGCCACCGGGCCCGTCACCGCGATGGCCCAGGTGTTGTTGGCGGGCGCCGCGTCCAGCCAGATCACCTGGTTTTCAGCCGCGTCCAGTTCTGCCGCGCGGGCATGGGCGGCCTCGGGGCTTTTCCAGACATCGCTGTCGGCCTCGTTGAAGAAGAAGGCGGCGTTGCCGGTATATTCGGGATAGATGTCGATCTGACCCGCCAGCAAAGCCTCGCGCACGACCTGCGTGCCGCCCAGTTGCAGCCGCCGTTCGACCGGCAGTCCCGCATCCTCCAGCGCCAGCGCGATGATATTGCCAAGAAGTCCGCCCTCGGTGTCGATCTTCGACGAGACGGTGATATTGGCCAAGGCGGGGCTGGCCAGCGCGCCCGCCAGTCCGACAGCCGCAAGAACGAGATTGGTTTTCATGGTGAGGTAGGCTCCCTAAAATTGCCTGCGCTTGGGTTGGCCGAAACCGTGGACGTGAAACCGTGACGGATTCAAGGCCGCTGCGGGGTCGGCGGGTCTGCTCCTGCGGGGCCCTTGGCCGGCATGACCGGCCGAGGGCGACGAATCGTGTCGTATTGAACGCCCGGACAGGGGCCCGGTTCCCTTGCCGCGCAGGGCTGGCGCCAGCGACGACGCCAATTCCCGCGGCCGGCCGCCAAACCGTTTGCCTCCCCCGGTTGCTTTTGCTTTAATCAAGGGAAATCAGGCCCCGCCGCTGCCATTCTCCGGCACAAGGTTCCGGAAATGCCAGCGCGCCCTGCCCCGTTCCGCGACCGACAGGAAACCCCTTCATGACCGATACATCCCCTGGCTTTGACACATTGGCCGTTCACGCGGGGGCCGAACCGGATCCGGCCACGGGTGCAAGGCAGGTTCCCATCTATCAGACCACCTCCTACGTGTTCAAAAACGCCGATCACGCGGCGCGCCTGTTCAATCTCGAGGAACAGGGCTACATCTATTCGCGCCTGACCAACCCGACCGTGGCCGCCCTGGTCGCGCGCGTGGCCGCGCTGGAGGGCGCGGTCGGCGGCGTCGGCTGTTCGTCGGGACATGCCGCCCAGATCATGGCGCTGTTTCCGCTGATGGGGCCGGGCTGCAATATCGTGGCCTCCTCGCGGCTCTATGGTGGCACCATCACCCAGTTCGGCCAGTCCATCCGCCGGTTCGGGTGGACCGCCAGCTTCGTCGATACCGACGATCTGGACGCGATCAAGGCCGCCATCGACGACAAGACCCGCGCGCTGTTCTGCGAAACCATCGCCAATCCCGGCGGCTATGTCACCGATCTGGACGCGATGGCCCGGATCGCCGAGGAGGCGGGCATTCCGCTGATCGTCGACAACACCACGGCCACGCCCTGGCTGTGCCGGCCGATCGACCACGGGGCCACGCTGGTCGTGCATTCCGCGACGAAATATCTGACCGGAAACGGGACCGTGACGGGCGGAATCCTTGTCGATTCCGGCAATTTCGACTGGTCCGCGTCCGACAGGTTCCCGTCGCTGTCGCAGCCGGAAAGTGCCTATCACGGCCTGACATTCCACAAGGCCCTGGGGCCGATGGCCTTCACCTTTCACTCGATCGCCGTCGGCCTGCGCGACCTGGGCATGACGATGAACCCGCAAGGCGCCCATTACACGCTGATGGGAATCGAGACGCTGGGCCTGCGCATGGAACGGCACGTGAGGAACGCCATGGCGGTGGCCGAATGGCTGGACAGGGATCCCCGGATCGAAAGCGTCAATTATGCGGGACTTCCGTCATCCCCGTCGCATGAACGGGCGCAGCGGATCGTGCCCAGGGGCGCGGGGGCGCTGTTTACCATGTCGGTCAGGGGCGGCTATGATGCCTGCGTCCGACTGGTCGACAGCCTCAGGCTGTTCAGCCATGTGGCCAATCTGGGCGACACGCGCAGCCTGATCATCCACCCCGCCTCGACCACGCACCGCCAACTGAGCGAGGATCAGCAGATCAGCGCAGGCGCGGACCCGGATGTGGTGCGGTTATCCATCGGCATCGAGGATCTGAAAGACATCATCGCCGACCTGGATCAGGGGCTGACCGCCGCCACGGCGTAGACCGGGCCACCGCGACGCGCAGGATGGGGCGATCGTCGCACTCGATGCAGGTGGCACGCAAGGCGGCGGTTCCGGCGGCCGGACATGCCCCCGACCGCGCCGCCCGGCTGGCTGGCCGGCCGCGACGGCCTTGCGCGCGCGCCGGATTGCCGGCGCTGATCGGGCCTCGCCGGCTCAGCCGATTGTTGCGCCGGCCGCGACACCGGTGCCATCGACACGGATCCGCAGCTCGCCATCCTCGCCGTCGCGATCGACGGCGATGCGGCGGGTCTTGCCGTCAAGGCACAGGGTCGCCTCATAGCCCGGCCATTCGTCGGGCAGGCGCGGATCGACCGCGAAACCGCCGGGCCTGCGGGCAATGCCCAGAATTCCCTCGACCGCCGCGCGATACATCCAGCCAGCCGATCCGGTATACCAGGTCCAGCCCCCGCGACCCAGCTTGTCGCGCGCGCCGTAGACATCGGCGGCGACGACATAGGGTTCGACGCGATAGACCTCGGCGGCGCTCGGGTCGTGCGAATGCGTGATCGGGTTCAGCGCGTCGAACAGCCCATGGGCGCGGTTGCCGTCGCCCGACAGCGCCAGCGCATAGACCATCCAGGCCGCCGCATGGGTATATTGCCCGCCATTCTCGCGGACGCCGGGCGGATAGGACTTGATATAGCCCGGCTCGCGCGGCGTGTCGCGGAAGGCCGGCGTGAACAGCCGCATGATCCGCGCCTCGCGGTCGAACAGATGCGACAACGCCTGGGCGACACCCTGCTGCGCGCGATCCTCGCGCCCCGCGCCCGAGATCAGCGCCCAGCTTTGGGCAATGCTGTCGATGCGGCATTCGTCGCTGTCGGCGGATCCCAGCGGCGTGCCATCGTCGAAATAGCCGCGCCGATACCAGGCGCCATCCCAGCCGGCCTTGTCCAGCGCCGCCGCGACCGATTGGCGATGCGCCGACCATGCCGCCGCACGCGCCGCGTCGCCGCGCGCCTCGGCCAGCGGCGCGAAGGCATCGATGGTGGCGCACAGGAACCAGCCCAGCCAGACGCTTTCGCCCTGGCCGGCCTCGCCGACGCGGTTCATGCCGTCATTCCAGTCGCCGCCCAGGATCAGCGGCAATCCGTTGCGGCCGGTGCGCGCGACCGCCAGATCCAGCGCCCTGGCACAATGGTCATAGAGCGGGGACCGCAGGCCGGAGGAATCGGGCACGAAGAAGCGGTCATGTTCGCCCTGCTCCAGTTCGGGGCCCGAAAGGTACTCCACCGGCTCGTCCAGGATCGCGCGGTCCCCTGTCGCGGCAATATAAAGCGCGGTCACATGGCCCAGCCAGACCACATCGTCCGAGATCGTCGTGCGCACACCGGCGCCCGTTCGGGGCAGCCACCAATGCTGCACATCGCCGCTGGTGAACTGGCGCCCGGCCGCTTTCAGGATCTGCCTGCGACACAGGGACGGATCCTGCAGGATCAGCGCGCTGGTATCCTGCAACTGGTCGCGGAACCCGAACGCCCCCGATGCCTGGTAAAAGGCGGTCCGCGCCCGGATCCGGCAGGCCAGCGCCTGATAGGGAAGCCAGGTGTTGACCAGCAGGTTCAGCTTGTCGTCCGGCGTGTCGATCTGCAGCGTTCCCAGAACGCTGTCCCATTCGTCCCGCGCGGCGTTCATCGCCGCATCGAACGCGCCGGGGCTGCGCGCGGCGGCAAGCACCCGGGGCAGCGTTTCGGCGTCGCCATTGGCCAGGATCAGCGTGGTCTCGGCGGTCTCGCCCGGCGCCACGGACAGCGGCCAGCGGATGGCGGCGCAGGGATCGCCCGCCGCCTCGACGTCTTGCGCGCCGCCGCCGCCCTGCGCGGCAGGACGGGGCCATGATTCCAGCGCCGCCGGATAGGAAATCGCGCCCTCGCGGCCCAGAAAGGCAGTCCGGGAACCGCAATGGGCGTCCACCTCGCGATCGCAGGCCAGCGCGGTGATCCGATCGGCGAAATCCGCCGAATAGGGATTGCGCCCGATGGCGGCCGCAAGCCCGGTATCAAAGCCGGTCCGGACCATCGGGCCCGCAACCGCCGCGTCGGTGCCAAGGACAAGCTGGGCATAGGCGACGCCGCGCAGCCGCAGGTGTCGCCTGGTCCGGTTGGTGACCCGCAGCCGGGTCAGCCGCGCCGGAACGTCGCGGGCCAGCGTCATCACCGCCTCGACCACGACCCAGCCATAATCGGCGGTAAAGCGCGAATATCCCAGACCATGCGCCGCCTCGAAGACCGCGTCGCCCGGCTCGGACGTGGCCAGGAAGGGGCTGGCGACGCAGCCGGTCTCGGGGTCGTGGACAAGGATCGTCTCGCCCGGCGCATTGATGACCGGATCGTTCGTCCAGGGCGTGATCCGGTAATCGCGAGAATTGACCGCCCATGTGTAGGACGCCCCTTCGGCCGAGACGTGGAAGCCGAAATCGTCACGCGCGATCACGTTGATCCAGGGATGGGGGGTCTGCCGGTCATGGGTGATGCGCAGCACATATTCGCGACCGTCGGATGCGAACCCGCCAAATCCGTTCCAGAATTCCAGCTGCGATCGGGACGCAGGCCTTGGCCGGGGATCGTCGCGCCGGCGTTCGCCACAGCCCCGAAGGCGCGCCGGAGCCGGCGGCGTCTCGCGCAGCCGCGCCAATTGTTCGAAAAGCTTGCCGTTGCGGGTGTGCAGCATGATCCGCGCCGCCGATATCAGCGTGTCGAAGCTGCCCTGGCTTATCTGATCGCGACGCACGGCATGGGCATGATGGGGGCCGGACTGGCCGGCCGCGTGGACGGCGGCATCGACCAGGGTCTGAATTCCGTGCTGCAGATCCTGGGCATAGCTGGTCGGGCGTTCGTTGAGGATCACCAGATCATGCAAGACGCCCCGGCTTTGCAGGAAGGTATGCATGCGCATGGCATTTCGGATGATCGGAAGATCGGCCTCGTTGTCGATCCGCAGCAGCAGGATCGGAACATCGCCTGAAATTCCCATCGGCCACAATTCGTTCTGCCGGCCGATGTCCCGGCGCCGCTGCGGCGTCGCGGCAAGACGCAGATCGGGCCAGATCAGCAGGCTTGCGAATTGCCGGTACAGCTTCGCCTCATCCAGCGAAACCCCGAGATGGCGCAGCTGGACCTGCGAATAGGTCCATGCCAGCCGCAACTCGTGTTCGAAACAGCCGGGGCGGGTAAAATGGGTGGCCAGCCGGGCGCAGTCCTCGGCGCTGTCGGCGATCAGCGTCCAGAAGGTGATCGAGGCGGATTTTCCGGCCGGCACGCGGATATGCCTGCGAATGGCGAAGATCGGATCCAGCGTATGGCCCTGGCGCCCCGACAGGGTTGCGCCGCTCTTCATCGCGGCGGCGTCGGCCAGGCTGCGACCGCGGCCAAGAAAGGCGCGCCGGTCGGTTTCGGCCTCGGCGGCCGGGGTCAGCGCACCATCCGGCCCGGTCACCAGATGGGCCATATACAGCGACTGGCCGCGCGGATCGCGGGGCCGGCGCCGCGCCATGATCAGCGCGCCCTCGTCGCGGATCTCGGTTTCGACGAACATCTTGGAAAAGGCGGGATGGGCCCGGTCCGAGGCCGGATCGTCCAGCACGATCTCGCCATACGAGGTCACCTCGATGGTCCGGTCGCGCCCCGACAGGTTGCGCAGGGTCAGGCGGCGTCCGTCGGCATTGCCTTCGGTCGCCGCGATGATTTCCAGCCGGCTTTCGATCGCGTTGGCGGTCTTGAAGAATTCGGCCTTGTGATCGGAAAAGATCACCGTGCTGCGTTCGTCGGCCCCGCTGCACGGGGCGTGGGTCGCCGACCACCATTCCCCCGACTGGATGTCGCGCATGAGCAGATGGATACCGCCATCGTCCCGGGTCGGATCGGCGGACCACCGGTTCAGGGCGATATTGCCCAGCATGGCGCGCCCGGCGCCGGTCGAGGACACGAACATGGTGAAGGCGCCGGTCGACATCAGGGCCACCTCGCGTTCGGCCCGGCCCGGATCGCTGACCACGGTCAGGGTATCGCCGCTGCTCAGCAGCGTATCCCGCCCCGGTCCGAAAGCCGTGGTCGCGCGCGTCACCGGCGTGATGTCGCGCGGCGACTTTTCCTGCAGCAGCAATTCTGATGCGCGCACGACCGGATCGGCGTGGAACCTTTCGCGATGAATGCCGTCGAGAACGGCGTTTCCGATCGCCAGCATCGACATGCCGTGATGATGGGCCATGACGTTCTTCACGACGCTGTGATTGGCGCCCTCGCGCTGGCGGCGTGGCGAGAAATCGACCGCGTCATAGAACCCGAAGCGGCCCTCGGCGCCCAGTTCGCGCAGCGCGGCCAGGTTCCTGATCGCCGCCTGCGGGTCGATCTGTGCCGCCAGGATCGAGGCATAGGGCGCCACCACGTAATCGCCGCCCGAACGCTTCAGCGCCAGGTTGGGAACGCCGAAGGCGTAATATTGATAGTTCATGTCCCGGTCGCGGGCGTTGAACGCGCTTTCCGAGATGCCCCAGGGCAGGCCGTGCGACCGCCCCCATTCCATCTGGATCGCGACCGCCATCTTGTCGGCGAGGTTGAGGATGCCGCCCTGACGTTCCTTCAGCAGCAGCGGCGGCATCAGGTATTCGAACATGCTGCCCGACCAGGACAGAAGCGCGCCGCGATGGCCGACCATCGCGAAGGGCCGGCCCAGACGCGACCAATGTTCCTTGCCCAGATCGCCCTTGGCGATGGCCAGGAAACTGGTCAGCCGCGCCTCCGAGGCCAGCAGGTCATAGCGGCTGCCGTCAAGCGCCTGCGCATCGGTGCGATAGCCGATCGACATCAGCGACTTTTCGCGATCGACGAACAGGCTGAAATCCATCCCGAAGGCAAGGTTGCGCGCCCGCTCGGCCAGAAGCCGGGTCTGCAGGACGAACTTGTCCAGCGCCTCGGGCCGGGTTGTGACCGGGTTCAGGACATCGGCGGTGTCGCGCACCAATGCCGTGGACCAGGCCAGGATCTCGGCCGCGTCGCCGCGCGGGGTCGCCGCGTGCAGATCGCCCGCCAGTCGCCGGATGGTCGCGGCGCGGCTGATCAACTGCCCGGCCGCGACCGGATCGGCCAGCGATCCGGGCAGGCTGTGCGCCACCGACCGGGCATAGCCGTCGATCGCCTCGCTCATCGCGCCGTGCAGGTCGCGCAGCGCACGGCGATCGTCGCGCAGCAGCTCCAGCTCGGCGCGCAGGATGTCCAGCGTGTCGCGCAGCCCCGCCGTGGCGGGCACGCGCACCGAAGGCGCGTGCGCCGCCCAGCCCCGCAGACCGGAGGACAGCGCGATCAGCATCCCGGCAAGATTGCCGCTGTCGACCGAAGACAGATAGGGCGCGGGCAGCACCGACAGCGTTCTGGTGTCATACCAGTTGAAGAAATGCCCGCGAAACCGCTGCATCCGTTCAAGCGTGGCGATGGTGGCCTCGATCCGTTTCAGCGCCGTGTCCAGGCCGATCCAGCCGAAATCATGCGCCGACATGACCGACATGAGATACAGCCCGATATTGGTCGGCGAGGTGCGTTCGGCCAGTTTCGGGGCTGGCAGTTCCTGATAATTGTCGGGCGGCAGATGGTTGGTCGTCTGGTCGACGAATTCGTCGAAATAGCGCCAGATGCGGCGGGCGATGCGCCGCAACTCGGCCTTGTCCTCGGCCGAGATCTGCAACTGGTCGACCGTTTCCAGCGACCGCGAGGCGCGAAAGGTGATCCAGGGCGCGGCGATCCACAGCGCGGCGAAAATCACCGCGACCGGAAGGGCGGATGGATTGACCGCCACAGAGGCCAGGATCGCGCCGCCGCCGATCAGGGGAGACGCGATCATCCGGCGATATTCGGCCGCAAGCCGGGGGTCGTCCCTGTCGCCGATCAGCTGCGATGGCGTCCATTCCAGCAGGTTGCGCCTGCTGACGGCCAGCCGCCACAAGGTCCGGAAGATGGCGTCCGCCGTCGACCAGGCCCGATCCGCGACCGTGGTCAGCCGCAGCCCGAACTGGGTGAACGAGATGCGGGCGTCGCGCAGCACCTGGTGGATGTGATACCCCCATGACACGCCATACTGGCGCCGAAGGACGTTGGTATCGATCTGAAGGATCGGCACCAGCACCATCAGCAGGATCAGCGCCAATTGCCACAGCGCCGCCGCCGATCCCGGCAGCAGCAGCCAGCCCGCGACCGAAGTCGCAAGCCAGCCCGGCGCGACCAGGGACCGGCGAAGATTGTCCAGCATCTTGAACCGCGCCAGCCCGTTCAGTCCGTTTCCCGGCGTGACGATCAGCGGCAGCAACTGCCAGTCGCCGCGCATCCAGCGATGCTGGCGGCTTGCCTCGTTCGCGTAGCGGGTGGGGAAATTCTCGACCACCTCGATATCCGATACCAGCGCCGCGCGGGCCAGGCTGCCTTCCAGCAGGTCGTGGCTGAGAATGGCGTTTTCGGGCACGCGGGCGGTCATCGCCGCCTGAAACGCATCGACGTCGTAGATGCCCTTGCCGGTGAAGCTGCCCTGACCGAACAGATCCTGGTAAAGATCCGAGACGGCGAACACATAGGGATCAAGCCCCCGGTTCGCGGAAAATGCGCGCTGGAAGACCGAGGCTTCGGCCCCGGTCGTCAGGGAGGGCGTGACCCGCGGCTGCATGATCGCATGGCCCCGGATCACCAGACCCTTCTCGTCGCTGACCGGAAGGTTGACCGGATGGGCCATCTTGCCGGCCAGGGCCGCGACGGTGTCGCGTGGCAATCGGGTGTCACTGTCCAGCGTCACCACATAGCGCACCCCCTCGGGCGGGGTCGGGCCGGTCGCCAGAAAGCTGGTCCCGGTCTGACCGCGCAGCAGCATGTTCAGCTCGGTCAGCTTTCCGCGCTTGCGTTCCCAGCCCATCCAGACGCGGTCCGTCGCACTCCACTGACGGCGCCGATGCAGCAGGAAAAAGCGCCGGACCCCGCCGTGGTTGTAATGTTCGGCCAGCGCGTCGATGCGCTGGCGGGCGTGATCCAGCAGCGCCTGATCACGCGGAAGCGTTTCGGCATCGGCGTCGGCCCAGTCGCTGAGAAGCGCGAAGAATATCTCGGTCTGCGGATTGGCAAGGTAATGCGATTCCAGCGTGTCCGCCAGTTCGTCGATGGCGTCCATGCTGGTGATCATGCAGGGGATGACGACCAGCGTCCTCGCCTCGGCGGGAAGGCCGGTCCGGAAATCATAGCCCGCAAGGCAACGCGGCGCCAGCCATCGCGCCGCCAGAAATGCCAGGGCCTGCATCGCGGTCTCGCTGGCCGGGACCAGCGCCAGCGCCAGCAGCAAGCCGACCTGCCACCGGGGCAGGCCGGCGGGGATCGTCCAGGTCATCACCGCCAACAGCAGGACGGTCAGGACCAGCAAGGGCAGTTGCAGCGACAACCATCCAAGCCGGCGTATCAAGATGCCCAGCATTTCGTAGGCTGTCCTGCGGCACCCTGCCAGCCGCTGCAGCCGGAACCGGTCCTCGCCGACCAGCAGGTGCCCGACCTCGACGCGCCCGTCCAGCCGCGGCTCCCGGAGGATGCCCCGATCGGCGGCACCTTCGGAATCGCCGGCAGCGGTCTCCAGCGCCAGCCGGGCGACCTCTGTCTCGCTCAGCCTGGATCGGCGCGCCGTCCGCTCGACCGCGGATCGATAGGCCGCGCGGGTTGCCTGGTCCAGGCGGACGAATTCGGAATCCCCGACCAGCATCCTGTCGACATGGCTGACGCCCTCGAACCATGTCAGCCAGTCGATATCCCCCATCCGGCGCAGGCTGCTGATGACGTTGCCGACGGTGACGTTGCCGGCCGATTGCTGGGCGTATTCCCGCTGCACCGCGCGTTCCAGCGCCGGCTGTCCGCCCCATCGCCGTTCCAGCGCCGCCAGCGCCGCCTGCGCGTCCGCGGTGCCCTCGCGAAGGCGATACAGCAACTGGACCGCGACGGTATCCCGGAAGATCAATTCGCCCCGGCCCTCGACGATGGCCGAGATGTTGTCGGGATCGCTTGCGACCAGATCGGCGATGGCGTTGGCGGTATTGCGGTACCGGCGCGCTGTCACCACCCGGTCGGACATCCGGCGAAGATTTTCGACCAGAACATAGCGCAGAAAGGTCGGGACGGCCCATAGCTCGGCGATATCCAGCGTCGAGACCGACTGGAAACCGCGAAGAAAGTCGGACAGGTCGTCGGCCTTGACCTCGGAATTGGTCAGCGCGACGAAATACCACGCGATCAGCAGACTGCGCGGCGCCTGTCCGCCCCCGGACAGCGCCACTTTCCGCTGATGGCGCAGGAACGAGCGTCCGAAACCCTGGCGCAGCTGGCGCAGGTTCTCTTCGACCATGTGGTAATTGTCGATCAGCCATTCCGCCGCCGGCGTGATCAGTTCGTCGCGTTCTGCCGCCATGACGGTATCAAGATAGTTCGTCCGGATCGCATCCTGATTGTCGGTCAGCCGCCGGATCGGGGCGGCCGGCGCATCGTTGAATTCCGGAAACCGCGTCGCCGCCAGTTCCCTGCCGGCTTCGAACAGCGATTTCGCGGTCCATAATTCGACCCGGATCGGCGCCGAACCATCGGGCGACCGCTGGTCCGCGGTCCACGAACTGGGCTTGATCCGGCTGAACAACGACGAGTCTCCCTTCAAGGCCGGCAACACCAGAGGAACGGTATCACAAGACGCGGCCGAAACAGCGCCGGAATCGCGGTTGCGCGGCAGACGGGCCGCATCCGGCATTCACCCGCGTGGAGCCGATCGGATATTGTCGGGCAGCCAGGTGGCGAGGTCGGGAAAGAGGATCAGGACGAAGACCATCAGAACCATCAGCAGGAACATCGGGAACGCCGCCTTGGAAATGAAGCTCATCTCGTGGCCCGTCATGCCTTGCAGCACGAACAGGTTGAACCCGATCGGCGGCGTGATCTGCGCCATCTCGACGACCACGACGATGAAGATGCCGAACCAGATCATGTCGATCCCGGCATCCCTGACCATGGGCTCGACCACGGCCATGGTCAGCACCACCGAGGAGATCCCGTCCAGGAACATGCCCAGGATGATATAGAACACCAGCAGCACCATGAGAAGTTCGAAGCGCGACAGGTTCCAGCCCGCGATCAGGTTGGCCAGCCCGCGCGGCAGCCCGGTAAAGCCCATGGCAAGCGACAGGAACGCGGCACCCGCAAGGATCAGCGCGATCATCGCCGATGTGCGCGTGGCCCCCAGAAGGCTTTCGGTAAAGCTTTTCCACGTCAGCGATCGCTGAAGCGCGGCAAGGGTCAGGCCGCCAAGAACGCCGAAGGCGGCGGCCTCGGTCGCGGTGGCGAAACCCAGATACATCGAGCCGATGACCACCAGGATCAGACAGATGACCGGCAGCAGGAAGCGTGAATTCACCACGCGGTCGCGAAACGACATCGGCGCGTCCTCGCGCGGGGTCCAGTGGCGCGAGGTTTGCGAACGGATCGCCACATAGGCCATGAACAGCAGGGCCAGCACCAGCCCTGGCAGGACACCCGCGAAGAACAGCTTCGATATACTTTCGTTGATCGTGACGCCATAGACGATCAGCGTCAGCGAGGGCGGGATCATCAGGCCCAGCGTCGCCGCCCCGGCCAGCGTGCCGATCACCATCGATTCCGGATAATTGCGGCTGCGCAGTTCGGGGATGGACATCTTGCCGACGGTGGTCAGTGTCGCGGCCGATGAGCCGGACACCGCGGCGAAGACCGCGCAGCCGACGATGTTGGTATGGACAAGCCCGCCCGGCAGCCCCGCCATCCAGGGCGAGAGCCCGCGGAACATGTCTTCCGACAATCGGGTCCGGTAGAGGATCTCTCCCATCCAGATGAACAGCGGCAGCGCGGTGAGGGTCCAGGATGACGAGGCCGTCCAGATCGTGGTCAGCATCACATCGCCGACCGGACGCGAGGTGAACAGCTCCATGCCCACCCAGGCGACCCCCATGAGCGCGAGCCCGACCCAGACGCCGCTGCCCAGAAGCGTGAACAGGACAAAGAGAAACAGGATGATGATGTAGAGGTTTTCCATCGCGCTACTCTCCGAAGCTCTGGTCGGAAAGATTCTGCCTGATCCGGTGCTTGCCGGTGGCGATGACGTGGATCAGGTGATCGGTCAGGGCGATGGCCAGGATGACGGCACCAAGCAGCATCGCGCTCTGGGGAATCCAGAGGGGGGTGGCATCCTGTCCCTGGCTGACATCCCCGAACTTCCAGGACCAGTAGACGAAGCGCCATCCATACCAGACGAAATACCACATGACCGCCGCGCCGATCGCAAAGCACCAGACGTCAAGCCATCTGCGAACCTTCCGGGGAACGGCGTTCAGCACGATGGAGACGCGGATATGCGCGCCGTGATTCAGGGCATAGGCAAAGGCCAGAAAGCTTGCCGCGGCCATCATGTATCCGGCATAGGCGGTCGCGCCGATCAGGACGCCGCCGGTCCAGCGGGCGGCCATCTGGGCCACGATCAAGGCGAGAATGCCGATCAGGCACAATGCGGCAACGCCCCCCGCCAGATTGTAGATTGCATCGCAAACCGTTCTGACGCCGCGCAACTTTCCCACGATCATTCCCCCGTCCAGGTGCAAGAGGCCACGGAAGCGCCGGACGACGGCGAAGGCCGTCCGGCGAAAGGATCACTTTTGCATGGCCCGGAACTTGTCCACGATGGCCTGACCGGGTTCGCCCGCCGTCTCGAGCCATTCCGAGGTCATGGTTGCCCCGATGTCCTTCAGTTCCGCCTTCATCTGATCGCTTGCCGGCTCTACCGTCATGCCGCCCTCGCGCAGCCCGTTCAGCGTGAACTGGGTGTATTCCTTCGCGCGCCAGGTTCCCGCATATTCCGCCAGCGCGCCACAGGCGTTGATCACGTTCCTGTTCGCCTCGGAGGTCTTGGCCCAGACGTCCGAGTTGATCAGGACGTAGTTGCGCGGCAGCCAGGCGTCCACCTCGTAGAAATAGTTCAGGCTTTCCCAGACCTTGCGGTCGTAGCCGGTCGCGCCGGAGGAAATCATCGCATCCGCCACGCCGGTGGCGAAGGCCTGACTGATCTCGGCGGCCTCGATCTGGACCGGAAGCATGCCCGTCAGTTCGGCCAGCCGCGCGGTCGCGTTGCTGTAGGACCGGAACTTGACCCCCTTCATGTCGGCGATCGATTTCGTCTCGTTCTTGAAATAGAGACCCTGCGGCGGCCACGGCACCGAATAGACCAGGGTCATGTTCTGCTTGGCCAGCAACTCGGTCAGCGCCGGTTTCGCGGCTGTCCACAGATCGGCGGCCTGATCGAAGGAGGTGGCGAGAAACGGAATGGAATCGACGCCGAACAGCGGATTTTCATTCTCGTGCGCCGACAACAGGCGCTCTCCGATCGGAACCTGGCCGGTCTGGACGGCGCGCTTGATGTCGTTGCCCGCAAAGAGCGAGCCCGAGGGATGCGTCTTGATCTCGATTTCGCCACCCGTCCCGGTCGTCACGCAATTGCCGAATTGTTCGGCCGTCACCGAGTGGTAGTTGGTCGCGGAATAGGCCAGTGGCATGTCCCAGACTTCCGCGAAACCGGGGGCCGCGACGCCGGCAAGTGCGGTCGCGGCAAGAAGCGTGGTCAGTTTAGTCATGTCGATCTCCCTGCTTTTTCTATAGTTTCAGTCCTGTCGTGCGTTTCCGGCCATCGCGAAACGTGCCGGAGAGTAAGGGCCCATGTCGATATCGGGCCGCCTGCCCGAGATAAGCTGGGCCAGCAGACGGCCGGTTTTTGGCCCACCGGTCAGTCCGACATGGTGGTGACCAAAGCCGAGATAGGCGCCGCTGACGGTCGGCGACGCGCCGATGATCGGAATGGAATCGGCCGGTGCCGGACGGTGCCCCATCCATTCGCGCGTTTCCTGCGCGGCAAGGCCGGGAAAGGCCGCGACGGCCTGCCGCCTCAGCAGGGCAAGGGGCGCCCGGGACGCAGGCGGCTCCAGTCCGCCGAATTCCACCGTGCCCGCGACCCGCAGCCGCCCCTCCATCGGCGTCGCCACGAATTTTCCCGAGGCTACCATGACCGGTGCCTTCGGCGCCATGTTCGGCGCGACGAACTCGACGTGATAGCCGCGTTCGCTTTCCAGCGGAACGTCGATGCCCAGCTTGCGGGCCAGCGGGCGCGACCATGCGCCGGTGCAGAAGACCGCCGTATCGCAGGGCAGGATTTCGCCTGTGGCGCGCAGACCGGTCACGCGCCCGTTCTCTTGCACGATGTCGCTGACATCAGCCCTCAGGACGCGCCCGCCGAGGGATTGGAAATGGGCCGCCAGGTCCTTCACGTAGCGGCCCGGGTCGGTTATGCGGCCGTGACCCGGCAGACGCACGGCAAAGCCCAGATCCTCGGACAGAGCCGGGTCGAAATCCCGCAGCGCGCGGCCTTCCAGCTCGTCCCAGGCAAAGCCGTTCGCCGCACGGATGCCCCAGCCGAATGCGTCGGCCTCGAAATGCCTGCGATCCCTGTAGGCATAGAGATAGTCACATGGGGTGATCCGGTGCCGGGCCGGGGTTCCCGCGGCCAGTTCCTGATGGTCCGACAGGCTGGCGCCGAGGATCGGTGTCAGCGCGCGGGCGATGCGGCGCACGTCCGGATCGTTGGCATGGCCCATATATCGGCGAAGCCAGGGCAGAAGCCTGGGCACATGGCGCCATTTCAGAAACAGGGGTTGTTCGGGATGGAACAGCATGTGCGGGGCCTTGCGCAGCAGGCCCGGAACGGTCACCGGAACGACGGCACAGGCCGCAAGCACACCGCCATTGCCGAAGCTGGTGCCTTCTCCGGGTCCGGCACGATCCACGAGCGTGACCTCATGCCCGTCGCGACGAAGCCAGATCGCGGCCGAGACGCCGACGATGCCTGCGCCGACAACGATGATATGACGCGTGCCCTGCGTCATGCGGCGCGGCCGATGCTGGATCGCAGGGCGAATCGTTCCAGGATTTCGGCCGAAGGCGACATGCCCAGCCCGGGCGCATCCGGCACCACGACGGCACCGTCCCGCAGGGGAAAGGGTCCGTCGAGAATGTCCTGCCTCAGGTAGTAATGCGCCTGATAGAATTCGCAGCCCAGCGTGATGGCGGGGGTGGCGGCGATCATGTGCGCCCCGGCCAGATGGGCCAGTCCGGTCTCGAACATGTCGCCGCCATAGGCCGTCAAACCCGATGCTGCCGCCATCTCGGCCTTCTGCCGGGCGCGCGAAAGGCCGCCGGCCTTCATGATCTTGACGGAAACCCCGTCGCAGATGCCTTCGCGGACGGCCCGCAGCATGTCCTCGGGGCCAAAGACGCTTTCATCGGCCAGCAGCGGCACGTCGATCGCATCGCGGATCCGCGCCATCAGGGTGAACTGGCCGGCGCGCACCGGTTGCTCGATGAAGCCCGGCGCCATTTTCGCGACATCGCGGACCCGCGCCACGGCGTCTTCCGGGCCCAGCCCCTGGTTGAAGTCCACCCGGATCTCGATGTCGGGATGATCGGCGCGGATCCGCTCCAGCCGCATCATGTCAAAGCGATGCCCGCGCACGCCGGCCTTCAGCTTCACGATGCCCACGCCGTCCGCGGCCAGCCGGTCCACGAGCGCCAGATCGGCCTCGAAATCCGGGTCCGCAAGCGAGCAGGACAAGGGGATCGTATCGCGGCACTTTCCGCCCAGCAGCGCCCAGACCGGCACGCCGGCGATCCGCGCGCAAAGATCGAGCAGCGCGGTTTCAAGCGCGGCCTTGGCTTCCGTGGCATGGGCGACCGCGCCCGCGGCATCGGCCATGATCGCGCCCACATGACCCACCGGCCGATCCAGGACATGCGGGCGGATATAGCGGTCCAGCGCGGCAAAGCCTGCCTCGGCAGAGCCGGTGAACGGCGCCCAGGTGGCGGCTTCGCCGTAGCCTCGTTCGCCGCCCTCGGCCGTCAGGCGCAGGATGACGCTTTCGCACGACCCCGACACCGCGCCAAGACCGTGATCGCGCCGCGAGACGACGGGCAGCCGCAGATGCCACAGATCGAAGCCGGTGACGCGCTGAAGAAGATCGGGGCCGGCCCGGACGATGACCTCCGGGCGGTCCGGATTGTCTTCGTCTGCGTCGTCCTTCGGGCCGGTGCTGGGTCGCATGGGTTCGTCCGACATCACCAAGAACCTCGCGTTGCCGTGCCGGCCCGTGCCCCGTCCCGCTGCACTTTCGCGGGGCACCATTCCCGTTGCGCGAATGCTGCGGGACATTTGAAGACCGCGCGCCCGGATGCGTCAACCTGAAATCCGCAGCCATCCCGGCCCGCCAGCGCCGGTTCCCGGCTTGGCGCGGCCCCTGGGGGTATCATCGGGGGCGGCATCATTGCTTCACCAGCAATCGGCGGGGCGATTGCGCGAAACACTCGGCGCCTGTCCCGGTGACCGCGAAGGTTTCGGAAATGGTCATGCCATAGCTCTCGCGCCAGATCGAGGGGATGCAGTGAAAGGTCATCCCGGCCTCGAGAACGGTCATGTCCCCGATGCGCAGACTGGCCGTCAGCTCGCCCCAGGTGGGCGGATAGCCCAGTCCGACGGGATAGCCGATCCGGCTGTCCTTCTCGACGCCGTGCCTGGTGATCACGCGCTGCCAGGCCTCGGCCAGTTCGCCGCATGTGGCGCCGGGACGGACGGCGGCCAGGACAGCCTCCAGCCCCTCGGCGATGACGTCCGACAGGCGCCCGAGCTCGTCGGGCGGCGTGCCAAGATAGATGCAGCGCGACAGGGGGCTGTGATATCGGTGCCGAACGCCGCCAAGCTCGATGTAGAAGATGTCGCCCTCGGCCAGCGGATCGTCCGTCCAGGAAAGATGCGGGGCCGAACACATCTCGTTTGCCATCGCGTTTGGCGGCTTGCAGGGAAAGGTGCCGCCGAATTCCGGCAGCCCCGAAGTCGTCACGCGATAGACCTCGGCCATGACGTCGCATTGGCGCACGCCCGGTTCCGCGGCCTCGAAGGCGGCCCGTTGCGCCGCGGTCGCGATCTGCCCGGCCTGGCGCATGTAGGTCAGCTCCCGCTCCGACTTTACCATGCGGCAGCGGTTCACCAGGAGAAAGGCGTCCTCGAAGCGGGCCTTGTCCAGACGCGCGCGCAGGATGTGGTCCCAACGCGCGGTGTAGTAGTAATCATCGGTTTCAACCCCGATGCGGCCCTTCTCCAGCCCCATCGCGATCAGCGTGTCGGCCACGAAGTCCATCGGGTGAAGACTGTCCGATCCGACGAACCGGTCGGGATAGGGGACGACATTCTCGGCGGCAAGATAGGCGGTGAATTTCGCGCCGACCGCATCCATCTTGCGGCCGATCCAGACCGGTTCATCCAGATCCGCGGCGACAATGACCATCTGCGGCGTGTAGAACGACCATCCGTCATATCCGGTCAGCCAGTTCTGGTTGGCCGGTGACGCGACCAGCAACAGGTCGATGTCCCGGTCGGCCATCGCGCGCTTGACCAGCCGAAGGCGCGACAGAAACTCGGATCTCTCGAAAAGCGGCATGATCTGACTCCTGTTGCGACATTCGGGTTTCGGGCGGCCGGTCGGTGTCATCTGTCTCCAAGATCGAAAGCGCGCGTGATGTCGCGATCCAGCAGACCCTTGCGGATGCGTTGGCTGGGCGTGCGTTCGAACCGCTCGACCCGTTTCCAGTATCGCGGCACATGCGGCCGGGGCAGGTTCTCGCGGCTCCACGCGGCCAGTGCCGCCGGATCGTAGTCGACCCCCTCGCGCAGCAGCACATGGCACAGGATATCATGGTCCCCGATCCGCGATGGCACGCCGGTGACGGCAATCTCGGCGATGTCGGGATGGGCGGCCAGCGCCGTCTCGACCTCCCAGGCCGAGATATTCTCGCCCCGGCGGCGCAGCGAATCCGTCGTCCGCCCCAGAAAGTAGAGATGTCCGTCACGATCCCGCCGGGCCAGATCGCCGGTAAACAACCGGCCATCCTTCAGCAGTTTCGCGCTCGCCTGCGGATCTCCGAGATATCCGGGCGTCAGCAGCCCGGCCTGACGTTCGCGCACCACGATCTGGCCGGTGGCCGCGCCGTCGAGGACATGGCCCGAGGCATCGTGCAATTCGACATCGAACCAGGGAACGGGCGCGCCGATGGCCCCTTCGGTGCCGTCCAGGTTGATGGTGGCAAAGCTGGATGCCTCGGTCATGCCATAGACTTCGCGCAGGGGAACCCCGAAACGGGACTGGAATGCGCGCCGGATATCGGCCCGGCAGCCGCCCCCGAAGCCAAGTGTCACGGCGTGGTTCCGGTCCCCGGCCGATGGCGGCGCCCGCAGCAGGATCTCGGGGATGCCGCCCAGATAATGGATCCGGGTCACGTCGTGGCGGCGCACCTGATCCCAGAACCGGCTGGCGCTGAACCGGGGCACCAGCACCAGCCGCGCCTGACAGGCAAGCGCGGCGATCAGCAGTTGCGGCCCGCCGATATGGTGCATCGGCTCCCACATCAGATAGCCGGCGCCGACCGAGCAGTCGCTGGCGATCGCGCAGCCCGCAGCCGAGGCCAGAAGCATCCTCTCGGTCACGATGACGCCCTTGGGCGGTCCGGTCGTGCCCGAGGTGAACAGGATTGCCCGATGCGCATCGGGATCGTCCGGCGGTTCCAGGGCCGGTGGATCGGTGGGAACGCCGCCCCAGCCGCTTGCCTCGAATTCCACGATCCTGCCTGTCTGCCCCGTGTCGGCGGCGCGCAGATTGGCCACGGCCCCGGCGCCGGCCAGGATCAGCTTCGGCGTCGCCACCGCCAGCGCATGGACCAGCGACGGTCCGCGGGCCTCGGGCGACAGCGGGATCCAGACGGCGCCGGCCAGGGCCAGCGCCAGGACCAGCGCGACATGGTCCGGACCGGGGTCGAGCATCGTGACCACGCGGTCGCCGGCGGCGATGCCCTGCGCGCCCAGATCGGCCGCTTGCTGCAAGGCGGCCGCGGCGAGGGCGCCGACGCTGATCGCCGCGCCCCGATGGATCAGCAGCGTGCTGTCGGGTGCCGCAAGGGCGCGATCGCGCAGCAGGGTGCCAAGGGTGCCTGCGAAAGGGGGCTGCAACGGGGCGGGGGGTGCGGACATCTGTTCAGCCCTTGCCGCGTTTGCCCAGAAACTTTCGCGTCCCGGCATGCATCTCGCCGGATTCGAAGGACAGCCGGTGATACCGCTTTGCCGCGGCGATCGCTTCATCCAGTCCGGGCTCGAGGACTTCGAAAAGCCGTTGCTTGATCAGGCTCATCGCTGTCGGGGGCTTCGCGCCAAGCTCTTGCGCCACGGCGATGGACCGTTCCAGCACCTGGTCCTGTTCGACGATCTCATGGATCGCGCCCAGGCCAAGCGCCTCGTCGGCCTTCATCAGTCGCCCGCTCAGCGTCAGTTCGACCGTCCGGGACAGGCCCAGCATCTCGCGCATGATCCAGGGCCCGGTGATGCTGGCGATGCCAGAGTTGATTTCGGGCTGCCCCATGCGGACACCCGAATGGCCGATCCGGATATCCGTCAGAAGCACGAACTGAAAGGCCGACCCGGCGGCGACACCGTTCAGCGCCGCGACCACCGGCACCCGCAGCGATCCAAGCGCGCGGTAAAGTCGGGCGAAGCCGTCGATCCATTCCTCGGCCCTGCCGGTATCGAATGTGCCCAGCTCGTCCAGATCCTGCCCGGCGCAGAAGGCCCGGTCGCCGGCGCCGGTCAGCACCACCGAGCGCACGCCGCGATCCGAAGCCGCCGCCGTCAGCCGTTCCACCAGCCGGGCGCGCATCGCTTCGGTCCAGGCGTTCAGGCGTGCCGGGCGGTTCAGCGTCAGCACCAGACACCCCTCCCTGCGGGTTTCCATGATGTCGTCGTCAGCCATCGGGCTCGGGCTCCTTCCTGCGGGTCGTCGCGCTCATGCGGGCGCTTTCGGCGCGGTGCTGAAATCGCGTGGCCGCAGCCCCGCGTGAAACCATGTGACCAGGGAATAGATGTCGTAGACCGGCAGTCCGGTGGCCGCCCGGACCGCGGTGCTGTAGGGCGACATGTTCGTGCATTCCAGGACGATGGCGCCGACTTCGCGATGTCGCGCGACAAGGTCTTGCGCAGCCGCGACGACATCCGCGCAGGCCAGCGCCAGATCGAGATCCTGCTTTTCGGCCCTGATGATGGTGCGAAAGAACTCGGTGCCGTTCTCGGTGCCGCGGATCGGAGTATCGGCCGGCACCCCTATGCCCTCCAGATGCGCGATCGTCAGGCCCGGCGCATTGATGGTCACAATCCCTGCGCGCCTGCCCGGTGGCAAAGCCGCGTCGATCCACGGCACCTGCATCATCGCCGAGGTTGCGACGGGCACCCGGACCGCCTCGACCAGTTCCTTCTGAAAGATCGAAAGGAAGCCGCAATTCGTCGTGATGCCCTCGGCGCCAAGATCGACAAGATCGCGGGCGGCAGCGATGAAGTCGTCCAGAAGACCACGGGCTGCGTCGCAGACCACGCGGTCCGGGGTGGCGCCCCGCACGATCCGGTACATCACCGGGAACGGCCAGGTCAGGGCGTTGCCCATCTCTCCGTAGACGCGCGGAAAACGCGCCTCCAGCATCAGGATGCCAAGGGGCGCGCCATAGATGGCCTTGCCGCCCGTCGCGAGATGGGTTCCGGGCGCGCCGAACGGTCGGATCGGGTCGGACATCAGCGAAATCCCTTTGCGCCGAAGAATGCAGGATCGTCGCCCGCAACCAGCCGGGTCGCAAGCCCTCGCCCGCGCGCCCGGCCCAGAGGCCGGTCAGCGGCCGCCGTGACATCAGCCCTCATCCCGTCCTCCTTTCGCTCAGCCCCCGCCGATCGCGCGATGTTGCCGTCTCGGCCCGGTCGGCCAGACCCTCATCCCATCCACCGGCGCACCGGCGCGTTCGATTCCTCCAGCGGCTGCACGACCACATCGACAAGCGTCGGACCGTCATGCGCCACCGCTTTGGCCAGCACGGATTCCAGATCGGCGGGGTCTTCCACCCGCCAGGATTTCACCCCATAGGCGGCGGCCACCGCGGCCTGATCCACGCCGCTGAAATCGACGTTGTAGTAGCGGCCGCCCTTGTCATCCTTCTGGCTTGCCTTGATCCAGCCGTAGCTTGCGTTGGAAAAGACGACGAAGGTGATGGGCGCGCGCGACCGGCAGACCGTCTCCAGTTCGCCGCAGGTGAATCCGAACGACCCGTCCCCCATCAGCGCGACCGTCTTGCCCGATGGCCGGCCGAACCACGCGCCCAGCGATGCCGACAGCGCATAGCCAAGCGCGCCATGCGCGCGGTTGGTGATGAAACGGCGACCCGCCAGCGATTGTCGGTAATAGGCCGATGCATAGGGACACGACGTTCCGGGATCCGAGACGACCGTCGCATCCGGGGCAAGCACCTTCATCAGGGCGGCGATCACGCGCTCGGGGCGGATCGGTCGGGCGTCCTCGGCGGCGATCCTGTCAAAGATCGCGAATTTGCGGCGCTTGATGTCGGCCACGGCCGCCGCACCGCCAAAGGTCGCGCCGCCCTGCCCGCGGCGGTCAAGCTGGGCATTGGCCATGGCCAGCGCCACCCGCAGATCCCCCACGACGCCGACCTCGGTCGGAAGGTTGGCCCCGATCGCCATCGGATCGACATCGAAATGGACGATCCGCGTGCCCGGCGACGGGGCCTCCCAGCGGGCGGTGGTCGTCGAACCCGCGCGGCACCCCATGAAAACGACGAGATCGGCCGATTGCATCATTTCCCAGGTCTCGTCGGTGCCTCCGTTCGAGCCCACGACGCCAAGCGCGCAATCATGCGTGTCGGCCAGCGAGCCCTGACCCGAAATCGACGTGGCCACGGCGATGTCCAGACGCCCCGCAAGACGGTCCAGTTCGTCCATCGCGCCGGAAACGACAATGCCACCGCCGCAGACGATCAGCGGTTTGCGGGCCGAAAGGATTGCATCCACCGCCGCTTCGACGGCCTCGGCCTCGGGACCCGTGCGATAGGCGGGATAGGTCGCAAGCCCGCGATCCGCCCAGATGTCCGACGAATCCACCGGATCGTATTGAATATCATAGGGCAAACCCAGATGCGCCGCACCCGGCCGGCCCGTCGTCATCGCACGAAACGCCGCCCGGACCATGCGGGGGATGTGTTCGGCCTTCCGGATGACGGTATTCCACTTGGTCAGGGGGCGCATCAGGGCCTCCTGATCCACTTCGGTCAGCGGGTATCTGCCGTAGGTCGAGACCGAAATATCGCTGGTGATGGCCAGCGTCGCGATGGAGCTTTCGGAAGATTCGATCAGTCCCGGCAGGATATAGGTGGCGCCGCCGCCCGATGGACCTTCGCAGATGCCGGGGCGGCCCGTCACCCGGGAATAGCCATCGGCCATGTACCCCGCGCTGCGTTCGTCGCGGGTCAGGACATGTTCGATATCGTGGTCAAGCAGATGCATCGCGTCATAGAACGGCAGGCTGGTATCGCCGCATAATCCGAAGATGTGCCTGACATCGTGGGCCTGAAGCATCCGGACCATCGCCTCGGCACCATTCAGCTTGTTGTCCAGGACCGTCCCTCCGCTTCCACCCGCCGCGCCGCTTGAAGCCTTCGTTGTATACATCGATGTCTACAAGACACCATGCACAGCCGGTTTCATCGGGTCAAGCCGCCATCTGCGGGCATGGCGCCCGGGGATGCTCTGATGCCATGCGTATCGTCCCCCTCGGGCGGCGGATCCCATCTTGCCGGGCCGGCTGCGCTAGCCGGTCGAAAGCGTGTAGACATGCCCGTAGGCCGCCTTGATCGCGGCAAGGATGTCTTCGTTGCGATGCAGAATGTGTTCTCTCATTCCTGCCATCGCCGCCCGGTCATCGCGGGCCTGCATATGGTCGAGGATCCGGCGGTGTTCGGCCTGTGTGCCCTGACGCCGGCCTTCCATGGCGATCCAGCGGATAAGGTGAATACGGTCGTTGAGGTTGCAGAGGGTCTGTCGCAGCACCTTGTTGCCCGCCAGCTTGGCGATGGTGTCGTGAAAATGCAGATCCAGCTCGATCAGCCTGTCAACCGACGCATCGGGCGATTCCGCCATGCTCAATTCGAGAAAATCGGACATGCGGGCAAGGTCCGCGTCCGTGGCGCGTTCGCAGGCCATTCGGACCGTGGCGCATTCGATTTCCAGCCGCGCCTCGAACAGGTCGAAAACGACCTCCGGCTCCAGGCCGGGAATGGAAAGACCGCGGCCGCTGCTGACCAACAGCCCCTCGGCCGCGAGGCGGTTCAGGGCTTCGCGCAACGGCGTCCGGCTGATCCTCAGCTCGTCGGCCAGCAGATTTTCGTTTATCTTCTGGTTCGGCATGAACTTGAAACGCAAAAGCCGGTCGCGCAGCATGTCATAGGCGCGATGCGATGCCGAGGCCGTGACCTTGCCTTTCGACGGCTTGCTGGGTGTGGTCATGGCGGCGCCCCTCGCATCTGGCGGTCATCTGATGTCTTCTGCCGATCGCGGAACAGGCAGGATGATCCATCGCGGCGTCTCTGTGTCGGTCCGAAGCGCGGACCTGGCCGGCCCCCGGTCATCGCCCGTGGCGAACCGGTCCCCCGACGATCCCTAAAAGCCGAGACCTAAATTGACCCGCCCTGCTTGTCGATAGGCTGCCGCGCCGGTGCCCCTACCCGGCCAGCACCCGCACCTGTGCGACCGAGGCATCGGCGCGGCGCACCGCCATCTGCAACCGGCCCAGCAGATGCGTGCGCACATAGGTCGCGTGAAAGCGGCTGGGCGCGGTCAGGATCAGGCATCCGGCCTCGACCCCGCCATCGGCCAGCCCCGCCAGCCAGGCCTGGAACAGGGCCGGATCCTCGGCCGCCAGGATTTGCCGCGCCCTGCCCCACAGATCACCCGCCGGCGCCGTCCGGCCGCGCCGGAACGGCACCACCGTCTCGTCATGCGGATCGCC
>DBFD01000025.1:41734-46338 GCA_002294185.1 Paracoccus sp. UBA889
GGATCGCCCGCCTTCGCGCCCCCTGCCCTTTCGACGAAATCCGGCCCGATATGGTCCCAGACCGGGCGCGTATCCAGCATGATCCGGTCCAGATCCAGCCCCAGCACCGAAACCCGGCCGCGCACGCCCTGCCGCTTGACCACCACCCAGCCAAGCGCGCGCAGCCGCGCCATGTCGCGCTTGACGGTGCGTTCATCCACGCACCACAGCCGCGCCATCTCGCGCTGGCCCATGGTCAGTTCGTCGCGCTGCCAGTTATATCGGGTGGTGATCAGCGCCATCAGCCGCAGCACCAGCCGCTGCCGGTTCTGATCGCCGGCCAGCGCATGGGCCATCATCGCGGAAAGAAGATCGTATTTCCTCGCCGCCGCCTCGCGGCCAACGGGACGTATCACCTGCATCGCTGCCCTCGCCCGCCGGTTCGCCCGGCCTGATTCGCGCCTCTCGGGCGATGCGTCGGGTCCGGTTGGTCCGGACATGATCCGATGATCTTGTGTCACCGCAAACGCTTTTCGCCATCCTTGCCGTATTTGCGTCCGCATTTCCGATTCTGTCAAGCATCTTCATCATCCGTTGCCTTTCCGGCCCTGTTTCGAACAGAAAGAATGGTAGGACTTGGTATTGGGGGACGCCCTGAATGTCCCGCAATCCGGCCGGGATGTCCCCCAATCGCTGGTGTTGCGCCGCGCGGCGTCCCCCAATCCGTTGCGCGCGCGGCGCAAGGCGCAACGCACGCCGGCCGGCCGATTCGCGCAACGGGGGCGGGTTTGCGCTAAACTCCGGCCCCAGAAGAAATGCCTTTTGCCAAAAGCGCAAATCCGGCGTAAAAGCGGAACTGACAGTGATTTGCGTCCGGACAGACAGGCACAACATGTATACCCACGACGACCTTGCGCGGCTGCAAAGCCAGTCGCTGAAGATGCAGGGCTGGATCCGCCGGCAGACCTTCAGCCCCGAGCTGGAAAAGACCCTGCGCCGGTTCTCCAGCTGGGAGGTGGCCGAGCTGATCTTCCGCATCAACCAGTCCACCTTCCGCGGCAAGCTGGCCGCCGACCCGAACCTTCCCCTCGGGGAAGTCGAGGAGGACGGGCGCCAGCGCTGGTTCAGCCTGGACGAGATCAACGAATTGCGCCGCCGCATCCGGGTGGGCAAGAAATCCCTGCTGCCGCCGCGCCCGGCCGGCAAGCGCGCCTTCCGCGCCGCCATCGCCAATTTCAAGGGCGGCGCCGGCAAGTCCACCGTGGCGCTTCACTTCGCCCATGCGGCGGCGCTGGACGGCTATCGCATCCTGGTCGTGGATTTCGACCCGCAGGCCACCCTGTCCCATTCCATGGGCCTGACCGATATCGGCGAGGATCACACCGTCTGGGGCATCATGGCGCGCGACCTGGAACGCGAGACCGACCGCATGAACGCGGCCTCGGCCGGCGCCGAATCGGGGACCGCCCTGCCCCATCGCAAGCTGCCGGCCTCGATCCGCGACATGGGCCTGGGCTCGCTGCGGCCGTCCGACTTCATCAAGCCCACGGCCTGGTCCACGATCGACATCGTGCCCAGCTGCGCCAATGCCGCCTTCGTCGAATTCGCCAGCGCCCAGTATCGGCACCTGAACCCGGAATGGACCTTCTTCGGCGCGGTGTCGCGCTTTCTGGATGCGCTGGCCGACGATGCCTATGACCTGATCCTGTTCGATTGCCCGCCCGCGATCGGCTATCAGTCGATGAACGCGGTCTTCGCGGCCGACATGCTCTATATCCCGTCGGGCCCCGGATACTGGGAATATGACAGCACGACCAGCTTCATCGGCCAGCTGGCCGAGGCGCTGGAAGACCTGTCGCACGGCTTCGAGGACTTCCCCACGGGGAAGATCGCGCTGCCCAAGGCCTTTGCCGATGTCCGTTTCCTGATGACCCGGTTCGAGCCCTCGAACGACCTGCACCGCGCCATGTTCGACGCCTTCGGCCAGGTCTTCGGCGACCGGATGGCGCGTCACCCGATCGAGATGACCCGCGCCGTCGAACAATCGGGGCGCTTTCTCAGCTCGATCTACGAAATCGATTATCGCGAGATGACGCGCGGCACCTGGCGCCGCGCGCGGGCCAGTTTCGACCAGGCCTACGAGGAATTCAGAACCCATGTGCTGACCGCCTGGGAGCAGTTGGAGACCGCCGCATGAGCCGCAAACGCCGCATGTTCGAGATCGAGATGCCCGAGGACAACGACCCGGCCGGGACCTTCCCCGCGGGGAAGGCGGATAGGCCGGCCCCCGCCGCGCCGCGCCGCGGGCCGATGGCCGCCGCCATCACCGAGACCGCCGAATCCAGCCGCGACCGCGCCCGCATCGCGGCCGGGATCCGGGCCGAAAACGATGCCCTGGCCCAGGAACATGTGCGGCTGAAACGCGCCGGCCTGATCACCGACCTGATCCCGCTGGAGACGATCGACACCCACAAGCTGATCCGCGACCGGGCCAAGGGGGGTGATTTCGAACTGGCCGAACTGGTCGCCTCGATCCGCGATATCGGCCTGTCGAATCCGATCCGGGTCGAGCCGGCGGCCGAGGGGCGCTATGAGCTGATCCAGGGCTGGCGCCGCCTGTCGGCCTATCGCGCGCTGCTGGAGGAAACCGGCGACGCCGAGACCTGGGGCCGGATTCCGGCGGGGATCGCGGCGCGCGGCGACGGGCTGGACCAGCTTTACCGCCGCATGGTCGACGAGAACATCGTCCGCAAGGACATCTCTTTCGCGGAGATGGCGCAGCTTGCCGTCCATTATGCGATGGACCCGGCGACCGAGGAACACGACGCCGAAAAGGCCGTGGCGATCCTGTTCAAGTCCGCCGGCTACCAGAAGCGCAGCTATATCCGCAGCTTCATCCCGCTGGTCGAACGGCTGGGCGAGGTGCTGCTGTATCCGCAGGAGATTCCGCGCGCCCTGGGCCTGGCGCTGGCGCAGCGGCTGGACGAGGTGCCGGGCACGGCGGCGGCGATCAAGGCCGAGTTCCAGGACTGGGATACGCGGTCGGTCCGCGACGAGCTGGACATCCTGCGGCGCTTTGCGGGGCAGGGGGGTGACGAGGGGCAGGACGGTTCGGACCGGGGCCGGAAGGCGGCGCCGGCGCCGGTGCCCGCGCAGCCGGGCAAGGCCAAGACCACCTTCCAGATCGCCCGCCCCCAGGGCAGCGCCAAATGCACCGCCGCCAATGGCCGGCTTGAAATCCGCCTGCCGCGCGACTTTTCGACCGTGGACCGGCGGCGGCTGGAACGCGCGGTGGCGGCGCTGCTGGACCAGATCGAGTGATCTTCCCCGCGGGGAAGGTGCACGCAGATTGGGGCCGTGGGGCAGGGGGCTTGCGCGCGCCGGCCGGACAGACTAGATTGCAGGCCAGTTTAATGGGGATGCGATCATGCGGGAAATCGGCGCCTTCGAGGCCAAGACCCATCTGTCGGAACTGCTGGCCGCGGCCGAGGCGGGCGAATCGGTGCTGATCACCCGCCGCGGCGCACCGGTGGCGCGGCTGGTTCCCGCCGGCGGCGACCGCGATGCGGCCCTGCGGCGCCTGTCCGCCCTGCGCGACCGGCTGGCGGCGCGCGGCGTGACGCTGCGGTCCGACGAAATCCTGTCGGCGCGGGACGAGGGCCGGCGCTGATGCTGATCGTCGATGCCTCGGCGCTGATCGGCTGGCTGATGCCCGACGAAACCGGCCCGGATCTGGAGCCCGCCCTGCGCGCGGCCGAGGATCCGGTCGCGCCCTGGCTGATATGGGTCGAGTTGCGCAACATCCTGATGGTCAGCGAACGCCGGGGGCGGCTGCCGGCGGGCATGGCCGACCAGATCGCGGAGACCATCGACGATCTGAACATCCGGCTGGACGTGACGCCCTCTGGCCCGGTCGTGATGGACCTGTGCCGCCGCCACAATCTGACCGCCTATGACGCGCTGTATCTGGAAGCCGCCCTGCGTCATGGCGGCCGGCTTGCCAGTCTCGACCGGGCGCTGTTGCGCGCGGCCGAGGCGGAAGGCGTCGCAACCCTGGCCTGAGCCGGTTCCGCAAGCCGGCAGGGCAGGGCGCCCCGACCAGGACCGATCTTGCCGCGCCATGCCGGTTCAGAGGCCCGGAGGGCAAGCCGGGCGGGATTCGGGTTCGGGTCATCGCGGAACCTGCTTCAAGACCGATAAGCCGACCTTATCGGGGGTGATGGCGCAATAAGATCGTTACGTCAGTGCGCCGCAGATAGGGGCTATTTTGCGGATATCAGCGATCCCGAAGAAGACTGGTTGATTCCCTGCAGCGCCGTGATCCGGCCCTTCCACCCTTGCTGCGGGCGGATCACCACCCGCTCCCGAATCTCGGGGCCTGGCGCGCGGCTGAGGCTACCTGCGCGGTGGTACTCGCCCACGCGGCCCGGGCCATCGGCAGGCTGGAGGCCTTTTGGCGGCGCTGGAAGACGGGGCCGCGCGCCGGCCTGATCGCCCGGTTGGCGCTGCGCGAGGTTCGAGGCGATGCTCTGGGCCGCCGGCACGCCGATTGCCCAGGACGTGCTGATCCGCGACCTGGCCGATGCCCCTGCGGCCACCGATCTCGACGCAGAAACCCCGTCAGA
>DBFD01000002.1 GCA_002294185.1 Paracoccus sp. UBA889
CTGCGGCTGACCGTGGCGTGAGGCTCCGAAACCTGACGGTGACCGGCACACCCAGATGCGAGTGCCGGCTCGCCGTCATGTTGGGAAAGTCGCCTCATTTGCGCCTGCCATAAAACGGCTCGTTAAGGCGCCGTTTTATGAAACTGATCTGCTGCAAATCTTTCTGTCAAACTGTGCAAATTTTCGTGGCGCACTACACCGGGTCCGTCATCCTTCAGGGGGTTTGCCCTACGGTCCCGGCTGCCGCGAAGGGGCCGCATCAAACACCTGCGCCGTGGCCGGCCGAAAAGCCCGGCCCCCGCCGGGTTCCCGGCGCAAGCGCAATCGGTCAGACGTAGCGGTTGACGATGTTTTCCAGCCGCTCCTGCCGGCCCGAGACTGGCGCCGGGTTCGTTCCCTCGGCCATGACACGATCTGCGATGCTGGCCAGGTCGGAATCAAGCAGTGCGCGCTGCTGGTCCCATGCCGCATAGCGGGCCCTTCGCGCCGTTTCCAGCGCGCCGTCTTCCAGCATCCTGGCGGCTGCCTTCAGCCCGCGGGCGCAGACATCCATCGCGCCGACATGCGCGGCCAGCAGATCCACCGGATCCAGCGATTGGCGACGCAGCTTGGAATCGAAGTTCGTTCCCCCGGTGGTAAATCCGCCGGCCTTGAGAACCTCGTAATAGGCAAGCGCGGTTTCGGGAACGTTGTTGGGGAATTGATCGGTGTCCCAGCCCGATTGATAATCGTTGCGGTTCATGTCGATCGATCCGAAGATGCCAAGCGCCGCGGCCAGGGCCAGTTCGTGTTCGAAACTGTGCCCGGCAAGGATGGCGTGGCCCTGCTCGATATTGACCCTGACCTCCTTCTCCAGGCCGAAATCCTTCAGGAAGCCGTAAACCGTGGCAACGTCGTAATCGTATTGATGCTTGGTCGGTTCCTGGGGCTTCGGTTCGATCAGGATGGCGCCCTCGAAGCCGATCTTGCGGGCGTAATCGACCGCCATCGACAGGAACCGCCCCGCCTGCTGGCGTTCGCGCTTGAGATCGGTGTTCAACAGCGTCTCATAGCCCTCGCGCCCGCCCCACAGCACATAATTCTGCCCGCCCAGCTTGTGGGTGGCGTCGATGCAGGTCTTCACCGTCGCGGCGGCGAAGGCAAAGACATCCGGGTCGGGATTTGTCGCCGCCCCCGCCATGTAGCGGCGGTTCGAAAAGAGATTTGCCGTCCCCCACAGAAGCTGCGGCCCCCCGGCGGCCATCTTCTGACCGATATAGTCGGTGATTTCTTCCAGCCGCCTGGTGTTCTCGGCAAAGCTGTCCGCCTCGGGGCGGATGTCGACGTCGTGGAAACAGAAGAATGGCTGCCCCAGAAGGGCGAACATCTCGAACGCCACGTCGGCCTTCATCCGGGCAAGCGCCATCGTGTCGCCGAACCAAGGCCGCTCGAAGGTCTGGCCGCCGAAAGGATCGCCTCCGGGCCAGGCGAAGCTGTGCCACCAGGCGACGGAGAACCGCAGGTGATCCTCCATCCGCTTGCCCATCACCATCTCGTCCGGATCGTAGTGACGATAGCTGAGATCGTCCGAAGCGTTCGGATCGAAGCGGACCGGCGCGATATCGCCGAAAAAGTCTGTCATGTCAGAGATCCTTCAGAATCGTATAGGCGGTCTGATAGCGCGCATGGGCCTGCGAGAAGGCCTCGGACAGATTGTCCTGCGGCTCGATCGTCCGCGCGATGTCGGGCGGCGTCGCGATTTCGGCGCCGGCGCCCGTGGCCGCCATCTGTGCCAGGCGCGCCGCGCCAAGGGCCGCGCCGAATTCGCCCGACCGGGGTACATGCAGAGGGATACCCAGCGTCGTCGCCAGCACCGCCAGCCAGTAATCCGATCGCGCGCCCCCGCCAAGCGCCAGCGCGCCCTCGATCCGGGTGCCGGTCGCCGCCAGCCGGTCACGGCAATCGGCGAAGGCGAAGGACACGCCCTCGATCACCGCGCGGGCGGCCGCGCGGGCATCGGTGGCGTGGTCCAGATGCAGGAACTGGCCCCGGATGCGCGCGTCGTTATGGGGCGTCCGTTCTCCGCCCAGATAGGGCAGGAACAGCGTTCGGCCGGGTGCGCGCAGCGGCGACAGGTCCGAGGTCAGCTGCGCCGCCGACTGGCCCGTCAGCCGCGACAGCCATTCCAGCGCATCCGTCGCCGCCAGGATCACGCCCATCTGGTGCCAGGTCCGGGGAACCGCGTGACAGAAGCTGTGCACGGCCGTGGCGGGGTCGGGGCGGTAGCCATCGGTGGCGGCGAACAGGACGCCAGAGGTTCCCAGGCTGATGAAGGCGCTGCCATCGGCGACGACGCCGGCGCCGATGGCAGCCGCGCAATTGTCGCCGGCGCCACCCGCCACGGGCACGCGCGGCAGGCCCAGTTCGCGTGCCAGATCGGCGCGCAGGGTGCCGCCGACGGCCGATCCCTCGACCAGCGCGGGCATGTGGTCGCGCGTCAGATGGCAACGGGACAGAAGATCGTCCGACCAGTCCCGCGCGCCGACGTCGAACCAGGCCGTGCCCGAGGCGTCGGACATGTCCGAGACATGATCCCCGGTCAGGTAGAGACGCAGATAATCCTTGGGCAGCAGAACCTTGGCGATCCTGTCGAAAATCTCGGGCTCGTTGCGGCGCACCCATTCCGTCTTGGGTGCGGTGAACCCCGGAAAGACGATGTTGCCGGTGATCGCGCGGAACCGTGGATCGCCATCCATCTCGGCGGCCTCGGCATGGGCCCGGGTGTCGTTCCACAAGAGGCAGGGCCGCAGCGCGCGGCCATCGGCCCCGACCAGCGTCGCCCCGTGCATGTGGCCGGCCAGACCGATCCCCTCCAGCCCGGACAGGTCGTGCTTGCCGGCCAGCGTGCGCAGCGCGTCGCGCGCCGCCGCGCACCAGCTTTCGGGCGCCTGTTCGGACCAGCCGTCAAGGGGCCGCTGGACCGACAGCGGGACCGAATGTTCGGCCAGAAGCCGCTGTTCCGAGTCGATCAGGATCGCCTTCAGCGACGATGTGCCCAGGTCGAGGCCCACGAACATCAGGCCGCCGCCCTTGGGTTCTTTCCCAGGATGATCATCGACAGGATGTCATCCTCGGTCACGTCCTCGACCCGCTCGCTGCCGACCAGTTGCCCGTTCTTCATCACCGAGACGCGGTCGCACAGTTCCATCATCTCGCGGGTATCGTGACTGATCAGGAAGATGCCCAGCCCCTGCGCCTTCAATTCCTGGATCAGGTCGGCGACCATCTTGGTCTCGTGCACGCCAAGCGCGGCGGTCGGTTCGTCCATGATCAGGATCCGGGCATTGAAATAGACCGCGCGGGCGATGGCGACGGATTGCCGCTGACCGCCGGACAGGGCGCTGACCGGGACGTTGATCTTGCGGAAATTGGGGTTCAGGCGCGCCATGATCTTGCGCGTCTCCGATTCCATCCTCGCATCGTCCACGAAACCCAGGCTGGTGGTCAGTTCGCGGCCCAGGAACAGGTTCGCGGGTGCGTCCAGATTGTCGGCCAGCGCCAGCGTCTGGTAGATCGTCTCGATGTTGTAGCGCCGCGCATCGGCGGGGCTGCGGATGTCCGCGGGCTTGCCGTCGATCAGGATCTCGCCCGAATCGCGCTGATAGGCCCCCGCGAGGATCTTGATCAGGGTCGATTTGCCCGCGCCGTTATGGCCCAGCAGGCCCACCACCTCGCCGGGATAGAGATCCATCGACACATGATCGACGGCCCGAATGCCGCCGAAGGCGATGCTGATGTCCTTCAGTTCGACAAGCGGCGTTCCGCGATGATCTGCCATCAATCCTGACTCCCTATGCGCCGGCGATACCAGATGTCGATCAGCACGGCCGCGACCAGCACGGCGCCGACGACGATGTTCTGCAACGGCGCGTCCACGCCGACCATGGCCATCCCCGATTGCAGCGATTGCATGATCAGCGCGCCGATGATCGCGCCGTAGATCGTGCCGACGCCGCCCTTCAGCGCGGTGCCGCCGATGACGGCGGCGGCGATTACCCGCAATTCGTCCAGAACCCCGATATCATTGGAGTGATAGGTCAGGCGCGAGGATGCCACGACCGCCGAAATGGCGCAGAGAACGCCAAGCAGCGTGAAGATCTTGACCGTCAGCAGGCGCGTGTTGATGCCCGACAGTTCCGCGGCGTCGGGGTTGCCGCCGGTGGCGAAGATATAGCGCCCGAACCGCGTGCGCCGGGCGATGATGGTCATCACGATCGCGACCGCGATCAGCAACACCACCGAGATCGGCACGCCGTAGCCCTGGGTCAGTCCTTCGGGCATGACCTCGCCGCGCGCCTCGAACCGGCGCTCCAGCAATCGGCTGGGGATGGTGTAGGCGTTCATGATCGCGACGAATCCCATGATCGCCACGACGATGATCGCACCCACCGCCGCTTCGGCCCAAAGCGGTTTGACGTGGAATTCATGCGTGATCTTGTTGCGGCGCGCCGACCACAGCGCCCAGACCGCCGCGACCGAGGCGGCGATGGCCAGGATCCAGCTTCCGGTCTGGCCCAGCGTGCCGTTGATGCCACCGAAAAGCTGGAATGTGCTGTCCAGTGGGCCGATGGTCTGACCGCTGGTGATGTACCAGGCCACGTTGCGCCAGACCAGCAGGCCGCCCAGGGTGACGATGAAGGCGGGGATCGTCAGATAGCCGACAAGCCAGCCCTGGAATGCACCGATCGCGCCGCCGGTGATGATGCCCACCGCGATGGCAACCCAGGCCGTCGCCGGATGGTTCAACCCCAGCCCCAGCCAGTTCGGCATCACCTCTGTCTGCGTCACTGCCATCACCGCCGAGGCGGTCGCGAGGATCGAACCGACCGACAGGTCGATATGGCGGTCCACGATGATGAAGACCATTCCGGTCGCCATGATGGCGACGGATGCCGTCTGGATCGTCAGGTTGAACAGGTTCCGGGGCGTGATGAACCGGCCGCCCGAGGCCAGGTGAAACGCCAGCGCGATCAGGATGAAGGCGCCGATCATGCCCAGCAGGCGGGTATCGAGTTCCAGCGCCGCGAACCCCTTGCGGGCGGGCGGCGCGGATTGGGACGTGGCCGAATCTGCCATCAGACCTCCGGAAATGGGAACCGGGCGAGCGGCAGGCACGCCCTCGCCAGAAGAATGGTCCGCCCCGTGTCGTCAGGGCGGACCGGTTTCAGATCAGTTGCAGGGTGCCGGACCGTTCGAAACGCCCTGGCACAATGCCTCCTTGGTGATCCAGCCTGCGTCCACCACAACGTTGAGGTTGTCCTTGGTGATCGGGATCGGCTTGAGGAACTTGGCCCAAAGCTTGGATCCGCCGGGCGAGGTCCATTCCTCGGCGCCTTCGATGGCGGACATCTCGGTGCCCTGCGCCATGGCCACGGCGATTTCGGCGGCATTCTTGCCAAGCTCGCGCGAATCCTTCCAGACATCGACAGTCTGCGTGCCCTTGGCGATGCGGTTCAGCGCGGCGTGGTCGCCATCCTGACCCGACACCGGGACCACACCGTCAAGACCCTGCGCCGTCAGCGCCGCGATCACGCCGCCGGCCGTGCCGTCGTTGGAGGCGACGACGGCATCGACCTCGTTGTTCTGCGCGGTCAGGATCTGTTCCATGTTCCGTTGCGCATTGGCGGGCAGCCAGCCGTCGGTATAGGCTTCGCCCACGATCGTGATGTCGCCCGCGTCGATGGCCTTTTGCAGCACTTCCTGCTGGCCGCCGCGCAGGAAGTCGGCGTTCGGATCGGTGGGCGAGCCCTTGATCATCACGTAATTGCCCGTGGGCTGCGCGTCAAAGACGGCCTGGGCCTGCATCCGGCCGACCTCGACATTGTCAAAGGTCAGATAGAAGGCATAGGGATCCTCGATCAGGCGATCATATCCCACGACCGGGATCCCCTCGTTCTTGGCGGCGGTCACGGCGGGCCCGATGGCCTCGCTGTCCTGCGCCAGGATGATCAGCGCATCAGCGCCCTGCGAGATCAGCGATTCGACGTCCGAAAGCTGCTTGGAGGACGAGGATTGCGCATCCGTCGAAATGTAGCTGGCGCCGGCGGCTTCCAGCGCCTGCTTGATCGCCGCCTCGTCCGTCTTCCAGCGTTCTTCCTGAAAGTTCGACCAGCTTACGCCGACGACCGGCGCATCCTGCGCCAGCGCGGCGCTGGCGAATGTCAGCGTGGCGGCCGCGGCCGCCGTCAGAATTTTTTTCATGCTATCCTCCCGTTGGCGTAGAGCCCGCAGCATCGCCCCGGACCCGATGCCCGCAGGGAACCAAGTTTATGTTCGATTGTCAAAATTAATTTGACGCAGGGAGGCAAGAATCGTTCACTCGGCCTGCGTCGTCCGACGAAGGACGTGCTGGAAGGCTGCCTGCCTTCCGGGGGGTGGGAGTTATTAATTGCGGGATCGAACAAAAGTTCTGGATGTCACCCGGCCTGCCAGGACCAGGCTTGCCGAGGCAGACACACCGGGTTGCGGTCCCCTTCGGGGGGCGCGGCAGGCCGGGGTGCTGTCGCTCAAGCAGCAGATCTACGAACAGATCCGGTCCGCGGGCCGAATCAGCCGGGCCGCGCTTGCCAAGGCCTTGCGGGTTTCCCCGGGTTCGGTCACGCCGCTGGTTTCGGATCTTCTTGCCGCCGACCTTCTGCGCGAGCCGGAAAACGCCGCGCGCCATGCCGGGCGCGGGCGGCCGCCGGTGACGCTGGCGGTGAATGCGCAGCGCGGCCTGGTCGCCGGACTCAAGGTCAGCGATCACGATTATTCGGCCGTGCTCGTCGATCTGGCGGGACAGCCAGTTGCCGGGGCCACCCTGCCCCGCGCCGCGGAATCCCGTTCGGTCGCCAGCATGCTGGACGAGGTGGATTGCCTCTATTCGCGCCTGCTCTGCGCGGCCGGACCGCAGATGCCGCCGGTTCTGGGCGCGGGGCTGGGAATGCCCGGCATGGTCGATCACGCCAGCGGCCGGCTGCGCTGGTCGCCGATCGTCGATGAACGCGACGTGGATCTGGCGGCGCTGGTCTCGGCTCGTCTGGGCCTTCCCGCCTCGGTGGACAACGACGCGAACCTGCTGACCATGGCCGAATTGTGGTTCGGCAAGGGACGGTCGCTGTCGGATTTCGCGGTCGTGACCATCGAATACGGGGTCGGGCTGGGGCTGGTCGTCGATCACGCACCCTATCGCGGCGCGCATGGCCTGGGCATGGAACTGGGCCATACCAAGGTGCAGCTTGATGGTGCGCTGTGCCGCTGCGGTCAGCGCGGCTGCCTGGAAGCCTATGTCGCCGATTTCGCGCTGGTCCGCGAGGCGCCGATCGCCCTGAACGGCGAACTGCCCCGGCGCGGCGAGATCCTGGAATCGCTGTTCCGGCAGGCCAAGGACGGCAACGAGGCGGCGCGGGCGATCTTTGACCGGGCCGGCCGTTATCTGGCGCTTGGCCTGGCCAATGTCGCCAATCTTTTCGATCCGCGCCGCATCATCCTGTCGGGCAGCCGGATGCGCTATGATTTCCTCTATGCCGAGGAAATGCTGGCCGAGGTGGCCAGCCTGACGCTGAACCCGCCGCCCCCGATCGAGGTCCATGCCTGGGACGACCTGGTCTGGGCGCGCGGCGCGGCGGCGCTGGCGCTGTCGGACCTGACGCCCAGGCTGATGTCATGATCCGCTGGCTGCTGCTTGTGCTGCTGGCCACGCCCGTTGCCGCCGCCGATCCGATCTTCCAGGCGGTCAAGGTGCCCGACCATGTCTATACCGGCGGCTGGGAACATTTCGTCGGCGGCGGTCTGGCCGCCTTCGACTGCGACGGCGATTCGCTGCCGGAATTGCTGGCGGCGGGGGGCACGTCACCCATGACGCTGCTGCGCAACCGCGGCGGCATGGTCTTCGAACGGGGCGAATTTCCGGTCATCACCGGCGCCAGCGGCGTCTATGCGCTTGATCTGGACGGCGACGGGGCGATGGATCTGGTCGTCCTGCGGGTCGGCCCGAACCTGACGTTGAAGGGCGACGGCGCGTGCGGCTTTGCCGTTTACGATTTCGGCGTGACGCCGGGCGATGCCTGGACCACCGCATTCTCGGCGATCTGGGAAGCGGGAAGGACGCGGCCGACACTGGCCTTCGGAAATTATGTGGACCGCCAGGATCCCGACGGGCCGTTTCAGGCCTGCGACGACAATCTGCTGCTGCGGCCCGAGGCAGAGGGTTATGCCGAAACCATCCTGACGCCCGGCTTTTGCGCGCTGTCGATCCTGTTCTCGGACGAGAACCGCGACGGCCGCGCCACTTTGCGGCTGTCGAACGACCGGCAATATTACGTTCGCGACGGCGCCGAACAGATGTGGTCCCCTACCGAGAACCGGTTCCTCGGGCCCGAAGACGGGTTCGAGGGCCCGTCGATCTGGGGAATGGGCATCGCCTCGCGCGACATCACCGGCGACGGGCTGCCCGACCTGGTACTGACCTCGATGGGCGATCAGTTGACCATGCTGTCGACCCCGACCGGGCTGGAAATGGCACCCTACGAGATCGGCAGCTTCGCGCAACGGCCCCATGTCGGTGATGACGGACGCCCCTCGACCGGCTGGCACGCCGCTTGGGGCGACGTGGACAATGACGGCGATGCGGATCTGTTCATCGCCAAGGGCAATGTCGATCAGATGCCGGACATGGCGATGGATGATCCCAACAACCTGCTGCTGAACGAGGCGGGACGTTTCCGCGAAGTCGCCGCGTCGGCCGGGGTCGCCTCGATGCGGCGCGGGCGCGGCGCGGCGCTGGTCGACCTGGACGGCGACGGCCGGCTGGATCTGGCCGTGGTCAACCGCCGCGCGCCGCTGGAGGTCTGGCGCAATCTGTCCACGGCGGGTCGCGCGGTCTCGGTATCGCTGTCGCAGCCCGGCGGCAATCGCGATGCCGTCGGCGCCTGGGTCGAGCTGCGCACAAAGGCCGGAACGCAGATTCAGGAACTGACAATCGGCGGCGGCCATGCCGGGGGCGCGGTGTCGCCCCTGCATTTCGGAATCGGTGACGCCACCAGTGCCGAGATTCGCGTGACCTGGCCGGATGGCAGCATCGGCGAATGGACACGAACCGGGCCCGGACCGGTCCTGATCCGGCGATGATAACGGCCGCGCGCGCCGCGGTGATGATGGCGTCCCGCCGTGGTCAGCGATCCACCGGCAGACCGGACGGCACCGTCGCGGGCGGACCCAGCCGACCCTTCAGCGCCGCATCGTCCCGCAGCGTCGCCAGAAACGCCATCAAGGCATCAAGATCCCGGTCATTCAGCACCATGTCGCGGCCTTCGATCGCCGCCGAAATCGCCGCGACCTCGGCCGGATCGTCCATCACGCGCCAGTCGTCCTGCTGCGGGACGCCCATATCCGGCAGCGTCGCGTCGCGGGCATAGGTTCGCAGCGCCTGACGCGGGGCGGCGTGATCGCGGACGAACCGGCGCAGATCCGAATAGGCGCCGGCATGGCCCCAGGGCCCGGTCTCGGTCACGTTGCGCAGCGACGGCGTGCGGAACGCGAAACGATCCGCTTCCCGTCCGGTGACGCGAAAGCGGCCGTCGTCGCGGGCATGGCGTTCGAACCGCGCGCGCTTGCCGGGCCCCAGTTGCGGCTGGCCCGTCGCGTGAAACCCGTGATCGGTCTGGAAGGGACCGGAATGACAGGTCGCGCAGCCGGTGGATCCGTAGAACAGTTGCGCCCCCTGCAAGGCAGCGTCAGGCAGATCGCCGGTGCCGCGCAACCAGGCGTCGAAGGGCGCCGTGTCCGACCGCCACTCCGCCTCGACAAACTGGGCGATGGCGTCCGAGATGTCGGTAAAGTCCAGCTTGTCGTCGCCGGGAAATGCGTCCTCGAACATCGCGGCGTATTCGGGGATGGCACGGACACGGGCCGCGATCAGATCCCAGGCGCCGTCCTCGCCGGTGATCAGACCCTTTCGGACTGCCCGGCTGACCTCGTTCTCGGAATAATGCCCGGCCATCTCGTCGGCCGACAGCACGGGAAACATCGTCTGTGCCGACAAAAGCGTGTCGAAGCCGCGCACCATCTCCGGACCCATCGGCGTGCGCAGGCTGCCATCGGGCAGGCTTTCGATCCGGCCGTCGTCGAAAAGGCGAATGAATTCGGTCGCGCCCAGATTCCAGAGTCCGGGCGCGTTGCGCGGCACCCGCTGCTCGGGCGGGTTTTGCGGATCGGCGATCCTGTCCGGTCCAAGCCCCATCCCGCCCTCGCCCATGCCCAGCGACAGCCCGTCGCCGGTGCCAAAGCGCGGATTGTGGCAGGTGGCGCAACTGATGTTGCGGTTGCCCGACAGGATCGGATCCCAGAACAGCAGCCGCCCCAACGCCACCCGATCCGGATCGGTCGGCCGATAGGCATCATCGCCGACCGCCGCCGGAAACTCGGTCGCGGCGGCGGGAAAGGCGAGGATCAGAACCAGAACGCGAAACATGTCCCGGATAGAAGCACGGCGCGACGAACGAGGAAAGGTCGGTATGGGGCGCGACATCGGCGATGTCGGGGAAGATCGCATCGTGCAGCCGCCGGACACTGCCCGGAATCGCCGGCATCGTCCGGCGCCGACAGCTTGCGTTCAGATCATGCCCCGGGCTCGGCGACCAGTTCGCGTCCGTTCCTGACATGGCGCGCCACCATGTTTCGCGCTTTCCTGCCGGACGCGATCGGCTTTGCGCTTGCGGCGCTTTCGCGGCGATCCTGCAGTTGGGGAAACAGGGCGAAGATCTCGGCACGCGCGATCTCTCCGACGGCTTTCATCGCCTGGTCACCGGTATACATCGCCTCGGTGGCCGCGCCGTTGGAAAACACCACCTCATGCCGTTCGAACAGCATGTGATAATACACCACATCGGTGTCGTCTTCCACGACGTCGATCCCGTCGATTTCCGTCAGATGCGTGGCGGCGACCAGCACCTCATCGGCACAGAACATCCGCTGAGCGATCTGGGACCGGACCAGAACCCGGTGCTGGGGCGACAGGAAGAGGTCCGATTCCGGCATCCCTTGTCCAAGCGCCCCGGCGCGAACCCTTATAGGGCGCAGCTTGGGTTTGCGCTGCAGCGCAGAGGCGTCCAGACGGGCGCAGCCGATCCAGCGCAGCGGCTGCAGACCGTGATCCATGGTCCGGACCAGATCGCCCACCTTCAGCGATTCCACCGCAACCGGACCATCCGCCGTCTCGATCATCGTGCCACGCAGGAAACACGGCACCACCTCGTCATCGCTCAGGACAAGTTCGCCGGAAGCGTCGTAATCGAGGGTGACGATGGCGGTGTTCGCCGTGCTCTGCAACAGGTTGCCGGTTCCCCTGATCGTGGCGGCAGCCGCTGGTCCCGCAAGCGGCACCGCGGCGACGGCGTCGGCCAGTTGGTCGGTGATCTCCGAAATGGGGGCCGTGACCTCGACCGGCGTGCCCGCCACCGTGATCGAGGCGGTCACGGCGATATGGGCATCGTCCACAGGCTCATCGGAGAGGAAATAGTATTCCCCGTCATCGCCCTCGAAGATGTCCCCGGCAATGGGGTTCACCTGCAACGAGACATTCGCCAGCGCGGGAATGCCGACGGTGACGAGGGCGTTGTTGATTTCGGCAGAACCAAGATAGGTTCCAGAAGCCAGCGTCGTGCCGTCGGAGGTGACGGTTGCGATCTCGTCGCCGTTCTGCAGCGTCGTGCCGTTTGTCGCCTCGACATCATACCTCTCGAATTCCTGCGAGGACTCGAAGGCGTTCAGCAGCGATGTATCGGGGACGAAGGCAATCGACCCATCCACGCCCACCGTGATCAATGAAGAGGGGATCTGTGTCACATATGGCATTGTCGGACTTTCAACTGGCGAAGCTTTGCTTCGCGGCCACATTTGGCTGTCCGGATAGAGGCAGGCCAAATATCCGCACGGCAATCACAAGAGGATGGTAACGCCTGCGCGGCATTTTCACAACCTGTCGGTGAGCGGGCTCGCGCGAAGTGATCGGCGCGGTTGCGCGGCAGGAAGAAGGGTCGTGCGCCGACCCTGCATGACACGCCGCGCGCCGGTCACGACCTCAGGATCAGGAAGGCGCCGCTGACAACCGCGAAGATCAGGACCGCATAGCGCAGGCTGCCACCGCCTATATGCGCGTGCGTCCGGCGCGACAGGGCGCTGCCCGCCATGATCGCCGGCATCAGGATCAGCGCGGCACTGGCCTGCGACATCTGGAACATGCCCATGATGGCAAGGATCGCCAGCGAGATCACCTCGCCCACGAAGAAGCAGGTGGCGACGGTCGAACGCAGCACCGGCCCCGGCGCGTGCTGATACAGCAACGCAAGCGGCGGGCCGCCAATGCCGGTCGCCGTTTCGGTGACGCCGGTAAACAGCCCCACCCCCAGTGCCGCCGGCCGGTTCGGGTCGAATCGAGGCGCCAGCAAAGCCACGGCGGCGGCGATCACCGTGAACCAGCCGACCGCCAGGCCCAGGTGACGACCGCTCAGCGCGGCCAGCATCCACAGGCCCGCGAAGGTGCCGAAGAACCGCCCCAGCGTGATCCAGCCGGTGCCCAGCCGATCGATATCGCCGCGCTCGCGCCAGGCGATGTGGAAATTCAGCGGCAGCATCAGGATCAACAGCGTTACCGGCAGGTATTCAGGTGCCAGGATGCCGAAGACCGGGGCGACGATCAGCGCGAAACCGATTCCGATCGCGCCCTGGATGAAGGCGGCCACGAAAACCGCGGCAGAGAGGATCAGGAACAGGGTCACGCGGGGGCCTTTGCGCAGCGGTAATCGGCGGGAGGATGGATACGGGTGATCGGTGCGGCAGCGATGGCGCCGGCCGTGGTTTCGCGGATCTCGGTCAGCAAGGCACGGGCGTCCCAGTCAACCGGCCAGCCCTGCCACAGCCGCAGCCGGCCTTGGGTGAAAACCGCGTCGATCTGGTCCCGGTTGCCATAGCGGACCAGTTCCCATGTCAGATCGTGCGAGGGGGTGAATTCCGGACGGTCCAGATCGACCAGCAGGAAATCTGCGGCCAGGCCGGGCGCGATGCGGCCGGTGACGGCGCCAAGTCCGGCCGCATCTGCGGCCATGCCCGTCGCTGCCGCCAGCCACAGCCAGCCGCCACCGCAAGAACTGTCGCCCGAGGCAAGGCCATAGCCTGCACGTTGCAGCGATTCGCCTGCGTCCATCAGGCGGAACCCGTCCGCGCGGGTGCCGTCGGTGCCCAGTCCGAAACGGATGCCCAGCGCGGCCATCTGCAGCGCCGGGGCGATGGCATTGCCCTTCCAGATCGAGGCCACCGGGTTATACGCGACCGCCGTGCCGGTATCGCGCAGGATGTTCAGTTCGCCCGGCGTCACAAGCGTCGCATGCGCGATCAGGACATGCGGCCCCAGCGCGCCGATATGGGCCAGATGTTCCAGCGGGCGGCGGCCATTGGCGACCAGTGACCGTTCGACCGCCACCAGATGTTCGTTCACATGGGTCTGGAAGATCGCCCCGGCCTCTGCCGCCATGTGCGACATCCGCGCCAGCATGCCGTCGCTGCCGACTTCGGGGATGGATATGGCCAGCGAGGGATGCAGCAGCGGATCGCCTTCACCGGCATGCAGATGCGCTTCGGCGCGCGCGATGATCCGGTCCGGCGGCGGCACATCGGCCGCACCGCCCAGATCGTTGCAGATCAGCCCGATGACCGAGCGGATCCCCGTCTCTTGCACGGCCGTCTTCACCGCTTCCAGATGCCCGGCAGATCGCGTGCCCGCATCGACCGCGCAGGTGAAGCCGCCGCGCAGGCATTCCAGCGCGGCAAGCTTCGAGGACAGGTAGACCATGCGCTGATCCAGACTGCCCTCCAGCGGAACCCAAATCCGGCGAAAGATTTCTGACGGCTCGCCGAAGACCAGGGACTTGCCAAGCGACTGGGTCAGATGCGTATGAGTGTCGATGAAGCCGGGCATCATCAGATGATCCGGCAGATCGACGGGCGTCAGGCCGGGATGGCGGGCGGTCAGGTCCGCCGCCGGCGCGATCTCCGCAAATCGTCCGCCGCGGATCAGCGCCGCCATTCCGCTGGCAGGACCGTCCTCAAGCAGCATCCGGCCTGGAACAAGCAGTATCTCGGTCCGCTCGAACAGGGTTTCGGGAAGATCCCTCATCAATTGCTCTCCTGCAGGCTTGGCTCGGCAACAGGACGGACGTGGTGGAACATGGCATTCACGACGGCAGCGGTGATGGTGCCGGCAGCAAGTCCGTTGCCGATGATCATCTGCGACCATTGCGGAAACTGGCTGTAGATACCGGGCACGAGAATCGGCAGCATCCCCATCGCCAGCCCCGAGGCCAGCGTGACCATCGCGCCGTGTTCACGAAGATCGGTGCGGCGCAGAAGGTCGATGCCGATGACGCCGATGATCGCGAAGACGACGACGGCGGTTCCGCCGATCACCGGGCCGGGCAATGCCGAGGCCAGGCGCGACACGGGTGCAAGCAGCGCGATCAGGATCAGGATCACGCCCGCTGTCGCTGTGACATAGCGTGACTTGACGTTGGTTGCACGAACGATGCCGACATTCTCGCCCGAGGTAATGATCAGCGACGTGCCGAACAGTCCGCCGACCAGCGACATGACCGCATCGCCGCGGATGGTGCGCGGCACGATCGCGCGTGCATCTTCGCGCCGGCCCACGATCTCGGCCGTGGCGATGGTCTGGCCGGTGGCCTCGGCCATCGAGATGATCGAGAACACGATCAGTGGCAGCGCGGCGATGAGGTCGAATTTAGGCATTCCGAACGGGAACAGCTGTGGAACCGCGATCAGCGGCCCGTTGCCGACGCCCGACAGGTCGATCTGGCCGAAGATCGCTGCCAGCGCCGTTCCCGCGACAAGCCCCAGCATGACCGAGATGCGCCGCAGCGTGCCGGTGAAGCCCCAGGCGAACAGCACCGTCATCGCGATCGTCGCCAGCGCCAGTCCGACATTCAGCGGATCGGCGAAGTTCTCGCTTCCCGGTCTTCCGGTAATGGTGCCTCCGTAGATGCGCACCAGGTTGACCGAAACCAGCAGCAGCATCGTTCCCACGACAATGGGCGGGAAATACCGTAACAACCGCCGAAAGACCGGCAAGGCCGCGAAATAGAAGATCGCGGTCAGCAGCACCGCGCCCACGGCGGTTTGCACATCGGCCTGCACCGCGATGGCCAGGAAGATCGCGATTGGCGCGCCACCCGGCACCATGATGAAGGGCAGTCGCGCGCCAAATCCCTGCGGTCCGAAACTTTGCAATATCGAACCGAGTCCGCAGACCAGAAACGTCGCGCTGATGACGCTGACCGTCAGCGCAGTGTCGAAGCCCAAAGTCTGGGCGACCAGAAAGACGGCGGTGATCGGCGACGCGGCCATGACCAGCACATGCTGCAGGCCGAACAGGATCAGGCTGCGCGGCGGCAGCATCTGATCGGCGGGGTCTTGTTCCCCTGGCGGAGTTCCGGTGAATGACATTTCGAGCGTTCCCTGTTGCTGTTCAGACGCATTTTCTTCTTTAGCAAAACGTTTTGCGTATTACCGTGCTACCACGATTGACGATTCGCGCAAAACGTTTTGTCGCGTTGGCCCGGACAAAGGTTGCCTTTTCGCCGGGACAAGGCATCTACTGCACCTGGATCAGGCAAGGGGAAGGCGTGCGAAAACCGACGATCATCGATCTGGCCAAGGCCGCAGGAGTATCTCCGACGACCATCTCGCACGCCTTCAGCGGCCGGCGGAAGGTCGATCCGGAAACGCGCGAACGGATCGTCGCGCTGGCCGACAAGATGGGATATCGCCCCAATCAGGCTGCGCAACGTCTGCGCAGCGGGCGCACGGGAACGATCGGGCTGGCCTCGTCGATGCCGTTCGCGGTAGCGGCCGGACCCTCGCGACTGGGCTTTCTCATGGAAATCGCCGCGTCGGCGGCGATGACGGCGCTGACCCGCGACATGGCATTGTGCCTGGTCCCGACATCACCGGGCCGCAATCTCGACAATCTGGGTTTCGACGGCGTGATCGTCGTCGAACCGGCCCGCGACGAACCGTTGATCCGCTATTTCGAAGGGCGGCACACGCCCATCGTGTCGATCGGCAAGGTGCCCGCGCGCCCCGACATTCCGGCGATCGACCTGCATTCGGCGCAGACCGCGCGTCTTCTGCTGGGGCATCTTTTCGATGCCGGCAGCCGGCGCATCGGCCTGATCACCGGCCGGCAGAGACGCACATCCTACGAAGAGACCGAGACGGTCTATGCAGAGTTTTCTGCCGCCCATGCCATGCCGGCGATTGCCCTGAGCCTTGATGAGAATGGCGGCGAGGAACTGGCCGAACGCGAAGCCGCCAAGCTGTTGCAACGGCATCCCCGGCTTGACGGGCTGCTGGTGACGGTCGACGCGCTCGCCACCGGAACGATGACGGCATTGTCGCACCTGGGATTGCGCGTGCCCGACAATGTGCGGCTTGCCACACGATATGACGGCATGCGGGCCCAGCTTGCCCAGCCGCAACTGACCGCGGTCGATCTGCACCTTGATCTGGTGGCCCGGCTTGCCGTGGAGACGCTTCTTGCACGTATCGAAGGACAGGACGCCGCCTTCACCACGCCCTGCCCCGACCTGATCGCCCGGCCATCGAGCGTCGGTTGACCCGATGGCGACCATGACCGCCATCCGGCTTGCCAGACCTGCCGGAATTCCCGCCAGCCGGATCGCCCTGCGCGGCGATCACGGTCATACGCCGGACGGGTCGGGCAACGGCACCGATCCGGCCCCGACGCCATTCATGCTATGAACCGGACGCGGCCGCCTTCAGCGTTCCCGCACCCGCCGACACCGTGGCTCTGCCCTGAGCGGTCGGAAGATCCTCCCAGCAGACCGCGCGGGCGCATTCCCGCGGGGAATGCCCCGTCATCAGACTGATCGCGACCAGAAAGATCAGGCAGACGGCCATGCCCGGAAATACCGGGTCGATGCCCGTTCCCAGAAACGGCCAGATGATCGTGACGGCCATGGCGGAAAGCATCGCCACACTGCAGCCGGCCGCGGTCGCCCGGTGCCAGAACATGACGGCCAGAAACGGGATCACCAGGGTCGTGGTCGAGATCCGCAGGGCCCACTGATAGG
>DBFD01000020.1:0-4991 GCA_002294185.1 Paracoccus sp. UBA889
TTCAGATCTTATTGCTGCCAGCTTTTGACCAGTTCGTCATAGCTGATGGTTTCCGGCTGGGGCTTTTCGTTGTCCAGCTTCAGTTGCGGCGCGATGGTGCCGTCTTCCTTGGCCTTGTTGTTCCACCATTCCAGATCCTTCTTCTCGGCCATCTTGGGGCCGATATCGCCCTGGATGCCGGCGCGTTCCAAACGCTCCATGACCTTTTCCTGCTCGGCACAGAGGCTGTCCATGGCCTCTTGCGGGGTCTTGGCGCCCGAGGAGGCGTCGCCGACCGCCTGCCACCACAGCTGCGCCAGCTTCGGATAATCGGGCACGTTGGTGCCGGTCGGCGTCCAGTTCAGGCGGGCGGGCGAACGATAGAACTCGATCAGGCCACCCAGCTTGGGCGCGCGTTCGGTAAAGCTTTCGTCCTGGATGGTCGATTCGCGGATGAAGGTCAGCCCGACATGGGATTTCTTCACATCGACCGTCTTCGACGTCACGAATTGCGCGTAGAGCCATGCCGCCTTGGCGCGGTCCACCGGCGTCGATTTCAGCAGCGTCCACGAGCCCGCATCCTGATAGCCCAGCTTCATGCCTTCTTGCCAATAGGCACCATGCGGCGAGGGAGCCATGCGCCACTTGGGCGTGCCGTCCTCGTTCACGACCGGCAGGCCGGGCTTGACCATGTCGGCGGTGAAGGCGGTGTACCAGAAGATCTGCTGGGCGACCTCGCCCTGGGCGGGGACCGGACCGGATTCGCTGAAGGTCATGCCCTGCGCGGCGGGTGGGGCATAGGCCCTGATCCAGTCCAGATATTTCTGGATCGCATAGACCGAGGCCGGCCCGTTGGTATCGCCGCCGCGCGACACGCAGCTGCCCACGGGGCGGTCGTTTTCATCGACCCGGATCCCCCATTCATCGACGGGCTTGCCGTTGGGGATGCCCTTGTCGCCGTTCCCGGCCATCGACAGCCAGGCATCGGTGAAGCGCCAGCCCAGCGAGGGATCCTTCTTGCCATAATCCATGTGGCCATAGACCTTCTTGCCGTCGATCTCGCGCCCGGTGAAGAACTCGGCGATGTCCTGATAGGCCGACCAGTTGACCGGGACGCCCAGGTCATAGCCGTATTCTTCCTTGAAATCGGCCTGAATCTGGGGGTCGTTGAACCAGTCGTAGCGGAACCAGTAGAGATTCGCGAATTGCTGGTCGGGCAACTGATAAAGCTTTCCGTCAGGCGCGGTGCTGAACGACTTGCCGATGAAATCGTCGATGTCGAGGCCCGGATTGGTCACGTCCTTGCCATCGCCCGCCATCCAGTCGGTCAGGTTGCGCGCCTGCTGATAGCGCCAATGGGTGCCGATCAGGTCGGTGTCGTTGACATAGGCGTCATAGACATTCTCGCCCGATTGCATCTGGGTCTGCAACTTCTCGATGACATCGCCCTCGCCGATCAGGTCGTGGGTGATGTTGATGCCGGTGATCTTGCTGAAGGCCTCGGCAAGCACCTTGGATTCGTATTCGTGGACCGTGAGGGTTTCCGACACGACGTTGATGTTCATGCCCGCGAAGGGCTTGGCCGCGTCGATGAACCATTGCATCTCGGCCTCCTGTTCCTCTCGGGTCAGGGTCGAATTGTCGATCTCGGCATCGAGAAAGGCTTTCGCCTCTTCCATGCCCGCCTGCGCGCCTGTCGCCATCAGCGCAAGCGCCATGGCGGTCGTCAGATATCGTCTCATGGTTTCCCTCCCATTGGATGCCGGTTTGGCTCCGGCGGTTTTCACACCCAGCGAAACACCGCTGCGGCGTAGATCAGTGCAACGGCCAGTCCGCCCCAGAGCGGCGTGCCGATGGTTCCCAGCCAGATCAGGCTGATGAAGGCCGAGCCGAGAAGGCTGATGAACAGCCGGTCCCCGCGCGTGGTGGTGATGCCCAGGACGCCCCGGCGCGGGGTCTCGGGAAAGCGGATGGCGAGCCATGTGAACAGGATCAGAAGGCCCGCGATGATGGTGAAGAACAGGGCGGTCGGGAAGGTCCAGGCCATCCAGCCGCCGGGATTGATGCTGCCCGTCCAGTCGCGCGCCTCGTCGCGCATCGGCACCAGCGTGGTCAGCCAGAACACGAAGCCCAGCCAGATCAGGCCAAGCGTCGCGAAACCGAGATTGACGGATCTACGCATGGTCCGGCCCCTTCGATTGTGTCGCGCGGCCGGCAGGGACGATGCCGGGACGCGGAGGCATCAGGAGACGGCGCCGCGAATTCTGCGGATGGTTCATCACACCCTCCCCATGGCAAAACCCTTGGCGATGTAGTTGCGCACGAACCAGATCACCAGCGCACCGGGGATGATGGTCAGCACGCCCGCCGCCGCCAGCACGCCCCAGTCGAGGCCCGAGGCGCTGACCGTGCGTGTCATCGTCGCCGCGATGGGTTTCGCATTGACCGAGGTCAGCGTCCGGCTGAGCAGCAGTTCGACCCAGGAGAACATGAAGCTGAAGAAGGCCGCGACGCCGATTCCGCTGGCGATCAGCGGCATGAAGATCTTCACGAAGAAACGCGGAAAGGAATAGCCGTCGATATAAGCGGTCTCGTCGATCTCGCGCGGGACGCCGGACATGAATCCCTCCAGGATCCAGACGGCCAGCGGCACGTTGAACAGGCAATGCGCCAGAGCCACGGCGATATAGGTGTCGAAAAGTCCGATCGAGGAATAAAGCTGGAAGAAAGGCAGCGCGAAGACCGCCGCCGGCGCCATGCGGTTGGTCAGAAGCCAGAAGAACAGGTGCTTGTCGCCCAGAAAGCGATAGCGGCTGAACGCATAGGCTGCGGGAAGCGCGACCGAGATCGAGATCACGGTGTTCATCGCCACATAGGTCATGCTGTTGACATAGCCCATATACCAGGACGGATCGGTCAGGATCGTGCGGTAATTGTCGAGCGTGGGATTGCGCGGCCACAGGCTGAGGGTACCGAGGATCTCGCTGTTGGTCTTCAGGCTCATGTTCAGCAGCCAGTAGATGGGCAGCATCAGGAACAGCAGGTACAGCGCCATGACCAGCGCGGCGCCACGGCCCTTGGATTCAGCGACGGCGGCCATCAGAGCGTCTCTCCCTCCTTGGTCATGAGTGTGTAGAAGACGAAGGAAATCAGCAGGATCACGAGGAAATAGATCAGGCTGAACGCGGCTGCCGGCCCCAGGTCGAACTGACCCACCGCCATCTTCACGAGGTCGATCGACAGGAAGGTGGTGGCGTTGCCGGGCCCGCCGCCGGTGACGACGAAAGGTTCGGTATAGATCATGAAGCTGTCCATGAAGCGCAGCAGGATCGCGATCAGCAGCACGCCCCGCATCTTGGGAAGCTCGATATGGCGGAATACCTTCCAGCGCGAAGCCTGGTCGATCCGCGCGGCCTGATAATAGGCGTCGGGGATGGATTGCAGCCCGGCATAGCACAGCAGTGCGACCAGGCTGGTCCAGTGCCAGACATCCATCACGATCACCGTAATCCACGCATCGAAGGCGTCGTTCACATAATTGTAGTCGATGCCCAGTTTCGACAGCGTATAGCCCAGAAGGCCGATATCGACGCGGCCGAAGACCTGCCAGATCGTGCCGACCACGTTCCACGGGATCAGCAGCGGAAGCGCCATGAGCACCAGGCAGAAAGAGGCCCAGACGCCCTTTTTCGGCATGTTCAGCGCCACGAAGATGCCCAGCGGAATCTCGATGGCGAGGATGATCGCCGAGAACAGGATCTGCCGGCCAAGGGCCGCGCGGACGCGGTCCGAGCGAATCGTCTCGTCGAACCATTCGAGGCCCGCCCAGAAGAACTGGTTGCCGCCGAACGTATCCTGGAACGAGTAATTCACCACCGTCATCAGCGGCAGCACCGCCGAGAAGGCGACCAGCGCAAGGACCGGCAGAACCAGCAGCCAGGCGCGGTTGTTGAGGGGTTTTTCCATCAGGCGGCCCTTTCCACGGCGGCCGGATCGACGCGCCAGTCATCGGCATAGACATGGATGAAGGCGGGATCGGGGATGATCCGGTCCGCCCCGGCGGGAATGGGCTGGCCCTCGGGGACGATGACGTTGACCGCGGCGCCTTCGACATGGCCGCGCACGATCCGGTGATTGCCCACATCCTCGATCCGGTGCAGCATGAAGGGCAGGCCCTCGCAGCCGGTGCCGAGGCGCATGAATTCGGGGCGGATGCCGATCCGGATCCTGCCCGATAGCGGCCCATAGCCCCGCGCCAGCGCGATCGGCACGCCCGCCACCTGCGCCGTCGCGCCCTCGACCCGCGCATCCAGCAGGTTCATGCCGGGCGAGCCGATGAAATAGCCGACGAAGGTATGTTCGGGCGCGTCGAACAGCGCCTGCGGGGTTCCGGCCTGAACCACCCGGCCGTCATACATCACCACGACCTGATCGGCGAAGGTCAGGGCCTCGGTCTGGTCGTGGGTGACATAGATCATCGTATGGCCGAAACGGCGATGCAGATCCTTCAGCTGGGTGCGCAATTCCCATTTCATGTGCGGGTCGATCACGGTCAGCGGCTCGTCGAACAGGATCGCGTTCACATCCTGGCGGACCATGCCGCGCCCGAGGCTGATCTTCTGCTTGGCATCTGCGGTCAGACCGCGGGCGCGGCGGTCCAGCACGTCGGTCATGCCGATCATCTCGGCCACCTCGGCGACGCGCGACTTGATCACATCCTCGGCCAGGCCGCGATTCTTCAGCGGAAAGGCCAGGTTCTGCCGCACCGACATGGTGTCGTAGACGACCGGGAACTGAAACACCTGCGCGATGTTGCGATCAAGCGTGGGCAGGCCGGTCACGTCCGTCTCGCCGAACAGGACGCGGCCCTGCGAGGGGACCAGCAGCCCGGATATGATGTTCAGCAGGGTCGATTTTCCGCAGCCGGAACTGCCCAGAAGCGCGTAGGCGCCGCCGTCGCGCCATGTCAGGTTCATCGGCTTCAGCGCCCAGTCCGCGTCGCCGGACGGATC
>DBFD01000020.1:5369-20547 GCA_002294185.1 Paracoccus sp. UBA889
TCATGCCCTCATGCCCTCATGCCGCCGCCGCATAGGCGGCGCCGCGCGCCAGCCCGCCATCGGTGTTGAACAGATAGACATGCGCCGGATCCAGCCAGACCGTCAGCGCCTGCCCATGATCGCGCTTGTGCACGCCGTTGACCAGCCCGACCCAGCGATCGGGCCCGTGGCGCAGATGCAGGAAGGTCTGCGCGCCGGTGATCTCGGTCGTCTCCAGGACGGTGGACAGCGGCATCGCGCCAGGCCGTTCGTGCAGCGACAGGTGCGACGGTCGGAATCCCGCCAGATAGTCGCCGTCGGGCAGATCGACCTGCCAGGTCGCGTCGTGGATCCCGGCCACCCCGCCCCGGACCGAGACGGGCTTGAAATTCATCGGCGGGTCCGAAAAGACCCTTGCGGTCACAGCGTCGGCGGGCTGGCGATAGACCTGTGGCGTGGGGCCGAATTGCGTGATCCGGCCTTCCCATAATGTCGCGGTATTGCCGCCCAGCAGCAGGGCTTCCTCGGGTTCGGTCGTGGCATAGACGAAGATGGCGCCGGATTCCTCGAAGATGCGGGGGATCTCGACGCGCAATTCCTCGCGCAGCTTGTAGTCCAGATTGGCCAGCGGCTCGTCCAGCAGCACCAGGCCCGCATCCTTGACCAGCGCACGCGCCAACGCGCAGCGCTGCTGCTGGCCGCCAGACAATTCCAGCGGCCGCCGATCCAGCAAGGGCGTCAGGCGCATCATCTCGGCGGTTTGCTTCACCCGCCGGTCGATCTCGTCCCGCTTCACGCGCATCAGCCGCAGGGGCGAGGCGATGTTTTCATAGACCGACATGGACGGATAATTGATGAATTGCTGATAGACCATCGCCACCTTGCGGTCCTGCACACGCTGGTCGGTCACGTCATCGCCATTCCAGAAGACGCGGCCTTGCGCCGGACGGTCCAGGCCCGCCATCAATCGCATCAGCGTTGTCTTTCCGGCCTGAGTCGGACCCAGAAGCACGTTCATGCTGCCCGGTTGCAGGACCAGGTCGGTGGCATGGATATGCACCCGTCCGCCGACCGTTTTGGAGATGCCGCGCAGTTCCAGCGTCATGCGGCTGCCCTTTTCTGGCCCATCCAGCCCTCCAGTTCGGCGATCTGGTCTGCGTTCATCTGCAGGCCCAGCTTGCTGCGCCGCCAGATGACATCCTCGGCGCGACGCGCGAATTCCTTGTCCATCAACCAGCCGACCTCGGTTTCGGTCAGGCCGGCGCCGAAATCGCGGCCAAGATCGGCCGCAGCCTTTGCCGTGCCCAGCATGGTCCAGGCCTCGGTCCCGTAGGCCCGGACCAGCCGCGCGGCCCGGTCCTGATCCAGAAACGGATAGGCCGCGCGCAGATCCGCGATCAGGCCGGCCACGCCATCGACCGGGAAATCTCCGCCGGGCAGGGGCGCACCGGCCGTCCAGGCCGAACGGGCCCGCGGAAAGTGCGGCGCCAGCCGTTCCATCGCGTGCTCGGCCAGCCGGCGATAAGTGGTGATCTTGCCGCCAAAGACGTTCAGGCAGGGCGCGCCGGCCTGATCCAGCGACAGCACATAGTCGCGCGTCGCCGCGGTGGCTGATTTGGCGCCATCGTCGTAGAGCGGCCGGACCCCGGAATAGGTCCAGACGATCTGGTCGCGCGTCACCGGCCGTGCGAAATAGTCCGAGGCGAAGCCGCACAGGTATTCCTGTTCCTCGGGGGTGCATTCGGCCTCTAGCGGGCTGCCCTGGTGATCGCGGTCGGTGGTGCCGATCAGGGTGAATCGCTGCTCATAGGGAATCGCAAAGATGATCCGGCCATCGGCGCCCTGAAAGAAATATGCCTTGTCGTGGTCATACAGCCTTGGCACGACGATGTGGGATCCGCGCACCAGGCGCACCGTCTCGGTCGAGGGCAGGTGCGCCACGTCGCGGATCACCTGGCCGACCCACGGCCCGCCCGCATTGACCAGCGCCCGGGCGCGGAAGGCGCGTCCGTCTTCCAGCGTCACGCGCCACAAATCGTCTTCACGCGCAGCCTCGGCGACCTTGGCGCCGACCATGATCCCGGCCCCGCGCATGGCCGCGTCGCGCGCGTTCAGCGCCACCAGCCGCGCATCGTCCACCCAGCAATCGCTGTATTCGTAGGCCCGCTCCAGCCGGTCCTGCAGCGGTGCCCCTTCGGGCGTATCCTTCAGCGACAGGGTGCTGGTGGGGGGCAGGATCTTCCGACCGCCCAGATGATCATAGAGAAACAGCCCCGCCCGGATCAGCAGGTTCGGCCGGTGCCCGCGGTTCCACGGCATCGCCAGGGACAGCGCGCGGCTGACGGGCGTGTCCGATTCAAACGTCATCTTCGGGTCCAGCGGCAGCACGAAGCGCATCGGCCAGCTGATATGGGGCATGGCGCGCAGCAGAACCTCGCGTTCGCGCAGCGCCTCGCGGACCAGCCGGATTTCGAGATATTCCAGATAGCGCAGCCCGCCGTGAAACAGCTTGGTGGATTTGGAGCTGGTCGCCTGCGCCAGGTCGCCCATCTCGGCCAGCCGGACCGACAGACCGCGGCCCGCCGCGTCGCGCGCGATTCCGCAGCCATTGATGCCGCCGCCGATGATGAAAAGGTCGGTGATCTCCGGCATGAGGCTCCTCCCAAAGCCGGGTCAGGTGATCACGGCTTCGTGCAAACTGTCAACGGGAATTTTCGCGGATGCGCGATTTACTTTCGTATTGACAAGAAGCGCACATCATCTTTCCGTAAACGAAAGAGGGGGTCGTGGCCATGAACATTCGCCAGATGGAGATCCTGGAGATCGCTCGTGCGTCCGGCCGCGTCGGCGTCGAGGAACTGGCCGAACGTTTCGACGTGACCTTGCAGACCATTCGCCGCGATCTGGGCGAACTGGCCGATCACGGGATGCTGGACCGGATCCATGGCGGCGCGGTCATGCGCAGCGGCGTCAGCAATATCGGCTATGCCGAGCGGCGGCGGATGCACGAGGATGCGAAAGCCGCCATTGCCCGGGCCTGCGCGGCGCGGATTCCCGACAATTCCTCGATCATCATCAATCTCGGCACCACGACCGAGGCCGTTGCCCGCGAATTGCTGGGTCATCGCAACCTGACCGTCATCACCAACAACATGAACGTTGCCAATATCCTCGTCGGCAACGACAGTTGCGAAATCGTGGTCGCGGGCGGGGCGCTGCGGCGCAGCGACGGGGGGCTGGTCGGCGATCTGACAACCGAATTCATGGCCCAGTTCAAACCCGACTACGCCATCATCGGCGCCTCGGCGCTGGATGCCGATGGCGATCTTCTGGATTTCGACATGGCCGAGGTCCGGGTCAGCCGCGCCATCGCCGGGCTGGCCCGGAAATGTTTTCTGGTGACCGATATCAGCAAGCTGGAACGATCCGCGCCGGTGCGAATCATCTCGATGTCCGATCTTGACACGGTCTTCGTGGATCGGCCCCTGCCCGATGCGCTGATGCGGAAATGCGGGGAATGGCAGACGGCCGTGGTGATCGCCTGCTAGTCGCGATCGGCCAGCAGCCGGCCAAGCGCCTGCAGGTCCCGCGCGCCGGCCTGGTCCAGCAACGTCTCCAGCGCCCGGAAATGCCGGATGACGGCGTGCCCGGTCTGGGTCAGCACCGCGCCGCCGCCGCCCGGTCCGCCACGGCTGCTGTCCACCACCGGCAGGGTGAAGCCCGCGTTCATTTCCTCGACCAGCGACCAGGCGCGCTTGTAGCTCATTCCCATGTCGCGGCCGGCGGCGGCGATCGAGCCGTGATGGTCGATCAGCACCAGAAGCTGCATCTTGCCCGGACCCAGCGTCAGAGCATGGCCATATTCCAGGCGCAGCTTGATCCGGGGAAGGGGGGCTTGCATCGGCTTGTGGTCCGGCGGTTGAGGCTGGTTCCAGACTAGGTGCGCGGTCCTCGCGCCGCAACGTCGTATCCCGGCCCGCCGCAACGACGATTGCCGTGCGGCCGGAGACTCCTATGCTGCGGAATGATCAGCAAGGGGGAAACCATGGCCGAATCCGATATCGTCATCCTGTCCGGCGCGCGCACCGCCATCGGCACCTTTGGCGGCAGCCTTGCCGCGATTGCGCCGATCCGGCTGGCAGCAACCGTCACCCGCGCCGTGATCGAGCGCGCCGGCATCGCTCCCGACCGGATCGGGCAGGTCGTCTTCGGCCATGTGATCAATACCGAGCCGCGCGACATGTATCTGTCACGCGTCGCGATGCTGGAGGCGGGGATACCCGACACCACGCCCGCGATGAACGTGAACCGGCTGTGCGGATCGGGTGCGCAGGCCATCGTCTCGGCCGCGCAGGCGCTGATGCTGGGTGACGCCGATTTCGCCATCGCGGGCGGCGCCGAAAGCATGAGCCGGTCACCCTACGCCGTGCCCTCGGCCCGGTTCGGCGCGAAGATGGGTGATCAGGTGATGCTGGACATGATGACCGGGGCGCTGACCTGCCCGATGGGCACGGGCCATATGGGCGTGACGGCGGAAAACGTCGCCGCCGAACACGGGATCGGCCGTCAGGCGCAGGACGAATTCGCCCTGGAATCGCAGCGCCGTGCCGCGTCGGCCATCGCGGCGGGGCATTTTCGCGACCAGATCGTGCCGATCGAGGTCAAGACCCGCCAGGGAGTCGCGGTCTTCGATACCGACGAACACCCGAAGCAAACCGATCTCGACCGGCTGGCCAGCCTGAAACCGGTGTTCCGCAAGGAGGGCACCGTGACCGCAGGCAATGCCAGCGGCATCAATGACGGTGCGGCGGCGCTGGTGCTGGCGCGGGCGGATGCGGCGCGGGCCGCGGGCCTGACCCCGCGCGCCCGGATCCTGGGCTACGCGGTCGCGGGCGTCCGGCCCGACGTCATGGGAATCGGCCCGATCCCGGCGGTTCGGGCATTGCTGGCGCGCACCGGGCTGAAAGTCGCCGATTTCGACGTGATCGAATCGAACGAGGCATTCGCCGCGCAAGCCTTGGCGGTCAACGAGGGGCTGGGGCTTGACCCGGGGCGGGTGAACCCGAATGGCGGCGCCATCGCCTTGGGCCATCCCGTCGGAGCAACAGGGGCCATCCTGACCGTCAAGGCGCTGTCCGAACTGGACCGGACCGGCGGCGCGAAAGCCCTCATCACCATGTGCATCGGCGGCGGCCAAGGCATCGCCATCGCGATCGAGAGAATGTGATCGGCGCCGCCGCCCCTGCGACAACAAAAGGGCGCGGCCTGATCCTCGGCTGCGCCCTTTTCGGCATCGTCTCACGATGCGCGGTGAAGGCCCGCTTCGCGCGCCGGCACCGGAAACGGGCCGCCCAGATCAGACGGCCCGCGAGTTCCACGGAGATGGCCCGGTTAGGGATGGCTAGAATCCGTCCGGTCCCAATCAGGGTTTACGACCCAGGGGGCTGCCCCTAGGCCACGGCCCCCCTGACTGTTCCGACACCTCTCTCCAATATCACTCTCGACACTGGACCACCTCCTTTCAATGTGTTGCCGTTGCAAGGGGAAGGGTGCCACAGATCGAGATTCTGTCAATCAGATTTCTTGGGGGTGCCTCAACAAATTGCGGACAATCAGCCGGAATGGCACAAGGGCCAGTAGCGCCAGTCCAAGTTTGACCAGCCAATCGGCACTTGCCAGCGAAATCCACAGCGGACCGATCGGTCCTTGACCAAGCAGCGGAACCGCCTCGTTGGCCCAGACGGTATTGCCGTCCGCCGGCAGGATGGCCGAAAATGCGATGCTGAAGAACAGGGCCGTATCCAGCGCCGATCCGACCAGCGAGGATGCCAGCGGCGCCGTCCACCAGCGCCCGCCGCGCAGGGCATCGAAAATGGCGATGTCCAGCGTTTGCGCGACGATGAAGGCCGTGCCCGATCCCAGGGCGATGCGCAGCGTGGTCCTGTCAAGGCCCGCTGCGGCCAGCGAACAGATCACCCCCACCAGGAAACCGGCCAGCACCACCCGGCGCGCGGCCGCCGCGCCGTAGACACGGTTCATCACATCGGTGACGAGAAAGGCGAAGGGATAGGTGAAGGCGCCCCAGGTCAGCCAGTCTCCGATGACGAACTGGACCAGGATATTCGAGGCCACGACGATGGCGGCCATGGCGATCACGCCGGGCAGATAGCGGGTCATGAATGATGTTCCGTTTTACAAGGTTGCGGACAACTCGGCTCCGCGGCGCGGAACAACGCGGCCATACGCCGGGCCGGCGGGTGCTGTCAATTCGGCGCGCTCGCAACCGCGGCCGGTCGCCATCGCACCCAGGGTTCGACAAACTCCTCGCGCTCTTTGCAAATACCTGCGGGGGTGAATTGGCCGCAGGCCAAGAGGGGGCCGGCGAGGTCCCCTTTCCCGGTCAGTTTCGCAACCGATATTCGACCAGTTCCGTTCTCTGCACGATCAGGAAATTGTCGTCCGAAATCATCGTCAGCCGGATTCCCTGTCCGTCGTCCCAGACCGAGATCCCCTCGAGGTTGTCATATTGCAGCGGTCGCGTGGTCAGCAGGATTTCCTCGTCCTTCGGGCCCTCGGCGGTCAGCCGCATCCGGCGCACGCGCGAGACGAACCCGAAGAGGCCGCGAAAATCGCGCTCCAGTATGTAAAGCATCCCGTCGGGGCCGAAATCCGCGCCGGTCATCAGCCAGCGCGGATCCCGGCGGATCGTGCCCAGGCGGCTCCATTTGCCGTCGCGGAAACCCAGGACCGGAAACGGCCGGTCCTTGCGCGAGGATCGTTCGACGATCGCGACCAGCAATCCGTCATCGCGAACAGCCAGCGCCTCCATCCCCGAATTGGTGCGGAAGTCGGGCAGTTTCGGCGGCAAGGGCCGGCGGGTCGCGGGCGCATCGGGATCGGCATAGCTGGCGATCCGGTCCAGACCTTCGAAACTGACCCAGATGCTGCTGTCGCGCGCGATCGCCAAGCCCTCGCTGTCGCCCAGATAGCCCGGCTTCAGCGGTTGTCCCTTGCTGTCCTTCAGATGGGCGCGCCCGGCGACATTCATGCCCCGGATGCGGCCCTGCGCGTCGCGTTCGACGCTGCCCCAATACAGCCAGGCGCGGTCGCTGAGGGCGTTGAAGCCGGACCCGTCGGCACTGATCTCCAGCCCGGAAAAGCCGCCGAAACTGCCTTCGGTGCCCGACCAGACATAGGTTCCGATGTAATCCAGCGTCACGGCCGGCGCGGGGGCGCCGGCCGTGATCAGCAGGACGGACAGGATGGCGCCTAGCGCGCGCCGGCGACGGTGCGGCATTGGGCAGGCAACTCGGCCATGCGATAGGTGCGGGGATGGCGGTAATTCGGATCGGGCGGGGCGGGTTTCACGCGGCTGGGGTCGATCCGGTTCCTGATCCATTCGGCAGCCTCGGCGCAACCATCGCCCGGGGGCGGCGGTTCCTGATCCTGACAGATCGAGCCGGGCGGACAGTCAAGCCGGACATGGAAGTGGGATTCATGCCCGTTCAGGGGCCGGATCTTGCGCAGCCAGCTTCGGTCGCCCTTTTCCAACTGGCACATCGCGACCTTGACCACGGGGTCGGTAAAGATCCGCTCGACCCGCGGATCGCGGGCCGCGGCGCGCAGGATCGTCATGTGCCCGCCGTTGAAATTCGGCGACAGCGCCGTGCCGCCCCTGGCCACGACCGAAGCCGAGGAGATGCGTTCCCGCTGCGCCGGGCTCAGCGCCAGCGAGGAGGGCGGCAGCATCCAGACATCGGCGTCCAGCCCGATCTGATGGCTGGCATGGCCCGAGGTCATCGGCCCGCCGCGAGGCTGGCTCATGTCGCCGATATAGAGGCCGCGCCAGCCGGCCTGCTGTGCAACGCGGGACAGGCCGATCAGGAAATCGACCAGTTCGGGATGGCCCCAGTTGCGGTTGCGCGACAGTCGCATGGCCTGCCAGCTTGGCCCGGACTCGGGCAGTTGCGCGAAGCCCTGGCCGCAGCCCTTGGAATAATAGCCGATCGATACCGGCGGGCCTTGCGAGGCGCCGCGGAAGTTGCCGAACACGTCCTTGGCCAGCGACTGGGCCGACAGCGGTGCGGCAAGCCCTGCCAACAGGGCGGCTGCGGTCAGGAACTTGCGGATCACTGCTTTGCCTCTCCTTCGGGTTTGACCCAGCCTAGCAGAACCAGCGCCAGAAGAAACATCGCGATCAGGGGCGAGATGCCGATGCGCTGATTGCCGGTCAGATCGGTGACCGTCGCGATCAGGAACGGCGCCAGGAACGCGGTGGCCTTGCCCGAAAGCGCATAGAGGCCAAAGCCTTCTGTCGCCTTGTCCGCGGTGGTGTGGCGGACCATCATCGTGCGGCTGGCCGCTTGCAGCGCGCCGCCCGCGCCGCCGATCAGCGCCCCACACAGAAAGAAGATCGCATCGGGCAGGCGCAGCCCGGCCACGACCGGGCCGTCCGGCACCGCCATGCCAAGGAAGGTGTCGCGATCCATGCTGATGATCACGATGCAGACCGCGATCAGGATCAGCATGCAGGCCGCGATGACCGGGCGCGGGCCCCAGCGTCGGTCGGCGCGCCCGCCGAGCCAACTGATGATCGCGGCCGAGACGGCGCTGACCACGCCGAAGATACCCGCCAGAAAGACCGGCCAGCCCAGCACGGTGCCGGCATAGACGCCGCCGAAACCGTATAGCGCGTTCAGCGCGTCGCGCGACAGCATCGACGAGACCAGCCAGGCCGCCAGGCTGCGGCGATGGCGCAGGCTGCCGATCAGCCGTCCCAGATCGCGCATCGCGGCGCCCAGCCTGATTCTTGCGCGCGGCCCGCGCGGCTCGCGGACCCACAGGAAGAACGGCACCATGAAGATGGCATACCAGATCGCCACGAAAGGCCCGACAAAGCGCGTCCCCTCGCGGGTCTCGGGATCCAGACCGAAAAGCGGCGCGATCCCGGCCAGCGTCCGGCCCGACGGCGTTTCGGCGAACAGGGCCAGCATCAGCGTCAGCGCGACGACGCCGCCCACATAGCCGAAGGCAAAGCCCGACCCGGACAGGCGCCCGATCTCGTTGCGCGGGGCAAGGCCGGGCAACATGGCATTGGTGAAGATGGTGGCGAATTCCATGCCGATCAGGCCGATGCCGAACAGCGTGACCGCGGCGATCAGCGGCGGCTGTTCGGGGACCACGAACCACAGCCCCGCGGCGCCCAGGACATACAGCGCCGAGAACAGCCAGACCCAGGGCATCCGGCGTCCCGAGGTGTCGGCCACCGCCCCCAGGATCGGCGCCAGAACCGCGATCACGACGCCGCTGACCGACAGACCGTAACCCCACAACGCCTGCGCACGCGCCCCCGCCAGCGTCACGCCGTCGCCCAGGGCGATGAAATGGCTTTTCGCGATCTCGGCGAAATAGATCGAGAAGACGAAGGTCAGCAGCAGCGTGGCATAGGGCTGGCTGGCCCAGTCGAAAAACCACCAGCCCCAGATCCGCTTGCGGTCCATCTCGTCCCCCGGTCGCTTTTTCGCCATAAGGCCCGAGGCGGGTCAGACTGGCAAGTCACCTTTCGTGCCGTCGGGAACCAGCGGCGGCCAGGGCCGTGCCGCATCGGCGTCGATCCAGGCCTGCACCCAGCCGGGCAGGTCGGGGCTGCCGACCGGATGGCCAAGCGCCTGCATCAGCCGCGGCGGGGGGACGATCCCCTGCCGGGATGTCACCGCTGAACGGATCAGCACCTGATTGCAGCATTCGGATCCCTTCCACATGGACTGATCCATGTAGATGAAGCGATCATCCCAGCCGACCATGCGCGAGATCATCGTGAACCTCTCGAAGGCGCGGATTCGCCGCCGGTAGCGGGTCGAGTTTCCGGCGACGGTGATCCCCCAGCCTTTCTCGCGCAGAACCGGCACCAGCCCGGTGCGGGAAGCCAGCGAGATCCGGCCCAGGTCGTACAGGGTCAGGGTGCGGCCGTTGTTCAACTCGATCCAGGGATCCAGATCCCATGGCCAGCAGCGATGGGTCGAGACATGCGCGTCCATCGGTCCAAGCGGCGGCGCGCCGCGGAACTTGATCATCTCCTTGGCGAAACGGATCAGCGGATACATCGGGCCCCCTTCTGTTGCCGGGCAGGGCCGGGCGTGGCCCGGCCCGGCGGCATCGTCAACCCGAACGCTGCGGCAACCGGGTTGCACGCCGGTGCCGGCACCTGCATAGAGGTCCGGACCGCGACGACGAGGGCACAATGGGAACGCTGTACGAGGCCTTGCAACTGATCCTGCAAGTGGTGTGGTTCGTGATGATCGTCCACATCATCATGTCCTGGCTGATCAATTTTCAGGTTCTGAACCTGCGCCAGCCGCTGGTCGCGCAGATCTGGGACGGGCTGAACCGGCTTCTGGAACCTCTCTACCGTCCGATCCGCAACATCCTGCCCAATACCGGCGGGCTGGATCTGGCGCCGCTGGTCGTGTTCATCATCATCATCATCCTGCAACGCGCCCTGGCCAACAATGCCGGCTTCTTCTACGGCATGTGATGCCCAGGGACGTGCCCGCCGACGATCTTCTGAGGCAGGTCTGGGGCTTTGACGGCTTTCGACCCGGCCAGGGCGAGATCGTCGAGGCCGTGGCCCAAGGCCGCGAGGTTCTGGCGATCATGCCGACCGGCGGCGGCAAGTCGCTGTGCTATCAATTGCCCGCGCTGATGCGCGACGGCGCAACGGTCGTCATCTCGCCGCTGATCGCCCTGATGCGCGATCAGGTTCGCGCGCTGACCGCAGCGGGCGTGCCGGCCGGCGCGCTGACCAGCGGCAATACGCAGGACGAAACCGATGCGGTCTTGGCGGCGCTGGAACGGCGCGAACTGAAACTGCTCTACATGGCGCCGGAACGGCTGGCCTCGGGCGGGGCGATCAATCTGCTGCGCCGGGCGGGCGTCACCGCCATCGCCGTGGACGAGGCGCATTGCGTCAGCCAGTGGGGTCACGACTTCCGGCCCGATTACCTGCGCATCGGCGAATTGAAGCGCATGCTGGGCGTGCCTTTGGCGGCCTTCACGGCGACCGCCGATGCCGAGACGCGGGCCGAGATCGTGACCCGCCTGTTCGACGGCGCCGAACCCGTCACCTTCCTGCGCGGCTTCGACCGCCCCAATATCCGGCTGGCCTTTCAGCCCAAGGACAGCCCGCGCAAGCAATTGCTGACCTTCGTTGCCGCACGGCGCGGACAATCGGGCATCGTCTATTGTGCCAGCCGCGCCCGGACCCAGACGCTGGCGCAGGCGCTGAATGACCAAGGCCACAGCGCGGTCGCCTATCACGGCGGTATGGAAGCCGATCTGCGCCGTCGGGTCGAAAGCCGGTTCCAGCAGGAAGACGGCCTGATCGTCTGCGCGACGGTCGCCTTCGGCATGGGCATCGACAAGCCCGACATCCGCTGGGTGGTCCATGCCGACCTGCCGAAATCCATCGAGGCCTATTATCAGGAAATCGGCCGCGCCGGTCGCGACGGCGATCCGGCCGAGACGCTGACCCTCTACGGTCCCGACGACATTCGCCTGCGTCGTGCGCAGGTCGATGAGGGGCTGGCCGCCAATGATCGCAAGGGGGCCGATCACGCGCGGCTGAACGCGCTGCTGGGTCTGGCCGAGGCGACAGGCTGCCGCCGCCGCCGCCTGCTGGCCTATTTCGGCGAGGACATGCAGGCGGATTGCGGCAATTGCGATCTGTGCCTGACCCCGCCCCGGCTGTTCGACGGCACGCAGGCGGTGCGCATGGCGCTGTCGGCGATGCTGCGCACCGGTGAATGGTTCGGCGCGGGGCACCTGATCGACATCCTGACCGGACACACGACCGAAAAGGTTCGCGAACGCGGCCACGACAAGCTGCCGACCTTCGGTGTCGGTCGCGATCATTCGCGTGGCCAGTGGCAGGCGATCTTCCGGCAGATGATGGGCCTGGATCTGTGCCGCCCCGATCCGGAACGCCACGGGGCTCTGTTCCTGACCGACGCCGCCCATCCGGTTCTGCGCGGCGAGGACAGCGTAACTCTGCGTCATGACACGACCCTGCGGGCCAGGGGCGCCAATGTCCTGCGCACGCAGGTCGACGAAGAGGATGAGCCGCTTCTGTCGGCGCTGAAGGCCCGGCGCCGCGCGCTGGCCGAGGCCGCCCGCGTGCCTGCCTATGTCATCTTCCCCGACCGCACGCTGATCGAGATGGCCCGCCTGCGTCCTCAGGATCTGGACCAGATGGCGCGGGTCAGCGGGGTCGGGGCGAAGAAGCTGGAAAGCTATGGCACCGAATTCCTGTCGGTGATCGCAGGCGATCAGCCGGACATGCATCCCCACCGCCGGGCGCTGGCGGGCCGGCCCGAGGGCATCCTGTTCGACCGTCTGGTCGCGGCGCAGAACCGGCTGACGCGCGGCGAGGATGGAACCGAAAAGCCGCTGTCCTGTTCGACCGCGCAACTGCGCCGCATCGCCGAATCTCGCCCCGCGGACCAGGCTGCCCTGTCGCGCCATCTGGATGCCGCGCGCCTGAATCGCTTCGGTCCGGCCTTCCTGCGACAGATCGCCGAGAGCTGAGGCCGCGCCACGCGGCCCATCACCGCGTGCCGCCCGTGCTTTGCCTGACAGGCGGATTCCCGTCCGTTGCAGGGAAACATCGGCGCATCCGCGTTGATCCTGTCCGGCTTCTTGTCCGCCTGCGACGCCTGCGATCACCTGCTTGTCATCGCTCGTGCCGTAACGGGCGGTATCGCCGGAACGAAGGGTAATGGGAATGTGATGCGCATTTTCGGCCCGCCGCATCGTGACTATGTCTAGGTCGGGTGTGCAAGGCTGCCAGGCACAAGACGGATCGGAGGAAGAACATGAAACTTACATGGTCAGACGTGACACCGAAGGCCCACTGGCTGGATCGGCGTGCATTCATCGCGACTGCCGCGGCTCTGTCCGCCTCGCCGGCGCTGGCGCTAAGCGGCAAGCCGTCCGGGTTGTCGACCGACGAAAAGCCCAACACGCTGGAAGAAATTACAAATTACAACAATTACTATGAATTCGGCACCGGCAAGGAGGATCCCGCCCGCAATGCCGGCGGGCTGAAAACCGATCCCTGGTCGGTCGAGATCGGCGGTCTGGTGGATCGCCCCGGCTCTTACGGTGTCGAGGATCTTGCGCCCGAGAACACGCTTGAGGAACGCATCTACCGGCTGCGCTGCGTCGAGGGCTGGTCGATGGTCATTCCCTGGATCGGCGTGCCGCTGGCTTCGGTGCTGAACAGGGCCGGGATCCAGCCCTCGGCGAAATTCGTCGCCTTCGAGACGGTGACGCAGCCCGACAACATGCCCGGTCTGCGCTATCCGATCCTTGACTGGCCCTATCGCGAGGGACTGCGGCTCGACGAGGCGATGCACCCGCTGGCGATTCTGGCGACCGGATTGTATTCCGACCCGCTGCCGAACCAGAACGGGGCTCCGATCCGGCTGGTCGTGCCATGGAAATACGGGTTCAAGTCGATCAAGTCGATCGTCAGGATCACCCTGTCCGACAGCCAGCCCTATGCCACCTGGAATGCAAGTCAGCCCAACGAATACGGGTTTTACGCCAATGTGAACCCGAATGTCGACCATCCCCGCTGGTCGCAGGCATCCGAGCGGCGCATCGGTGCCGGACTGTTCGCCGGACGTGAGGAAACGCTGATGTTCAACGGCTATGCCGATCAGGTTGCATCGCTGTATTCCGGCATGGATCTCAAGAAGAACTTCTGATGCGCAGAAAAATCAATGATGCACTGCGCCGACTGCCGGTCTGGGTCGTGTGGCTGGGGGGCATGATCCCGCTTGCTTTGCTGGTGTCGGATACGTTCTTCGGCGGACTGGGCATCGACCCGGTTCGCGACATCGAATATCGCCTGGGCCGGACCGCGCTCTATTTCCTGATCGCCAGCCTTGCGGTCACGCCGCTGCTGCGGATCGCGGGAATCAGTCTGATGCGGTTTCGCCGCGCGCTTGGGCTGATCTGTTTCACCTATGCGGGCCTGCATGTCCTGTCCTGGCTGGCGCTGGACATGGGGTTTCTCTGGGCGCAGATGGCCCGCGATATCGTGAAGCGGCCCTATCTGCTGTTCGGAATGGTGGCGTTCACGCTGCTGACGGCGCTGGCAGTGACATCGAACAACCTGTCGATCCGGCGCATGGGCGCGCAAGGCTGGCGCAATCTGCACAAGCTGGTCTATGTCGCCGCGCCGCTCGTCGCCCTGCACTGGATCTGGTCGCTGAAGACCTTTCCGGTCACGCCGACCTTCTGGCTTCTGGTGATTCTGTTGCTTCTCGGCCTGCGGGTCGTGATCAAGAGACCGCTGGCGCGCGCAAGACCGGCAAGGGCCTGAAGAAGGTTTTCGAAACAGGCCCTTGGCAGGAAATTGACGCGCAGGGCAGTTTTTTTGCGAATTTCCTCTTGCACCTTTGTTTTGTGATCCGTAGATACGCCTTCACCGATCGGGCCTGAGGGTTTGACTGGTTCGGGGCTTCGGGTTTTGGCTTTGGGGTTTCGGGAGATTATCCGGGATGGATGGCCGTTGGGGCGTCGTGAGAGTGGCGCGTCTTCGGTGATTGTTGTTTCGGTGCTTTTTGACATGATTGTTATGATGAAGGGATATGCGGGCGGTCTGGTCTGAACGACAGGACATCTTGCATATCGGCCTGGTAGGGTTTTTCCCGATGATCCAGGTGTCAGCTTCACTGTTTGTCGGCTCACGCGAGTGAGGACGATGAACAGATGATCATCCGGTCTTTCGGGGCCGGATGGCAGATGTGCAAGGTTCGACGTCAAGGACAAGCGTTTCGGCGCTTTTCAACTTGAGAGTTTGATCCTGGCTCAGAACGAACGCTGGCGGCAGGCCTAACACATGCAAGTCGAGCGAAGCCTTCGGGTTTAGCGGCGGACGGGTGAGTAACGCGTGGGAATATGCCCTTTGGTACGGAACAGTCCCGGGAAACTGGGTTTAATACCGTATGTGGTCCTTCGTAGTGGATACGGGGGACGAAAGATTTATCGCCAAAGGATTAGCCCGCGTTGGATTAGGTAGTTGGTGGGGTAACGGCCTACCAAGCCGACGATCCATAGCTGGTTTGAGAGGATGATCAGCCACACTGGGACTGAGACACGGCCCAGACTCCTACGGGAGGCAGCAGTGGGGAAT
>DBFD01000023.1 GCA_002294185.1 Paracoccus sp. UBA889
CGCGACGGCTGCCGCACGCCGATGGTCTGGGACAGGACGCAGGCCAATGCGGGCTTCTCGACCGGGATCCCCTGGCTGCCGGTCAAGGAACCGCAGGCCGCGCGCGCAGTCGCGGGCCAGCAGGCCGACAATGACAGCGTGCTGGCCGCCTATCGCGCGATCATCGCGTTTCGCAAGGCCACGCCGGCGCTGCGATGGGGCAGGACCGAGTTTCTGGAGCTGGCCGAGCCGATCCTTGCCTTCCGCCGCGATCACGAGGGACAGGCCGTGACATGTGTCTTCAACCTGTCGGCAAGGCCGGTTCGGCTGAAAACCGACGCCACGGCCCTGACCGGTCCATCCTCGGCCATGCTGGGCGAGGGGATCCTGTCGCTGCCCGCCAACGGTTTTGCCTGGATCGAGGGCGCCCCGGGGTTATCCCGCTAATCGCCCTTGCGGCGCAGGAACAATTCGAACCCAAGATACAACCCCGCCGCGCCGAACAGGATCGCCCAGAACACTGCGCCCGACCGCAGCTCGACCACCGCCCAGATCAGCGGCAGAATGACACAGAGGACACGCACCCAGAGCGGCCGGAAGAACGGCGCATTCGGATCCACCAGCATGATCACCCCCTTGCCCGACGCTGTTTCATCGCGGCCGGACCATCCTGTGCCCTTCGCCCGGCGCGGACAAGCCCCCGGCCGCCAGACAGGGCGCCAGAGAGAAAACCCGAGGAATAGCCCATGCAACTGACCGGACTTCACCATCTGACGGCAATCACCGCCGACGCGCCCGGCAACAACCGCTTCTACACCCGGATCCTGGGCCTGCGCCGGGTCAAGAAGACGGTCAATCAGGACAATGTCTCGGCCTATCATCTGTTTTACGCCGACGGCGCGGGCAATCCGGGAACCGACATCACCTTTTTCGATCTACCGGCCGCAAAAGACCGGCGCGGCACCAATTCGATCAGCCTGACCGGCCTGCGCGTGGCCGAATCGGGTCTGGATTACTGGGCCTCGCGGCTGCGCGACAGCGGTGTCCCGCATGGTGGCGTCACCCTGATCGACGGCCGCGCAGGGATGGATCTGGAAGATCACGAAGGCCAGCGCCTGCGACTGATCGCCGCGCCCGACCCCGAGGGCACGCCCTGGCCCGACAGCCCGGTTCCGGCCGAGCACCGCATCCACGGCCTGGGGCCGGTCACGATCTCGGTGGCCGAACTGGCCCCGACCGAAGCCCTGCTGAGAACAGTGATGAAGATGCGCCGCGTCCGCGACTATCCCGCCCCCGACGGCGCGGGGCAGGTCCATGTCTTCGAGATGGGGGCGGGCGGGGCGGCGGCGGAACTGCATGTCGCCGTCCAGCCCGGCCTGCCCCGGGCACGGCTTGGCGCGGGCGGCGTGCATCACGTGGCCTTCCGCGTGCCCGACAAGGCTGCGCTAAGCGGCTGGGCCGAACGTCTCGGCGCCGCCCGCGTCGCCACGTCGGGCGAGATCGACCGCTTCTATTTCCGTTCGCTCTATTTCCGCGAGCCGGCGGGCAACCTGTTCGAACTTGCCACCGACGGACCGGGCTTCGATGCCGACGAGCCGCGCGACACGATGGGCACGACGCTGTCGCTGCCGCCGTTCCTGGAAGATCGCCGGTCACAGATCGAGGCCGGCCTGAAGCCGCTGGACTGAGGCCGGAAAATCCGGATCGTCGCGCGCAGGGCCGCTTTGCGACGGATCGCAAAATCTGCGCGCCTTGCACCATTTTCGCACCGGCAGCCGTGTCTGGTTCCGACAGCAGGAGAAGCCTCGTGACCAGACTTGCCCATCCCCGCGAAGCCCGGCCGGCCCTGCCGGGCCCCCGCCGCCGTATCGCCGTGATCGGCAGCGGCATATCCGGGCTTGGCACCGCGTGGCTTCTGGATTCGCATCATGACGTGACCCTTTTCGAGGCCGAGCCTCGTGCCGGCGGCCATACCCGCACGGTCGAGGCGATGGGCGCCCGCGTCGATACCGGCTTCATCGTCTGCAACCGCCGCACCTATCCGCTGTTCGTGCCTTTGCTGGAACATCTGGGGGTGGCGCTGGAGCCGTCGGACATGACCTTCTCGGCCAGTTTCGGGAATGGCCGCTACGAATACGGCACCGGCAACACCGCGGCCCTGTTCGCGCAGAGGCGGCGGGCCGTCGATCCGCGCCACCTGCTGATGCTGCGCGACATCCTGCGTTTCTTCCGCCACGCGACGCGCTTTGGCGCCAGCGGTCATTCGCTGGGCGCGATGCTGGATGAATTGCGGCTGGGCGCGGATTTCCGCGACATGTTCCTGCTGCCAATCTCGGGGGCGATCTGGTCCACCCCCTCGCGCGCCATGCTGGATTTCCCGGCCGCCAGCTTCGTGCGGTTCTTCGACAATCACGGTCTGCTGTCGCCATCGGGGCAGCCGAACTGGCTGACCGTGACCGGCGGCGCGCGGGCCTATGTCGATGCGATCCTGACACGGCTGAAGGCGCGCGTCGCGCTGGCCGCGCCGGTTTTCCGCGTGATCCGGGACAAGGAGGGCGTCACCGTCGTCAGCCCCCACGGGCCCCAGCGTTTCGACCGCGCGGTCTTTGCCTGCCACGCCCCGCAGGCGCTGGAGATGCTGGATCATCCCGACGCCGAGGAGCGGGCCGTCCTGTCGGTGTTTCGCACGCAGCCCAACCGGATGGTGCTGCACAGCGATCCGGCCTTCATGCCGCGACGCCCCGCCGCCTGGGCTGCCTGGAACTATATCACGGCGCGGCGACGGCCTGACCCGCACCAGCCGGTCAGCCTGTCCTACTGGATGAACCGGCTTCAGAACCTGAAAACGGAAAGCCCTCTGATCGTGACCCTGAATCCGGAAACCGAGCCGCGCGGCATCCATGACGAGGCGCTCATGGCGCATCCGCAATTCGATACGGCCACGATGGCGGCGCAGGTTCGTTTGCCCTCGATTCAGGGGCGCGGCGGGGTCTATTATGCCGGGGCATGGACGCGATACGGCTTTCACGAGGACGGACTGCTGTCGGCGCTGCGGGTGGCGCAGGCGATGGGAATCGCCTGGCCTCTGGGACAGGACCCCTGGGCCGACGAGGCGCAGGCCGCATGACGGATCTGTGGGACGGCGCGCTGATACCCGCCCGGATCTGGCACGGCAGGCGCGGCGACGTGGCGCGCGAATTCCGCTATCGCACCACGTTTCTGGCGCTGCCCGTGGACCGGATCGATGCAGGCGATCTGCCGCTGGCCATCGACCGGCCCGGATTGTGGTCGCTGCGGCGCCGGGATTACGGTGATCGCGACGGCACATCCCTGCGCGATTTCATCCTGGGGGTGCTGTCGGATGCGGGACTGGCCGAGGCGCGCGAGGTGACACTGATCACCGCACCGCGCACGTCGGGCTATGGCTTCAACCCGGTCAGCTTCTGGCTGTGCCGCGATGACCGGCAGGACCTGCGCGCGGTGCTGGCCGAGGTATCCAATACCTTCGGCGAGCGGCATTTCTATCTGTGCCACCGGCCCGACCGGGGGCCGATCCGCCGCGAGGACCGGCTTGGGGGCGAAAAGATTTTCCACGTCTCGCCGTTCCTGCCGCGCGAAGGTCGCTATCTGTTTCGCTTCGACAGCGGGCCGGGCCGCTTCGGCGCCTGGGTGGATTGGACCAGCGCGGAGGGCAGCCGGCAATTGGGAACCTCGATGGTCGGGCCGGCGCAATCCCTGGACCGGGCGGCACTGCGCCGGGCCGCCCTGAGCCATCCTTTCCAGGCGCAGAAGGTGATAGGCCTGATCCACTGGCAGGCCGTGAAACTTCGTGCCCGTGGACTTCGTTATCTGCCAAAACCGCCGCAGCGTCCCGGCCGCAGGTCAGAGGCGACCGGTCTGGATCGCGACGGGGAAGAATGAAAGAACTGGGGGGTCGTTCATGTTGTTTCAGCGCCGGTTGACACGAGAATTTCTTGACACCGCCCGCAAGGTGCGGCTCGGCACCTTGCGCGTCGTCACGCCCGAGGGCGAGGTCCATCATTTCGGCGGCACCGCTCCGGGGCCGGAGGCCGCGCTGATCGTGCATGATTGGCGCACCATTCCGGCGCTGGCCGCCAAGGGCGACATCGGCATGACCGAGGCCTATCGCGACGGCTGGTGCGACACCCCCGACCTCGAGGCATTGCTGACGCTGGCATTGCTGAACGAGGACGCGCTGGAGCGGTATATCTATGGCAACCGCCTGCGGATGCTGGCGCTGCGGGCATTATATGTGCTGAACCGCAACACCCGAACCGGGGCGCGGCGCAATATCTCGGCGCATTACGATCTGGGCAACGATTTCTATTCGCTGTGGCTGGATCCCAGCATGACCTATTCCTCGGCGCTGTTCAGCGATGGCGATGATCTGGGCGCCGCGCAGCAGCGAAAATACGATCGCATCATCGACAATCTGGCCGGCGAATCGGGGCGGCTGCTGGAAATCGGCTGCGGCTGGGGCGNNGGCGTGATATCGTGCGCCCCTTTGTCCGTCTGGGCGAGGCCGCAGCACAGGCGCGGCTGGGGTCCTTCATCGCGCATATCGTCGAAGGCTATGATGAAAGCCGCGACATGCCGGGCGAAGACGGCACCTCTGCGCTGTCCGAAAACCTCTCTTTGGGCGAAATCAGCCCGGCGCAATGCTGGCATGCTGGTCAGCGTGCGATGCAAGATGGTAAGCGGGGGGCAGAGACCTTTCTGAAAGAACTCGCTTGGCGCGAGTTTGCTTATCATCTGATGTACCACACGCCCCGCATCCTTGACCAAAACTGGCGCGAGGAATGGCAGGCTTTCCCGTGTTTTCAGGATGAGCGCCGCGCCGAGGTACTGGCGTGGAAACAGGGGCGCACCGGCGTGCCATTCGTCGATGCCGCCATGCGCGAATTGCAGGTCACCGGGCGGATCCACAACCGGGGCCGCATGATTATGGCGAGCTATTTGACCAAACACCTCATGTGTCACTGGCGCATCGGCCAAAAGTGGTTCGAAGAGCACCTGATCGACTGGGATCCGGCCAACAACGCGATGGGCTGGCAATGGGCCGCGGGCTCTGGCCCCGATGCGACGCCGTTCTTTCGCATTTTCAATCCTGAAACCCAGCTTGATCGGTTCGACAAGGGCCGAGACTATACCCGCCGCTGGATCGCCGAGGGCCGGGCAAGCCCGAGCAAGGATGCGCTGGCCTATTTCGTCGCGATCCCACGCCGCTGGGGCCTCAGCCCGGATGACGACTATCCCGACCCGATTGTCGATCTTTCGGAAGGGCGCGAACGGGCACTGGATGCCTACCGCAATCGTGATTTTTAAATTTTTGCGAAACAGCAGCCTGCGGTTACAGTAGGCGCCAAGAACAAGAACGGAACCGAGGTATGAAGCTGACGACAACAGAGGGGCAGAAGGGTCTGCCGCGCTATTTCCCACAGGTCTTTGCCATGGCGCAGGCGATGCAGCATGGGCGGGTGGAATTCGTCTTGCCCGATGGCCGCGCGTTCCGGGCCGAAGGGGCCAAACCCGGCCCGGTGGCCGAATTGCATATCCACAACGATGACCTCTTTGCCCGCCTGATCCGCGAGGGCGATCTGGGCTTTTGTGACGCATACCTTGACGAATGGTGGTCGACCCCCGACCTGCAAGCCTTCATGGATTTGGTGCATGCTGGCAACGAAACGGTTTACGACGGCTTCCCTGGCCAAGGGCTGCTGCGTCAGTTTGAGAAGTTCCGCTTTTGGCTGCAACGCAACAACCGCAAGCAGGCCAAACGCAACATCATCAAGCACTATGATCTTGGCAATGAGTTCTACGGGCTTTGGCTGGATGAGACGATGACCTATTCCTCGGCCATGTTCGAGGACGGCGCGCAGATGTCGCTAGAGGCCGCGCAGACCGCCAAATACAAATCCATGGTCGATCAGATGGGGGTTCAACCGGGCGATCACGTGTTGGAAATCGGCTGCGGCTGGGGCGGCTTTGCCGAGCGCGCCCTGTCGCGGGGCGATTTCGCGCCCAAGGGCCTGACCCTGTCGGTCGAGCAGGCCGAATACGCGCGGCGCAGGCTGGACGGCAATGCCGAGATCGCGTTGCAGGATTACCGCGACGAAAGCGGCCGTTTCGATCATGTCGTCTCGATCGAGATGTTCGAGGCGGTCGGCGAACGCTACTGGCGCGATTATTTCGGCAAGCTGGCGCAGGTCCTGTCGCAGAAGGGCCGGGCGATGGTGCAGACAATCACCGTGGCCGACCGCTATTTCGACCGTTATCGCGCCGGACCCGACATGATCCGCAGCTTCATCTTTCCCGGTGGAATGCTGCCCTCGCCCACCCGGTTCGAGGCCGAGGCGCGGGCGGTCGGGCTGCGTATCGAGGAGACGTTCAACTTCGGGCTGGATTATGCGCGTACCCTGCGCGACTGGCTGGCCCGCTTCGACGAAAGCCTGCCCCGGATCCGCGAGATGGGATTTGACGAGGGATTCATCCGCGTCTGGCGTTTCTATCTTGCCGCCTGCGCCGCGTCGTTCAGCGTCGGGCGCACCGATGTCATTCAATATCGCATGTCCCATGGCTGAACGGATCTGGATCATCGGCGCCAGCGACGGGATCGGCCGCGAACTGGCGCTGGCCTATGCCCGCGAAGGGGCGGATCTGATCCTGTCGGCACGCGGCAGGGACAAGCTGGCAGAGGTCGCGGCCGAAGCCGGCGAGGCCGAAATCCTGCCGCTCGACGTGGCCGACCGCGCCTCGATCGAGGCCGCGGCGGCGGCGATCGCCGCGGGCGGCAAGCTGGACCGGATCGTGCATCTGGCGGCGCTTTACGATCCCGGACGGATCGCCGATCTGGATCCGGAGAAGGCCGCGCAGCTTGTCACCGTGAACCTGACCGGCAGCTTTCACATCGCACAGGTCGGACCGAGGCTGCTGCGCAAGCACGGTCAGCTGGCATTGTGCGGATCGGTCGCAGGCTATGTCGGGCTGCCGCAGGGCCAGATCTATTCCGCGACCAAGGCCGGGGTGATCAATCTGGCCGAAAGCCTGCGCGCCGAACGACCGGATGTGGATGTCCGGCTGATCTGCCCCGGCTTCGTCGACACCCGGATGACGCGCAGGAACCGGTTCCGGATGCCGGCCATCATGCCGGCCGACAAGGCCGCCGCCGCGATCATGAAAGGGCTCGCCGGCAAGCAGTTCGAGATCCATTTTCCGCATCGCCTGACCCGGACGTTGAAGCTGATCCGCGCCCTGCCCTATGCCGCCTCGCTGCGCCTGACCCGAAGGCTCAGCCGCGACGGCGACTAGGCCGTTCGCAGCGCCGGCGCGGGCGGCGGGCGCCCGTCAGGCTGTCACGTCCCTTGCGACGGCCAGGCCGATCACCACGGCACCACCTCGCCCTTCCAGTCGCGAAACCCGCCGCTGTCCCGCGCCGTCAGCCCGGCGATCACGTCCAGCAGCGCGCGGGCGCTGCGGTCGGGCGTGATGGTCCGATAGCGGGCGGCATATTTTGCGGTCAGGGGTGTCTCGACCGTGCCCGGATGCAGCGCGACGAAGATGCTGTCGGGATTGTGCCGCTGCCATTCGATCGCGGCGGTGCGGATGATCTGGTTCTGCGCGGCCTTTGCTGCGCGATAGGACACCCAGCCGCCCAACCCGTTATCGCCGATCGAGCCGACCCGCGCCGACAGAGAGGCAAAGACGGCCCGCCCCTTGTCGCGCAGAAGCGGCGCAAAATGGCGGATCGCCAGCGCCACGCCGGTCGCGTTCAGGGCGAATTGCCGCGCCATCGCCTGCGCGTCGATTGCCGCGAAGCTTTTTTCCGGTTCATGGCCGCCGATCACCAGCGCGCCCGTTGCGTTGAAGATCAGATCGAACGGCCGCTCCAGCCGGGCTGCCAGCGGGCCCGGTGTCGTCGGGTCTGTCAGATCCAACCCGTCATCGCGGCGCGACAGGCGCGTCACCCTGGCGCCGTCCCGGGCCAGGCGATCGCAGACCGCCGCGCCGATCCCGCCCGAAGCGCCCAGAACCAGCGCCCGCATCAGCCGACCATGCGGACGATCGTCACACCAGCCCAGGCCGAGAGCCCGGTCAGAAAACCGCCCCAGGCGGTGTCCGCGACAACCTGCGCCCATGACCAGTCGCGCATGATGGCAAGGCTGGTGAATTCATAAGTGCCATAGCACATCAGCCCCAGCAGCGCGCCGGCCAGCAAAGCCTGCACCGGCGCTCCGTCCCGCAAGGCCGGGACCGAAACGAAATACAAAAGCCCCACCACATAGAAGGCATAGAAGGCCGCAGCCGGGCCCAGCCGGAACGGATCGGCCAGCAGATCGCCGATGGAACGCTCGAAGATCGGCCGGATCAGAAATCTGATCCCCACCACATCCACGGCAAGAAACACGATCAGTGTCGAGAAATAGAGGATGATCATCTTCATCATGCTAATCCTTGAAATCCTCGTAAGCCGTCAACGCCCGTGATCGGCCCTGCGACAGAGAGATCGCAGGCATCGGCGTCCGGTCCAGATCGATCTGCCACGACCGCGGGGCCGCCCTGGCGAAAGCCTGCGCGCCCCTGGCATCAGGCTTCAGCCAGTGGTCGCGATAGCGCGCGGCGGCATCGAATTTTCCGGCCTGGGTGTCGGGGTTGAAAACACGGAAATAGGGGGCGGAATCCGGCCCGCATCCCGCCACCCATTGCCAGTTCATCGCGTTCGAGGCCGCGTCCCAGTCGATCAGCGTGCGGGCGAACCAGTCCAGGCCCACGCGCCAATCGGTCAGCAGATGCTTGGTCAGATAGCTGCCGGCGATCATGCGGACGCGATTATGCATCCGTCCGGTCACGAACAGCTCGCGCATCCCGGCATCGACCATCGCGACGCCGGTCAGGCCGCGTCGCCAGTTCTCGGCGTCGTTGTTGTCGCGCTTCCACGGAAAATCATTCCATTCCTCGCGCCAGCAGGTCTGGTCCATCTGCGGCATCTCGTGGAACAATTCCCGCGCGAATTCCCGCCAGGCCACCTCGCGAAGAAAACCCTCGACCCCCTGCCGCCCCGCCTCGCGCGCCGCCTGCCCGACATGCCAGATACGCCGGGCGCTGATCTCGCCCACGGCAAGCGCGTCGGACAGGTTCGAGGTGCCGTCCCGCCAGGGCTGGTCGCGGTGATCGGCGTAGTCGCGCACCGGCCCGTGCAGGAAATCGTCCAGCCGGTCGCGCGCGGCATCCTCGCCGGGCTGGACATGATCGGCCACGACCGGCCAGCCGCGATCCATTACCGCCCTCGCCTCGGGCCAGTCGGTGCCGTCGCTGTCGGGCCATGTCTCGGGCAGGGTCAGCGAGGGCGGGTTCAGCGGCGCCTCGATCCGGGTCGTGCGCAGCGCCCGCCAGAATGGCGTGAAGACCTTGTAGATGCCGCCCTGCTGCGTCGTGACCGAGCCGCGCGGCACCAGATCGGCCAGCGGATGCAGGTGCAACGCGGCCCCGCCGCGCAGGGCGGCCGCCTTCAACCCGTGATCGCTGGCAAAGGGGAAGCCCTCGGTCGTGTGGATTGCCGTGGCGCCGGTCTCGCGCGCGATCCGTTCCAGAACCTCGGCCGGATCGCCCCGGCGCAGGATCAGGCGACTGTTGCGGCCATGCAGCGCGGCCTGAAGCCGGGGCAGCGACAGCGCCTGACGCTGGGCGCTGGCCGGATGATCGCGCGCCTCTGCCGGATCCAGGATCACAAGCGGGATGACCGGTCCCGAACCGGCTGCCGCGACCAGGGCGGGATGATCGTCCAGCCGCAGCACACGTCGAAACCAGCAGATTACCGTCATCGTCCAACCCTGTTAGTTGCCTGCAAAGACACGCATGAAACGGCCGAAAGTTTCAAGCAAAGCGCAAGGAGCCGGCCGGGCGCGCCATTGTCAGCCCCGCCGTCGGTGATATAGCTGGATCAGACCCGCCACCCCGAAAGTCCTGCCCGTGATCCGATCCGCCCTTCGCCCCGGCTTCGTCTCGCTCGTCTCGGCCGGGCCGGGCGATCCCGAACTGCTGACGCTGAAGGCCGCGCGGCGACTGTCCGAGGCCGATGTGGTCCTGTTCGACGATCTCGCCTCGGGGCCGGTGCTGGACCACGCCGATCCGGCGGCGCAGATGATCTCGGTCGGCAAGCGGGCAGGGCGGCCTTCGGCGCGGCAGGAACACGTGAACGCGCTGCTGGTCGAACATGCGCGCCGGAACCGCCGCGTGGTTCGGTTGAAATCGGGGGATGCGGGAATTTTCGGGCGGCTCGAGGAAGAGATCGTGGCCCTGACCGAGGCCGGTATCCCGTTCGAGATCGTGCCCGGCGTGACCTCGGCCGCGGCCGCCGCAGCCGCCGCGTCGATTCCGCTGACCCGCCGCCTGACCGCCCGGCGCCTGCAATTCGTGACCGGTGCCGACGTGACCGGCCATCTGCCGCAGGACATCAACTGGGCAGCCCTGGCCGATCCGCAGGTCACCACCGTCGTCTTCATGGGTCAGCGCAGTTTCCCGGAACTGGCGAAAGGTCTGCGCGTGCACGGCCTGCCCGGCACCACCCCGGCGCTGTTCGCCGAGGCGGTCGGCCATCCCGAACAGCGGCTGCTGCGCACCGACATTGACAGCCTGGCCCGGATCATGGCCCGGACGCGGGTGACGCAGCCGGGTCTGATCCTTTATGGTCCGCTGGCGTTCGGTCGGCCTGCTGCGAATGCGCCGTCACCCCGAACCTGACCCGCTCACCCCGCGGCATCGGGTTGCATAAAATGCAAATCAGATCCGGATGGCGCGGCGGCGCGGTTTAAGGCCCTGTTAAATCGCCTGACCTAGCCTTCTCCGACGGCCCAACTCAGCCGGTTGAACCATGCTCACCTATAGCCACGTGGTCACGACGGGGACCGCGGACAACGCCTTTCTGTCCAACCTCACCGATCTGGCGATTGTCTGGTTCGGCGGACGGCTGGTGCTTGTCAGCAGCAACACGTTCCAGGGCGGGATCGCCAGTTTTGCGACCGACGGATCGGGCACGCCGCTGACACGCATCGACAGCATCGCGTTCGGCGACAAATTCAGCTATCAGGGCAATCCCGAAATCAGCGTTCTCGCCCTGGCCCAGGGGCCACAACTGCATCTGGGGCAGTTGGGCGGGGCCGCGGATCTGGGAATCGCCGTCGCCGCGAACGGCGATCTGGGCAGTTTCCGCACGATCCTGGGCGGGTCCGGACCGGGCGCCGCGATCGGCGCGATCGGCACGTTCGAGACCGAGGCGGGGCGATTTCTCTATTCGGCCAATGCGCGGACATTGACGCTGGAAACGCGTCGCATCGGCGATGACGGAAGTCTTCTGGATACGTCATCGGCCAGCATCCCGATCAGCAGCGCCCCGCCGGACGCGGCGCTGGACAAGATCATCGGCCTGACGGTCCAGGGCCAGCGGATGCTGGTCGCGATCTCGGGCCTGGGCAATTTCATCTCGACCCACCTGGTGGGCGAGGACGGCGTTCTGGATGGTGGCAAGGTTCATGCCTCGGCGCAGGGAACCGGCTATTACATCCCGACCGACATCGAGGCGGTCCAGTTCGGCGGCAAATCCTTTCTGATCGTCGCGGGCGGAACCTCGTCCTCGCTGTCGGTCTTCCAGCTTTCCTCGACCGGCGAGGTGACGGCGGTCGATCACGTCATCGATGAAAGGACGACGCGCTTTCAGTCCGCGACCGCGATGGCGACGGCCGTGGTGGATGGGCGCGCCTATGTCTTTGCCGGCGGCGCCGATGACGGGATCAGCGTCTTCACGGTCCTGCCGGATGGACGGCTTCTGCATCTGGCCACGATCGAGGATACGGACGCGCTGACCCTTGCCGATGTCAGCGATATCGAGGCGCAGGTGATGGGCGGCAAGATCGCGCTGTTCGTCGCCAGCGGCACCGAGACCGGAATCACACAGCTTGAATTCGATCCGGGCCGGCTGGGCATGACCGGCAGCGGCACGACCGGCAATGCCGGCGGCACCGCCCGCGATGACCTGATCGTCGCCCGCGACGGCACGACGCGCCTGTTCGGCGGGGACGGCGACGATATCCTTGTCTCGAAAAGCCAGAGCGTGTCGATGACCGGCGGCGCCGGCGCCGACATCTTCGTCGCCACACGCTTTGACGGCCGGATTGCGATCCTCGACTACGAAAAGGGCGTCGACCGGCTGGATCTGTCGATGCTGGGCATGATCCGCAGCACATGGCAACTGACCTTCGCGCCGCAAAGCTATGGCATCAAGATTTTCTACGGCAATTCGGTCATTGACATCTTTTCCGCCGATGGCACCACGCTGGCTGCATCAGATTTCGGCAACGAGATGTTCCCGATCGCCCATTACTGGGTGCCCGAACTGGACCCCTCCACCATCGACCCGTCCGAGGTGCCCTCGACCGTCGGCCGCTGGATCTTTGGCTCCGAGGCTCCGGACCGCCTGTTGGGACAGGCCGGCCCGGACCGGATCGAGGCAAAGGCGGGCAATGATACGGTCGCGGCCGGCGGCGGTGCGGACACGGTCTTCGGCGGAGACGGCGAAGACCTTCTGCGCGGACATGACGGCGCTGACCTGCTTTATGGCGGTGCCGGCCGGGACACGATCTTCGGCGACAACCAGGACGATCAGATTTATGGCGAAGCCGGCGGCGATTACATCTACGGCGGCAGCGGCAATGACCGCATCGAAGGCGGCGACGGAAACGACCGCGTCTATGGCAATTCCGGCGATGACGTGATCACAGGCGGGAACGGCAACGACACCCTTTGGGGCAATGACGGCGACGATTTGCTGGAGGCGACGGCGGGCGACAACCTGCTTGGCGGCGGCGGCGGCCGGGACACCCTGATCGGCGGGGCCGGGCGCGACATGCTGCGCGGCGGCGCCGACCAGGACCTGCTGCGTGGCGGATCGGGACAGGACACGTTGCTGGGCGAGGACCAGAACGACCGGCTTTATGGCGATGCGGGCGATGACCGGCTTTATGGCGGCCCCGGCAACGACATGATCTATGGCGGGCAGGGCAATGACCTGCTGGCGGGCGAAGACGGCAACGACCGGCTGGGCGGGAATGACGGCAACGACATCGTGCAGGGCGGCGATGGTCGAGATTGGCTGGCAGGGGGGAATGGCGATGATCTGCTTTATGGGGGCGGTGACGACGATACCGTGATCGGCGGCGATGGGAATGACCGGTTGGAGGCGGTATCGGGCAATGACTACCTGATCGGAGGCGCCGGCCGCGACACGCTGATCGGCCAGTCCGGGCGCGACCGGTTATCGGGCGGAACCGGCAACGACAAGCTTTACGGTTTCGGCGGCGACGACCTGCTGGGCGGCCATGACGGTGACGATCGGCTGGATGGCGGTGCCAACCAGGATACGCTGCGCGGCGGGGCGGGCAATGACCGGCTGTACGGCGGCACCGGGAACGATGTGCTGGAGGGTGAGGACGGCGACGACTATCTCAACGGCGGCAATGGCGACGACCTGATGCAAGGCGGCGCGGATGACGACCGGTTGGAAGGCGGAAACGGTAACGACGAACTGCGCGGAGATGACGGCAACGACACCGTCATCGGCGGCTATGGCAATGACTGGATCAGCGGTGGCGGCGGCAACGACCGGCTCTACGGGCAATCGGGCAACGACCGGCTGTTCGGATATTCCGGCAACGATTTCCTGCGCGGCGGCGAGGACAGAGACCGGCTTGACGGCGGTTCGGGACGCGATCTTCTTTTCGGAGAAGAGGGCCGGGACACGATCTTCGGCGGCAACGGCAACGACTGGCTCGAGGGCGGCAGCGGCAATGACCAACTGCGCGGCGAGGATGGCGACGACACCCTGGTCGGCGGGGACGGCGATGACTGGCTCAGTGGCGGCAGGGGCAACAACCGGCTTTACGGGCAGGCCGGCGATGACCGGCTCTACGGCTATTCCGGCAACGATTTCATCCGTGGCGGCAGCGGCCGGGACCGATTGGAGGGACGCGGCGGCAATGACCGGCTTTACGGCGAATCCGGCGACGATGTGATGATCGGCGGCGCGGGGGCGGACAGATTGTATGGCGGCACGCAGAACGACAGGCTCTACGGCGATGATGGCAACGATTACCTGGCCGGGCAGCAGGGCGATGACACGATCCTGGGCGGGGGCGGCAACGACCGGATCGGCGGTTCGGACGGCAACGATGTTCTGTCGGCGCAGACCGGCGATGACAGCCTCTGGGGCGGGGCTGGCAATGACAGATTGATCGGCGGCGCGGGCGACGACTGGCTGATCGGGGGCGCAGGGGCGGACCGACTGGAAGGCGGCTCGGGTCGCGACCGTTTCCGCTTTGATTCCGTCAGCGACAGCCGCATCGGATCGCCCGATTTCATCCAGGATTTCCGGCCCGGCATCGACCTCCTGGATCTGTCGGCCCTGCGACTGCAATTTGTCGGCAGGCGCGGCTTTTCCGGTGACAACCAGCTTCGATGGACGCAATCGGGTGGCGACACCCATGTCTTTGCAGATCTCGACGGTGACGGGCGGGCCGACCTGCATATCCGGCTGGACGGCCAGCTTGGCCTCGACAGCGACGATTTCCTGCTCTAACGCTCAGTCAGCCGCGCCTCGGCCCATGTGGCGGCATCCGCGACCACCGGATCGGCATCGCCGCGCAGATTCCGTGCCACGGGCGCAAGCCGGCGATCGGCGGAATTACCGATGGCGTACAAGACGTTGCGGATGAACCTGTTGCGCCCGATCCGCTTGATCGCCGAGCCCGCGAACCGCGCCCGGAACCCGGCATCGTCCAGCTCCGCCAGCTCCGCCAGCGTCGGTGCCCCCGCGATCCCGCGATAGCGCATCTCCGATCCCTCGCGCGCGAACTTGTTCCACGGGCAGACCGCCAGGCAATCGTCGCAACCATAGATGCGGTTGCCCATCAGGGGCCGCAATTCGGGATCGACCGGCCCCTTGTGCTCGATGGTCAGGTAAGAGATGCAGCGCCGCGCATCCAGCTGGAACGGCGCCGGGAAGGCCCCGGTCGGACAGATGTCCAGACAGGCCCGGCAGGACCCGCAATGCTCGTCCTCCGGCGGATCGGGCGGCAGATCCAGCGTGGTGAAGATCGCGCCCAGGAAAAACCAGCTACCCAGATCACGGGCCAGAAGATTGGTGTGTTTGCCCTGCCAGCCCAGCCCCGCAGCCTGCGCCAGCGGCTTTTCCATCACCGGCGCGGTATCGACGAAAACCTTGATCGCCTCGTCCTGATGGCGCGTCAGCATCCAGCGACCCAGCCGCTTCAGACGCTTCTTGACCAGATCGTGATAATCCCGCCCCTGCGCATAGACGCTGATCGCCGCCCGGTCGCGCGCCTCCAGCACGGCCAGCGGATCGTGATCCGGCGTGTAGAGATCGGCCAGCATGACCACCGACCGCGCCTCGGGCCACAGGGCGGCCGGATCGCCTCGCCAATGGCTGCGCTCGGCCATCCAGCCCATCTGGCCGTGCCGCCCGGCCTGCAGGAACGCACGCAAACGGCCCGCCGCCTCGGGAATGGCATCGGGTCGCGCCACCCGCATCTTGGCAAACCCGGCGGCCAGCGCCTCGGCCGCCAGCGCCTCTTTCATCTGCGTTGCCGAAATACCCCGGGGGGTCCGGGGGGCCGGCCCCCCGGCCGTCGCGGGACGCAATCCCGCATCGGCTTGCCTATCCGAAATCGAGTTCGGCATAATGCGGGGCCGGCTGGATGCCGGGCACCTGATCGGCCAGGACGCCCCGGAAGGCCGGGCGCGACTTGATCGTTGCATACCAGTCCCGCAAGACCTCGGACCGATCCCAATCGACGTCCGAGATGTAGTCCAGGCAGGAAAAATGCGCCGCGGCTGTGAAGTCGGCCAGAGACATCGCGCCCCCTGCCAGCCAGCGGCGGTCTTCCAGCAGTCCGGCCAGATAATCGATGTGCTCCTTGATCGCGCGCAGGCCATCCTTGACCGCCCGGCTGTCCGGATAGCCCGAACGCAGGATCTTCTTCCAGACCCGCTCGTTCAGGATGGGCTGGGTGACTTCGCTGTTGAACTTGTCGTCGAACCAGGCGCAAAGCCGGCGCACCTCGTGCCGGTCCAGCGCACCCCTGGGCATCAGCGGCGATTCGGACACGACCTCGTCGATATATTCGACGATGGCCTGACTTTCGGCCAGCATGGTACCGCGGAAACGAAGGACCGGCAGCTTGCCGGCCGGATTGCGGCGCTTCAGATCGGGCGGATTCTCCCAGTATTTCTCCTCGACCAGTTCGACCTCGATCTTCTTTTCGGCCAGAACCAGGCGGACCTTCCGGCAAAAGGGCGACAGGGTCGAATGATAAAGCCGCGTGGTCTGCGTGTTGGTGTTCATCGGCTGCTCGGCATTCCTCGTGACGATCGGCCGTCTTGATACGCCCCGATACCCGGTGTTTCAACCACGGCGGTCCCGGCTAGAAGCAATCCGCCCGCCCATCGCGGCGAATCGTGGCCGCACCATCGGCGATGGACCGCGACCGGGCCGAGGCTTGCCGCGGATCGCGCGTTTTGGGCGAGGGCAGGACCGCCGCCAACCGCGCCGCCTGAACCGCGTCCAGTCGATCGGGCGTGGTGCCATAGAATTCGCGCGCCGCCGCCCCGATACCAAAGACGCCCGGTCCGAATTCGGCCAGGTTCAGATAGACCTCGAGGATCCGCCGCTTGGACCAGAAGGCTTCGATCAGCGGTGTGAAGACTGTCTCCAGGGCCTTGCGCGGCCAGCTTCGGCCCTGCCACAGAAAGACGTTCTTCGCAGTCTGCTGGCTGATCGTCGAGGCCCCCCGGCTGGATCCCGAGGCCACGACGCGCCGGATCTCGTCCATGTCGAAACCCCAGTGGCGACAGAAATTCGCATCCTCGGCGGCGACCACGGCCCGCCGCATCTGGGGCGATACGTCGCCCAGATCGACCCAGACACGCGGCGTGATCGGCCGCTTGCGCGCCTCGCCGACGATGGTCAGGGTCGTCGGCGGGTTGATGAAGGCATAGATCCCCACCAGCATCGCCATCAGCACGAACACGCGCAGCGCGAACCACCGCATCCACACCGCCAGCCGCCGCAGCGGGCGCCAGCGGCGGCGCCCGCCCGGCCGGGGATCCGCCGGATTCGCGGCAGGCGGTCTGATGAGGGCGCGCAGGATCATGAGGGCGGCTTTGTCACGCCGCGCCTCGGGCCGTCAAGCGCGGGTTGCGCGGATCAACCGGCGGGCGACGCCGGCGGGACGGGCGGCACGCCGCCGCCCGACAGCGCATCCCGCAGCTTCTGTTCATCCTCCTGGGACAACGAGGTTTGCAGGATCCGGCCGCGATGGTGAAAGCCCTCGAGACGGGCCAGCACCTTGTCGGCGGTCATCTTGCGCAGAAGGATGAAAACCGCCGATCCGCCCGGTTGCAGCGAATGACCGACATCGCGCATGAAATCGTCGTTGATGCCGATGTCGCTGAAACGTCCGGCCAGAGCGCCCGCCCCCGCGCCCACGGCCGCCCCCAGCAGCGGATTCAGGAACACAAGTCCGACCAGCGCGCCCCAGAAGCCGCCGCCGACCGCGCCGGCGGCGGTCAGGTTCACGGCCTGATGCAACTGGATATCATCCTCGGACGGGCGGGTCACGACCACCGCGTCCTCAAGCTCGATCAGGTATTCCTTCTGCATCTTGACCAGTTCGGTCCGCAATTCGAAACCGGTTGTCTCGTCGTCGAACGCGATCGCGATCAGTTCTGACATCGAAAGATCCTCCGCTTTGGCAAGCCCGCCTGCAACAGCAACCCGACGCCCTGGCGCGGGTTCCCGCCAGGGTCGGAAAGGCGGCCACGACCGGTCGCGCGGCGCGGGCGGGCGGCGGGCCGGCTATTCCGCCGGCACCGCGCGCGGGGCATCGTCCGCCTCGATCGGATGCGGAAGATGGGCCAGCATTTCCTTGGGGCAGACCTGCAGGAAACGCG
>DBFD01000032.1 GCA_002294185.1 Paracoccus sp. UBA889
CGATCGCGGTAAACGGCACGATGCTCGATCTGACGGGCGAGCGGCCGAAAGTGGTCGATCAGGTCGAGACGGGGCGGCTCTATCTTGACGGCACGGTGCTGATCGGGGCGATGGACGGGATCGTGCGCGACCGGATCCGCATGGCGCTGAATGGACATGCCCTGGTCAGCGTCATCGTGGACGAGGATGACAATGCGTTGCCCGATGCCTGGGTCGAACTGATGGGCCTGCCCGGCCGCACCCGCAGCGGCGACGATCTGGCGCGGCATATCGAGGGCGAACTGGCCGATTTCCTGGAAGGCGCCGATGCGCGCGTGGTCCGCGACGATGCCAAGATGGACGAGGCATTGCGCAAGATCACCCGCCAGGTGGCGATGGAAGAGATCGGCAAGAAGCCCGAGGTAACGGTCATCATCAGCCGCCTCATGGCCGACTGAGCCGCGCGGGCCGCTATTGTGTAACTATTAATTCTGGCATGTAACCAATTATTCTAGCGTTTGATGTGCGAAGACCCATGAATTTCTCGCGCTTATCCGATATCGTCAGGGGCCGTCGCAAGATGTGTCAGCGGCGTTTCTGCGCCCAATGGTGGACGGTGGCGTGGCTGATGTGGCGCTCGGGCGGGAAGTGTTCGGCGATGGCGGCGGCGATCTGATGATAGGTCAGCCGGTCGAGGCGGGCGAGGATGAAGGCTTGCAATTCGGGGTCGGTGTCGATGATCGGCGGGCGGCCTGAGCGGTGGGCGCGGCGGCGTTCGGTCGGCGGCACATCGCATGCCGGAAGTTGTGACAGGGAATGTTGCAGGGCCGCGCCGCGCAGCCGTTCAAGAGAGGTTTCAAGCCGGGAGAGCGTGCCGCGCAGGACCGATAATTCGGCAAGGGCGGTGTCGATCCCGGACAGATCGTCGGCCGTCACGCGGCCCTGACCGGGCGATTGAACGGGCGCGCCCGTCACAGAACGTCTTCCATGCCGGCGACCACCAGCCGCTCGATCTCGTCGCGGTTCTCGCCGGAGAAGCCGAGATATGGACGCGCCGGCGTGCCGTCACCGCCGGACTGATGAACCGCGCCATAGACCAGGTTGGTGCCGATGGCCACTTCATCGCCGCGCAGCTGCCAGCCGATACTGTCCCGAAGGTGGCCCTCGTTTTCCAGAAGCGAATGTCCGCCAGAGCGTGACCGCGCATAGTCCAGCGACCAGGGTGCCCAGCACCCACCGTCAGGTGCCCGCTTCTCGCTGTCGATACGGTGAACGGTCTGGCTTTTGATCACTGCGCCGATGGCTGCGAGGATGCCGCGAATCTGGCTGTCGTTCAGCCGCGCCAATGCGGCGCGCGCCTCGCTGGCGTCAATATCGGTCGTGACAGCGGCTCCGCTCATGACTTTCTCCTTTTCAGATCACCGCCCCGCATCGGCCCTCGACCGGGACAGAGAAGCCCGAACCGTTGCGGGGCGGTGGCTGTGCGGCCCGTCATCGCTACCCAACCGGGCCGCACATTCCTATTTCAGATCTGTGGGCGTCAGGCCGAGCTGTTCGCAGATCGCCCGTTCATCGGCGCTGGCCGGTCTACGTCCTTGCGCCTCGTGGCCGACATCGTGCAAGCGGCTCGGGCGATGAAGGTGAGCATAGGCCGGCGTGGAGGTCGCGATGAAACTGTCGAATCTCGCTTCGTCCTGGGTGCAGAGGGCGACGGCCCAATCGCGCATGGCCGGGGTCAGGTATCCGGAATTCATCGCCTGCTGGACCTTCGCATCGGCCGCGCGCGCGGCGTTGTCGCTGGCCGCGCTGTTGCGCTGTTTCAGCAGATCGGCCACGGCCTCGATGGGCACATAGCGCGCCGGATCGGGCGCCGTCTGCGCGTTGATTGCGGTCAGGATCGTATCGGCATCGGCGGTTTCGTTCAGGCCGAGGGCTGTGGCGATGCGCGAAAGATCGGCGGTGGCGGCGTCCTCAAGTGGATCGGGCATGGTCATCTCCTGTTCGGAAAGGGCGGTCAGGGCGAGGTTGGGGCGGTGGACAAGGCCAGCCCCGATCAGGCGCAGGACCTGCCCGGTGGTCGGGTGATAGTGCAGGACGGGCGACAGGAATCGGTATTCCCGGTTGGCGATCATCTCGGCCGCGCGGCCGGTCCACTCGACCTTGCCCCAGATGCCGTCCGTCCGCGTTTGCAGGCTCTTGATCCAGCCGGCGGCGGGCAGCGGCCCGCCATGGGACTTCGGCTTTTCGCTTTCGTGGTCGTAGTCGATCGGCAGATCGCCGCCCTTCGCCGACCGGGCGATAAGCTGGGCCGGATCGTCCAGACGCCAGCGCCGCCCGTCGCGGCCGTTGACCGCGCCGACCGGCAGAAGGTGCACCCAGTCCGGCGCGGTCCTTGCGGGCAACTCGACGGCCTCGCAGATCGCGGTGCGTCCGGTCATGTCAGCCGCCCGTATACGGGGTGACGACGATTTCGGCGGTGCCTTTCCACGGGTTCGAACCGCCGCCATCCTGCGTCTCGGTGTTCAGGAGGTGGAACGCCGCCTCTTCCAGCTGCGGCGGCACGACCAGGACATTCGGGCGGATGCCGAGCGGGCGTCCCTGATCGCCGGTCAGCGTCTGCATCTGTGCGCGGATCGCGGCATAGTTGGCCGCGTTCAGGGCTTCGCGGCTGGCATGGGCCAACTGCCACAGGCCGAAGCCGCATTCACCCGTGCCCGGATGCCGTAAAGGAAGTTGTCGGTCATGAAGACGCGCTCGTCATTCAGCCGGTTGACGTTCTGGAACTCGTATTTCTCGCGCTCCTGCCAGATGATCGGCCGGACGGCGCGCGAGGTATCCAGAAGATACCAGGTCGGCCCGGCGCCATCGTCGAAATTGCTGACCGGCGAATAGGTCTCGCCGTCGATCACAATGGCGCCGTCCGGATCGAGGACCGGGTGGTCGGTATCGAAGAAGTTCTGGCCGTCGAAGCACAGGGTCGTGGTGCCCTGCGCCAGCAATCCAAAGACGATTTCGTCGGGATGAAGCGCGGCGGCATGCCCCATCTCGGCGAACATCGGCTTGAAGACGCCGAGCCGGTCATCCGAGAAATCGTCGCGCGAGACCGAAACCGTGCTTTCGAACTTGCGGTTCACGATGGTGAAGCCATGAGCCTTCAGCTGGCGCACGACGCGCTCGCCGTCCAGCCATTCCCGCAACTGCGGGAACTGCCCCAGCCAGCCATAGCTTTCGTCGCGCGAGCTGCTGGGCACCGTCATCGCGACCTTCGCGGCCTGACTGGGCGCGGCGAGGTAGGCCGTGGAGTAGATCGACTTGAAACCCCGGAAGGCAAGGTCGAGATTTTCAGCGTTGATGATGGGCATGTCTGGGGTCCGTCAGGTGAAGGGTTGTGTCAGAAGGCCGCGTTCGGTCAGGCGCTTCAGGATCGCCGAGACGCTGCGGGAATGGATGCCGGTCGCGGTCGCGATCTGCCCGACGCTGCGGCCTTCCCGGCGAAGCGTCAGGACGGTGAAATTGACCCGCATGCGATGCCCGGCCGGCCCTTTCGGCAGCGTGATCCGGCCGAAGCCATGGTTGAGCACCAGCCAGTCGGTGGCCGTCATTTGCCGTCCGGGCAGCGTGTCAAGGTCGTGACGCACGGGGATCGAGAATTCCCGCCCGCCATGCGCAAGAAGGAAGTCGCGCACGGCATCCGCGTCGATGTCTTCCTCCATCTCGTGCAGCATCTCGGGCACATGCATGCCCATGGCTGCGCAGTCGGCGCAGGAAGGAACGAGAAGATGCGGTGTCGGGTCGATTGCCATGGTTCAAACCTATGGCAACCCTGAATACCTTCCTTCCCTGAATGGGTTCAGGGGGTAACGCCTTAAGGGCCAGACAGATCCCTCACGGCACATGATCGGCTTTCCGAAAATGGCTCAGGCGTCAAAGGAAATCTAGCGCTGGCCGCGACCGTTCGCAAGCGTGGCGGGGTGTGAACCCGGGGGGCCAGAGACATCCCCCACGGCACATGACCGGCTCTCTGAAAATGGCTCAGGCTCACACGATCATATCGCAGGATCGCTACCGATTTTCAAGTCCGATGGGCTGAACACCTCGGCAGTAGCCGTCAGGCTTCGCCGTTAAACGGTGTTTAGAATAGGCAGGACGGGCGCGAAAGGGTTAGGCGCTGAACAGGTAGCCGGAAAACAGCAAAGCCTGTCAGCGGGCGAATCAGCGCCTCTCACGAAAAAGGGCAGCGCAAGCCGCGCGGCCCTTCCATTGCCGTGTTTCGGAGTGTCACGCCGCGCGGGACCGTGCCTTCATCGCCTTCAGCGCCGTGATGGCCTTCGGGGCGGCCGCAGCGGTCAGGAACCGCAGCGACGATATCTTGAAGCAGCGTTCCAGCCATCTGTTCAACTCGGCCTCTCCGGTAGCTGCCAAGGGTATATTCGCGCGACAACGCCCGGATCAGCTCAATCTGCGCGAAGCTCGCCATGCCTGGTCGCGCGCCATAGCTTGATCCTTGCGAAACCAGCGGCCGAAAGCCCAGGTATTCGAAGAGACCCATCATCGCCTCGAAGCCGTCCCCGTCCAGTTCGGTCAATCTGGTGACGCCCGCGATTTGGGCCAGCGCGGTTCGATATGTGTTCCATCCCGGATGATCACATA
>DBFD01000030.1:0-12096 GCA_002294185.1 Paracoccus sp. UBA889
ACAAACCGCGCCGACCACGGCCGCCCCCGACCAGGCCGCGAACGACAGCGCGGCGGCACCCGCTGCCGGGGATCAGGCTGCTGGCGGAGCGGCTGCGACTGACGCCAACGCCAAGGATACCAGTGCCGAGAATGCTGGGATCCAGACCGCAGCCGCGCAGATCGCGCAGCGGGAAGGACAGACCGTGGTCAACGCCGACGAGGTCGTCGCGACCGGTCTGGACGGGCTTCAGGTCTTTGCCTCGGATGATGAAGAGATCGGCGAGGTTGACAGTTTCGACACAGCCAACAACGCCGCCATCGTCAGTGTCGGCGGCTTTCTGGGAATGGGCGAACGTCAGGTTTCGCTGCCGATGGACCAGATCTCGTTCCAGCGCGATGGCGAGGGAACGGTCCGCGCCTATATCGCGCAGGATTCCGAGCAGATCGAGGATATGCCGGAATACAAGCCAGCCGAATAGCGCCGCGAAAGCCGCCTGAAACCCGATCGCGCGCCGGACCGTTCCGGCGCGCGATTTTTTGTGACGCGGCCTTGACGGGACCGGGCGCTGTGCGTAAACCCCGCTCACCCCGGCGGGCGATCGGCCGGGGGATGCGAGTGTGCGGTTGTAGCTCAGTTGGTTAGAGTACCGGCCTGTCACGCCGGGGGTCGCGGGTTCGAGCCCCGTCAACCGCGCCACTCACATCCTTCGCCCGACATGTGTGCGGTTGTAGCTCAGTTGGTTAGAGTACCGGCCTGTCACGCCGGGGGTCGCGGGTTCGAGCCCCGTCAACCGCGCCATCCTTCATCAGCCTTCCCCATCTCTTTTCCCGATACCGGCGCGCCTTGCCCGGGCGCAGGCATGTCGCGTCATGCGTCGCCTTGTCACGACGACGGAGTTGCGACGGAAGGCATGGTCCGGGACGGGCGGGTCATGGGTCATATCAGGACTCCTGTTTCCTTGCGGGATTGGGTATGGGTGACATTTCACGCGACCGGGCACGGATCGAACCCGTCATGCGATGCGACCCGCGCGCCCTGCAGCGAGGCGAAAGGCGATGAAGGACATGGATGAATCGGCGGCCCTGATCGCGCGGATGGGCGCGGCGGCCAGGACGGCCTCGGTGACGCTGGCCACGGCCTCGGCCGAGCGCAAACACGCGGCGCTGATCGGCGCGGCCGAGGCGATCCGCCAGCGGGCCGACGAGGTTCTTTCGGCCAATGCCGCGGATCTGGATCTGGCCCGGAAGAACGGGCTGGGCGGTGCCATGCTGGACCGGCTGCGACTGGACCGGGACCGTCTGCGCGGCATCGAGGACGGCCTGCGCGCGGTGGCCGAACAACCTGATCCGGTGGGCGCGGTGATCGCGGAATGGGATCGGCCGACGGGTCTGCATATCCAGCGCGTGCGGACGCCCATCGGGGTGCTGGGGGTGATCTATGAAAGCCGTCCCAACGTGACGGCCGACGCGGGCGCGCTGGCGCTGAAATCGGGCAATGCGGTGATCCTGCGCGGCGGATCGGAAAGCCTGAATTCCAGCGTCGCGATCCATGATTGCATGGTGCGGGGCCTGCGCCAGGCAGGTTTGCCCGAAGATGCGATCCAGCTTGTGCCGGTGCGCGACCGGACCGCTGTCAGCGCCATGTTGCAGGCCCAGGGATTGATCGACGTGATCATTCCGCGCGGTGGCAAAGGTCTGGTCGGGCTGGTGCAGCGCGAGGCGCGGGTTCCGGTCTTTGCGCATCTGGAAGGCATCTGTCACGTCTATGTCGATGCCGCCGCCGATCCCGACATCGCCCGCCGCGTGGTGCTGAATGCCAAGACTCGGCGGACGGGGATCTGCGGTGCGGCGGAATGTCTGCTGATCGACCGCGCCGCGGATCGCGGGCTGCGCGAAGACCTGATCGCCGATCTGGTCGCGGCTGGCGTCGAGGTTCGGGCCGAGGGCGCGCTGGCCGGTCTGCCGGGGGTGGTTACGGCCGAAGATGACGATTTCGGACGCGAGTTTCTGGACATGATCATCGCCGCGAAACTGGTCGATGGGGTCGAGGGCGCGATCGACCATATCCGCCGTTTCGGCAGCCAGCACACCGAGGCGATCGTCACCCGCGACGACCGGGTCGCGCAGCGGTTCTTTGCCGGTCTGGACAGCGCGATCCTGATGCGCAACGCCTCGACCCAGTTCGCCGATGGCGGCGAATTCGGCATGGGTGCCGAGATCGGAATCGCCACCGGCAAGATGCATGCCCGCGGGCCGGTGGGGGCCGAGCAGCTGACCAGCTTCAAGTATCTGGTGACGGGCAAGGGAGCCATCCGCGACTGATCGCCCTGCCGTGCGGCAAGCCGGCCCGGGTCGGCCCCTTGCCTCAGAAGGCGATTTCGGCGCCTTGTTCGTCCACCTCCCAGCGGATGCCGCGGCGGGCGCGACGCGCGGCATCGGCCAGCAGGGCAAAATGGACCTCGGCGGGGCCGCAGGCGCGACTGCCTTCGGCGCCCGGATCGAACAGCGCCCACAGCGCGGTATCGGGCTTGGTGCGATCTGCCTCGGCGACGAATCGCCACCCGGCCGAGCCGTGCAGAATCATCACCCGCCCGCCCCAGGGCAGCGCGGTCTCCAGACACATCAGCGCCAGCATGACCATCCGCACATCGGCGCGTGCGAAGTCGCCCTGGGCATCAAGCTGAACCTTCAGTCGCCCTTGCGCGGAAACCCCCTCGGCCAGACGCGCCAGTTCCGCCCGGCTGACGCGCTGATCGCCCTGCGCCTGCCCGAACGCGATTCGGAAGGCCTGTATCCGGGCCCGCGCGGCGGCCACCGATTCGGCGATCAGACGCAATTCCGGGCTGTCGGAAATGCCGGGAAAATCGGGCGACATCTCCAGCAATTCGACCCCGTTGCCGATCGCGCCAAGCGGCGAGATCAGGTCATGGCACAGCCGCGACCCCACCATTTGCGCCAATTCGCCGGATCCGATCTGCATTGTGTCGAGCGTCATGCGGGTTTACCTTCCTTGACGATGATGCGAGGTGCGGCCTTGAACGAGATGCTGGAACCCGGAATGATCGTGCGCCATCCCGCGGCCCCGGAATGGGGCGACGGACAGGTGCAGTCGCGGATCGGGGATCGCATTACCGTGAATTTCACCGAGGCCGGAAAGCGTGTGATAGACGGCCGGCGGGTCGTTCTGGATATCGTCTGGACGCGGGATTCGTGAAGTCTTTCAATCATGAACGTCGTTCTGCAACCAAGGGTTGTATCCCTCAAGCCTTACCCGGAGTCAACCGCCGCTCGCCGATCCGGCCATGTTGCAATGATGCCGCCCCGCGCCTAGACAGGCCGCACCGCCCTGCAACAATCCTTCAGGCTTCATGAAGTCCGCCCCCTCCTATTTCGACATCCGCATCGCAACCTCGGAGCGCGATCTGAAGGCCGCACAGCGCCTGCGCTATCGTGTCTTCGTCGAGGAACTGGGTGGCGATGGCGCGCTGGTCGACCACGAGGCGCGGCTGGAACGCGACGAATTCGATCCGGTCGTCGATCATCTGTGCCTGATCGACACCCGCCGTTCCGCCGAAGACCTGGATCACGTGGTCGGCGCCTATCGCCTTCTGCCCGGCAGCCGCGCGGCCGAATTCGGGCGATTCTACTGCGATGCGGAATACGATCTGACACCGCTGCGGCAATCGGGGCGATCGCTGCTGGAACTGGGCCGGTCCTGCGTCGATCCCGATTACAGGGGTGGCTCGGGGATGTTCCTGCTGTGGAACGCGCTGGCCGATTATGTGCTGGATCTGGGGATCGAGGTGCTGTTCGGCGTGGCCAGTTTCCACGGCACCGACCCGGCCGAACTGGCACCCTCGCTGAGCTGGCTGCATCACAACCATCTGGCGCCGTTGGGTCTGCGCCCGCGCGCGCGCGCGGCGGGCTTTCAGCCGATGGACCTGATTCCGCCCGAACGGCTGGACCGGCGCGAGGCGCTGGTGTCGATGCCGGCGCTGATCAAGGCCTATCTGCGGCTGGGCGGGCTGGTGGGCGAAGGTGCTTTCGTGGACCGCGCGTTCAACACGACCGATGTGTTCCTGCTGATGGATACCAAGGCAATGTCGGACAAGCATCGAAAGTTCTATGAAAGCCGCTGGCACGGCCAATGAGCGGGCCATTGCGCGAGGCCACATGGCGCGAAGGCGCGCCTCCGGCCTTGCCGCGCCCGCACGGCGTGGCGGAATGGTGGCGGGTGATCCGGCGGGCTGTGCCGGCATTGCTGGTGCTGTTGCTGGGCGTGGTGCTGATCCTGCCGCTGCGCGCGGCCGAGAGGCTGATCCACGGCTCGCGCCGGCCCTGGACGGGGCCGCATGTGCAACTTGTCTGCCGGCTGGTCCTGGCCTGTATCGGCCTGGACTGGCAGCGCAAGGGGCGACCCATGCGCGGCCCCGGCGCGGTGGTGGCGAATCATTCGAGCTGGCTCGATATCCTGACCATGAACGCCGCCATGCCGGTCTTTTTCGTCAGCAAGGCCGAGGTTCGCCGCTGGCCGGGGATCAATATCCTGACGGCGGTCACGAACACGCATTTCGTGGTCCGTGACCCGAAATTTGCCCGTGCGCAGGCGACCGAATTCGCCGCCCGCATCCGCGCCGGCCACCGGCTGCTGTTCTTTCCCGAGGGCACCTCGACCGATGGTCGCCGCGTTCTGGCCTTCAAGCCGACGCTGTTTCAGGGCTTTCTGGATCCCGGCCTGCCCGCGGATCTGGCCATCCAGCCGATGAGCGTGATCTACCACGCACCCGAAGGCGCTGATCCGCGGTTTTACGGCTGGTGGGCCGACATGGCGCTGGCCGATCACCTGCTGGCAGTGCTGTCCGCGCGCCGTCAGGGAATGGCAGAGGTGGTGCTGCATCAGCCGGTGCCGGTCGCGGGCGAGACGCGCAAATCTCTGGCCGCGAAGACCGAGGCCGCGGTGCGGGGCGGGGTCGAACAGGGACTTGTCCAGAACCCGCCCAGGCGCCAGGGCTGAGAGAGGGGCGCAAGCGGCGACGCGGTTGGGCGGTGTCCCGGCGGGTGTTGCATCGGCCTTGATTGCGCGGAAATGCCGATCTTCGGGGGCTTCCCTATTGAGGCTTGAACGCGCATGATCGGCGGGTTATCCGAAGTCTCTCCGATGACTATATATAGTGGTCTCGCCCGTCGTGACTGCCAAAGGAATGCCGCTATGACCCGCTTTGCCGTCCCCATCGCCGAACAGATCTGGGATATGAAATACCGGATGAAGGACGCCGAGGGGAAGGCGATCGACGCATCGGTCGAGGATAGCTGGCGGCGCGTGGCGCGCGATCTGGCGCGGGTCGAGAAGGACGCCGCGCTGTGGGAGGATCGGTTCTACGCCGCGCTGGAGGATTTCAAGTTCCTGCCCGCCGGACGGATTCTGGCGGGCGCGGGCACCGGCCGCTCGGTGACGCTGTTCAACTGCTTCGTCATGGGCACGATTCCCGACAGCATGGCCGGCATCTTCGACATGCTGAAGGAGGCCGCGCTGACCATGCAGCAGGGTGGCGGGATCGGTTACGATTTCAGCACCATCCGCCCGCGCGGAGCCGAGGTGAAGGGCGTGGCGGCCGACGCGTCCGGCCCGCTGTCCTTCATGGATGTCTGGGACGCGATGTGTCGCACGATCATGTCGGCCGGGTCGCGCCGGGGGGCGATGATGGCGACGATGCGCTGCGACCACCCGGACGTGGAACACTTCATCGAGGCGAAGCAGGACAGCGCCCGGTTGCGCATGTTCAATCTGTCCGTCCTTGTCACCGACGATTTCATGGAGGCGGTCAGGGCCGACGGGCCATGGGACCTGACCTATGGCGACAGGGTCTATCGCACGGTTCAGGCGCGCGATCTTTGGAACCGGATCATGAAGGCCACCTATGATTACGCCGAACCCGGCGTGATCTTCATCGACCGGATCAACAAGGCCAACAACCTGAACTATGTCGAGACGATCGCCGCGACCAATCCCTGCGGCGAACAGCCCCTGCCGCCCTATGGCGCCTGCCTGCTGGGTTCGGTCAACCTGGCGCGGCTGGTGACGGATCCCTTCACCGATGCCGCCAGGCTGGACGAAAAGGCGCTGGACGGCCTGGTCCGGACCGCCATCCGGATGATGGACAATGTCGTCGATGCCTCGAAATTCCCGCTGCCGCAGCAGCGGGCCGAGGCGCAGGCCAAGCGCCGGATCGGACTGGGCGTCACCGGCCTTGCCGATGCGCTTCTGATGCTGGGCCTGCGCTACGGCGCGGCTGATGCGGTTGAACAGACGCGCGTCTGGATGAAGGCCATCGCCAGATCCGCCTATCTGGCCAGCACCGATCTGGCGCGAGAGAAGGGCGCCTTTCCGCTGTTCGATGCCGGGAAATATCTTGCATCCGGCTTCATGTCGAAGATGGACGCGGATGTGCGCGAGGCGGTGGCAAAACACGGTATCCGCAACGCGCTGCTGACCAGCATCGCGCCGACCGGGACAATCAGCCTTTACGCCGGCAACGTCTCTTCGGGGATCGAGCCGGTCTTTGCCTATGCCTATACCCGCAAGGTTCTGCAGAAGGATGGTTCGCGCACCGAGGAAGAGGTGGTCGACTACGCCGTGCAGATGTGGCGCGACCTGCATGGCGACGCGGCCCTGCCGGATTATTTCGTGAACGCGCAGACGCTGGCCCCCCGCGATCACGTCGCCATGCAGGCCGCCGCGCAGGAATGGGTCGACAGTTCCATCTCCAAGACCATCAACTGCCCCGAGGATATCGGTTTCGAGGAATTCAAGGATGTCTATCTGTCGGCCTGGGATCTGGGCTGCAAGGGCTGCACCACCTATCGACCCAACGATGTGACCGGCAGCGTGCTGTCGGTCAGCGAAAAGTCCGAAACCGCGCCCGAGGCCGATCAGGGCGCCGATGTGGTCTATCTGACCGAGCCGCTGGACCGTCCGGCCGAACTGGAGGGCGCGACCTACAAGCTGAAATGGCCGGGCAGCGAACACGCGATCTACATCACCGTGAATGACATCGTGCAATCGGGTCATCGCCGGCCCTTCGAGGTCTTCATCAATTCCAAGAACATGGAACATTATTCCTGGACCGTGGCGCTGACGCGGATGATCAGCGCGGTGTTCCGACGCGGCGGGGACGTGTCCTTCGTGGTCGAGGAACTGAAGGCGGTGTTCGACCCGCGTGGCGGCGCCTGGATGGCCGGCCGCTATGTCCCCTCGATCCTCGCCGCGATCGGCGGCGTGATCGAACGCCACATGATCGCCATCGGTTTTCTGGAAGGCGAGGGCAAGGGGCTGAAATCGGACCCGAAGGCCGAGGTCATGACCATCGGCGAGGCGCCCGGCGGCCCGGCCTGCCCAAGCTGCGGGCAATACGGAATGCGGATGGTCGAGGGCTGCATGACCTGCCCAAGCTGCGGCCATTCCAAATGCGGCTAGCCGCCTGACGCCTGGGTCAGATCGCCCGCGGCGGCGGCGACGGCGGCGCCCAGCGTCTTGACATGCTCGTGCCCGATCCGGTGGGTCGGGCCGCTGACGCTGATGCCGGCCACGGCCTCGCCCGTCAGATCGAAGACCGGGGCGGCGATGCAGCGCATCCCGCGGGTACGTTCCTCGTCGTCGAAGGCGAAGCCGCGATGGCGGATGCGCGACATGTCGGCCTGCAATGCCTCGGGCGTGGTCAGGGTGTTGTCGGTAAAGCGTTGCAGCGGCGCGCGCTCCAGCACCTCACGCAGGATCTCGGGGCGGCCGAAGGCCAGCAGCGCCTTGCCGATGCCGGAGGCGTGCAGCGCCGAGCGGGTGCCGGGCGGAAAGAAGGCGCGGATCGTCTCGTGCGTTTCGGCCTGGCTGACGAACAGCACCGCGTCGCCGTTCAGGATACCCAGATTGGCGGTTTCCCCGGTATGTTCCATCAGTGCGCGCAGGATCGGGCGCGCGCGCTCGACGATGCCCGAGCGGCGCATGAAGGCTGATCCCAGCCGGAAGGTTGCCGGCCCGATATGCCAGGCTTGGGTTGCCGGGTCGCTTTCCGCCACGCCGCGCGCGGCCAGCGTATGCAGCACACGGTGCACGGTCGAGGGCGACTGGTCCATCCTTTCGGCCACCTCGGACAGCGTCAGGCCGGGATGGGCGGCCAGCAAATCCAGAATGTCCAGCGCCCTGTCCAGCGCCTGAATCGTGCCCGCGGCCTCGGGCGCGCTGCGCGGGCGACCCCGTTTGCGTTGCGGTTCAGCCATTTTCAACCTCTGCTTAATTCAGCCATCTCTTGCGGACGAAAATCCCGTTGCGCAACTGGAAAATCGCAACGCTCTGTAAAAACGGGACAATCCGGAACATTTCCGCTTGCCGGAAATGATTTCCAGAAAAATTGCGAACTTGCAAGGGCAGGGCTAGCATTTCGATACTCGCAGGAGGAGTCGCCATGACAAGCCAGAACCCCGTCTTCATTCCCGGTCCCACCAACATTCCAGAGGTGCTGCGCAAGGCCGTGGACATGCCCACGATCGACCATCGCAGCCCGGTTTTCGGGCGCATCCTGCATCCCGCGCTGGACGGTGTGAAACAGGTGCTGAAGACGGCCGAGGGCCGGGTCTTTGTCTTTCCCTCGACCGGCACCGGAGGCTGGGAAACCGCGATCACCAACACGCTGTCGGCCGGCGACAAGGTTCTGGCCACCCGCAACGGCATGTTCAGCCATCGCTGGATCGACATGTGCCAGCGGCACGGGCTGGACGTCCAGGTCGTCATGCAGGAATGGGGCGAGGGCGTGCCCGCCGATCGCTTCGAGGACATCCTGACCGCGGACAGGGAACATCAGATCAAGGCGGTTCTGGCCACCCATAACGAAACCGCGACCGGCGTGCGCAGCGACATCGCCGCCGTCCGCCGCGCGCTGGATGCCGCAGGCCACCCGGCGCTGCTGCTGGTCGATGGCGTCAGTTCGATCGCTTGCTACGATTTCCGCATGGATGAATGGGGCGTCGATATCGCCGTGACCGGCAGCCAGAAGGGCTTCATGCTGCCGCCGGGCCTGGCCATCCTGGGCTTTTCGCCCAAGGCGATGGCGGCGGTCGAGACCGCCCGGCTGCCGCGCACCTTCTTCGACATCCGCGACATGGCCAGAGGCTATGCCGCCAACGGTTATCCCTACACGCCGCCGGTCGGGTTGCTGAACGGCCTGAACCTGGCCTGCCAGATGCTGCTGGATGAGGGGCTGGACAATGTCTTTGCCCGCCATCACCGCATCGCCGAGGGCGTGCGCCGCGCGGTCGACGCCTGGGGCTTGCGGCTTTGCGCGGCGCGGCCGGATCTGTATTCCGACAGCGTCAGCGCGATCCGCGTCCCCGAGGGCTTTGACGCCAACCGCATCGTCAGCCATGCGCTGAACACCTATGACGTGGCCTTCGGCACCGGTCTGGGCGACGTGGCCGGCAAGGTCTTCCGCATCGGGCATCTGGGCATGCTGACGGACGTGATGGCGCTGTCGGGCATTGCCACGGCGGAAATGGTCATGGCCGACCTGGGCCTGCCGATCACGCTTGGCAGCGGCGTCGCCGCGGCGCAGGATCATTATCGCCAGAGCGCCGCCGGCAGCCAGCGGGCAGCCGCATGATGAAGGACATCGCTATGGATATTCCCACCTATGACGACATGCTGGTCGCGCATGATCGGATCAAGCCGCATATCCGGCGCACGCCGGTCCGGACATCGGATTACCTGAACGATCTGACCGGCGCGCAGCTGTTCTTCAAATGCGAGAATTTCCAGGAACCGGGGGCCTTCAAGGTCCGCGGCGCCAGCAACGCGGTCTTCGGGCTGAGCGACGATCAGGCGAAAAGGGGCGTGGCCACGCATTCCTCGGGCAATCACGCCTCGTGCCTGTCCTACGCGGCGATGCGGCGGGGTATTCCCTGCCATGTGGTGATGCCGCGCACCGCGCCACAGGCCAAGAAGGACACCGTGCGCCGCTATGGCGGCCAGATCACCGAGTGCGATCCCTCGACCAGCTCGCGCGAGGCGACCTTTGCGAAGGTGCAGGAGGCGACGGGGGGCGATTTCGTCCATCCCTACAACGACCCGCGCGTGATCGCGGGGCAGGGCACCTGCGCCAAGGAACTGATGGAGCAGGCCGACGGGCTGGATATCGTCACCGCCCCGATCGGCGGCGGCGGCATGATTTCGGGCACCTGCCTGACGCTGGCGACGCTGTCGCCCCAGACGCGGGTGATCGCGGCCGAGCCGGAACAGGCCGATGACGCCTATCGCAGCTTCAAGGCCGGCCACATCATCGCCGATGATGCGCCCAAGACCATCGCCGACGGGTTGCTGGTGCCGCTCAAGGACCTGACCTGGCATTTCGTCAGCAACCACGTCTCCGACATCTATACCGCGTCCGACGCCGAGATCGTCGATGCGATGAAGCTGATCTGGAAACATCTGCGCGTGGTGATGGAGCCCAGCAGCGCCGTGCCGCTGGCCACCATCCTGAAAAACCGCGACGCATTCGCCGGCAAGCGCGTCGGCATCATCATCACCGGCGGCAATGTCGATCTGGACAGGCTGCCCTGGACCCAAGGAGAGGCGTCATGAACGCACCCGCGAACTTCGACAATCTGGAAGTCGGCTTCGACGTGCCGGCGCTGCCCGGCATGGATGAAAGCGAAATCCAGACACCCTGCCTGATCCTCGATCTGGACGCGCTGGAGCGCAACATCAGGAAGATGGGCGATTACGCCAGGGCACACGGGATGCGCCACCGCAGCCACGGCAAGATGCACAAGTCCGTGGACGTGCAGAAATTGCAGGAAAGCCTGGGCGGCGCGGTCGGTGTCTGTTGCCAGAAGGTCAGCGAGGCCGAGGTCTTTGTCCGCGGCGGCATCAAGGACGTGCTGGTCAGCAACCAGGTCCGCGACCCGAAGAAGATCGACCGACTGGCGCGTTTGCCCAAGCATGGCAGCCGGATCATCGTCTGCGTGGACGACGTGGCAAACGTGGCCGACCTGTCGGCGGCGGCGCAGAAGCGCGGCACGCAACTGGAAGTCTTTGTCGAGATCGATTGCGGCGCCGGCCGCTGCGGGGTCAAGACCGCCGACGCAGTGGTCGAGATCGCGCGCGCCGTCGATGCCGCGCCGGGACTGAAATTCACCGGCATCCAGGCCTATCAGGGCGCGATGCAGCATCTGGACAGCTATGACGACCGCAAGGCGAAACTGGACGCTGCCATCGCGCAGGTGCGGGACGCCGTCGATGCGCTGAAGGCCGAGGGTCTGGAACCCGAGCTGGTCTCGGGCGGCGGCACCGGCAGCTACTATTTCGAAAGCAATTCGGGCGTCTACAATGAGTTGCAATGCGGCAGCTACGCCTTCATGGATGCCGATTACGGACGTATCCACGACAAGGACGGCAAGCGCATCGACCAGGGCGAATGGGAAAACGCGCTGTTCATCCTGACCAGCGTGATGAGCCACGCCAAGCCCGACAAGGCCATCTGCGATGCCGGCCTGAAGGCGCAGTCGGTCGATAGCGGGCTGCCCTTCATCTATGGCCGCGACGACGTGAAATACGTCAAATGCAGCGACGAACATGGCGTGATCGAGGATCCGGACGGCGCGCTGAAAGTGAATGACAAGCTGCGACTGGTGCCGGGCCATTGCGATCCGACCTGCAACGTCCATGACTGGTATGTCGGTGTCCGCAACGGCAAGGTCGAAACGCTGTGGCCGGTCAGCGCGCGCGGGAAGGCCTATTGATGTGGGTCGTTCCTGAAAAGGAAATCGCCGGCCTGATGACGCCCGAGGCGGCGTTCGAGGCGGTCGAGGCGGTCTTCGCGGCCATGGCGCGCGGAGATGCCAGCAACTTTCCGGTCGTGCGCGAGGCGATCGGCTACGAAGATGCGCTGTATGGCTTCAAGGGCGGCTTCGACAGGGCGGCGCTGAACCTTGGACTGAAGGCCGGCGGCTACTGGCCCAACAACCAGAAGCACGGGATCATCAACCACCAGTCCACGGTATTTCTCTTCGACCCGGATACCGGACGGGTCGCGGCGGCGGTGGGCGGCAACCTGCTGACCGCCTTGCGCAC
>DBFD01000030.1:12491-28348 GCA_002294185.1 Paracoccus sp. UBA889
GCGGGCCATCAATCTGCGTTCCAGATGAGGGCCGCCGTGCAGGCCGCCGATTTCACCAGCGTGATCGGCTGGAACCCGCATCCCCAGATGCTGACACGGCTGGCCGATACCGCGGCCGAACTGGGTCTGCCCTTCGAGGCGGTCGATCTGGGCCGGCTGGGGGCCGAGGCGGATGTCATCATCTCGATCACCTCGGCCTTCGAGCCGCTGCTGATGGACGCCCATGTGAAGGGCCCGACCCATATCGCCGCGATGGGCACCGATACGCGCGGCAAGCAGGAACTGGACCCGGCCCTCGTCCGTCGTGCCCGGCTTTTCACCGACGAGGTTGCCCAATCCCTCAGCATCGGCGAATTCCAGCACGCCGCGGCGCAGAATATGATTTCCGCCAGCGATGTCACCGCGATAGGCCAGGTCATCATCGGCAATCATCGGGGACGAGACGATGCGCAGATCACCATTTTCGACGGCACCGGCGTCGGGCTGCAGGATCTTGCGGTCGCAGGCGCGGTCGTCGAACGCGCGAAGGAACAGGGAAAGGCCGTCGAGGTCGAGATTTGAGAAAACCGTGACATCCGTGGAAAGGGAGGTCCGCAATGTCTGATGCAAGCTATCCAACCGGCAGCGCCGCGACGGCGCATTCCGTCAACGAGCTGCTGCCGGCGCCGAAACTCGTGACGCTGGGGTTCCAGCACGTGCTGGTCATGTATGCCGGCGCCATCGCGGTGCCGCTGATCGTCGGCCGGGCGCTGCAATTGTCGCCCGAGGAGGTGGCCTTCCTGATCTCGGCCGACCTGTTCGTCTGCGGGATCGTGTCCATCATCCAGAGCCTGGGCGCGACGCAATATTTCGGTATCAAGCTGCCGGTGATGATGGGTGTCACCTTTGCCTCGGTCGGACCGATGGTGGCCATCGCGCAGACGACGCCGGGCCAGGAAGGCGCGCGTGCGCTGTTCGGGGCGATCATCGCCGCCGGCCTGATCGGAATCCTGATCGCGCCCGTGATCAGCAAGATGTTGCGCTTCTTTCCGCCGGTCGTCACCGGCACGCTGATCCTGACCATCGGCATCAGCCTGATGCCGATCGGCATCAACTGGATCTTCGGATTGCAGGGCGGCCCGACCGCGCCCAGGATCGTCGATCCCGAGGCCGTGGCCTGGCTGGACGCGGCGCGTGCGGCGGGCGATGTGCCGGCCAGCGTGGCGCTGGCGGCGAACGTGCCCAACCCGCTTTATGCCTCGGGCAGAAACATCATGATCGCGATCCTGGTTCTGGGCACGATTCTGCTGGTGTCGCGCTATGCGCGCGGCTTTCTGGCCAATATCGCGGTGCTCGTGGGCATCGCGGTGGGCGGAATCGTGGCAGCGGCCCTGGGGATGATGCAGTTCGACAAGGTGGCCACGGCCGAGTGGTTCGCCTTCATCAAGCCGCTGCATTTCGGGATGCCGACCTTCGATCCGATCATGATCCTGACCATGCTGCTGGTCATGCTGGTCACGATGATCGAATCGACCGGCATGTTCCTGGCGCTGAGCGATATCTGCAAGAAGCCACTGAGCCAGAAGTCGCTGGCCGCCGGCTTGCGCGCCGACGGCCTTGGCACGGCGATCGGCGGGTTGTTCAACACCTTTCCCTATACCTCGTTCTCGCAGAATGTCGGACTGGTGGGCGTGACCGGGATCCGGTCGCGCTTCGTCTGCGTGGCCGGAGGCGCGATCATGATCGTGCTGGGGCTGATCCCGAAAATGGGCGCTCTGGTCGAAAGCCTGCCGACCACTGTTCTGGGCGGCGCCGGGCTGGTCATGTTCGGCATGGTCGCCGCCACCGGCGTGAGGATTCTGGCGCGGGTCGATTTCGCATCCAACCGCCATAACCTGTTCATCGTCGCCATCTCGATCGGGGTCGGCATGATCCCCGTGATCGCCCCGGATTTCAACCAGTGGATGCCGAAGGCGATCTATCCGCTGGTCCATTCCGGCATTCTTCTGGCGGCGATCAGCGCGGTGCTGCTGAACTGGTTCTACAACGGCGCGCCCGATATCGACGAGGCGGAACTGCGCGAAGCGGGCCATGTCGCCGAGCATTGACCGCCTGCTGATCCGGGGTGCCGACGTCGTCGTGACCATGGATCAGTCGCGATCCGAGATCGCCTCGGGCGATGTGTTGATCGAGGATGGCAGGATCGTGGCGGTGGGCCGGGGCCTGCCGCCCGATCGTGCCCGCGTGATCGAGGCGGCGGGCTGTGTCGTCACGCCCGGCCTCGTCAACACCCACCACCACCTGTTCCAGACCCTGACCCGCGCGGTGCCCGCCGCACAGGACGCCGCGCTGTTCGGGTGGCTGAAGACATTGTATCCGATCTGGGCCCGGATGGGCCCGGATGACATCCGCCTGTCGGCCGAGATTGGCCTGGCGGAGCTGGCCATGTCGGGCTGCACCTGTTCGTCCGATCATCTCTACATGTTTCCGAACGGCGCGCGGCTGGACGACAGCATCGAGGCCGCGCGGAAGATCGGCATCCGCTTCACCGCCACGCGCGGCGCCATGTCGATCGGCGAAAGCCGGGGCGGACTGCCGCCCGATGCCCTGGTCGAGGACGAGGCCGCGATCCTGCGCGACAGCGAAAGGGTCATCGACGCCTTTCACGATCCGGCGGAAGGCGCGATGGTGCAGGTCGCGCTTGCGCCCTGTTCGCCCTTTTCGGTCAGCCGCGAGTTGATGCGCGACGCAGCGATCCTGGCACGCGACAAGGCCGTGCGGCTGCACACCCACCTGGCCGAGAACGACGAGGATATCCGTTATTCGCTTGCGACTTTCGGGATGCTGCCGGGCGATTACGCCGAAAGCCTGGGCTGGACCGGCGAGGATGTCTGGCACGCCCATTGCGTCAAGTTGTCGGCCCCCGAGATCGACCTGTTCGCGCGGACCGGCACCGGCGTCGCCCATTGCCCCTGTTCCAACGCCCGGCTGGCCAGCGGCATCGCGCCGGTCCGCGCCATGCGCGACGCAGGAGTGGCCGTGGGCCTGGGCGTCGATGGCTCGGCCAGCAACGATTGTTCCCATCTGGGGCTTGAGGCGCGGCAGGCAATGCTGGTTGCCCGGTTGCGCGACGGACCGGCCGCGATGGGCGCGCGCGAGGTGCTGGAGATCGCCACGATCGGCGGGGCGCGCGTGCTGGGGCGGCGCGATATCGGCGCCCTGGCGCCGGGGATGCAGGCCGACCTGGTGCTGTGGGATATCGGCGACTTGCCGGTGGCGGGCCACTGGGATCCGGTCGCGGCGCTGGTCTTCTGCGCGCCGGTCAGGCCAAGGGCCGTCTATGTCCAGGGCCGGGCCATCGTCGGCGAACACCGCCTGCTGAGCGCCGATCCGCGCGAGTTGCAAGGCCGGGCGCAAGCGGCCGTGGCCCGGCTTGCGGGCTGATGCGGCCGGCTTTCGCCGCGGCACATGGCGGGGGGCCTGTTTGCGCCGGCGCTTCCTTCGTGGCGAACCGCCTGGCCATCTGCGGGGAAACATTCTTCCGGGGCCGGGCATGTGCGATTATGCACCAGATGTAAAGACTGCCTTGCCTCTGCCGTGTCTCGCCTGTCGTGGCGGATCGGTTATCAATCAGGCGGCAATCATCAGGGGAGGCGAGGATGCCGGGATTTCTGACAACCCATGTTCTTGATACCGCCCGCGGCGCTCCGGCCGAGGGGATGGAGGTGGCGCTGTATCGGCTGACGGACGGGCAGCGAACCGAACTGGCGCGGCTTCGCACCAATGCGGACGGCCGCACCGACCGGCCGATCCTGCCAGAGGCGGATTTCGCGACGGGAACCTACGAGTTGCAGTTTCACGCGGGCGCGTGGATGGATGCGACCGGCATCGCGGCGGAAAACCCGCGCTTTCTGGACCTGATCCCGATCCGGTTCGGAATGTCGCAGGACGATCACTATCATGTCCCGCTGCTGATCTCGCCCTTCGGATTTTCAACCTATCGGGGAAGCTGAGCGATGGTTCCGGATCACGTCGTCATCTGGGAATGGCTGGCCTTCGCCATTCGCTGGACCCATGTCATCACCGCGATCGCCTGGATCGGGTCATCCTTCTATTTCATCGCGCTGGATCTGGGGCTGCAAAAGGCGCCGCATCTGCCGAAAGGCGCCCATGGCGAGGAATGGCAGGTCCATGGCGGCGGCTTCTACCATATCCAGAAATACCTGGTCGCGCCCGAGCGGATGCCCGAACATCTGACCTGGTTCAAATGGGAAAGCTATTCGACATGGCTGTCGGGCGCGGCCTTGCTGATGGTCACCTACTGGGCGAATTCGCAGCTGTTCCTGATCGATCCCGCGAAGATGGATCTGGTGACCTGGCAGGCGGTGCTGATTTCGGCGGGATCGCTGGCGCTTGGCTGGCTGATCTATGACCGGCTTTGCAAATCGCCGCTGGGCGAACGTCCGACGGTGCTGATGCTGCTGTTGTTCGCGGCGCTGGTGGCGATGGGCTGGGGTTACGATCAGGTCTTCACCGGCCGCGCCGCGCTGCTGCATCTGGGCGCCTTCACCGCGACGATCATGACCGCGAACGTGTTTCTGGTCATCATGCCCAATCAGCGGATCGTCGTCGCCGACCTGAAGGCCGGGCGCGCGCCGGATCCGAAATACGGCAAGATCGCCAAGCTGCGTTCGACCCACAACAACTACCTGACGCTGCCGGTCATCTTCCTGATGCTGTCCAACCATTACCCGCTGGCCTTCGCCAGCCAGTACAACTGGCTGATCGCCGCGCTGATCTTTCTGATGGGCGTCACGATCCGGCATTTCTTCAACACCATGCATTCGCGCAAGGGCGAATTGTGGTGGACCTGGCTGGTGACGGCGGTTCTGTTCATCATGATCATGTGGCTCAGCTCGGCCGGACTGAATCAGGACAGCTACGAACAGGCCGAGGCCCGCACCCTGTCCCCGTCCGAACAGCGTTTCGCCGATGCCGAGGGCTTCCAGCAGGTCAGCGACATCGTGATGGGCCGCTGCGCGATGTGCCATGCGCGGCAGCCGGGCTATGAAGGTATCTATCACGCGCCGAAGGGGATCTTTCTCGAAACCCCCGCAGACATCGCCCGCGCCGCGCGCGAGATCTATGTGCAGGCGGGACTGACCGACGCGATGCCGCCCGCCAATGTCAGCTTTATCGAACCGGAAGAGCGGGCCCGCATCATTCGCTGGTTCCGGGCGGCGGGCGCCGCCGATACGGCCGGGATGTAGGGGTCTGGCCTCTGATGCCGATGCCGGCGGGGGCGCGGCGACAGGTTGCCGCCGCGCCGGAAGATTTCTCAGACAGCCGCGCGGCGGCGTTTCCTGATGGCACCCAGAAAGCCCAGGCCACCCATCAGCAGCAGCCCCGTCGCGGGCAGAGGCACGGGCGACAATTCGGCCGCGGCAACGGGCAGCGTCGCGTCATATCCCGCCGGCAGCAGATTGCCTTCCCCGTCCTGGCGCACGCCGTCGGGCACGGTCTGGCCGTGAACGACGTATTCGCGCAGGAACAGCGGGAAAAGATCCGCCGCGGTGTAGTTGACGCGCGAGACCGGACTGAAGAAGACCGCGTCGTCGGTCAGATCGAAGTCGAGGTCATAGGACAGATTTCCCGAAGCGTCGGAAATCGGCCCGGTATGAACCTTGGACGGGTCGCTCGAAGGCAGCGCCAGCGACGGCTCCAGCGACAGCAGGATGTCGCCGTAATTCGGCAGCGCCTCCAGCACTTCCACAAATCCGTCCTTGTCCGTGTCCAGATCGGCCGTGGGCAGGATCGAATCCTTGGGCGTGCCATCTTCGTTGAAGCGGCCATGGACGTGGTTGATGTGCAGGGCGTTCGGCTCCAGCCCCATGATCCGGGCACTGACCGTCAGCAGAGTCAGCGCCTCATTCACCACGAAAGTGACGCTTCCGCTCACCCCCGAGTTGTTCAGTTCGACCAGATTTGCCTTGAAGGTTGCAGTCCAACCCGCAGCCGGCAGGCCGAGAATCATCGCCGTGGCCGCGGCGGCTATCGTTTTCTTTTTATTACGCAAAGACTTACCTCCTGATACCGGCTATCCGACAGCGGATGCCGCCGTTAACCTTAACCGGCTGGACAGGTCGCCCACCCGATTTCTCGGACTATGCTCATCACCTCGTCGTGAAGCCGTCGTGATGAAGGGGCCATGCGACCGGCTGCGAGGGCTAGAAGATTTTCTTCAACTCGCGCACGGAATGGTCGGCGAACATGCGGACCTTGGGATCCTGCAACCGACGATGCGGGGTCAGGCAGCCGAATTGCGAGGGCGGCGGCGGCGTGCCGGGCAGAACCTCGACCAGCCGGCCCGCCGCCAGATCGGCGGCCACCTCGTATCGCGGCCGGTTGGCGATGCCGTGTCCGGCAAGCGCCCAACCTGTCAGCACGTCGCCGTCATCCGTGTCATAGCGGCCGCCGACCATCATTTTCTGCGGCCCCTCGGCGGTATCCAGAACCCAGAAATATTCCGGACTGCGCGGATATCGCAGCAGCAGGCAGTTGTGATCGGCCAGATCCTCGGGGCGTTTCGGCGTGCCTTGCGCGGCCAGGTAGGCGGGCGCGGCGACCAGCACACGCGGCGCGTCCGCGATCTTGCGCCATTTCAGCGCGGAATCCGCAGGGTCGCCAAGAAAGAAAGCCAGATCAATGGCATCCTCGACGATATTCACGTTTCGGTCGGACAGGCGCAAGCGCACATCGACGCCGGGATTCTCGGCGCAGAAGGGCGGGATCAGCGGCGCGATCAGACGCCGGCCCAGACCAAGGGGCGCGGTCAGCCGGATCACGCCCTGCGGCTTGCCGGAAAAGCTGCTGACCATCGCCTCGGCCTCGTCCAGCGTGTCGATGACGCGGCGGGCATGGTCATAGAAGCTGCGGCCGATCTCGGTCGTGGTCAGCTTGCGGGTGGTGCGGTTCAGCAGCCGCACGCCGAAGCGGTTTTCCAGATCCTTGATCCGGTTCGAGGCGACGGCTGGCGACAGCCGCAGATCGCGCCCGCCCGCGGTGATCGAGCCAAGCTCGACCACACGGACGAAAACACGCAGGCTTTCGAGATAGGACATTTGCGTAGGCCGCTTTCAACGTTTCGTGTAAAGTCTTCCGCGTCGCGAGTGATTTCGCAATCCTTTTTTCCGGCCTACCTTTCCGGACGGGTTCACAGCGAGGAGGAATGCCATGACGCCCCGATTGCGCTTTCTGCTGAACGATCAGGAGATAAGCCTCGGCGAGGTCGGCGCCGCCGACACGCTGCTGGACTTCCTGCGCATCTCGCGCCGTCTGACCGGCACCAAGGAGGGCTGTGCCGAGGGCGATTGCGGCGCCTGCACGGTGCTGTTGGGCCGACTGACCGGATCCGGGCTGATCTATGAGCCGATCAACGCCTGCATCCGCTTTCTGGCATCCTGCCACGGCTGCCACATTGTCACGGTCGAACATCTGCGCGGACCCAAGGGCGGTCTGCATCCGATCCAGAAGGCGATGGTCGCCCATCACGGCAGCCAGTGCGGCTTCTGCACGCCGGGTATCGTGATGGCCCTCTACGGCCTGTGGATGAGCAACCCGGAGGCGGGCGTGGCCCAGATCGAGGAGGCCTTGCAAGGCAACCTGTGCCGCTGCACCGGATACGAGCCGATCGTCAAGGCGGCGCTGGCCGCCGGCCGCGAGGGCGGACAGGCGCGCGATGCGCTGACCCTTGAACGCGAAACGGTTGCCGGAAGGTTGCAGGGCATGTGGGGCCGGCGGGTGGAATTGTCCAGGGATGGCCAGCGCGCCATCATCCCTGCCGATACCGACGATCTGGCCTCCGTGCTGGCAGAGAACCCCGAAGCCACGCTGGTCGCGGGCGCGACCGATGTGGGTCTGTGGGTGACGAAATTCCTGCGCGACATTTCCCCGGCGGTGTTCATCGGCCATCTGATGAAGGGTATCCGCGTCGAGGGCGATCAGATCCGTCTGGGCGCGGGCGTGACCTATTCCGAGGCCGCGCCGCTGATCGCAAGGCACATCCCGGCCGCGCATGATTACTGGCTGCGCATCGGCGGCTGGCAGGTGCGCAACATGGGCACGATCGGGGCGAATATCGCCAACGGATCCCCCATCGGGGACACGCCGCCCCTGCTGATCGCGCTTGGCGCGCGGATCGTGCTGCGCAGGGGCGCGGCGCGGCGCGAGGTCGCGTTGCAGGATTTCTTCATCGATTACGGCAAGCAGGACCGTCAGCCCGACGAGTTCGTCGAGGAGATCGTGATACCGACCCGCCCGAATGCACGGGTCGCGGCCTACAAGATCAGCAAGCGCCGCGACAGCGACATCACCGCCGTCGCCGCCGGTTTTTGCCTGAGCGTTGAAAATGATGTCATCACCGAGGCGCGCATCGCCTTTGGCGGCATGGCGGCCATCCCGAAACGCGCCGCCCGCGCCGAGGCCGCATTGACCGGCCAGCCCTTCGCGGTCGAAAGCTTCGAAGCGGCCGCCGATGCCGTGGCCGAAGATTTCCAGCCGCTCAGCGACTGGCGGGCCAGCGCCGAATACCGGCAGGCCGTCGCGGCCAATCTGTTCCGCCGTTTCTGGCTGGAACAATCCGAACCGGATCTGCCGGTGCGGCTGAATCACGCGGCAGGAGTTTGACGATGAAGGACGACACCACCATCCGCGGCCTGGCCCACAGCGAAACAGCCCATGACAGCGCCATCAAGCATGTCACCGGCCGGGCCGACTACACCGACGATCTTCCCGAGCCTCAGGGTCTGATCCATGCCTATCTGGGCCTGTCGGAATGCGCGCATGGCCGGATCACCGGCATGGATTTCACCGACACGCTGGCCCATCCCGGCGTGCTGGGCGTGCTGACCGCCGCCGACCTGCCGGGCGTCAACGATGTCTCGCCCAATGGCAAGCATGACGATCCGGTCTTCGCCCAGGACCATGTGCTGTTCTGGGGCCAGCCGGTCTTCGCCGTTATCGCCGAGAGCCGCGATCAGGCCCGCCGCGCTGCGCAGAAGGCGCAGATCGAGTATGAGGCCCTGCCCTTCGCGCTGGATCCGATCGCCGCCCGGGATGCGGGTCATGATTATGTGACCGATCCGCTGACCCTGCGGCGCGGCGATGCCCGTGCCGCGATGGCGACGGCGCCGCGTCGCATCAAGGGCCGTTTCGGCATCGGCGGGCAGGATCACTTCTATCTCGAAGGTCAGATCGCCATGGCCGTGCCCGGCGAGGACGAGGATGTGGTCATCAATGTCTCGACCCAGCACCCGTCCGAGGTGCAGCACATGGTCGCCCATGTTCTGGACGTGCCCAGCCATTCGGTCGTCGTGAACGTGCGCCGCATGGGCGGCGGCTTTGGCGGCAAGGAAACGCAGATGAACCTGTTCGCCTGCGTTGCCGCCGTCGCCGCGAAACGCTGGAATCGCGCGGTCAAGATTCGTCCCGACCGCGACGACGACATGATCGCCACCGGCAAGCGCCATGACTTCGTCGTGGATTACGAAGTCGGCTTCGACGACGACGGGCATATCCTCGCCGTCGATGGCGACTGGTATGCGCGCTGCGGTTTCTCGGCCGATCTGTCCGGCCCCGTCACCGACCGGGCGCTGTTCCACGCCGACAACGCCTATTTCTACCCCGATGTCGAATTGCGCAGCCATCCGCTGCGCACCCACACCGTCAGCAATACCGCCTTTCGCGGCTTCGGCGGCCCGCAGGGCGTGATCGTGGCCGAACGGATGATCGAGGAAATCGCCTATGCCCTTGGCCGCGACCCCTACGAGATCCGGCGGAAGAACCTGTATCGGAACGGCCAGTTGACCCCCTATCATCAGCCGGTCGAGGATCAGATCCTGCCGCGCATCTTTCAGGAACTGGAAACCGACTGCGATTATCACGCTCGCCGTCAGGCGGTGCTGGACTGGAACGCGAAGGCTGGCGTGATCCGCAAGGGCATCGCGCTGACACCGGTGAAATTCGGCATCAGTTTCACCGCGACCTGGTTCAACCAGGCCGGTTCGCTGATCCATGTCTATTCCGACGGCTCGATTTCGCTGAACCATGGCGGCACCGAGATGGGGCAGGGGCTGAATACCAAGGTCGCCCAGATCGTGGCCGAGGCGTTCCAATGCGACATATCCCGGATCAAGATCACCCGCACGACGACCGAAAAGGTGCCCAATACCTCGGCCACGGCGGCCTCGTCGGGCAGCGACCTGAACGGCATGGCCGCGCTGGACGCGGCCGAACAGATCAAGGCGCGACTGATCGATTTCGTCGCCGAGCGCTGGCAGGCCCCGCGCGACGAGGTGCGCTTCATCCCCGGTCATATCCGCGCGGGCGGGCAGGACGTTCCCTTCGACGAGGTGATCGCCGCGGCCTACATGGCGCGCATTCACCTGTCGGCGGCGGGCTTTTACAAGACGCCCAAGATCCACTGGGACCGCGCGACGGGTCGCGGCCGGCCCTTCTATTACTTTGCCTACGGCGCGGCGGTGTCCGAGGTTTCGGTCGATACGCTGACGGGCGAATACGTGATCGACCGGACCGATGTGATCCACGATGTCGGCCGCTCGCTGAACCCGGCCATCGACAAGGGGCAGATCGAGGGTGCCTTCGTCCAGGGCGCCGGCTGGCTGACCTGCGAGGAATTGTGGTGGGACGACAAGGGACAATTGCGCACCCATGCGCCCTCGACCTACAAGATCCCGCTGGCCTCGGACAGGCCGCGTGTCTTCAACGTGAAGCTGGCCGACTGGTCGGAAAACGCCGAACGCACGATCAAGCGGTCCAAGGCCGTGGGCGAACCGCCCTTCATGCTGGGCATCAGCGTCTTCGAGGCGATCAACATGGCCGTCGCGTCGATCGGCGACTACCGCGAACCGGCGCGGCTGGATGCGCCGGCCACGCCCGAACGCGTGCTGATGGCCGTGAACCGGCTTCGGGGATGATCCGGGTCCGCGTCATCGCGACGTCGGGATCGACTCCGCGCGATGCCGGGGCCGAAATGATCGTCGAGCCCCATCGCGTCACCGGCACGATCGGCGGCGGACAGCTGGAATACATGGCCATCGACCGCGCCCGGCAGATGATCGCGCGCTCCGAGGAAAGCGCGCGGATGGAGGTTCCGCTGGGCCCCGAGATCGGCCAGTGCTGCGGCGGCCGCGTCACCTTGTGCCTGGACCGCGAGCCGTCTGCCCTCGAAGACCATCCCGACGCGCTGATCTTCGGTGCGGGCCATGTCGGCCGGGCGCTGGCGCTGGCGCTGCAACCGCTGCCGGTCAACGTCACCCTGATCGATCAGCGCGCGCCGGAGCTGGCGCAGGCCGCCCCCGGCATCGAAACCCGCATGTCGCCGCTGCCCGAAGCCCTGATTCGCGCCGCCCGCCCCGGCAGCGCCGTCGTCATCCTGACCCATGATCACGCGCTGGACTTCCTGCTGGCCGCCGAGGCGCTGAGCCGCGACGATTTGTGCTATGTCGGCATGATCGGCAGCGCCACGAAACGTGCCCGCTTCAGCGGTTTCGCCCGCAAGCAGGGCCTCGATCCGGCGCCGCTGGTCTGTCCCATCGGCGCCGGCCTGACACGTGACAAGCGCCCCTCCGTCATCGCCGCCACCACCGCCGCCGAGCTGATCGCCCGGCTGACCGCCACTTCTTCGTTGAACAAATACCCATGCAACAGCTGATCCGGGGCCGCGTCCTCGATTTTCATGCCGACCCGGCGGAAACCGCGGACAATCACCGCTACCTCGAAGACGGCGCCGTCCTGATCGACGATGGCCGCATCCTGGCCGTCGACGACTACGCGGTTCTGGCCAGGCCGGGGATTGCGGAAATCGACCATCGCCCGAACCTCATCCTGCCCGGTTTCATCGATACCCATATCCATTTCCCGCAGGTTCAGGTGGTGGCCAGTTGGGGTACGCAGCTTCTGGACTGGCTGAATACCTATACCTTCCCCGAAGAGGCGCGCTTCAACCAGCAGGGTCACGCCCCGGCCATGGCCGACGCCTTCCTGAACCTGCTGACCGACCACGGCACGACCACGGCTGTCGCCTTCTGCTCGGTCCATCCCGAAAGCGCCGAGGCGCTGTTCACCGCCGCCCATGCCCGGAACATGGCCATGATCGCCGGCAAGGTGATGATGGACCGCAACGCCCCGCCCCAGGTTCTGGACACCCCGCAGCAGGGCTATGACGACAGCAAGGCGCTGATCGAACGCTGGCACGGCAAGGGGCGGCAGCGTTACGCCATTACCCCGCGCTTCGCCATCACCTCGACGCCCGAGCAGATGGCGGCCACGCGCCGGCTTGTCCAAGAATTTCCCGATTGCCATATCCAGACGCATCTGTCCGAAAACCTGGACGAGATCGCCTTCACGCTGGGCCTCTATCCCGACGCCCGCGACTACCTGGACATCTACGAAACCTACGGCCTGCTTTCGGAAAAACTGCTTCTGGGCCATTCCATCCACCTGCGCCCGCGCGAGATCACTCGCATGGCCGAAACCGGCAGCCGCGCCGTCTTCTGCCCGACCTCGAACCTGTTTCTCGGCTCGGGCCTGTTCGACGAGGCCGGGCTGCGGACGGCGGGGATCGCCTGCGGCATCGCTACCGATATTGGCGGCGGCACCAGCTATTCGATGCTGCAGACCCTGAACGAGGGCTACAAGATTCTGCAACTGCGCGGGCAGAAGCTGCATCCCCTGGCGGCCTTCCACTGGGTCACGCGCGGCAATGCGCAAGCCCTGGGCTTGCAGGACGAGATCGGCACGCTGGCCGCCGGCAGCGCCGCCGATCTGGTCGTTCTGGACAGCCGCGCGACGCCGGCGATGGCGCTGCGCGCCCAACGCGCCGGAACGCTGGCCGAGGAATTGTTCATCCTTCAGATCATGGGCGACGACCGCGCCGTGGCGCAGACCTATGTCGCGGGCAAGCCGATGAAATCGGCGGACTAGATCAAATCCCGCGCGGCCGCTTGGCGGGGGCGGCGCCTTCGGTTATGGCTGGGCGCAGCATGACCAGAGGCGCGCGCGTGTTCTATCCCCTTGCCAGCACGACCTGGGACGATGCCGAATGCCGGGCGCTGCAACGCGTCATCGTCTCGGGTCGGCACACGATGGGCCCCGAGGTCGCGGCCTTCGAAACCGCCTTTGCCGCGCGTGTCGGCAGCCAGCACGCGGTGATGGCCTCGTCGGGATCGGCCGCGAACCTGCTGGCGCTGGCGGCGGCCTTCTGGCACCCCGATCTGGACTGGCGCGCCGGCGACGAGGTGATCGTGCCCGCGGTCAGCTGGTCCACGAGCTATTTCCCGGTGACGCAGACCGGCCTGAAACTGCGCTTCGTGGATGTCGAGGCGTCCACGCTGAACATCGATCCCGATCTGGCCTGCGCCGCGATCACGCCACGGACGCGCGCGATCCTGGCGGTGAACCTGCTGGGCAATCCGGCGCGGCTGGACCGGCTGCGCGCCATCTGCGACCGCCACGACCTGCTGCTCATCGAGGATAATTGCGAATCCATGGGCGCCTCGCTGGACGGGCGGGCGGCCGGGGCATGGGGGGATCTGGGCACGTTTTCCAGCTTCTTCTCGCATCATATCTGCACGATGGAAGGCGGCATGGTCGTCACCAACGATCGCAAGCTGCACCACAACCTGATCTGCCTGCGTGCCCATGGCTGGACCCGCGGCCTGCCCGACGACACCCATCTGCCGGTCGATCCAGACCCGTTCCAGCGTCAGTTCCGCTTCGTGCTGCCCGGCTATAACCTGCGCCCGCTGGAGATGGAGGGGGCGACGGGAACCGAACAGTTACGCAAGCTGCCGGAATTCGTCGAGGAACGGCGCCGCAACGCCGCGATCTTCGGGAAGGCTTTCGCGGACCATCCCGATCTGGATATCCAGGCCGAAACCGGCATGTCGTCGTGGTTCGGCTTCGCGATGATCCTGAAGAATCGGCTGGCGGGCCGTCGTGGCGCCCTTGTCGCCGCGCTGACCCAGGGCGGGATCGAAAGCCGCCCCGTCGTCGCCGGAAATTTCCTGAACAATCCCGTCATCGCCAAGCTGGATCACAGCGTCGCGGGACCGATTGTCGCGGCCGATCGCATTGACCGCGACGGCTTGTTCACCGGCAACCACCATTACCCGATCCCCGACCAGATCGCGCGCCTGCGCGAGATCGTGGACCGCGTCGCGGGACAGGCATGACGAGACGCGCCTTCATCACCGGGATCACCGGGCAGGACGGGGCCTATCTGGCCGATCTGCTGCTGGAAAAGGGCTACGAGGTTCACGGGCTCAAGCGCCGGTCATCCAGCTTCAATACCGCGCGAATCGACCATCTGTCGATCGACCCGCACCGCAACCGGCGCTTTCATCTGCATTACGGCGACATGACCGATGGCAGCGCGCTGATCCGCACCCTGGCGGAAATCCGGCCGGACGAGATCTACAACCTCGCCGCCCAATCCCATGTCCGCGTCAGTTTCGACATGCCGGAATACACCGCCAATGCCGATGCCATCGGCCCTCTGCGTCTGCTGGAGGCGATGCGATTGCTGAACCTGGCCGGAACGCGCTTCTATCAGGCCTCGACATCCGAGCTGTACGGCAAGGCGGCCGAGGTGCCGCAGACAGAGACGACGCCGTTTCATCCGCGCTCGCCCTATGGCGCGGCCAAGCTTTATGCCTACTGGATCACGGTGAATTACCGCGAGGCCTATGGCCTGTTCGCGTCCAACGGCATCCTGTTCAACCATGAAAGCCCGGTCCGGGGCGAAACCTTCGTGACGCGCAAGATCACCCGCGCGGTGGCCGCCTTGCAGATGGGACTTCAGGATTGTCTCTATCTGGGCAATCTGGACGCCCTGCGCGACTGGGGTCACGCACGAGACTATGCCGAGGGCATGTGGCGGATCCTGCAACACGACAGGGCCGAAGATTTCGTTCTGGCCACGGGCCGGACCCACAGCGTCCGCGATTTCTGCGAGGCGGCCTTTGCCGAGACCGGCACCCGGCTGGAATGGCGCGGCGCGGGGCTGGACGAGACCGGGCACGACGCGGCCACGGGGCGCTGCCTGATCCGCATCGACCCGACCTATTTCCGCCCCGCCGAGGTGGACGTCCTGCAAGGCGACGCCGCCAAGGCCCGCGCTCTGCTTGGCTGGACATCGCGCATCTCTTTCGCGCAACTTGTGGCCGAAATGGTCGCCGAGGACCGGCGGCTTCTGGAAACCGAAAGGCTGGCGCGCCGCGCCTATGGGGTCATGGAATGAAGACGATCACTCCGGTGCTGATGGCGGGCGGTTCAGGGACGCGGCTATGGCCGGTCTCGCGCAAGGCCTTCCCGAAACAATTCGCGGCGCTGATCGGGGATGAGACGCTGTTTCAGGCCTCGGCCCGACGGCTGTCCGGACCGGGCTATGCCCCGCCGATCGTGATGACCAACGCGGATTTCCGTTTCATCGTGGCCGAACAGCTGGATCAGCTTGGGCTTGAACCCGCAGCGATCGCGATCGAACCGGCGGGACGCAACACAGCGCCCGCGATCCTTGCGGCGGCGCTGATGGTCGCCGACGACGATCCCGAGCGGCTGCTGCTGGTGGCGCCCTCGGATCATGTCATTCCGGATCCGAAGGCCTTTGCGGCGGCCGTGTCCGAAGGCGCGCAGGCCGCGAAGCAGGGGCGCATCGTCACCTTCGGCATCACCCCGGACCGCCCCGAAACAGGCTATGGCTATCTGGAACTGGCCGGCGGTGGCGAGGGTCCCCAGCCTCTGGCGCGTTTCGTTGAAAAGCCTGACGCGGAACGCGCGGCGCAGATGCTGGCGCAGGG
>DBFD01000030.1:28739-70972 GCA_002294185.1 Paracoccus sp. UBA889
TTTCACGCCCATGCCCCCGACTATCAGACGCCGGTGCGGGCTGCGCTGGACGGCGCCCGCCGCGATCTGGGTTTCCTGCGGCTGGCGCGAGCGCCCTGGGAAAGTCTGCCGGACAATTCCATCGATTACGCGGTGATGGAAAAGGCCGACAATCTGACCGTGGTGCGTTTTTCGGGCCGCTGGTCCGATCTGGGCGGCTGGGACGCGGTCTGGCGCGAGCAGCTGGAACGGATGCCTGCCGGCGACGGGGTCGTCGCCGATGCCAATTCCACCGCCATCGATTGCCGCGACGTGCTGCTGCGATCGGACCATGCGGATCTGCAATTGGTGGGTATCGGATTGCAGGACGTGATGGTCGTGGCCACCGGGGACGCGGTCCTGGTTGCGGACAAATCGCGCGCGCAGGATGTGCGGCAGGCCGTTACCGCGCTGAAGAAGAAAGGCCGCAAGCAGGCCGAGGCGTTCCCGCGCGATCACCGCCCCTGGGGCTGGTTCGAGACGCTGGCGCTGGCCGACCGCTTTCAGGTCAAGCGGATCGTGGTCAAGCCGGGCGCGGCGCTGTCGCTGCAAAGCCACGTCCATCGCTCCGAACACTGGATCGTGGTCAGCGGCACGGCCAGGGTCACGGTTGACGATCACGTCACGCTGGTGACCGAAAACCAGTCCATCTATATCCCGCTGGGCGCGCGCCACCGGATGGAAAATCCGGGCAAGGTGCCGATGGTGCTGATCGAGGTGCAGACCGGATCCTACCTGGGCGAGGATGACATCATCCGCTACGAGGATGTCTATGCCCGCGACAGCGGCGATTGATGCGCGTTCTGCTGACCGGCGGCAGCGGCATGGTCGGCCGCGCGCTGCTGCGGCTGGCGCCCCGGGTCGCGCCGGGGCTTGACCTGCTGGCGCCATCGCGCGCCGAATTGCCGCTGACGCAGCGAGAGGCGGTGACCGACTGGATCACCGCGCACCGGGTCGAGGCGGTGATCCACGCGGCGGCGAAAGTCGGCGGGATTCAGGCCAACCTGGACGATCCGACCGGGTTTCTGGCGGAAAACCTGCGGCTCAACGATGCCCTGATCATGGGTGCGTTCCGGGCCGGCGTGTCGCGGCTGGTCAATATCGGCTCGTCCTGCATCTATCCGCGCGACTGGCGCCAGCCGCTGGTGGAAGAGGATGTGCTGGCTGGCCCGCTGGAGCCTTCGAATGAGGGATATGCCCTGGCCAAGATCACGGCGGCGCGGCTTTGCGCGGCGATCTCGGGACAACACGGATTCGCCTACCGGACCCTGATTCCGTGCAATCTGTTCGGCGCGCAGGATCATTTCGGACGGGATTCGGCCCATCTGGTCGCCGCAGCCATCACCAAGATCCTGCGCGCCAAGGCGGATGGCGCCGATCATGTGACGATCTGGGGCGGGGGTCGGGCACGGCGCGAATTTCTGGCCGTCGATCATCTGGCCCGGTTCGTGCTGACGGCGCTGAACCGTCTGCAAACCCTGCCGCTGCTGCTGAATGTCGGGGCGGACCGGGATTACAGCGTCGATGAATATTACCGGATGATCGCTGACCTGGCCGGGTGGCGGGGCCGGTTCATCCACGACCGCAGCCGCCCCGAGGGGATGCAGGCCAAGCTGATGTCATCGGCCCGCGCGCGTGACCTGGGCCATGCGCCGCCTGCCGACATCCGGCCCGATCTGCGCATCGCGATCCGGGCCGCGCGGATGGCGCTGTAGCATCGCGCGACCCCGGCCCGGCCCGGCCGCGTCGCGGGCACAGGCTGGGCGGCGGCCGGTTCTCGCGCCATCAGGCGGCGTCTGCCTTTGGCTGGTAGTTCAGCACCGGGGCCAGCCAGCGTTCGACCTCGGCCAGCGACATGCCCTTGCGATCGGCATAATCGCGCGCCTGATCCTGTTCGATCTTGGCCACGCCGAAATAATAGGCCTCTGGATGACCGATATAGAGGCCCGACACCGACGATCCCGGCCACATCGCCATGCTTTCCGTCAGCGTCACCCCGGTCGCGGCTTCGGCGTCCAGCAGGCGGAACAGCGTGTCCTTTTCGGTGTGGTCGGGCTGCGCCGGATAGCCGGGGGCCGGGCGGATGCCGGCATAGGGCTCGGCGATCAGGTCCTGGGGCGCATGGGCTTCGTCGGGGGCATATCCCCACAACTCGCGGCGGACCCGTTCGTGCAGCATCTCGGCCATCGCCTCGGCGATGCGATCGGCCAGCGCCTTGACCATGATCGCGCCGTAATCGTCGTTGGCGCGTTCGTACCGGGCCGAGATTTCCTGTTCCTCGGGCCCTGCGGTGACGACGAAAGCGCCCAGATAATCGCGGTGCCCCTCGGGTGCCACAAAGTCGGACAGCGCCACATTGGGACGGCCGTTGCGCTTGGTCACCTGCTGGCGCAGCGTGTGAAAGCGTGCCAGCACCTCGGACCGATCCTCGCCGGTAAACAGGTGGATATCGTCGCCCACCGCGTTGGCCGGCCAGAAGCCCACGACCGCGCGGGGCCGAAACCAGCCGCCCTCGATGATCCGGGCCAGCATCTCTTGGGCGTCGTCGAACAGGCTGCGCGCGGCCTGCCCCTGTTTTTCATCGTCGAGGATGCGCGGATAGACGCCCTTCAATTCCCAGGTCTGGAAGAACGGGGTCCAGTCGATATAGCGCGCGATCTGCGCCAGATCCCAGTCCTCGATCACCCGCCTTCCCGAAAAGGATGGCGTGGGCGCGGCGAATCCGGTCCAGTCCAGTTTCAGCGCGTTGTCCCGCGCGGCCTGCAGGGGCAGGCGCGACTTGGCAGCCTCGGCGCGTTCGTGCCGGTCGGCCACCTCGCTGTATTCGGCCCGGATGCCCGCAACGTAATTCTGTTGCTGGGCGGGTGACAGCAACGACGAGACGACGCCGACCGCGCGGCTGGCATCGGTGACATAGACGGCAGCGCCCCTGTGATAGCGTGGTGCGATCTTGACCGCCGTGTGGATCTTCGAGGTCGTGGCCCCGCCGATCAACAGCGGCAGATGAAAGCCCTCGCGTTCCATCTCCTGCGCCACATGGACCATCTCGTCCAGGCTGGGGGTGATCAGGCCCGACAGGCCGATCACATCGACATTCTGTTCACGCGCGACGTCCAGGATCTTCTGGCTGGGCACCATGACGCCCAGGTCGATCACCTCGTAATTGTTGCAGGCCAGCACGACGCCGACAATGTTCTTGCCGATGTCGTGGACATCGCCCTTGACGGTGGCCATCAGGATCTTGCCCGCGCTTTCACGCTCGGTCCCGCCATTCAGGCGCTTTTCCTCTTCCATGTAGGGCAGCAGGATCGCCACCGCCTGTTTCATCACGCGCGCGGACTTGACCACCTGCGGCAGAAACATCTTGCCCGCGCCGAACAGGTCGCCCACCACGTTCATCCCGGCCATCAGCGGGCCCTCGATCACATGCAGCGGCCGCTGGGCCGCCTGGCGGGCCTCCTCGGTATCGGCATCGATATATTCGGTGATCCCGTTGACAAGCGCATGTTCCAGCCGCTTTTCGATCGGCCATTCGCGCCATGACAGATCCTTTTCCCGCCGCTGCGCCCCGCCTTCGCCGCGATAGCGTTCGGCGATCTCAAGCAGATGTTCGGTAGCATCGGGGCTGCGGTTCAGGACCACGTCCTCGCAGGCATCGCGCAGGTCCGGGTCGATCTGGTCATAGACAGCCAGTTGCCCCGCGTTGACGATGCCCATGTCCATGCCCGCCTGAATGGCGTGATACAGGAACACCGCATGCATCGCCTCGCGCACGGGTTCGTTGCCGCGAAAGCTGAAGGACAGGTTCGACACGCCACCAGAAACATGCGCATGGGGCAGGTTCGCGCGGATCCAGCGCACGGCATCGATGAAATCCACGCCGTAATTGTTGTGTTCGTCGATCCCCGTGGCCACGGCGAAGATGTTGGGATCGAAGATGATATCCTCGGGCGGGAAGCCGACTTCATCGACAAGGATGCGATAAGCGCGTTCGCAAATCTGGATCTTGCGCGCCGCGGTGTCGGCCTGGCCCTGTTCATCGAACGCCATCACCACGACCGCCGCGCCATAGGCCAGACACAGCCGGGCGTGCTGGCGAAACTGGTCTTCGCCCTCTTTCATGCTGATCGAGTTGACGACCGGCTTGCCCTGGACGCATTGCAGCCCGGCCTCGATCACCTCCCATTTGGAACTGTCGATCATGATGGGCACGCGGGCAATATCGGGTTCGGCCGCCAGGAGGTTGAGGAATTCGACCATCGCCGCCTTCGAATCGATCAGCCCCTCATCCATGTTGATGTCGATGATCTGGGCGCCATTCTCGACCTGATCGCGGGCGACCTCCAGCGCGGCGGCATAATCGCGGTTCTTGACCAGCTTGCGGAAGCGGGCGCTGCCGGTGACGTTGGTGCGTTCGCCGATATTGACGAAGGGAATGTCGTCGGTCAGCACGAAGGGTTCCAGGCCGGATAGCCGAAGTTGGCGTTCAGACATAGTCGGGCACCTTTCGCGGGCTGAATTCTGCGACCGCATCGGCGATGGCACGAATATGATCGGGCGTCGTGCCGCAGCAGCCGCCGACGACATTGACCAGCCCCTCGCGCGCGAAGTCCGCCACCTGCCGGGCCGTATCCTGCGGCCCCTCGTCGTATTGGCCAAAGGCATTGGGCAGGCCGGCATTGGGATAGGCGCAGATCAGCGTGTCGGCCACGCCAGCCATCTCGGCCAGATGCGGGCGCATGGCCGAGGCGCCAAGCGCGCAGTTCAGCCCGACCGTCCAGGGCCGAGCATGGCGGACCGAATGCCAGAAGGCGGTGGGCGTCTGGCCCGACAGGGTGCGCCCCGAGGCATCGGTGATGGTGCCTGAAATCATCAGCGGCATACGCTGGCCATGCGCCTCCATCGCCTGAAGGCAGGCAAAGATCGCGGCCTTGGCGTTCAGCGTGTCGAAGATCGTCTCGATCAGCAGGATATCCGCGCCGCCCTCGATCAGGCCCCTGGCCTGCTGAAGATAGGCCGCCCGCAGATCGTCGAAGGTCACGGCACGAAATCCCGGATCGTTCACATCCGGGCTGATCGATGCGGTGCGGTTGGTCGGGCCCAGGGCGCCGGCCACGAAACGTGGCCTGCCATCCTCGGCGGTGGCGCGGTCCAGGGCCCGCCGCACGACGCGCGCGCCTGCGACATTCAGATCGTGAACGGCCGCTTCCAGTCCGTAATCGGCCTGCGCGATGGTGGTCGAGGAAAAGGTGTTGGTCTCGACGATATCGGCCCCGGCCATGGCATAGCGATAGTGGATGTCCTCCACCGCCTCGGGTTGGGTCAGGACCAGCAGGTCGTTATTGCCCTTTTGCGGTCGCTCCGAAGAATGCCCGCAGGCATGTCCCGAGCCGGTACCGGCATAATCCACTTCGTCAAGGTCCAGATTCTGGATCTGCGTGCCCATCGCCCCGTCAAGGATCAGAATCCGTTCGGCCGCCGCGCGATCCAGCAGGGCGAAAGCAGGAGAAGGGGGCAATGCGGTCATATCGGGCCTCGTCATCGAAGCCTGCTGGATAGACAGCGGCCCGGCGAATGGCAAATTCATAATCCGCGAGAAGATCATGACGTGAATCGATAATCTTTTGCGCCTCTCCCTCGCGCTCTTTCCAAATACCTTCGGGGGGTCCGGGGGGCGAAGCGCCCCCGGCCGTCTCAGGTCATGCGCAGGCCGCCGTCCAGCCGGATCACCTCGCCGTTCAGATAGGCGTTCTCGACGATCGTTCCCGCCATCCGGGCGAATTCGGCCGGATCGCCCAGCCGTCGGGGAAAGGTCACCCCGGCGGCCAGCCCGTCCTGCACTTCTGTCGGCAGACCGCGCAGCATCGGCGTTGCGAAGATGCCGGGTGCGATGGCGCAGATGCGGATGTTGCGCGAAGACAGGTCACGGGCGATTGGCAGCGTCATCCCGGCGATCCCGGCCTTCGAGGCCGCATAGGCCGCCTGTCCCTTCTGCCCGTCGAAAGCCGCGATCGAGGCCGTGTTGACGATGACGCCGTTCTCGTCGCGGCCATTCCTCGCCATCTCGGCGGCGGCCAGCCGCAGCACGTTGAAACTGCCGATCAGGTTGATCTCGACGGTGCGGCGAAAGCCTGCCAGGCTGTGCGGCGCCTCGCGGCCCAGGGTCTTTTCACCGATCACGATGCCGGCGCAGTTCACGCAGATGTCTATGCCGCCCATCGCCTCGACCGAGGCCGCGATGGCGCGGGATACGCTGTCCTCATCGGTCACGTCGGTTTCGGCGAAACCGGCGCCCATGGCCCGCGCGACCCTTGCCCCGGCCGGATCGCGGTCCAGCAGCACGACCTGCGCGCCGCGTTCGCGAAAATGCCGGGCCGTCGCCTGGCCAAGCCCCGAGGCACCGCCGGTCACGACGGCGCGGCTGACTGACAGATCCATGCGTCTTTCCCCCTGTGATCGGTGCCAATCTGGCACGACCGCCGCAGCCTTTCCAGACCGCCATGGCCGTTCGGCGGACCGGCGGACCCTGCGCGGTTCAGGTCAGCAGCATTTCCGGACCGCCGGCGATCTTGGGATCGACCTCGCCGATCCGCTTGCGGTCCTTGCCGGCGTAATCGACCGCGTTCAGCACCGTCTGGATCGCCGCGATCCGGGCCCGGCGCTTGTCGTCGGACCGGATCACGGCCCAGGGCGCGATGGGCGAATGCGACAGGTTCAGCGTGTCGTGAATCGCCTGGGTATACTCATCCCATTTGGCCAGACCCTCCACGTCGATGGACGACAGCTTCCACTGTTTCAGCGGATCCTTCTCGCGGTCGAGGAAACGCTGCAATTGCTCGGCCCGGCCCACGTTCAGCCACAGCTTGACCAGGATGATGCCGTCATCGACCAGGGTCTGCTCGAATCCCGGAAGCTGCCGGAAGAAGGCGTTGCGCTGCGTCTCGGTCGAGAAGCCGAAGACACGCTCGACCACGCCGCGATTATACCAGCTGCGGTCGAACAGCGCGATTTCGCCGGCAGCGGGAAGCCAGTCCACGTAGCGCTGGAAATACCATTGCCCCGCCTCGCGTTCGGTCGGCTTGGGAAGCGCCACGATATAGCACGAGCGCGGATTGAGGTTCTCGCGCAGGCGTTCGATCGTGCCGCCCTTGCCGGCCGCATCGCGGCCTTCGAACAGCACCACCAGACGTTTGCCGGTCGAGGAAATGTCGTGCATCATACGGACAAGCTGCAACTGCAGCATCTCCAGATGATCCTCGTAATCGGTCTTGTCCATCTCCTCGCGGTAGGGATAGCCGGGATCGAGGATCTCTTTCTTGCCGGCCTTCTCGATGGTCTTGCGGACGTCCCTGGGGGCGCCCCGGTCGAGATAGTCGCTGATCTGGCCGACCAGCGGCAGGTCGGGCGCGGAGGGTTTCGCTTTCGCCATCAAGGGGTTCCGATCCTGGACATGTCGTATTGCGTGGTCTGGTAGATTTCGTTGATCCAGTTGCCGTAGAGCAGATGCGCATGGCTGCGCCAGCGGTTCAGCGGCATCCGGGCCGGATCGTCGTCGGGATAGTAGTTGCGCGGCACCTCGATGGCCTTTCCGGCCAGCGCGTCACGGTCATATTCGTCCTTCAGCGTCGTGCTGTCATATTCCAGGTGGTTGAAGATATAGAGCGCGCGGCGACCCGGATCCTCGACCAGGCAGGGGCCGACCTCGTCGCTGGCCAGCAGCGTGGTCAGGGCCGGGCGCTGGTCCAGTTCGTCCTGCCGCACCTCGGTCCAGCGGCTGACGGGAACCAGCACGTCATCCGAGAACCCGCGCAGATAGGGCGAGGCGGCCAAAAGGTTCCGGTGCCGAAAGCAGCCGAAGGCCTTGGCGTCCAGGATGTGCTTGGGAAGGCCGTGGAAATGCCAGGCCATCGCCATCCCGCCCCAGCAGACGCCGAAGGTGGAATGGACATGGGTCTGGGTCCAGTCGAAGACTTGGGTCAGTTCGTCCCAGTAGGTGACCGCCTCGAAGGGCAGGTGTTCGATCGGCGCGCCGGTAATCACGAGGCCGTCGAATTTCTCGCCCGTCGCCGCGACCTCGCGGAAGGGACGATAGAAGCTTTCCATGTGGTCGGCGGCCGTATTGCGGCTTTCATGATCCGACATGCGGATCAACTGAAAGTCGATCTGCAGGGGCGTCGCGCCGATCAGCCTTGCGAACTGGTTCTCGGTCTGGATCTTGCGGGGCATCAGATTCAGCAGGCCGATCCGCAGCGGGCGGATATCCTGGGTTGCCGCACGCCCCGGCGACATCACCATCACGCCCTCTTCCGACAGGATTCGGTAGGCGGGCAGGTTCTCGTTCAGGGTGATGGGCATGGCTGCGATCCTTTTGCGACCGATAAGTAGAAGGCAGCGGCGGTCACGGCAAGATGCCGTGCCGCGATGGCGGGCGGGCAAGGGGGGCGCCGCCCCCCGTCGCGTCCCGCGACTCCCCCCGAGGTATTTGGAAAGAGCGCGAGGCAGAGACACGAGGCAGGCGTGATCGAATGCGCCGGATGCGCGCGACCCGGGACGGTTTCGGCGCCCGCCGGCGGGCCGGATCAGTCCGGCCGCCGGTCGATGGCGCGGGCGATGAGGGCATTGAAATCGGCCGGGTCCTTCACCTCGGCCACCTCTTCGGCCAGCACCGTGATGCCGCGCCGCGCCATGGCCTGATAGCGCGGCTGGCGATGGGCCAGGGCGCGGGCATAGGTCCAGCGGATGAAATCGTCGGGGTTGACCTCGTCGCCGGTCAGGCCCTTCTCGACCCGGTAGGCGACCCAGGCGTTTTCGAGGAATTCGGGCTGGTAATACATGGGTTTCGGCGCCCTGTCGAAGCGGCGGACCAGTTCGGCGGTATGCGCGTCGCTGCCCTTGATCCAGACCATCAGCAGATCGCGCGCCAGCGCCGACAGGACCGGATCGTCGGGATCGTCCGGATCGACCACCTCGCAGATCGAGCCGCCGCTGTCGCAGACGAAATGCGGAATGCCGTAGATCCGGATTGCGCGGGACATGAAGTGATGGGTGTCCAGAAGCGCCGCGATCTCGGCCCGGCGGTGCTGGTCCTGACGTTGGTGATATTCGTCGAAAGGCAGGCCGCCGCGGCTGGGGCTGCCGGGCTTGCCGAGATAGGTCGATAGCGGCGCCAGATTGTCGAAGGTGATGTTGCTGGCGATATAGACGCTGTCGGATAGCAGCAAGTCACGCAGGAACGGAACCTTCATCGCCTCGTGCTTGAAGTTGTCGGCGATATATTCGCCCATGTAGCGGGTGCCGATGCGGTAATCGACCGAATAGTGAAACCACTCTCCCGAGGCGCGCAGCATGTTCGACAGATGGGTCTTGCCCAGTCCCGACATGCCGAACAGCAGAACGCGCCGGTTCGCTGCCCGAAGCCAGTCCTGGCCGCTGTGATGGATCATGTGCCGCCCCGTCCTTGGTTTCGGACTTGGTAATCCGCGGCGCGCCCAAGGGAAAGGGGCGGGCGTCAAGCCAGCGCAGGTTTCGGTGCGGCCATGACCGGTGCGGGGACGGCCGGGGTGGCGCCGCCCGGCCCGGAGCGGCATCGGCGACAGCCTTGCACCAGGGCGGGCTGGCGGAAAGGCCCCGACGATGCGGCGGGCCTTTCCGTTTCTTCCTGGTCGGGCGATCAGAAACTGTAGCCGATCCTCATTCCCACGCCCCAGGCGTCATTGCCCTTCATGTCCGCGCGCGCGGTGTCGGGTGTGCCGGTTTCCGGCCTCGCATCGCCGAGTTTGGTATAGTTGACGCCGGTGGTGATCTTCATGTTGTCGCGCGTATAAATCGCCGCCAGCGTGATGCCCTTGCGCCCGTTGGTCGGGGCCAGCGGCGAAACCAGATCATTCCCGGCCTTCTCATAGGTGAACGAGGCCGAACCGGACCAGGCATCGGTGAACTTGCGACCCACGCCAAGCGTGTAGGTGGTGGTGTCCTCCAGGCTGACCAGTCCGCCACCGGTCACGGCGGTGAAGTTGCGCGGATCGACCCGGAATTCGGACCAGTTCACCCAGCGGATCGATCCGAAGACCAACGTATCCGGCGCGACGCCGGTCTGGAATTCCAGGTTCCAGCTTTCCGGGGTCTTGACCTTTGTCATGGAGGTGCCGGTCAGCAGCGGCAGGGCCGGCAGCGGCCCGGCCCCGTCGGGATCGACCAGCGGGCCGGATTCGGTCGTGTCGAATTCATGCTCGACCTCGGAATTGTAGGTCAGCGAGACGCGGGCCGCGATCTCGGGCTTTTCCCAGGCGGCGCCGGCCACCCAGCCGACGGCCGTGTCGGTATCCAGATCGACCGAATAGCCCGCCACCGGACCATAGGCCGCGCCGTTCAGGCTGACCTTGCCGTCGGCACGCGACCCGCGGATGCCGCCATGAACCGAGAAATTGTTCTGGAACTTGTAGCGTCCGAGCGCGGTGAAGGTGGTGGAATCCACCTTCGCGCTGGTTCCGCCCAGAAGGAGCGACCCGTCCTGGCCCGGATCCGGGATCGCGCCGGGTTGCGTCGGATAACGGATATCGGCGCCGAAGGGCTGTTCGATGATGATGGCGCCGGAAATGCTGGGCGTGAACTGGTGCTTGTAGGCCAGACCCACGAAGCCGTAGCCCTGCGCCACGTCGCCGGTGTTGTAGGGGCCTCCGGCCGCCGCTGGCGTGCGGTCCTTGCCCTCGACCGTCGGATCGACGCCGCCAAAGCTGAGCTCGGCGTAGTTTCCGTCTTCGAACAGCGGGCTCAGCGATTGCGGCGCGCGTTCGATCCCGCCTGCCAGCAGGGGCGATGCGCTCAGCAGCAGGGTGGCCGCGCCGGTCAGTGTATATCTCATAAGTTGTCCTCCCTAGACGGATCAACCGATCCAGGTTGTCACCTTACGGGACTTCGTGATGCAATCAATCGTGCCGGCCCGATGACGCAACGTTCTGATCTCGCTGACCTGGGGGCAGCGTGTCTTTGCTGCAACGCAGCCCGGCGGCCGGCGCCGGTTCTTCGGCTCTGGACAATCGGCGCCGCGCGTGAAAGGGGAAACTGCCAAACGAACTTGCCGCAAGGATGACCCCATGCAGATTCGTGAGGCCCTGACCTTTGACGATGTCCTTCTGGTTCCCGCCGCCTCGACGGTGATGCCCTCGACCGCCGATGTCGCGACCCAGGTCACGCGCACCATCCGGATGAACATTCCGCTTCTGTCCTCGGCCATGGACACGGTGACCGAAAGCCGCATGGCCATCGCCATGGCGCAGGCAGGCGGCATGGGGGTCATTCATCGCAACCTGACGACCGAACAGCAGGCCGACGAGGTGCGCCGTGTCAAGCGGTTCGAAAGCGGCATCGTCTACAAGCCCATCACGCTGCGCGCCGATCAGACGCTGGCCGATGCGAAGGCCTTTCAGGACCGCTACAACGTCACAGGCTTTCCGGTCGTCGATGCCGAGGGCCGCGTCGTCGGCATCGTCACAAATCGCGACATGCGGTTCGCCAGCGACGACCGCACCCCGGTCAGCGTGATGATGACCTCGGACAGGCTGGCGATGCTGACCGAGCCTGCCGATCGCCAGCAGGCCATCGACCTGATGAAGGAACGCCGGATCGAGAAGCTGCTGATCGTCGATGGCCAGGGTCATCTGACCGGCCTTCTGACGCTGAAGGATACCGAGAAGGCGGTGGTGAACCCGCTGGCCTGCAAGGACGAGCTGGGGCGGCTGCGCGTGGCCGCCGCATCGACCGTCGGCGAAGAGGGCTTTGCACGCAGCCAGGCGCTGATCGAGGCGGGCGTGGACATGGTCGTGATCGATACCGCTCACGGCCATTCGGCAGGCGTCGCCAGGGCGGTCGAACGGGTGAAGACCTTTTCGAACGAGGTGCAGGTGGTGGCGGGCAACGTGGCCACGGCGGAAGGCACGCGGGCACTGATCGAGGCGGGCGCGGATGCCGTCAAGGTCGGCATCGGACCGGGCAGCATCTGCACGACGCGGGTGGTTGCCGGGGTCGGCGTGCCGCAGCTGACCGCGATCATGGACGCCTGCGCCGGCGCCGATGGCCTGCCGGTGATCGCCGATGGCGGCATCAAGTATTCCGGCGATTTCGCCAAGGCGATCGCCGCGGGCGCCAGCTGTGCCATGGTCGGCAGCGCCATCGCCGGCACTGATGAAAGCCCCGGCGAGGTGATCCTGTATCAGGGCCGCAGCTTCAAATCCTATCGCGGCATGGGCTCGCTGGGCGCGATGGCGCGGGGCAGCGCGGACCGCTATTTCCAGAAGGATGCCGCGACCGACAAGCTGGTGCCCGAGGGCATCGAGGGGCAGGTGCCCTACAAGGGACCGGCCGGCACGGTGATCCACCAGCTTGTCGGCGGGCTGCGCGCCGCCATGGGCTATACCGGCTGCGCCACGATCGAGGAGATGCGCCGCAACTGCCAGTTCGTCCGCATCACCGGGGCGGGGCTCAAGGAAAGCCATGTGCACGACGTGCAGATCACGCGCGAAAGCCCGAATTACCGTCTCGGATGAACCCTGGTCGGGGCGGTCATTTCTTGGGTGCCTGTCTGCGCATGATGTGAAGCCCTTCGGGAGCCCGCGACACGGGGCGCCCCTCGTGCCGCGATCGCGGGAAGGCCAAGACTCCCCGGACAGCAGAAAAGGTGCGTAAAGCCCTTGCAGGCGGGCATGGAGATCCTCGGGGCGGGTTCGGCCTCGGTAAATTTTTTCCTTTCCCCGGCACGGCTTGTTCACGACGAGGCTTGCCTGCTGCAAGGCTTCGTGCCATCAAATGACGCTCAAGATCCCGCCTCAGGGACGATGTTGCGCCCTTGCAGGAATGCGGCGTAGCATCCGTAGGACAACAGGAGGAAAACCATGATTTTCAAGGCAAGCCGGATGATCGCGGCCGCCGCGTTGCTGGGCGCGTCGTCGCTGGGCGCGATGGCGCAGGATTTCAATCCCACCAATCCCGAATGCATCGCCCCGGCCAATCCCGGCGGCGGCTGGGACTTCACCTGCCGCCAGGTCGGCAAGACGATGCAGGATCTGGGATTGATCGACACGACGATGCAGGTCGTCAATCTGGCCGGCGGCGGCGGCGGCGTGGCCTTTGCCGAGGTCGTCAACAAGCGCGAGGACGACAACAACCTGATCGTGGCGGCGTCCTCGGCGACCGCGACGCGGCTGGCACAGGGCGCCTATCCGGGCAACACCATGGATCAGGTCCGCTGGCTGGGCTCGATCGGGGCCGATTACGGCGTCATCGCCGTGGCGGCCGACAGCGAGATCAAGACGCTGCCGGAACTGCTGGACAAGATCAAGGCCGATCCGGGTTCGATCTCGGTCGCGGGCGGTTCGGCCGTGGGCGGCTGGGATCACCTGAAGGTGCTGATCGCGGCCGATGCCTATGGCATCGAGGATGTCCGCTCGGTCAAGTATATCGCCTTCGATGGCGGCGGCGAGGCCGTGACCCAGCTTCTGGCAGGGTCGGTCCAGGCCTTCACTGGCGACCTTTCCGAGGCCAAGGGCTTTGTCGATAGCGGCGACATCAGGGTGATCGCGGTGCTGGCCCCCGAACGGCTTGACGGCGAATTCGCCGATTTTCCGACCGCCAAGGAACAGGGTGTGGATGCTGTCGGCGCGAACTGGCGCGGTTTCTATGGGCCGGGCGGCATGTCCGACGAAGCCTATAACGGTTGGGTGTCGAAGCTGGGCGAGCTTTATGCCTCGGACGAATGGAAAGAGGTGATGAAGGTGAACGGCATCGCGCCGCTGGACCTTCAGGGCGAGGAATTCCAGCAATTCGTGTCCGAATCGGTGACCCGGATCCAGGACATCTCGCGCAAGATCGGCATCATCAAGTAGACGCGGGCTGATGCCGGCAAACATCTCGGGCGCCGCGACCTTTCGCGGCGCCGCTTCTGTCCCGAAAGGAAATCAGCGATGAGCGATCGCATCCTTGGCCTCGTCGGCATCCTGCTGGCGATCGGTTTCGCGCTGGCCGCGCTGTCGATCGAGGAAAGCTTCCTGTCGGACGCTGTCGGTCCCAAGGCATTTCCCCTGATCATCGCGGCCGTCCTGGGACTGGCCAGCATCGTCATCGCGCTGCGCCCCGATCCCGATCCGACCTGGCCCGCCCTGGGCCGCCTGGCCGAGATCGGCGCGGCGGTGCTGGTCATGATCCTCTATGCCAAATTGCTGCCGGAAGCGGGTTTCGTCATCGCGACAGCCTTCGCCGCAACCTATCTGTCCTGGCGTCTCGGGTCGACGATCCTCTGGGCCACGGCGACGGGAATCGGCACCTCGCTGGGCATTTATGTCATCTTCAATCTGGCTCTGGGTCTGTCGCTGGCGCGCGGCCCGTTCGGCTTCTGAAGGAGCGCGTCATGGAAACCCTGTCCAATCTTGCCGACGGCTTCGCCATCGCGCTGACCTGGCAGAATCTGAGCCTTGCCTTGCTGGGCTGTTTTCTGGGCACCATCATGGGCGCGCTGCCGGGGCTGGGGCCATCGAACGGCGTGGCGATCCTGATCCCGCTGGCCTTCACGCTGGGGCTTGGCGCCACGCCGTCGCTGATCCTGCTGACCTCGGTCTATTACGGGGCGATGTATGGCGGGCGGATTTCGTCGATCCTGCTGAACATACCGGGGGACGAGCCAGCGATGATGACCTGTCTGGACGGGCACCCGATGGCCAGGAAGGGCCTGGCCGGAGAGGCGCTGTCGCTGTCGGGCATCGCCTCTTTCGTCGGATCCTTCATCGCGACCTGGGGCCTGATCGTGCTGGCCCCGCAACTGGTCAAGATCGCGCTGCTTTTCGGACCGGCCGAATATTTCGCGCTGTTCGCGCTGGCCTTCATGACGCTGGGCGGGGTTTCCTCGACCAACCAGGCGAAATCGGCCTTTGCCGCGGCCCTTGGCCTTGGCTTGGCGATGATCGGCGTCGACACGCAGACCGGCGTGCCGCGCTTTACCTTCGGCGAGGTCAATCTTTACGACGGGCTGGATTTCCTGGTCGCGATCGTCGGCCTTTTCGCGCTGTCGGAAGTCTTCATCTTCCTGGAAGAGGGGCACGGCGCCTCGGATGCCGAGGGCCGCAAGCTGAAGATCGGCCGACTGACGCCGCCCTGGTCGATGCTGAAATCCTGCATCCCGACAATGCTGCGGACTTCGGGCCTGGGCTTTGTCGCGGGCGTCCTGCCCGGGGCGGGCGCCTCGCTGGGCTCGTTCATCTCCTATACGATGGAAAAGCGGCTGGTGGACAAGGACAACACCTTCGGCACCGGCGACCCGCGCGGTGTCGCCGCGCCCGAGGCCGGCAACAACGCCGCCGCCGGCGGCGCGCTGGTGCCGATGCTGGCGCTTGGGGTGCCGGGATCGGGGACGACGGCGGTGCTGCTGGCGGTCCTGCTGTCGCTGAACATCACGCCCGGGCCGCTTCTGTTCACCAACAATCCGGATGTGGTCTGGGGACTGATCGCGGCGCTGTTCATCGCCAACTTCATGCTGCTGGCGCTGAACATCCCGATGGTGGGCCTGTTCACCCGCATCCTGCTGGTCCCGCCACGGGTGCTGATGCCGGTCGTGGCGATGGTCAGCTTCGTGGGCATCTACGGCATTTCCGGTTCCTCGTTCGATCTTCTGGTGATGATCGGCTTCGGCGTCATGGGTTGGGTGCTGCGCAAGTTCGACGTGCCGCTGGTGCCCATCATCCTTGGCACACTTCTGGGCAACCAGATGGAAAACAACCTGCGCCGCGCCATCACCATCGACAACGGCAACTGGTTCACCCTGATCGATTCCCCGCTGGCGATCACGCTGTGGGCCATCGCGATAGCCGGATTCCTTCTGCCGCTGATCGTGGGTCGCCGCGTCAAGTCGGGGATGCGCCGGCGTGGCGATGACGAGGGCTCGATCCGGGACTGAGGCCGATCGGTCTTGCGGCGCCGCATGACATGGCGCGGCACGGACAGCCCGTGTCGCGCCCTTTCAACCGGTCAGCAGCCGCTGCGCCTCTGATATCGCATAGCGGTCGGTCATCCCCGAGACGTAGTCCAGCACGATGCGGGCACGGCGGGTTTCATCGGGCGCCGCCTCGGCCGCGCTGTGCCATTGCGGCGGCATCTGGGCGGGGTCCGACAGAAACAGCGGGAACAGCTCGTTCAGGATCGCCGTCACCCGGACCCGTTCATCCACGACCGAGGGCGCGCGATACATGCGCGTGAACAGGAACGACTTGATCGCCTTGATGTTCTGGTAGAGCGGCTTGGAAAAGCGGATGATCGGCCCGTCCATGTCGCGGATTTCCTGCGCCGATTGCGGCTGCAGGCCCGCCAGCCGGTTCTCGGCCACGGCGATGACGTCCTCGACCATGACGCCGAAGACCCGCCGCAGCGCCTCGTGTCGCCGCCGCATCCGGTCGAGGCCGGGATAGAGGCGGTCCACCTCGGCGAAGGCGGGACCGATCACGGGCAATTCGGCCAGTTCCTCCTCGGTGAACAATTCGGCCCGCAGACCGTCATGCAGATCGTGGTGGTTATAGGCCACGTCATCGGCCACGGCCGCCACCTGCGCCTCGGCGCTGGCATTGCTTGAAAGCTCCAGATCCCAGTCGCCGTTCACCTCGGCCAGGGCATAGGGCAGGGGCGGCTCCACCGGCCCGTTATGCTTGGCGATCCCCTCCAGCGCCTCCCATGTCAGGTTCAGCCCGTCGAAATCGGCATAGTGCCGTTCCAGCCGGGTGACGATCCGCAGCGCCTGCGCGTTGTGATCGAAGCCGCCATAGGGCTGCATCAGCGCGGATAACGCATCCTCGCCGGTATGGCCAAAGGGGGGGTGGCCCAGATCGTGGGCCAGCGCCACCGTCTCGGCCAGGTCGGTGTTCAGCCGCAGCGCGCCGGCGATGGTGCGGGCGACCTGCGCCACCTCGATCGTGTGGGTCAGCCGGGTGCGGAAGTAATCGCCGCGATATTCGTCGCCGTCATGTTCGACGAAGACCTGCGTCTTGTGCTTCAGCCGCCGGAAGGCGCTGGAATGGATGATCCGGTCGCGGTCGCGCTGCCAGGGCGAGCGGAAGGTGGACAGGCTTTCCGGATGCAGCCTGCCGCGACTGTCTTCGGGCTGGCAGGCATAGGGGGCGGTGGACAAGGCGCGGTCCTTCCTTGCGAGGGATGCGTGCAGAGCCTATATTCCTGACCCAAGGACGAAAACGGGAACGCCCCATGAACCTGCCTCCGAAAGTGACCGAACGGGCCTTTGCCCACCTTGCCGAGATCAATGCGGGCGGCGACGTCCGTCCGCTGCGCGTCGCGGTGGCCGGGGGCGGCTGTTCCGGGTTTCAATACGAGATCCGGCTGGATCAGGCCGAAGCCGACGATCTGGTGCTGGAAGGCGCCGGCCAGCGGGTCGTCGTCGATCCGGTCTCGCTGCCCTATCTGGCGGGTGCGGTGATCGATTTCGCGGATGAGCTGATCGGCGCCCGGTTCACCATCGACAATCCGAACGCCACCTCAAGTTGCGGCTGTGGCACGTCCTTTTCGATGTGATCAGCCGCAGAGACGTTTGCGGATCACGAAGCTGCGCTCGATATAGCGCAGCTTGGGCGGCGCCTCCAGACCGTTGGGTCGCGGAATGCCGTAACGGCGTTCCCGCATGACCGGATCCAGCCCGCGTTCCGGCGGGTATTCGGCGTCCTCGCTGGTCCACGACACGATCTGGCATTCCGCGCGCGGGTCCGCATCGACGATCTTCATGGTGCCGTTCTCCTCGATGAGCGTGACGATATAGACGCGGCGCCGATTCAGGCCGAGAATGCTGAAATCCAGAACCTGCCGCATCTCGGTCCGGCCTGTCTCCGGGCCGAAGAGGGCGTCTTTTCCCTGCCAGTCGAGGCCATAGGCGAAACGCAGCCGCCACTGGCCGGGCGGCACCAGAAGGCGAAAGAAATCCCCGCCACGGATATAGCCCGCCATGATCGCCCGGCCGCTGCCAGGTTCGGTCACATGGACCAGGTAATCCTTGCCGGGCAGGGTCTTGACCTGCAGCGGAAAGGTCGCGGGCAACCCGCTGCGGTTCCACATCAGTCCGGTCTGCGGACGTTCCTGTGCGGCCGCCGCAAGCGGCAGAAGGCACAGCGCAAGGACCAGAAGGCGCCACATGGTTCCGATCCTAGCGCGGAAGGGGCGCGGCGTCACGCCGCGCGGGCATCACTCGACCGTGACGGATTTCGCCAGATTGCGCGGCTGATCCACATCCGTGCCTTTCGCCACCGCCGTGTGATAGGCCAGATATTGCATCGGGATCGCATAGAGGATCGGCTGGAACGCCCCGCCACCCGAGGGCAGGCGCAGCGTGGCGTGCACACCCTCGCCCCCCGCCGCGATCCCGGCCTGGTCCGAGACCAGCAGAATCTGCCCGTGCCGGGCCATCACCTCCTGCATGTTCGAGACGGTCTTGTCGAACAGCGCATCATGGGGGGCCAGAACGATCACCGGCAGATCGCGGTCGATCAGCGCGATAGGGCCGTGCTTCAATTCCCCCGAGGCATAGCCTTCGGCGTGAATGTAGCTAAGTTCCTTCAGCTTCAGCGCACCTTCCAGCGCCACCGGATACAGCGCCCCGCGCCCCAGATACAGCACGTCCTGCGCCTGACCCAGCCATTCCGACAGCGCCCGGCAATCATCGGACAGGTTCAGCGCCTGCTGCAACAGGCCCGGCACGGCGCGCAGATCGGCCAGATGGCCCGCAAGCTGCACATCGTCGATCCGGCCGCGATCACGGGCCGCCTTCAGCGCCAGGATCGCCAGCACCGTCAACTGGCAGGTGAAGGCCTTGGAGGACGCCACGCTGACCTCGATCCCCGCCAGCGTCGGCAGCGCCACGTCGCTGTCGCGCGCAATGGCCGAGGTGCCCACATTCACCAGACCGACGGTTCGGGCCACCCGGTCCTTGGCATAATGCAGGGCAGCCAGCGTGTCCGCCGTCTCGCCCGACTGGCTGATGGCGATGAACCAGCTCTTGTCCGACAGCGGCGGCTCGCGATAGCGGAATTCCGAGGCCACGTCGATATCGCAGGGCAGGCCCGCCAGCCGCTCGAACCAGTATTTCGCGACATGGCCCGCCAGATGCGCGGTGCCGCAACCGACCAGCGCGATGCGGTCCACGCCCGTGAAATCCAGCCCCTCGGGAAGCACGATCCGGTTGTCCTTGACGTAATGGTTCAGCACGTCGCCGATCACCACCGGCTGCTGAGCGATTTCCTTGGCCATGAAATGCCGGTAGCCGCCCTTGTCGATCGCCGTCGCGCCGACGTCGATCCGGCTTTCGCCGCGGCCGACCGGACGCCCCCCGGCCTCATAGACCTGCACGCCCGCGCGGGTCAGGACGGCGTGGTCGCCATCCTCCAGATAGGTGATGCGGTCGGTAAAGGGCGACAGGGCCACCGCATCCGAACCCAGAAACATCTCGCCCGTGCCATGGCCGATGGCCAGCGGGCTGCCCCGGCGTGCCGCGATCATCAGATCGCCCTCGCCCTCGAACAGGAAGGCCAGCGCGAAGGCGCCGTGCAGGCGGGACAGGGTGGCGCGCGCGGCCTCCAGCGGTGACAGGCCCCGATCCAGATGATGGCCGGTCAGCAGGGCCACCGTCTCGGTATCGGTTTGGCTTTCGGGCCTGAGGCCGTTCGTGGCCAGTTCCTCGCGCAGGTCGCGGAAATTTTCGATGATGCCGTTATGAACCACGGCCACGCGGCCATGCCGATGGGGATGGGCATTCGTCTCGGTGGCGGCGCCATGGGTGGCCCAGCGGGTATGCCCGATCCCGGCATGGCCGCGAAGCGGATCAAGAACCAGCCGGTCCGACAAATTCACCAGCTTGCCCACCGCGCGGCGGCGATCCAGCCTGCCCGCATCGTCGACCGTCGCGACGCCGGCGCTGTCGTAACCGCGATATTCCAGTCGGCGCAACGCATCGACCAGTTGCGGTGAAACTTCATGTTTTCCAAGTATGCCAATGATTCCACACATTATTTATTGCCTTTTGCCAAGCGCAAAGCCGCCATGAGCCGGGTCGCGAGGCCGGGCTTGTTGACCTGCCGCGCGCGCGCCAGAGCCAGCGCCCCGTCCGGCACGTCCTGCGTGATCACCGAGCCCGATCCGGTCAGCGCATCCGCGCCGACCCGCACCGGCGCGACCAGCATCGTGTCCGATCCGATGAAGGCGCGCGGCCCGATCCGGGTCCGGTGCTTGCCGACGCCATCATAGTTGCAGGTGACGGTGCCCGCGCCGATATTCGCGCGCTCGCCCACATGCGCATCGCCCAGATAGGTCAGGTGACCGACCTTCACGCCCTCGTCCAGAACCGAATTCTTGATCTCGACGAAGTTGCCGACATGCACGTCGCCGCCCAGTTCCGCGCCTGGACGCAGGCGGGCGAAGGGGCCGACCGTCGCGCCTGAGGAGATGTGGCAGCCTTCCAGATGGCAGAAGGGCAGGATTTCGGCGCCGGATTCGATGGTGACGCCGGGCCCGAAGACGACATTCTGGCCGATCACCGCGTCACGGCCGATGCAGGTGTCCAGCGCGAACCAGACGCTGCCCGGATCGAACAGGGTCACGCCGCCCGCCAGCGCCTCGGCCCGGGCTCGGGCCTGGAACGCGGTTTCGGCGGCGGCCAGCTCGGCGCGCGTGTTGATGCCCAATGTCTGCGCCTCATCGCAGGTGACGACATCCGTGCGCCGGCCCTCGGCCCGGGCCAGGGCCACCAGGTCGGTGAGATAATATTCCCCCGCCGCGTTGTTGTCAGACAGCCGCACGATCAGCTGCCGCAACAGGCCCGCATCCAGCGCCATCACGCCGGAATTGCACAGGGCAATCTGCCGCGTAGCGTCGTCCGCGTCCTTGTATTCGACGATCCTGTCCAGACCCGTGCTGCCGACGACCAGTCGTCCATAACGGCCCGGATCCTCGGCCTCGAATCCCAGCACGACGACATCGGCGGGGTGGCCTGCCAACGCGGCCAGCGTATCCTGCCCGATGAAGGGCGTGTCGCCGTAGAGAACGACCACCTTGCCCTCGAATCCCTCCAGTTCGGGCAGGGCCTGCCGCACGGCGTGGCCGGTGCCAAGCTGACGGTCCTGGCGCACCAGCCGCGCCTCGGGGTCAAGCTGGCCAACCGCCTGTTCCACGGCCTGCGCGCCGTGGCCGGCGACCACGATGACCTGTTCGGGGTCCAGCCCGCGGGCCGCGGTCAGTGCATGAGCGATCAGCGGCACCCCGGCCAGCCGATGCAGCACCTTGGGCAGGTCCGACTGCATTCGGCTGCCCTGTCCCGCCGCCAGAACCACCACCGATACGGGAATATCCGTCATGCCTGCCCCTTCGCCGGTTCATTTTCCTTGTCCGGCGTTCTAGACGTGGCGGGGCGCGCTGGAAAGTCCCCCGGGGGCACGCGGCGTTCACCTTTGTTTACGGATCGTTACGAGAGGGCAGGATGGGCGGAACGGTGGTCTTCGATCTGGACGGCACGCTGGCCGATACCTCGGGCGATCTGATCGCCTCGGCCAATGCCTGTTTCAACGCGCGTGGCCTGGGCGATCTGCTGGACCCGGTGGCTGACGCGCTGATCGCCTTTCACGGCGGTCGTGCGATGCTGCGTGCCGGATACGGTCGGATCGGTGCCGACACCCTGCTGCCGCCCTCCGCCGAGGACGAGGATTATCCCCGCCTGCTGGATCATTACGGCCAGAACATCGCCGTGCATACGCGGCTTTACCCCGGCGTCGGCGCGGCGCTGGAGCGGCTGGCGGGCGACGGATTCAGCCTGTCGGTCTGCACCAACAAGCCCGAAGGCCTGGCCGAAATCCTGCTGCGCGAGATGGGCATCCGCGACCTGTTCGCGAGCCTGGTCGGGGCGGATACGATGCCGGTCCGCAAGCCCGATCCGCGCCCCTATCGTGCCGCGGTCGAGGCGGCGGGCGGGTCGGTCAGCGCATCCTTTCTGGTCGGAGATACCGAAACGGATCGCAGGACGGCCTCGGCCGCCGGGGTCCGGGTGGCGCTGGTGGCCTTCGGCCCGGAAGGCGAGGCGATCGGCCGCCTCGCGCCCGAGGCGCTGCTGGCCCATTTCGACGACCTGCCCGATCTTGCCCGCGAGTGGCTGGCCTGAGGCGCCGTCGCCGCATCCATGCCGGAAAACCCCGTGGCGCGGAACATTCGCGACCTGATCCGGTTAAAGCCTGGATACGTCAAGGAGCTTGTCATGTTCAAATTCGCCGGGGGCGTCGTCCTTCTCATCTTTCTGATCGGACTTGCCGTGGTCATCGGTATCCTGAAGCTGTTGTTCTGATGGGAAGCGCCGCCCCTTCCGGGCGGCGTTAACGGAATCTTAACCGGAATCAGTTCATAACGGTCCTCGGCCGGAACCGAGGCACGAAGGCCAGACCAAGGCGCGCGTCCCGCCATCCTTCCGCTGCCATCAGGGGGATGGCGGGGCGACGTCCGCCTATTCGGCCTCGTCGGCGGGCTTGGCGTTCAATTGGCCGAAATTCTGCGCGCCAATGGTGTCATGCAGTTCGATCTGGGTTTCCAGATAGTCGATATGGCCTTCCTCGTCGGCGATCAGTTCCTCGAACAGGACCTTGCTGACGTAATCGCCGACCTTCTCGCAATGATCACGGGCCTCGATATACAGGGTCCGCGCGTCATGTTCGGCGGCGAGGTCGCTTTCCATCGTTTCCTTCAGGTTCTGCCCGATCCGCAGCGGATCCAGCTTTTGCAGGTTCGGATGGCCTTCGAGAAAGATGATCCGCTGGACCAGCCGGTCGGCATGATGCATTTCCTCGATCGATTCGGCCCGCGACTTGTCCGCGATCCGTCCATAACCCCAATCTTCTTGCAGCCGGTAATGCAGCCAATACTGGCTGACGGCCGTCAGTTCAGACCGGAGTGCGGCGTTGAGATACTCGATGACCTTGGCGTCGCCCTTCATGACCGGAATCCTCCTTCTTGTCCGTGTTCACCCGCAGGATCGGCGGGGCGACGCCCAGACTATCGCAGCGGCGCATGGTGTCCAGAAACAGCTTCATGCAGCCGCCGCAATCGGGGCGCTGGCCCAGTGCGTGATAGACCTTGCCCGGGGTGATGATCGTTTGCGGATCGGCGGCACGCATCCAGTCGATGGCGGCGCGAATCTGATGATCGGTGATCTGGGTGCAATGGCAGACGATCATGGAAAACTCCTGGATGAGCGAAACCTAGTGAATTTGTCGGGCATGTAAAGCCCGCCTTTTTCGCCCGCTCATCACGGCATGGCGAGCGGCCTGCGCGCGATGCTTGACCCGCGGCCCCGTCAGGCGCAGAAGCCCGGCCATGAAACTGTCCGATTTCGATTTCGAACTGCCCGAGGGGCTGATCGCTACGCGGCCGGCCCGCCCGCGCAGCGCGGCGCGACTGTTGCTGGCCGAGGACGGGACCATCGCGGATCGTGTTGTCAGCGATCTGCCCGCGATCCTGCGACCCGGCGACCTGCTGGTGCTGAACGACACCAGGGTCATCCCCGCGCGCCTGACCGGCAGCCGCGAACGCGATTCGGCGCAGGGGGCCGTCAGCGCCAGGATCGAGATCACGCTGCTGGAACCGGCCGCCGATGGCTGGCGCGCGCTGGCCAAACCGCTGCGCAAGTTGCGCGAGGGCGAGGTGATCCGTTTCGGACCACAGCTTTCGGCCGAGGTCGCGGCGATCGGGCAGGGCGAATTGCAGTTGCGGTTCGATGCCACGGGCGAGGCATTCGACGCTGCGCTGGCGCAGGTCGGCGCGATGCCGCTGCCGCCCTATATCGCCAGCCTGCGCGCACCCGACAGCCAGGACCGGCAGGATTACCAGACGGTCTGGGCCGCGCGGCGGGGTGCCGTCGCCGCGCCCACGGCCAGCCTGCATTTCGATGAGGCGCTGCTGGCCGCCCTGGACGCCCGCGGCGTGGAATTCGTCCACGTCACGTTGCATGTCGGCGCGGGCACCTTTCTGCCCGTCAAGGTCGAGGACGTGACGACGCACCGGATGCACGCCGAATGGGGCGAGGTCACGCCGGACGCGGCGGCGGCAATCAACCGCGCCAGGTCCGGGGGCCGGCGCGTCATCGCCGTCGGCACCACGGCGCTGCGACTGATCGAAACGGCCGCCGCCGGAGACGGCCGGATCGCCCCGTTCGAGGGCATGACCGACATCTTCATCTATCCCGGTTATCACTTCCAGGTGACAGATGGGCTGATGACCAATTTTCACCTGCCCAAATCGACCCTGCTGATGCTGGTTTCCGCCCTGATGGGGCCCGAAAAGATCAAGCAAATCTATACACATGCGGTATCGCAGCGGTATCGTTTCTTCAGCTACGGCGATGCGTCGCTCCTGATTCCCTGACGTCGCTTTCCGGCTGGCATCGCCGGGCACACGGGATTAGGGCGGGCGATCTGATGAAACGGGTCTTCCGGACCCCTGGCGACACCCTGACGAAACGAGACGAGACATGACTTCGGTGATGCGCAGCACCTGGCCCCTGCTTCTGGGGATGCTTCTTCTGATGATCGGCAACGGGATGCAGGGCACGCTTCTGGGGATCCGTGGCGGCATCGAGGGGATTCCCACCTTCCAGATGTCCGTTGTCATGTCCGGCTATTTCGGCGGCTTCCTGCTGGGCAGCCTGGTCGTGCCCGGCGTGATCAAGAATGTCGGCCATGTCCGTGTCTTCGCGGCCCTCGGATCACTGATCTCGGCAGCGGTGGTGCTGTATTCGATCCAGCCGGACTGGATCGTCTGGACGCTTCTGCGGGTCATGGTGGGGTTCTGCTTCTGCGGGGTCTATATCACCGCCGAAAGCTGGCTGAACGCAAGTTCGACCAACGAGAACCGGGGACAGGCGCTGGCGGCCTACATGATCACCCAGCTTCTGGGGATCGTGATCGCGCAGGGGCTGCTGAATATCGGCGATCCGGCGGGATACCTGCTGTTCATCATCCCGTCTGTCCTGGTTTCGCTGGCCTTCACGCCGATCCTGCTGACTGCCCGGCCCGCCCCCAACTTCGAGACGATCAAGCGCATGTCCTTTGCCCGGCTCTACGATGCCTCGCCGTTGGGCTGCGTGGGCGTGTTCCTGATGGGCGGGGTCTTCTCGGCGCTTGCGGGCATGTCGTCGGTCTGGGGCGCGTCGATCGGGCTGTCGGTCGCACAGATATCGCTGTTCGTGGCGGCGATCTATTCGGGCGGGCTGGTGCTGCAGTATCCGCTTGGCTGGGTGTCGGACCGCTGGGACCGGCGCCGGCTGGTGCTGATCCTGTCGGCCGTGGGCGCGCTGACGACGCTGGTCGTGGTGGTGGTGCAGCCCGGTACGCTGGGGCTGGTGGTCGCGGGGGCGATCATGGGCGGCGTGGCGAACCCGATCTACGCGGTTCTGCTGGCCTATACCAACGACTATCTCGATCAGTCGGACATGGCCGCGGCATCGGCGGGGCTGCTGTTCATCTATGGCGTCGGATCCTTTGGCGGCCCGCTGATCACCGGCTGGATGATGGCGCAGATGGGACCGTCGGGGTTCTGGGCCTATATGGGCGTGCTGATGCTGGCGCTGGCGATCTATGCGGGGTGGCGGATGACCCGGCGCCGGGCGCTGACCCCGGACGAACAGGGCAACTACGCCGTCATCACCCCCGGCAACACGCAGCTTGTGGTGGGGGCGGCCCTGGACGATGCGCAATCCTCCGGCCAGGCCGACGCGCAGGACGCGCCGCCCCCCGCCGCCTGAGATCGGGGCCGATGCTTGCCGCTGCCGGGGGATTGGTTTAACGCTGAACCATCTTGACCGAGCGGGGGGAACCAATGGCCCAGAATTTCGACATGGTGGTGATCGGTGCGGGGCCTGGCGGCTATGTCGCGGCGATCCGGGGCGCGCAACTGGGGCTGAAGGTGGCCTGTATCGAACGCGAGCATCTGGGCGGCATCTGCCTGAACTGGGGCTGCATCCCGACCAAGGCCCTGTTGCGCAGCGCCGAGGTCTTTCACCTGATGGAACGCGCCAAGGATTTCGGTCTCAGCGCCGAAGGGATCGGCTATGACCTGAACAAGGTCGTCGATCGTTCGCGCGGGGTGGCCAAGCAATTGTCGGGCGGTATCGGGCATCTGTTCAAGAAGAACAAGGTCACAACCATCATGGGCGAGGCCAGGCTGGCCGGCAAAGGCAAGGTGACGGTCAAGACCGACAAGGGCAGCGAAGAGGTCACGGCCCGGTCGATCATCATCGCGACCGGCGCGCGGGCCCGCGAATTGCCGGGGCTGGAACCGGATGGCAAGCTGGTCTGGAACTACAAGCACGCATTGAAGCCGCCGCATATGCCGAAAAAGCTGCTGGTCATCGGATCGGGCGCCATCGGCATCGAATTTGCCAGCTTCTTCAACACGCTGGGGGCTGATACCACCGTGGTCGAGGTGATGGACCGCGTTTTGCCGGTCGAGGATTCCGAGGTCTCCGCCTTTGCCAGGAAAGCCTTCGAAAAGCAGGGCATGACCATCATGGAAAAGGCGACGGTCACGAAACTGGACCGGGCCAAGGACAAGGTCACCGCCCATATCGAGAAGGACGGCAAGACCAAGACGATCGATTTCGACACGGTGATTTCCGCCGTCGGCATTGTCGGCAATGTCGAGGGGCTGGGCCTGGAAGAGGCCGGCGTCAAGGTCGACCGCAGCCATATCGTGACCGACGAATATTGCCGCACGGGCGTCGATGGCCTGTTTGCCATCGGCGACGTGGCGGGGGCGCCCTGGCTGGCGCACAAGGCCAGCCACGAAGGCGTCATGGTCGCCGAACTGGTCGCGGGCGGCCATCCGCACCCGATCAAGCCGAACTCGGTCGCCGGCTGCACCTATTGCCAGCCGCAGGTCGCATCCGTCGGGCTGACCGAGGCCAGGGCCAAGGAACAGGGCTATGAGGTCAAGGTGGGCAAGTTCCCCTTCATCGGCAACGGCAAGGCGATCGCCCTGGGCGAGGCCGAGGGTTTTGTCAAGACCGTCTTCGACGCCAAGACCGGCGAGCTTCTGGGCGCGCACATGATCGGCGCCGAAGTCACGGAACTGATCCAGGGCTATATCGTCGGGCGCCAGCTTGAGACGACCGAGGCCGAACTGATGGAATCCATTTTCCCGCACCCGACGCTGTCAGAGATGATGCATGAATCGGTGCTGGACGCCTATGGCCGGGCGATCCATTTCTGAACGGCGTCACGACACAAATCCCTTGGGGATTCAGGCTTCGTTCACCAATTGCCGGCTGTTCTTGACGTGCCGCTGTGCCAACTTGCGGCCTTCGCGGCCGTTCAGCAGGCGTCGCGCGCCGGTGGATCGGAAACCCGGATCGGACAGATGCGGAAACAGGGCGAGGATTTCGCGCCGCGCCGCGCCGCTGACGGCTTTCAGCGCCTCGGGGCCGGTATAGAGGCTTTCGGTCCAGGCGCCGTTGGACCGGACCACCTCGTGATCGTCGAACAGCATGTGATGATAGCTGACACCAAGCGCGGGATTGACGATCTCGATCCCCGGCAGGCCCAGAAGGTGTTTGGCGGCCACCAGGATTTCGTCCTCGCCGAACATGCGCCGGGCGATGACCGATCGCACCAGAACCCGATGCTGCGGCGACACCCGCAGATCGCGCGAGGGAAAGCCGGGCGCCAGCGCATCCGCGCGGATCAGGATCGGCCGCAGATGGGGTTGCAGATCCAGGCGGTCGCGGCCCAGCAGCGTCGATCCGATCCAGCGCAAGACCCGAAAGCCGTTGTCGCGCGTCAGCACCATGTCGCCGGCCGACAGCGTTTCGATCGCCTGCGCGCCGAACATCGTCTCGATCATCGTTCCGGCGGTAAAGCAGATTGCCGCCTGGGGGGCGTAGGCGACGCTGGCATATCCGTTGCCGAACCCCTTCTCCGAGACATAGGAGAAGGTCGCATTGACATCGAATTTGGGAAATGTCGTCTTCCCCGTGCTGGCATCGGTCACCGGCAGGGGCGTGATCAGGATGGCCTTGCGGCCCCCGACCATGTTGCCGAAACTTCCCCGCGTTCCATTGATGAAGGGAAAGTTGGCCAGGAAGCGGTTGCCGTCTGCATCCTTGATGATCGAGCCGCGAAACACCGACAGCCGGTTGCCTGCGGCGACAAGGTCGGGACCGAACGCGGTATCGGAGACGAGAAATTGTTCCAGGTCGGTCGAATAGCGCGGCACCTCGAAATTGGGATCATCGTCGAGAACGGCGACAGTGCTGACACGCGCCCCCGACATCGTGAACGAGTTTTGCCTGTACCAGGGCTCGAACACCGTGTTGGTGCTGCTGCCGATGGGCGGCGGCGAGTCCAGCGTCACCATCGTGATCTTGTATTCGCTCAGTTCCGCCATCCGCCCCCCGCCACCGTGCCTGTCCTGTTCCCGGACGTTCCGGCCGCGGGTGATCGGCCCGCGCTTTTTCGCGGTTTACCGGCAGATGGTTAAAGAAGGGTTAACGCGATCGTGACAAAGGCCGGTCGGTTCCGGGCCGGCCCGATCCATGCACGGTCGGTGCATTCTCGCCGCCGTTCGGCGCCGCTCCGGTGCCGCGTTCGCGATAGGGGGTGCTGCCATATTGCGCGCGGTAGCATTTGGAGAAATGCGACGGGCTGGAAAAGCCCGAAGCCAGCGCCACTTCGATGATCGACATCTCGGTCTGCATCAGCAGGTTCCGGGCGCGGGCCAGCCGCGTCTCCATGTAATACCGCTTGGGACTGCGGTTCAGATAACGGCGAAACAGGCGTTCCAGCTGCCGAGTGGACATGCCGGCATCGCGGGCCAGGGTGGCCGGACTGATCGGATCTTCCAGATTGCCCTCCATCCGCGCGATCACGGCGGCCAGTCGGGGATGGCGAACGCCGATCCGCGTCGGGATCGACAGGCGCTGACGGTCCTGATCGGTGCGGATCGCGGTGTGCAGCATCTGGTCGGCCACCTCGGCCGCCAGCGCGTCGCCATGCCATTCCGCAATCAGATGCAGCATCAGGTCGATGGACGAGGTGCCGCCCGCCGCCGTCAGCCGGTTGCCATCATGCACGAAAACCGAACGGTAGAGATCGACCTCGGGGAAAGCCTCGGCCAGACCGTCGTGGTTTTCCCAGTGGATCGTGGCCTTGCGGCCGTCCAGCAGACCGGCCTCGGCCAGAACCCAGGCGCCGGTGCAGACCGCGCCGATCCCGGCGCCGCTGCGGGCCTGCTTGCGCAGCCAGTTCAGCACCGGTTTCGTCGCCACGCGCGCGATCCCGATGCCGCCGCACAGGATCACCACGTCGTCGCGCCCGAAGGCGATCTCGGCGTCCAGCCCGCCATCCAGTTCCACGCGGGCCCCGTTGGAGCAGACGGCGACATCCCCTCCGGGCCCGATCAGGCGCCATTCGAACAGCGTTTTTCCGGCGGCCCGATTCGCCAGCCGCAAGGGTTCGATCGCGGCGGCGAAAGGCAGCATCGTGAAACGGTCGAGCAGCAGGAAGGTGAAACGGCGTGGCTTGTCGGCGGACATCGGACTGGCTTTGTTGTCGATGAGGCACATCAGCAGGGATTTCGCGCCGCCGCAAGGGGCGGTTGCCGCGTCCGCAAGGCTTCGCCACCCTTTCCCTTGACGCGGTTCGGCCCTATACCGGCCCGACCATTTTTTCAAGGAGTGCGCGCCATGACGCAGGAGACCCGCAAGACCGCCGCCCGGAACTGGGACAAGGCCGGCTGGCGTGCCTATCCGCGCGTCCAGATGCCGGACTACACCGATGCCGCCGCGTTGCAGATGGTCGAGGCGCAGTTGCGCCGATATCCGCCGCTGGTCTTTGCGGGCGAGGCGCGGCGCCTGCGCGAGCAACTGGCCGAGGTCGCAGCGGGCCGCGCCTTTCTGTTGCAGGGCGGCGATTGCGCGGAAAGCTTCGCCGAATTCAGCGCCGACAACATCCGCGACACCTTCAAGGTTCTGCTGCAGATGGCCGTCGTGCTGACCTGGGGCGCGCAATTGCCGGTCGTCAAGGTCGGCCGCATGGCCGGGCAATTCGCCAAGCCGCGCAGCGCGCCGACCGAGACCGCGAACGGGGTCGAACTGCCCAGCTATCGCGGCGACATCGTCAACGGCTTCGACTTTACCCCCGAGGCGCGGATTCCCGACCCGCAGCGGATGCTGGCCGCCTATACGCAGGCGGCGGCGTCGCTGAACCTGCTGCGCGCCTTCTCGACCGGCGGCTATGCCGACATGCACCGGGTCCAAAGCTGGATCGCCGATTTCGTCGGCGGCCCCGAGGCCGCGAAATACCGCGACATCGCCGATCGCATCCGGGACGCCATGGCCTTCATGCAGGCGGCGGGTGTCAATTCCGACACGGCGCATCAATTGTCCAAGGTCGATTTCTATACCAGCCACGAGGGTCTGCTGCTGGAATACGAAGAGGCGCTGGCCCGGATCGACACGACGACCGGACTGCCGGTCGCCGGTTCGGGCCACATGATCTGGATCGGCGACCGCACGCGGCAGCCCGATGGCGCGCATGTGGAATTCTGTCGCGGCGTTCAGAACCCGATCGGCCTGAAATGCGGCCCGACGACCACGCCCGACGATCTGAAGGTGCTGATGGAAAAGCTGAACCCCGACAACGAGGCCGGCCGGTTGACCCTGATCGCACGCTTCGGCGCCGGCAAGGTCGGCGATCATCTGCCGCGCCTGATCAGGACGGTGCAGGAAGAAGGCGCCAATGTCGTCTGGTCCTGCGACCCGATGCACGGCAACGTCATCAAGTCCTCGTCGGGCTACAAGACCCGGGCCTTCGATTCGATCCTGCGCGAGGTGCGCGAATTCTTCGGCATTCACAAGGCCGAGGGCACGATCCCCGGCGGCGTGCATTTCGAGATGACCGGCAAGGACGTGACCGAATGCACCGGCGGTGTCCGCGCCGTCACCGACGAGGATCTGTCGGACCGTTATCACACCGCCTGCGATCCACGCCTGAATGCCAGCCAGTCGCTGGAACTGGCATTTCTGGTGGCCGAGGAACTGCGCAACCGGCGCGAGACGGCCGCGCCCGGGAAGGACGTGAAGGCAGGCTGAACACGGCCCCCGCGCCCGGAGGACAGTCGCCGCACGCCCGGCGGCTGTCGTCGTTCCGGACCGTGGCGATGTCTGTCCATCCGCCTTTCGGGCGGAGCGAAGGCAGGCCTAGCCCGAGATGATCTCGAACCTTTCCACATCGACCATGCCGCGATCGGTGATCTTCAGTGCCGGGATCACCGGCAGGGCCAGAAAGGCCAGTTGCAGGAACGGCTCTTCCAGCGTCACACCCAGCGATTTCGCCGCCTTCCGCAATCGGGCCAGCCGGTCGCGCACCGTCTCGAAGGGCTGAAGGCTCATCAGCCCGGCGACCGGCAGCGGCAATTCGGCCAGAACCTCGCCCTCGGCCGCAACCACCAGACCGCCCTCGATCTGCGACAGCCGGTTTGCCGCCAGCGCCATGTCGGCATAATCCGCGCCGACGACCGCGATATTGTGGTGATCGTGGCAGACGGTCGAGGCGATGGCCCCGCGCGCCATGCCGAAGCCCCTGACGAAGCCGGTGGCAATGTTGCCGTTCCTGCCATGCCGCTCGATCACCGCGATCCGGATCAGATCGCGCGCGGGGTCGGGCCGCTTGTCGCCATCCTTCGGTGCGATCTCATCGTGCAGATGGCGGGTGATGATCTTGCCTTCGATGATTCCGATCACGTCGGTTTCGGCCCGGTTGCCGCTGGACCGGAAATCACGAGCCTCGACCTTCGGGGCCTTGACCGAGTTTCGGCCGACGGGCGGCACGTCGCCACGTGCGGCAAATGCCGCATCGTCCACGACCCGGCCGCCACACAGGACCAGCGCCGCGTGACAACCTTCCAGCGAATCCAGCGCCACGATATCGGCCCGCCGCCCCGGCGCGATCAGCCCGCGATCCTTCAGCCCGAAGGCTTCGGCCGCCGACAGCGAGGCCGCGCGATAGGCGGCCAGCGGCGACGTGCCCATCTGGATCAGCCGCCGGATCATGTAGTCCAGGTGACCATGCTCGCCGATATCCAGCGGGTTGCGATCGTCGGTGCACAGGCACAGATAGGCGCTGGTCGTCTCGGTCAGGACCGGCTGCAGGGCTTCCAGATCCTTGCTGACCGAACCCTCGCGGATCAGCACGCGCATCCCCTTGCGCAGCTTTTCCAGCGCCTCCCCGGCGGTTGTCGCCTCGTGTTCCGTGCGGATGCCGGCGGCGATATAGGCGTTCAGATCGCGGCCCGAAAGCTGCGGGCAATGGCCGTCGACATGGCCGCCCGCGAACAGGCGCAGCTTGTCCATCGCGGCAGGGTCGCGGTGGATCACGCCGGGATAATTCATGAACTCGGCCAGCCCGATCCCCGAGGGATGTCCCATCAGCGGTGCCAGGTCGGCGGCCTCGATCCGCGCGCCCGAGGTCTCCATCTCGGTCGACGGCACGCAGGAGGACAGTTGCACCCGCAGATCCATCAGCAGATGCAGGCTGGCCTGCTGAAAATAGCGGATACCGTCCAGGCCGATCACGTTGGCGATCTCGTGCGGGTCGCAGATCGCGGTGGTGATGCCGCGCGGTGTCACGCAGCGGTCGAACTCGAACGGCGTGACAAGGCTGGATTCGACATGCAGATGGGTGTCGATGAAGCCCGGAACCAGCGTCAGCCCGGTCACGTCGATCACCGCGCGCGCCTCGTATCGCGCACCGATGCCCACGATCGTTTCGCCGCAGATCGCCACGTCGCCGTCGATCATGCTGCCGGTGACCAGATCGAAGACCTGCCCGCCGCGCAGGACCAGATCGGCCGGTTCATCCCCGCGCGCCTGTGCGATCCGCTGTTCCAACCCGTCCATGCCGTCCTCCGTCGCGTCCTTGCAGGCGGCCACAGAACCCCATCGCCCGGCCAAGGTCCAGAGCCGGGGCCACTTGCCGCGCGGGCCAGCCTGTGTTTGCCTTCACTCCGGCGGATGAGGAGGCCACGAATGACTTTGACGGCAGGGACTTTCCGCGACCATTTCAGGGCCGGCGGCAAGGCAATCAACGGCTGGTGCGGCATCCCGTCGCCGGTCACGACCGAAATCCATGCGCATGCGGGCTATGATCTGCTGACCATCGACATGCAACACGGGCTGGTCGGCTATGCCGACATGCTGGCGATGTTGCAGGCGATGTCTGCCAGCCCGGCGCCGAAATTCGTGCGCATCCCGTGGAACGAACCCGGCATCGCGATGAAGGCGCTGGATGCCGGGGCCGACGGAATCATCTGCCCGATGATCAACAGCGCCGACGAGGCGCGCGCGCTGGTCCGGGCCGCGCGCTATGCGCCGCTGGGCGCGCGCAGCTACGGGCCGGTGCGGGCCGGCGCCCTGCATGTCGACTACGTCGCCCGCTCGGCCGATCTGGTGCAGGTCTTTGCCATGATCGAGACGCGCGAGGCGCTGCGAAACCGCCACGAGATCATGGCGGTCGAGGGGCTCAGCGGGGTCTATGTCGGCCCCGCCGATCTGGGCTTGTCGCTGGGCTACGCCCCCACGCTGAACCCCGAGGCGGTCGAGGTGCTGCAGGCAATCGGCGATGTTCTGGCGGCGGCGCGGCAGGCGGGATTGCTGGCCGGCGTGCATTGCGGCGATGGCGCGATGGTGCGCGCGATGCTGGGACAGGGATTCGATTTTGCCTCGCTGGCCACCGATACCGGGCTGTTCACGCGCGCGCTCGGCGCCGCGCTGGCCGAAGCGCGGGGATAGGGCGCGGTTTTGCGCCGCCGGCGCGCGGGACGCGCGCGCCCCGCCCAGCGGCAGCGACCGGGGCAGGATCTTCCTGTCCCGCCCCCGTCATTGTCAGGGGGTCCAGCGCAGGAAATTCGCGATCAGGCGCAGACCGACGCCTTGCGATTTTTCGGGATGAAACTGTGTGCCGACGATGTTGTCGCGGCCCACCACCGCCGTGACCGCGCCGCCGTAATCGACATGGGCCAGCAGATGCGCCCGATCCGCTACCCGGAACTGCCAGGAATGGACGAAATAGGCATGATCGCCCGTGCCGATACCTTCCAGGACAGGATGGGGGCGGTCGATGACCAGATCGTTCCAACCCATATGCGGCACCTTGAGGCCCGGCGCGTCGATCCGCGCCACTTCGCCGCCGATCCAGTCCAGCCCGGCCGTCGGGCGGTATTCGTATCCCGTCGTCGCCAGCATCTGCATTCCGACGCAGATGCCGATGAAAGGCACGCCGCGATTCAAGACCGCCTCGCGCAGGGCCTCGGCCATTCCATCGACCTCACCCAGGGCCGCGCGGCAGGCGGGAAAGGCGCCGTCGCCCGGCAGCACGATCCGGTCGGCGCGTGCCGCGATACCCGGATCGGACGTCACAACGATCTCGGCCCCGACGCTCCGGCCCATCTTCTGGAACGCCTTTTCGGCCGAATGCAGGTTGCCGCTGTCGTAATCGATCAGCGCCACACGCATCACAGCGCACCCTTGGTCGAGGGCAGGGCGCCGGACATGCGCGGGTCGGGTTCGACCGCCTCGCGCAGCGCGCGGGCGACCGCCTTGAAGGCGGCCTCGGCGATGTGATGGGAATTGATCCCGTCCAGGCGCGCGAGATTCAGGCTGATTCCGCCATGGGTGGCCAGCGCCTGGAAGAATTCGCGCACCAGTTCGGTATCGAAGCCGCCGATCCTTGCCGACGGGAAATCGACGTTCCAGACCAGATAGGGCCGCCCCGACAAATCCAGCGCGGCGCGGACCAGCGCATCATCCATCGCCAGGAGGAAGTTGCCGTAGCGGCGGATGCCGGTCTTGTCGCCCAGAGCCTTGGTCAGCGCCTGACCGATGGCGATGCCGGTATCCTCGATCGTGTGGTGGTCGTCGACATGCAGATCGCCCGTCGCCCGGATCGTCATGTCGATCAGGGAATGGCGCGACAACTGGTCCAGCATGTGATCGAAAAAACCCACGCCGGTCCGGTTGTCATAGGTTCCGGTGCCGTCCAGGTCGATCGCCACCTCGATCCGGGTCTCGGCAGTGTTGCGGGTGATGGTCGCCTTGCGCATGGAATTTCCTTTCACGACGCGGGCCTTATAGGGCGGCGCGGCGGATCAGCCAAGATGGACCTGTCCTTCGGGATAGCGCACGCGGGGCGTCGTGCGCGTCGCCAGGAAAAAGCCCAGTGTCAGTGGCCCGACCCGGCCCAGGAACATCACCGTGATGATGATGATCCGGCCGAAGGGGTTCAGTTCCGAAGTGTAGCCGCGCGACAGGCCGGTGGTGCCGAAGGCCGAGGCGACCTCGAAGCTGATGTCGAGAAAATAGCCGTCGTGGCTGGCCATCATCAGAAACACCGCCGTGAAGATCAGCACCGAGGCGATGGCGATCAGCGCCATCACCTTCAGCACCTCGTCAAGCCCGATGGACCGCCCGAAGGCCCAGATCTCGGTCCGGCGGCGGAAGAAGGCCAGGGTCGCCAGCAACATCACCACGATGGTCGTGACCTTCAGCCCGCCCCCGGTCGAGGTCGGGCCGGCGCCGATGATCATCAGCGCCATGTAGAGCAACGAGGTCGAATCGTGTAGCCCACCGATATCGACGGTGTTGAAGCCGGCCGTGCGGGGCGTCACGCCCTGGAACCAGGCCACCGTCATCCGCGCGACCGGGCCGTCATATTGCGCCAGCGTCAGCGGATTGTTCCATTCCAGGATCGCCGTCAGCCCCACCCCGATCACGATCAGCGCCGCCGTTCCCACCAGCATCAGCCGCGTATGCAGGGTCCAGCCATACCAGAAGCGCCGGTTCCAGACATCCGACACGACCACATAGCCGATCCCGCCCAGAATGAAGAGGCCGGGGATGACGATGTTGACCAGCGGATCGGTCGCATAGCGGACCAGGCCCTCGGAAAAGGTCGAGAAACCGGCATTGTTGAAGGCCGAGACGGAATGGAAGACCGCGTCCCACAGGCCGGGACCAAGCCCCTCGCGGGGCATGAAGCTGAGCGACAGCAGCATCGCGCCCGCGATCTCGGCCATCAGCGCCACGCGGAAGATGGTAAAGACCAGTTGCGTCAGGCGGACATAGGACGTCTGGTTCAGATCCTCGCGCAGATAGGTGTGGTGCGTGATGCGCAGCGGCAGGCCAAGCGCGGACCAGACCAGCACGGCGAAGGTCATCAGCCCCAGCCCGCCAAGCTGGATCAGCACCGCAACGACCACCTGCCCCCAGAAGGTCAGATCGAGTTCGGTGTCGATCACCGAAAGACCCGTCACCGTCACCGCCGAGGTCGAGGTGAAGATCGCATCCGAAAAGCTGATCGCCCGCGTGGTCGTGAAGGGCAGCATCAGCGCCAGCCCGCCGGCAAGGATCAGCGACAGGTACAGGACCGCCAGCACGGCCGGCGGCGGCGTGCGCGACAACCAGCCCCGGAACGCGGCCAGCGGATGCGTCCGCACGCTCAAATCCGGTCGCCGAACCGGGTCAGATCGACGCGCTTGCCCAGCAGCAGCAGGCGGTCATTCGTGTTCAGCACCGGATCGGCCTTGCCGCGCAGGTCGATATATTCGGTTCCGCGCATCATCCCAAGCGCGGTGATCCCCTCGCCGATGTTCAGTTCGGACAGTGTCTTGCCCTTCAGTCGCTCGGGAAGCATCAGGTTCACGACCGAAAAGCCGTTACCAAGCGCGACGTAATCCTGCACCGCCGGATTGTTCAGCATCTGTGCGGTGTGGCGGCCCATCTCCAGTTCCGGCAGAACCACGCGGTCGGCGCCGATCTTGGACAGGATGCGATGGTGGGTGCGGTTTTCGGCCTTGGCCCAGACCGAGCCGACGCCGATCAGGCGCAGGTTCATCGCCGCGATCACGTTGCTTTCCAGATCGTTGCCGATCGAGACCAGCGCCACGTCGTAGCGGTCCACCCCGGCCTCGCGCAGCGCGCCCTCGTCGGTGGCGTCGAGGATCACCGCATTCGACAATTGCTCGGCCAGGGCCGCGACCCGACGCTGGTTCTTGTCCACGCCCAGAACGCGGTTGCCGAACCGCGCCAGTTCGGATGCAACCACGCTGCCGAAGGAGCCGAGGCCGACGACGACAAAGCTGCGATTCTGCTTGCCCATGGACCCTCCGGAGGACCGAGTCGAGACGGCGGCGATACTGCTCATGCAGGACGGCCGGGGTCAAGCCGGGCCACCGCAGCCGCTTCTTGCACCCGCCGGGATCACGCCTGGCAAGGGCGCGACCGGCCAGCCCGATCCGGTTCCCAGACCGAGCCGCGTGTTTTCGCGGACGGATTCCGCATTGGCGCCGGCGGACAAAGCGGCCGATGTCGCAACCCGCGTTGCCCGGGTCGCATTTGTCCGCCACTTTCGCGCCCCTTGTGGCCATTCTGAAGAGAATGTGACAGAAACCCGGTTCCACGCGCGGATTTCCGCCAGTCACGGCTGATCCGCCGCCCCGATCCAATCATAACGAGAAAGGGACGCATGACAGATTCGACACAGCCCAAGGGGCAGAAGAACGTCAAGGGCCGGCCCGGCGACGAACGCCGCGAACGCGAGGCGCTGAAAGGCCGCTTCGAGCCCGATCCCGAACCCGATATCGAGGCGATACCCGCGCCCGAGGGCCCCACCCAGGTGATCCAGACGGATTACGAGATCGGCCAGCACAATATCGAGGGCAAGAAACCCTTTCCCTTCGATGTTCACAACCCGGTCTTCATGATCTCGGCCGTCACCATCGTGCTGTTCACGCTGGTGACGATGCTGTTTCCCACTCAGCTCGAACCCGTGTTCCTGCAGATGCGCGACGGGTTGACCAGCAATCTCGACTGGTTCTTCCTGCTGTCGGGCAATGTCTTCGTGCTGCTGTGCCTGGGGCTGATCCTGTCGCCGCTGGGGACGATCCGTCTTGGCGGACCCGACGCGACGCCGGATTTCAGCCTGTCGGGCTGGTTCGCGATGCTGTTCGCGGCCGGGATGGGGATCGGGCTGATGTTCTATGGCGTCAGCGAACCGATCAGCCATTATCAGACCGCGCTTGGCGGGGTCACGATGGAAGGCGGCGTGCGCACCGACTGGGCGCCCCTGGGCGGCGCGCAGGGCAACGAGATGGAGGCCCGGCGCCTGGGCATGGCCGCGACCATCTTCCACTGGGGTCTGCATCCCTGGGCGATCTATGCGATCGTGGCGCTTGCGCTGGCCCTGTTCGCCTATAACAAGGGTCTGCCGCTGACCATGCGGTCGATCTTCTATCCGCTTCTGGGCGAACGTGTCTGGGGATGGCCGGGACATGTCATCGACGTTCTGGCGGTTTTTGCCACGATCTTCGGTCTGGCAACCTCGCTGGGCTTCGGGGCGGAACAGGCGACGGCGGGCCTGAACTTCCTGTTCGGTATCTCGAACTCGAACACGACCAAGATCATCCTGATCGTCTGCATCACCGGAATCGCGACGATGTCGGTCGTGCTGGGTGTCGAGAAGGGCGTCAAGCGGCTGTCCGAGATCAACATGGTGCTGGCCTTGGTCCTGCTGCTGTTCATCATCTTCTTCGGCCCCACGATCGAGATCTTCCGCGGCTTTTTCGGCAACCTGGGCGCCTATGCGCGGGAACTGGTGCCGCTGTCGAACCCGTTCGGGCGCAGCGACGACAACTTCCGTCAGGGCTGGACCGCTTTCTACTGGGCCTGGTGGATCAGCTGGTCGCCCTTCGTCGGCATGTTCATCGCCCGCGTCAGCCGCGGCCGGACGGTGCGTCAGTTCCTGATCGCGGTGCTGATCGTGCCCTCGGTCATCTCGATCCTGTGGATGACCGCCCTGGGCGGCACCGCCATCACCATGACCGTGGGCGGGTTCGAGGGTATCGCCGATGCGGCGCTGGAGCTGAAGCTGTTCCAGATGCTGGGACAATTGCCGCTGACCTCGATCACCAGCTTCGTGGGCATCATCCTGGTGATCGTGTTCTTCGTGACCTCGTCGGACTCGGGCAGCCTGGTCATCGACACGATCGCGGCCGGTGGCAAGGTGAACGCGCCGATCCCGCAGCGCATCTTCTGGTGCAGCTTCGAGGGTCTGGTGGCGATCGCGCTGCTGCTGGGCGGCGGCCTGACCGCCTTGCAGGCCATGGCCGTCTCGACCGGGCTTCCCTTCACCATCATCCTGCTGATCGCCTGCTGGTCGATCGTGAAGGGTCTGATTGCCGAACGGCGAGAACTTGCCTGAACAGGCGGCGTCAATCACAGTGGCGGGCGGGGTTTTCCCCGCCCGTTCTTGTTTTATGGTCCGCGCGGTGCCAAAACCGTTGCTGACGCCACCGAAGGACCGACGCCGATGAGCGAAATTTCCGTCAGCGAACGCCGCCTCAGCGCCGCGCTGGACCGCATCGACCAGATCCTCGAAGCCGGCACCGGCCGAGGCGCGCAATCCCCGGCCACGCAGTCCGATCAGGACCAGGCGCTGGCCGCCGCGCAGGCCGAGGCCGACCGTCTGGCGCAGGAACTGGCCGCTCTGCGTGCCGATCGCGGCGGCCCGCTGGAGGCGGCATTGGCCGAGGCGCGGGCCCGGCTGGACGGCGCCGGCCAGCAGGCGGCTCGCCTGGCCGCCGCGAACGAGGAACTGACCGCTGCCAACCGCGCGCTGATCGACGCCGCCGGGCAGGGTGACGCAGATCCCGCGATTCGGCGCGCGCTGGAGGCCGAGATCGAATCCCTTCGCGCCGCGCGCGAGGCCGAATTGTCGCAGATGGGCGATATCATGGTCGAACTGGAACGCCTGCTGGCCGAGGATCAGGTGCCCGCCGCACCGGGACAGATTGTCGATCCGACGCTGGAAGCCGCGGGGGACGAAGCCGGCGTGCCCGAGGCGCCCGAAGCCCGGCAGACCGGAAAAGACGGCCTGCCCAGCGATCACGACGAACGGTCCGGGAATGGCGGGGTCGCGGATGACGATGGCTTTCAGGAGGGAAACAGGTAATGGCCGAGGTCGCATTCACCATCGGGCACAAGGAATACAGCCAGGTCGCCCAGGACGGCGAAGAGCGGCTGCTGCAACGTGCGGCCTCGGTCCTCGATGCCGAGGCGCAGCAGATCCTGGAACAGACGGGCCGGATGCCCGAGCCGCGCCTGCTGCTGCTGGCCGGGCTGATGTTGGCGGATCGTTTCGCGGTGATGGAGGAGCGCGCCGAAAAGGCCGAACGCCATCTGAACCGGCTGCAATCGAACCCGGCCCGTGTCGAGGTGCCGGTGATCCCCTCGGATTTGAAAGAGGCCATGGCCGAGCTGGCCGCCCGCGCCGAATCGCTGGCCGAGAAGCTGGAGGAACAGCAGGGGTCTTAACGCTTTGTTAACCCGGCGATGCGACAAGCGGTCATGCGCTGCTTGCTTTTGCTTCTACTGCTGTCGGCCTGCGCCACCTCGTCGCCCGGAATGATGGGCGGAACGCGGCAGGCGGTGACGGTGGAAGGACTGGATTTCGTCGTCTTTCGCAAGGGCGACCGTGTGGAAATCGTCCGCATGGGATACCTGTCCCGCCCCCAGCGGGACAGGGTGCCCGTCCTGATGGCCGAGGCCGGGGAACGGGTCACGGGCTGCCGCGTGCTGGCAGACAGCATCAGGACCCGTTTGCCTGGCGACACGGGGGTGGCCCAATTCGATCTGGTCTGCTGAGGCGGCGCGAACAGGCGCGGACCGCTCTTGTCGGTCGGCAGGCCGAACCCTGACCCGAGATTCAGGCCACGGCCTGCGCCATTCCGTTCGTCCCGCAAAGCGCGTGCATCGTGACATGTCGGCAGCGGCGGCGGACATCATCCCACGGGATCGAAGCATTCGTGAAACATTCGTCCGGAGCGATCGTCCCCGGAAGTCAGGCGCGTCATGGGACGCGCCGTCTCGCGCCCCGTATGGACTGCCGCTTGCGCCCGCGCTGAAAAGGACGATCGGCCCCTCTTTATCCGGCAGGACGGAATCGCCGGTCGGAGCGCCTGTCTCGATCAAGTCGCCTCTGCCGTGAGGAAGGGGGTGCGCTTGCGCGAAGGCAAAGCAGGCTGCAAGGCAATCGCCGGCCAAACAAGCCGCACAACACCCCTTGCCGCCAAGCTGAAACAGTTCACCGGTCGTTGTGGGAAGGCGGGGGGGCGGATGTCCGGTCTGGCGGTGATTTCGCCGGGTCCATCTCTGATCGACGACATGCCGAGAGAACCGCAATGGCAAGCAAAGCGTTCGATATATCGGACGAGGACATCACACCCTGTTTCGGCCTGTAGCCGGATCCCGCTTCGGCGCGAAGCAATCGGGCAGAGAAGAGGCGCCCGATGTCCTGCAAATGAAAGAAAAGAGGACCCCATGGACCCGAGCGAGAAGCAAGCCGCCCATCGCGGCGAAAAAAACACCGATTTTTCCGATCTGCGCGCCGTGTTCTTCAACTGCACCCTGAAGCATCCCGACCAGGCGTCCCATACCTCATTGTTGATGGGCAGCTCGGCCAGGATCATGCGCAAGAGCGGCGTCGCCGTCGACGAGATCCGCATGACCGCGCACGATATTGCCTTTGGCGTGCAACCCGACATGCGCGAGCATGGATGGGACCGCGACGACTGGCCCGACCTGTGGCCCAAGGTGAAGGCCGCAGACATCCTTGTCGTCGGCACGCCGATCTGGCTGGGCGAGCAATCTTCGGTCTGCCGGCTGCTGATCGAGCGTCTCTATGCCATGTCGGGGATGTTGAACGACAAGGGCCAGTCCATCTTCTACGGCAAGACCGGCGGTGTCGTGGTCACCGGCAACGAGGACGGGATCAAGCATGTGGCGATGAACGTGCTCTATTCCCTGTCGCATCTGGGTTACGCGATTCCGCCGCAGGCCGATTGCGGATGGATCGGCGAGGCGGGCCCAGGCCCGAGCTATGGCGATGATGGCGCCGGGCTCGACAACGAGTTCACGCAGCGCAATACCACGATCATGACCTGGAACCTGCTGCACATGGCGCGGATGCTGAAGGATGCTGGCGGCATCCCCAGCCACGGCAACGACCGGAAAGCGTGGTCGGCCGGGTGCCGGTTCGACTATGAAAAACCCCAGCCCGGCTAGCCGGCCGCCCGATTGCGCAGGATCAGGCCGGCACCCGGCTTGCCGGCCT
>DBFD01000030.1:71374-72128 GCA_002294185.1 Paracoccus sp. UBA889
GGACCGGCGAAATACCAGATGATCAGACCCAGGATGGGCAGGATCGCGATCAGCAGGATCCACAGCAACTTGGTGCCGGTGCCTTCATTGGTATTGATCACCTGCGCGATTGCCCAGATATCCAGAACCAGAATGACAATGCCGAACAGATATTCCATGGCTGTTTCTCCTGTTGCCTGATGGCCAACCCCGCCGGCCGCCGCGGGGTTCCCTACAGGACGTAGCGCGACAGATCGGTCGACCGGGACAGATCGCCCAGACGCTTCTCGACGTAGTCGGCATCCACGCTGACGGACTGACCCTTCTGGTCCGGCGCCTCGAATGACAGATCCTCGAAGACCCGTTCGATCACCGTGTAAAGACGCCGCGCGCCGATATTCTCGACCGCGCTGTTCACCTCGGCCGCGATCCGGGCAAGAGCCGCGATGCCGTTATCGGCAAAGGTCACATCGACGCCCTCGGTGGCCATCAGGGCGGTGTACTGCCGCGTCAGCGCGTTGTCGGTTTCGGTCAGGATCCGGATGAAATCCTCTTCCGTCAGCGCCCGCAACTCGACCCGGATCGGCAGGCGGCCCTGCAATTCGGGCAGCAGGTCGCTGGGTTTGGCCACGTGGAACGCGCCCGAGGCGATGAACAGGATATGATCGGTCCTGACCGCGCCGTATTTCGTGCTGACGGTCGTGCCCTCGATCAGCGGCAGCAGGTCGCGCTGCACGCCCTCGCGGCTGACATCGCCGCCGCGCGCATCCGCCCG
>DBFD01000030.1:72517-81006 GCA_002294185.1 Paracoccus sp. UBA889
CTTGACCACATCGTCATCGAGCAGCTTGTCCGCCTCTTCCGCGATCAGCAATTCATAACTTTCCGCGACCGTCACCCTGCGCCGAACCCGGCGCCCGCCAAACGCCTTCATCAGCCCGGACAGATCCATCATTCCGCCCAGCGACTGACCCGGTTGGCCGGGCATTTCCATGCCACCCAGGGGGTTGGAATTGTCCTGCAATTCCAGCTCGATCATGGTGTCGTCCAGTTCGCCGCGCTTCAGCTTGTCGCGAAACATCTGCCGGGTGCCGTCGCGCGCGCTTTCGCCGGCCAAAGCCTCGACCACCCGCTCCTCGGCAAGGGCATGAGCCTTGGCCTTCACCTCGTCGCGCATCCGCTCGCGGGTGTCGATCATGGCCGCGTCGGCCAGATCGCGGACGATCTGTTCCACATCGCGACCGACATAGCCGACTTCGGTGAACTTGGTTGCCTCGACCTTGATGAAGGGCGCATTGGCCAGTCGGGCCAGCCGCCGGCTGATCTCGGTCTTGCCGACGCCGGTGGGGCCGATCATCAGGATGTTCTTGGGATAGACCTCGTCACGCAGGTCGTCGCCCAGCTGTTTGCGCCGCCAGCGGTTGCGCAGCGCGACAGAGACGGCGCGCTTGGCCTCCTTCTGTCCGATGATGAAGCGATCCAGCTCGGATACGATCTCGCGCGGTGTCAGGTCGGTCATGTCATGCCTGCTTTGGTCGTCAGATATCCCGGGGATGAGGCCCGACACGGGCCGATGGGGCGCCGCCGCCTTACCCTTCCAGGAATTCGACGGTAAGGTTTCCGTTTGTATAGACGCAGATATCGGCCGCAATCGCCATCGCCTTGCGGGCGACTGCCTCGGCATCGAGATCGGTTTCCATCAGCCCCCGCGCCGCTGCCAGCGCGAAGTTGCCGCCCGATCCGATGGCGGCCACGTCATGTTCGGGTTCCAGCACATCGCCCGCGCCGGTGACGACATAGACCTGGTCGCCATCGGTCACGATCAGCATCGCCTCGAGATTGCGCAGGTACTTGTCGGTGCGCCAATCCTTGGCCAGGTCCACGCAGGCGCGTTGCAATTGTCCGGGCGCGGATTCCAGCTTCTTCTCCAGCCGTTCCAGCAGGGTGAAGGCGTCGGCGGTCGAACCGGCAAAGCCCGCCACGACGTCGCGCCCGCCCGGCGCCAGCCGCCGCACCTTGCGCGCGCTGCCTTTCATCACCGTCTGGCCCACGCTGACCTGACCGTCGCCCGCGACCACGACCCTGCCGCCGCGCCGCACCGCAAGGATGGTGGTGCCGTGCCAGCCGGGAAATGTCTCATCCGCCATCGGAAGTCTCCGTCTTCTGTCCGGACCCAGATATGAAGGCGCCCCGATGACTGCAAGCCGTTCCATCCCGTGCAGGGCTCTGGCAGGCTGCTGCGCGGGTCTGCGGGCAGGGTGGTTTTTCGCGCCGGCGCCGGCCGGATCCACATTCTCAGGGGCGACGGCGGATCCGGGCTTCCAGTGTGCGGCCGAGCCGGAAACCTGGCGTCAATCTAAACCGCCTTGGCCCTGGGTGCCCGTTCAGAGATCTCCAGGCCACCGAGGTTCTTGCCCCGCGCCGTGACCCGCGCGACGACAACGGTCGCGAATCCCTCCAACTCGCCGGAATCCGCGTCGGTGTGCGGATTATGTCTCGGAGATCTCGGCCGCTCCCAGAAACTGGGACAGGATCGCTGCCACCGCATCGGGCGCGTCGGCGTGCAGCCAATGGCCTGCGTCCTTGACCTTGACCACGCGGGCCTGGGGAAAGCTGGCGCGCAGCGCCTTCTGCCCCGCCTTGCTGAGGTAATCCGACCGCGCCCCCGCGATTTCGAGGACCGGCCCGTCGAAGGTCCCCTGCGGCAGGTCCTCCGGCCAGCCCACCAGGTCGGCCATCGCCGCGCGCAGCGCAGGCAGGTTCAGCCGCCATGCCGGCGGATCGGCCTTCAGATCCAGCGATTGCAGCAGAAAGGCGCGGGTGCCCGGCTCGTCTACCAGCGCGGCCAGAAGCCGGTCGGCGTCGCTGCGGCGTCTCAGATTGCGCAGGTCCAGGGATTCCATGGCGTCGATATGGTGGCTCTGGTCGTGGCGATAGGCGATGGGAGCGATGTCCATCACCGCCAGCTTGCGCACCATCTGCGGCCGCGTCAGCGCCAGCGCCATCGACGCCTTGCCGCCCATCGAATGACCGACCAGATCGGCGCGCCCGCCGAGAATTCCGATCAGCTCCGCCAGATCGCCTGCCATCGCCGCATAGCTGTGATCGGGATCTTGCGGGCTGTCGCCGTGATTGCGCAGGTCCGCCGTCACCACCCGTCGCGATTCGGCCAGCCGCCGGGCCAGAGCGCCCAGATTGCGGCCCTGACCAAACAGGCCGTGAACCAGAAGGATGGGAAGCCCGCCTTCGGGCCCGATCGAGACGTGATTCAGCTTCATGTCGGCAGCCTACGGCGTCTGGCGCCCGCCCGCCATCCCGCGTAGCCTGTGGCCATGGCACGGGATGCGCAGAGTTTCGAAGAGATCGGCGACATGGCTGCAGAGGTTTCGCACATGATCGCGGCCCGGTTCGGTGGCGCCAGGCGGGGCGAACGGCCACCGCTGCGGATCATGCTGCGCCGCCGCGGCGGCGCCCTGCCGCGAAGGCTGCGCAAGGCCGGCGCCCGGCTGGCGCGCGCCGAAACGCTGGCGCGTCAGCCCAAGGTCGCCCGGCAGATGGATCTGGCCGGGCTCAGCCGCGACCGCGACTTGTTGATCGCCCACTTGCAGCCTCTGGGCCAGTTCAACCGTTGGCAGGGCCGCGCGATCAGCTTTGCGGCCTCGGTCGCCTTCGGACTGCTGGTTCTGGGCGCGGCGATCGTCTGGCTTCTGGTGTGGCGCGGCAGGCTTTAGCCTTGCACATCGTGCAACCCGGCTTGCAGGAACAGGGGGTTGTCAATGCTGCGCCGCAGCATGATCTTGGCTCCGACATGTGCGAGAGACAATGATGCCCGAGAACCGAGAATTCCGGAACGCGATTCTGGCGCTGGCCATCGGCGCCTTTGCCATCGGCACGTCCGAATTCGCCGCGATGGGGCTTTTGCCCTATTTCGCTGCCGATCTGGGCATTACCGACCCGCAGGCGGGCCATGTCATCAGCGCCTATGCGCTTGGCGTCGTGATCGGCGCGCCGCTGACCTCGATGATGGGCGCCAAACTGCCGCGCCGGCGCTATCTGGCGGCGCTGATCGCCTTTTACGGGATCATGAACCTTCTGGCCGCGGCACTGCCGGGGCTGGCGGCGCTGACCGTGATGCGGTTTCTGGCCGGTCTGCCGCATGGCGGATTCCTGGGCGTCGCGATGCTTTATGCCGCCGATGCCTTGCCGGCCGGACAACGCGCGCGAGGGGCTGCGCAGGTGTTGATGGGCCTGACGATCGCGAATATCTTTGGCGTTCCCCTGGCCGGCGCGATGGGGCAGGGGATCGGCTGGCGATGGGGTTTTGCGCTGCCGGGCCTGATCGCGCTGATCTCGGCCTGGGCGATCCTCAGACTGGCGCCGCGCGTCGGCGGCGATCCCGATGCCCGCCCGCTGGACGAATTGCAGGCCCTGCGCAATCCGCGCGTGCTGTGGACCCTCGCCGTGGGCGCGATCGGCTTTGGCGGGCTGTTTGCGGTCTATTCCTACCTGACGGCCGCGATCCTTGCCACCAGCGACGGTCCGGGCTGGGCCATCCCGCTGGCGCTGGCGGTCTTCGGCCTGGGCGGGACACTGGGCACGTGGTTCGCCGGGCGCGTGACCGAGCGGCTGGGCACGGCCCGCGCCGCCTATGTCAGCCTTGCCGCGATGGCGGTGACGCAGGGCTTCGCCGCGCTGGCCGTGGGAAACTGGGTGCTGATGGTCGTTTCCAGCTTTCTGCTGGCGGCGGGGGCGGGACTGGTGATCCCGCTGCAGACGCGGCTGATGGACGTGGCGGGCCGGGCGCAGAACATGGCCGCGGCGATGAACCACGCGGCGTTCAACGCCGCCAACGCGCTTGGGCCTTTCCTGGCCGGTCTGGCGCTGACCGCAGGATGGGGCTGGCGCGCGCCCGGTCTGGTGGGAATCGCGCTTACGGCTGCGGGTGCGGTGGTTCTGATGCTGGCTTTGCGACAGGACCGGGTCTCCGCGGCGGTGGCAGATTGCGCAGGATGACCTGCCGCGAGGTCGAGGCGAATTCGCGCCGCCAGGTCACGAACAGCACGACCGCCACGCCGGCCAGCAGCGCCCAGGGCCCGGCCAGCCAGGTCAGTGAGCCGAGGGCGAAATAGACGCTGCGCAGCCCGGCATTGAAGCTGCGGGCGGCGGTGATGTTCAGGTCCGCCGCCTGCATGGCGCGATCCCGCGCCGCCGGATCGGCCGGATCGTTGGGCACCGCTGCCATCATGATCGCGCAATAGCCGAACAGCCGGTGCGCCCAGACGAATTTCAGGAAGGCGTTGACGACGAAGAACATCGTCACCAGCAGCTTGACCTCCCACAGGATGGTCAGGCCGCGATCCAGATCGAATTCGCGGGCCAGACCGCGCAACGGGTCGGTATTGCCGATCAGCGCCAGGATTCCACCGGTCGCGATCATGCAGGCGGATGCGAAGAAGGCCGTGCCCTCGCGCAGGCTGGCCAGGATATTGCCGTCGAAGATGCGTGGTTCCCTGGTCAGGAAGTGCAGCATCCATTCGCGCCGGAACCGCGTCATCAGCACCGAGACCGAGGGCTTGCCGGCCGGCGGTCGCTCGGTCATCCAGCCGATGCCCCACCAGGCGGCGAACAGAGCCAGCACCGCCGCCAGATCGGCGGGATCGAAACGCGTGGCGAAGGTCATGTCGAACTGCATGAGCCTGGTTTAGGCTGCCGGGTCGCGCCTTGAAAGCCCTGTTCGCACGCCGCGCCGATGCGGTATCCGGCAGGTCGGCGCAGGCGGCGACAGCACCCGGCAAACGGCGGCGGGCGCGGGCCTTCACGATCGGTTGCGCCGGGTCTTGAAGGCTGCTTTCGGTTCCCTAGATCTATTCTGTCCGGCGGCCTTGAATGGCGCCGGCAGGACGCCCGCCCGGAAACCGGGGGGCCTTAGACCGCATCGCTTATGAAAGGATGTAACCCATGCGCAATTTTGATCTGACCCCGCTCTATCGTGCCTCGGTCGGCTTTGACCGTCTGGCGGACGTGATGGATCGAACCCTGTCCGCCGATGTCGCGGCCCCGACCTATCCGCCCTACAACATCGAGAAGACCGGCGAGGATGCCTATCGAATCTCGATCGCTGTGGCGGGTTTTGCCGCCGATGATCTGTCGGTCGAGGTTCGTGACGGCGCCGTGATCGTCTCGGCCCGGAAGGCCGAAGAGGATGACGGCCGGTCCTATCTGCACCGCGGCATCGCGACCCGCGCGTTCGAGCGCAAGTTCACCCTGGCCGATCACGTCCGTGTCGATGGCGCCAGCCATGCCGACGGAATGCTGCATATCGATTTGGTCCGGGAAGTGCCCGAGGCGCTGAAACCGCGCCGGATCGAGATCGCCAAATCGGCGCCCAAGGTCGAGAAGCTCGACGCCTGACCGCGCCGAACCCCGCAGCCTGTCTTTTCCCCGACAGGCCGTTCATGCCCGCCGCGCTCCGTCGGCGGGCATGATATCGGCGATGGGTGTCCGGCATCTTTGCTAAAGTGGCGGAAGCGGTGGGATTCGAACCCACGGTGCGGTTTCCCGCACGCTGGTTTTCAAGACCAGAGCCTTAAACCACTCGGCCACGCTTCCGATCCGCGCGGATTAGACTGCCGCGCGCGCGGGATCAACCGGCCTTAGCGGTTCAGCCGGACGACATTCGTCGCGCCGGAGATCTCGACCGCGCGGATCCGGGCAAGCTGGATGTTCGACAGCGCGAGTCCGGCGGTGATGGTGTCGGTCGCCGGAGCGGCCGCCATCGTCGCCTGCGCGCTGTCCGGAAGCGGAGGCACGCCCACGAGACGCAGGCGAAGAATGCCATCTTCGTCCGGCGCGGCTCGGCCCGAGGGCTGCGGACGGGCGGTGATCAGCGCGACCTGGGAATAGCCCTTGCTCGGCGCCATGCCGGTGACGACAAGCAGCCGCCCTTCGTTCAGGGGCTGCCAGCCCGCCGACAGGATCTGCGCAATGCCTGGCCGCTGATCGGCGTTCTGCCCGTATCCGCCCTCGGGAGCCAGCGTGGCGGCCTGGCGGCTGCCGCCGCCCGAAAACCAGCCGAAGGGGTTCAGCCCGCTGTCGCTGAAACGGCCGCCGCAGCCAGAAAGAAACAGGGCCGGGATCAGCAGCGTGGCGGACAATCTTGTCATGGCGGTCCCTCGGGCGATGTCACTTTGCCAAAATCCTAGGCGAAAGCAAACCGCGATGAAAGCCTCTTTGACCTTGCCGCCCGCGCGCGCTAACCCCGGCATTGCCAGCCGAAAGGATCGCATCATGGCCACCGCCGCCTTTGAAGAGATCGCCGAGACCTTCGACTTTCTCGACGATTGGGAAGATCGCTATCGCCATGTCATCGAATTGGGCAAGGCGATGCCGCCGATGGACCCGGCGCTGCAGGTGCCCGCGACCAAGGTCGAGGGCTGCGCCAGCCAGGTCTGGATCATGCCGATGATCGAGGGCGGACGCTTTGACTTTCAGGGCGACAGCGACGCGCTGATCGTGCGCGGGCTGATCGCAGTGCTGCACGCGCTTTATGCCGGGGTTCCGGTGAACGAGATCGACGCCATCGACGCGCAGGCCGAACTGGGCCGGCTGGGGCTGGACGAGCATCTGTCCTCGCAGCGCTCGAACGGATTGCGGGCGATGGTCGCGCGGATCAGGCAGCTTTCCGCCGCCGCAGCGTGATCCAGCCGCCGCCCAGAACGCGGGTGCTGTCGGGGGCATAGAAGACGCAGGCCTGTCCGGGGCTGACGCCCTCCTCGGCATCCAGCAATTCGACCTCGGCCCGGGTGGCGTCGCGCGGGCGCAGGATCGCCGGCCGCGGCGGCCGGGTCGACCGGATGCGCACCATGACCGGGATCTCGCCCGTGAAGGGCTGATCGCCCAGCCAGTTGACCTCGCTGACGGGCACGATGCGGGTGGCCAGCGCCGATTTCGGGCCGACAACGACACGCCGCGTCTCGGGCTCCAGCCGCACGACATAGAGTGGATCGTCCAGTCCACCGATGCCAAGGCCGCGCCTCTGGCCGATCGTGTAATGGATCACGCCGCGATGACGGCCGAGAACCGTGCCTTCCATGTCCACGATCTCGCCCGGATCGGCCGCGCCGGGGCGCAGCTTTTCGATGACCGCGGCATAGTCGCCGTTCGGAACGAAGCAGATGTCCTGCGAATCGGGCTTGTCCGCGACCGACAGCCCGAACCGGGCGGCCAGCGCGCGCGTTTCCGCCTTGCTTTCCAGATGGCCCAGCGGAAAACGAAGGAAATCAAGCTGCTCTTGCGTGGTCGAGAACAGGAAATAGCTTTGATCGCGGTTTATATCGGCGGCCATGTGCAGTTCGGCCCGGCCGGCGCCGTGCTTGCGCTGGATGTAGTGGCCGGTCGCCATGCAATCGGCGTCCAGATCGCGGGCGGTGTCCAGCAGATCGCGGAATTTCACCCGCTCGTTGCAGCGGATGCAGGGCACGGGCGTCGCGCCGCCCAGATAGGCGTCCGCGAATTCGTCGATGACCGATTCGCGGAACCTGTTCTCGTAGTCCAGCACGTAATGCGGAAAGCCCATCCGTTCCGCCACGCGGCGGGCATCGTGGATGTCCTGGCCCGCGCAGCACGCACCCTTCTTGGCCAGCGCCGCGCCGTGATCGTAAAGCTGCAGCGTCACGCCGATGACATCGTAGCCTTCGGATTTCAGCTTTGCCGCGACGACCGAACTGTCAACGCCGCCCGACATGGCCACGACCACCCGCGTCTGTGCGGCGGGCTTGGCGAAGCCAAGGCTGTTCAGGTCTGACGCCCGCGCAGGTGCGGGGGCAAGGTCGGTGGCGGTCATGGCATGATCCCGGATATCGGATTGCATCGAAATATAGGCAAATGCCCCGCATTCTCAAGGCGAACCCCGAGGAAATGCCGCCGCGGAATAACCGTGGCTTAAAATCTTTGGATCATGGTTGGCAGACGCGATTTAAGGACCGTGGAATGTTCGTGAAAAAGACCGAAGGCCCCCGCACCGTGACATTGCCGGATGGCGCCATCCTGACGGTGGCGGATCTGCCGCCGCCCGAAACCCGCTGGGTCGCCAGCCGCAAGGAAACCGTCGTTGCAGCCGTGCGCCATGGCCTGATCACGCGCGAGGATGCATTGCGCCGCTATGGCCTGTCCGAAGAAGAATTCGAGGCCTGGCGCAAGGCGGTTGAAACCCACGGCCGCGCCGCGCTGAAAGTCACTGCCTTGCAGCGCTTTAGACAACCTTAGGTTGCGTCATGCGTTTTTCTGGGTTTAAGTAACGGGATATTAACCTTG
>DBFD01000008.1 GCA_002294185.1 Paracoccus sp. UBA889
ATATTTCTGCGTCACCGGAATGTCCGAGAAGGGCACGCCATAGACCCGCTGGATGTCGTGGGGAGAGAACAGATACATATCCTCGTTGCGCTTGGCCAGATCGAATGTGATGTCGGGGATCACCACGCCCAGGGACAGCGTCTTGATGCGGATCTTCTCATCCGCATTTTCGCGTTTGGTGTCCAGGAAGCGCAGGATGTCGGGGTGATGCGCGTTCAGATAGACCGCGCCCGCGCCCTGCCGCGCGCCAAGCTGGTTGGCATAGCTGAAACTGTCCTCCAGCAGCTTCATCACCGGAATGATGCCCGAGGACTGGTTCTCGATGCCCTTGATCGGCGCGCCGGATTCGCGGATATTGGTCAGCATCAGCGCCACGCCGCCGCCGCGCTTGCTGAGTTGCAGCGAGGAATTGATCGCGCGGCCGATGGATTCCATGTTGTCCTCGACCCGCAGCAGAAAACACGAGATCAGCTCGCCCCGCGACGCCTTGCCGGCGTTCAGGAAAGTCGGCGTGGCGGGCTGGAACCGGCCTGACAGCATTTCGTCCATGAAGCGCATGGCCAGCGCCTCGTCCCCCCGCGCCAGGGTCAGCGCGACCATCACCACGCGATCCTCGTAGCGTTCCAGATAGCGCTGCCCGTCGCGGGTCTTCAGCGTGTAGCTGGTGTAGTATTTCAACGCGCCCAGAAAGGTCGGAAAGCGGAACTTGCGCGCATAGGCGGCGTCCCAGATCGCGCGCTGGAAATCGCGGGAATACCGGTCCAGCACGGCGGCTTCGTAATAGCCCTCATCGACCAGATAGCCCAGCTTTTCGTCCAGCGAATGAAAGAAGACCGTGTTCTGGTTCACATGCTGCAGGAAATATTGCCGCGCGGCCATGCGGTCGGCCTCGAACCGGATCCGCCCGTCCGCGTCATACAGATTCAGCATCGCGTTCAGCGCATGATAGTCGAGATCGGGTTTTACGGTGTCAAGCATTCCAGTCCCATGATGTTGTCCAGCCCCGCGCGGACGCGGATCAGATCGGTTTCGGTTCCCGCCAGCTCGAATCGATACAGCACCGGAACCTGGCATTTCTCCGAGATGACGCGGGCCGCCAGGGCGAATGTTGCGCCGAAATTGCGATTGCCCGCGCCGATGACGCCGCGCAGGCCCGCGCGGCGGCCCGGATCGTTCAGAAAGCGGATCACCTGCCTGGGCACCGCGCCCCGCCCCTCGCCATCCGCGAAAGTCGGGCAGATCAGGACATAGGGCCGGGCCGGGGCGGGCATGTCGCTGTCCGGACGGATCGGGATACGTTCCGCCGCCAGCCCCAGCCCGGCAACGAACCGCGCGGTATTGCCCGAGGCCGAGGAATAATAGACCAGCCCGGCCACCTGCGCCTCAGGACAGGCGGCCGATCATGTCGGGCCGGAAGCCCGCCCAGTGATCCTCGCCCGCGATCACCACCGGCGCTTGACGATAGCCAAGTGCGGTAACGCGCTGCATCGCATCCTCGTCCTCGGTCAGGTCGATGACGCTGTAATCCAGCCCCCGCGCATCCAGCGCGCGGGTCGTGGCGGTGCATTGCACGCAGGCGGGTTTGGAATAAACGGTGATGGTCATGGTCTTGCCCTCTGTTCCTGTTTTCCGGACCGAGAGTGACGGGCAGGCAGGGCGCATGGCCGGACCTACGCCGCCGGACCCACCGTCCGGTGTCGTTGTCGTCGCCATGGCAGGTCTCCTGGCTTGCGGCTTTCGCCCGACTGGCCTTCCCGGATCGCTCCAGTGGCATCATCAGCCGTGCAGGCCGCTTACAGTTGCGGGGGCAGCGCAGGACTTTCACCGGCTTCCCTTTTCACCCCTGACGCGAGTCAGGGACACCATAGCCACATCACTTAGCCATGTCCGGGGCCGGGGCGTCAATATCTTGTGTGGATCCGATGGAAAATAAATTCCTGACCTCCGGGGCAGCGATCAGGCCGCGGCGTCGCCGGGCTTTCGGCAATTCCGGCCTATATGGCAAATCTCGACTTTTCGCGCTAGGCATCCGCACGACAATGCCCGGATCACCGGGCGCAGAACGGCGCCTTGGCCGAAGGAAGCGCGACATGACCCTGACCGATCGTCTGACCGCCGAACTGGACCAGATCCGCAAGGACGGGCTTTTCAAGGACGAGCGCGTCATCACCTCGATGCAGTCGGGCCGGATCGAGGTCGGGGCCGGCCGCACCGTGCTGAATTTCTGCGCCAACAATTACCTGGGCCTGGCCGACCATCCCGAGTTGATCGCCGCCGGCCATGCGGCGCTGGACCGCTATGGCTACGGCATGGCCTCGGTCCGCTTCATCTGTGGCACGCAAGAGGAACACAAGGCACTGGAATCGCGCATCGCGGCTTTTCTGGGGGCCGAGGACGCGATCCTCTATTCCTCGTGTTTCGACGCCAATACCGGCCTGTTCGAGACGATCCTCGGGCCCGAGGACGCGATCATCTCGGACGCGCTGAACCATGCCTCGATCATCGACGGGGTCCGGCTGTGCAAGGCGCGCCGGCTGCGCTATGCCAACAACGACATGGCCGGACTGGAAGCGCGGCTGATCGAGGCCGGCGATGCCCGCAACCGGGTGATCGTCACCGACGGCGTGTTTTCGATGGATGGCGTGATCGCCGATCTGCCCGCGATCTGCGATCTGGCCGAACGCCATGACGCAACGGTCGTGGTCGATGACAGCCACGCGGTCGGGCTGACCGGGCCCGGCGGGCGCGGCACGCCGGCGCTGCACGGGGTCGCGGACCGGGTGGCGATCCTGACCGGCACGCTGGGCAAGGCGCTTGGCGGCGCTTCGGGCGGCTATGTCGCGGGGCCTGCGCCGGTGATCCAGATGTTGCGGCAACGCTCTCGGCCCTATCTGTTTTCGAACACGCTGGCGCCGGTGATTGCGGGGGCCTCGCTGACGGCACTGGATCTGATCGAGGCGGGCGAGGATCTGCGCGCGCGCCTGAACGGCAACGCCGAACGTTTCCGGGCCGAGATGGGGGCGGCCGGGTTCACGCTGGCCGGGGCCGGCCATCCGATCATCCCGGTCATGCTGGGCGAGGCGCATCTGGCGGGCGAATTCGCGGCGGCGATGATGCGCCGCGGGGTCTATGTCACCGCCTTCTCGTTTCCCGTCGTGCCGCGCGGGCAGGCGCGCATCCGCACCCAGATGTCGGCTGCCCACGGCAAGGCGGACCTGGACCGGGCCATCGCGGCCTTCATCGCGACCGGCCGCGACCTGAAGGTGATCCGATGAGCAACATGATGAAGGCGCTGGTCAAGGCGCGGCCCGAACCGGGATTGTGGATGGAACAGGTGCCGGTCCCCGAACCCGGTCCCGGCGAGGTGCTGATCCGCGTCGGCAAAAGCGCGATCTGCGGCACCGACGTGCATATCTGGAACTGGGATGCCTGGGCGGCGCAGACCGTTCCCGTGCCGCTGGTCACCGGCCATGAATTTTCCGGCGTGATCGCCGATACCGGCAGCGCGGTGACAGGCTTCCGCCCCGGCCAGCGCGTTTCGGGAGAGGGGCACATCACCTGCGGGGCCTGCCGCAATTGCCGCGCCGGACGCGGGCATCTGTGTCGCAACACGCTGGGGGTGGGCGTGCAGCGGGCGGGATCCTTCGCCGAATATCTGTGCCTGCCCGAAAGCAACGTGGTGCCGATACCCGACGACATCCCCGACGAGATCGCGGCGATCTTCGACCCATTCGGCAATGCCGTTCACACCGCGCTCAGCTTCGATTGCGTGGGCGAGGACGTGCTGGTCACGGGCGCGGGCCCGATCGGGATCATGGGGGCGCTGGTGGCGCGGCGGGCGGGCGCCCGCAAGGTCGTCATCACCGACATCAATCCATCCCGGCTGGATCTTGCCCGCAGGATGGGGCTGGATCAGGCGATCGACCCGTCCCGCGAGGATCTGCGCAAGGTGATGGCCGGGCTGGGCATGACCGAGGGATTCGATATCGGCCTGGAAATGTCGGGCGCGGCCCCGGCCTTCCGGCAGATGATCGACGTGATGAACAATGGCGGCAAGATCGCGATCCTGGGCATCGCGCCGACCGGGTTCGAGATCGACTGGAACAAGGTGATCTTCAAGATGCTGAACCTGAAAGGCATCTATGGCCGCGAGATGTACGAGACCTGGTACAAGATGATCGGGCTGGTCCAGGCCGGCTTGGATCTTGCGCCGCTGATCACCCACCGCCTGCCGATCGACGATTTCGAGACCGGGTTCGCGGCGATGCGATCGGGCGAATCCGGCAAGGTCGTGCTGGATTGGGGGCAGGGCTGAAACCTGTCGGAAATCGCTGGTGACCCCGGCAGGATTCGAACCTGCAACCTGCCCCTTAGGAGGGGGCTGCTCTATCCAGTTGAGCCACGGGGCCGCCGTGCAGCCCTTTTGACCGCATGAGGGCGCCTTGGCAAGGTTGTCGGGGCACGAGTCGTCCGCTAACATTCCCGATCATCCCTGTCGCCCGGAACAGCGCCGCCATGACGACCCTTCGCCCACGACGCCCCCTGACCCTGCGCGACGTGTCCGAGGCATCGGGGGTCTCGGAGATGACGGTCAGCCGGGTGCTGCGCAATCGCGGCGACGTTTCCGCCGCGACGCGCGAAAAGGTGCTGACCGCCGCGAAGACGCTGGGATACGTGCCCAACAAGATTGCCGGCGGGCTGGCCAGCCAGCGCGTCAATCTGGTCGCGGTGGTCATCCCGTCGCTGTCGAACCTCGTCTTTCCCGATGTGCTGGGCGGCATCTCGGCCGAGCTTGACGATACCGGACTGCAACCCGTGATCGGGGTGACCAATTATTCGCCCGCGCGCGAGGAAATGGTGCTCTACGACATGCTGTCCTGGCGGCCCTCGGGCGTGATCCTCGCGGGGCTGGAACACAGCGCCGCGGCACGTGCCATGCTGACCAGTTCCGGCATCCCGGTGGTCGAGATCATGGATACCGACGGCGACGGCATCGACACGATCGTCGGCATCTCGCACAAGCGCGCAGGCCGGGAAATGGCCCGGCGGATCGTGGCCGCGGGCTATCGCCGGATCGGTTTCGTGGGCACCCACATGCCCGAGGATCACCGCGCCCGCAAAAGGCTGGTCGGTTTCGAAGAGGGGCTGGCGGCGGCGGGCGTTCCGCTGGAGGCGCGGGAATATTATCAGGGCGGATCGTCGCTGCTGAAGGGGCGTGAACTGACCGAACGGATCCTGACCCGCGCGCCGAATCTGGATTTCCTTTATTATTCCAACGACATGATCGGCGCGGGCGGGCTGTTGCACTGCATGACCCACGGGATCGCCGTGCCGGGCCGGATCGGGCTTGCCGGGTTCAACGGGATGGAAATCGTCGATGGCTTCCCGCTGCGGCTGGCTACGATGGACAGTTGCCGGCTGGAAATCGGGCGCGAGGCCGCGCGCATCATCGCCGAACATGCCGATGCGGCAGGCACCCCCGGCGCGGGGGCGGGCGAACGGATCGAGCTGCAACCCACGTTGTCGCTGGGCGACACCTTACGTCGCGGATGAGCGCACGGGGTTGGTATTCCGGCGCCCAGTGGTGTCTAAGGCGGGCGTGCGGGACCGCTTCCGCGCCGCAGACGTTCCAACGGCAAAGGCAACAGCCATGATGGGTCGGTCATGACACAGGTTTCCGTGGTGATCCCGATGCGCAACGAGGCGCCGAACCTCGCCCCCGTCGTGGGCGGTATTCTGGAGGCCTGTGCCGGGCTCGACGCGTTTGAGGTGATCGTCGTCGATGACGGCTCCACCGACGAAACCGCCACCCTTGCCCGCGACATGATCGTCGCCGACCCCCGCATCCGGCTGATCCGCCACCAGCAAAGCGCGGGCCAAAGCGCCGCGATCCATTCCGGCGTGCTGGCCGCCCGCGCGCCCGTGATCTGCATGCTCGACGGCGACGGTCAGAACCCGCCTGCCGAACTGCCAAAACTCTTTACCCCGCTGCTTGACGACACGACCGGGCGTCTCGGCCTCGTCGCCGGGCAGCGTGTGGACCGCCAAGACAGCCGGTCCAAGCTCTGGGCCTCGCGGCTGGCCAATGGGCTGCGCGGGCGGATCCTCAGCGACGGCACCCGCGACACTGGCTGCGGGCTCAAAGGCTTCCGCCGCGATGCGTTTCTGTCGCTGCCCTATTTCGACCATATGCACCGCTACCTGCCCGCGCTTTTCGCGCGCGAAGGCTGGGACATCCGGCATGTCGATGTGTCCCACCGCGAACGTCACGCGGGCAATTCCAAATACACCAACCTGCGCCGCGCGCTTGTCGGCGTGCCGGACCTGCTGGCGGTGGCATGGCTGATCAAGCGCCGGAAAAAGGCGTCGGGCACCGAATGGAGGCCGGATCAATGACGGCACAGATCTTCGACTGGCTGCATGTCGGCAATTGGCGCGAATTCTGGTGGGTCATCATCGGGCTGGCCGGGCAGCTGATGTTCACCGCGCGGTTCCTCGTGCAATGGCTGGCCTCCGAGAAGGCGGGCGAGTCGGTCGTGCCGGTCTATTTTTGGTATTTCTCCCTCGCCGGGGGGGCCACGCTGCTGACCTATGCGCTCTATCGGGCCGATCCGGTGTTTGTGCTGGGCCAGTCGATGGGGCTGCTGATCTATGCCCGCAATCTGTGGCTGATCCACACCAGCAACCAGCGCGAAGCCTGATCCGATGACGCCCCACCGCCCTTCCGCGCCCTGGGCGGGGCGCTGCGCGTGGGTGATTGGCGCGATCCTGCTGCTGCGGCTCGTCGGGCTGTGGCTGGACCGCACCGATCTGTATGTCGACGAGGCGCAATACTGGCTCTGGGGTCAGGATCTTGCCTTTGGCTATTATTCCAAGCCGCCGATGATCGGCTGGCTGCTGCGCGCGGTCACCGATCTGGCGGGCAGCGACGCGGCATTCTGGGTGCGCTTGCCCGCCATTGCGCTGCATGGGGTGACGGCGGCGCTGCTGGCCGCGATCACCGCCCGCCACATCGCGCCGCGCGCCGCGCCTTGGGTCGCGGCGGCCTATCTGACGCTGCCGCTGGTGACGGTCGGAAGCTACATGATCTCCACCGACAGCGTGATGTTCCCGTTCCTTGCGCTGGCGCTGCTGGCGTGGCTGCGGCTGGCCGAAGGCGGCGGCCGCCGCTGGGCCCTGACAGCCGGGCTGGCCCTGGGCGGGGGGGTGATGTCGAAATACGCCGCCGTCTACTACCTGATCCTGTTGCTGCCCGCGCTGGTCTTCATCCCGGCGATCCGGGTGCCGTGGCGCCGCGCGGCGCTGGCGCTGATGGGCTTTGCGCTGGCCATCGCCCCCAACGTGGCGTGGAATATCGCCAATGGCCTGACCACCCTGCGCCACACACTGGACAACGCCGACTGGGTCAACGACCCCGCCGCCAAGGCCACGCTGAACTTTGCCGGGCTGGCGGAATTCGCCGCCGCGCAATTCGTCGTCTTTGGCCCCGCCTTCCTCGGCGCGCTGCTTTGGCTGGCCGTGCGGCCCAACGCGCGCCGCAACGGACAGTCCGACACGCACGTCACCTCGCACCCCGACGCGCATGTTACCGCACACCCCGAGGCACACCTCGCCACGCACCCCGGCGCACAGCCCAAACCGCGCACGCACCCCGGCCCGTCCGCGCAATCCGATCCGCACCTAGGCCAGCACTCCGGCCAGCACGCTACCCCGGACGCGCCGCAGCGCCCCGACCCGAACGCGGTAGCAAGCCTGCCCGCAGAGACCCGGCACAGCACCCCCGTGGCGTCCCGCCGCGCCCGCCTGCCCTTGCGCGGTGTCGTGCTGTGGCTGTCGCTGCCGATCATCGCGCTGGTCTGTGTGCAGGCGCTTTTGAACCAAGCCTACGCGAACTGGGCCGCCGCCGCCTATGTCGCCGCGCCGCTGGCGGTGGTGCCGTGGCTGCTGCTGCGCGCGCGCTGGCTGCTGGTGGCCAGCCTCGTGCTGCATGGCAGCTTCGCCGTTGTCGTGCCCGTGGCCGCTCATTACGCGCCGACCCTGCGCCTTGGGGCGGATGCGCCGCTGCTGATGGCGCGCTGGCTGGGCCGGGCCGAGATGAGCGCCACCATCACCGCCCGCGCCCGCGCGCTCCCCGTGAGCGCGATTGTCGCCGACGACCGCGATGTGCTGGCCGATCTTTTCTACCGCGCCCGCGGCGATTTCCCGCGCGCAGCAGATCGCTTCCCCGGCCCATCCAACACCGCCGACACCCCCAGCCCATCCAACAATGCCGACACCCCCAGCCCATCCAACACCACCGGCGCGCACGGCTCAGCCGACACGTCCGGCTCAGCCGATACGCCCGCCATCTCCGGCCTGTCCGACCGGGCGGCGACACAACCCGCGCGCGCCCTGCCCGTCTGGGCCGAACCAGAACGTGGCCGCGCGCCCAATCACTATGTCCAAAGTTTCCCCTATCCCGGCGCGGCGGACAGCCGCGTGCTGCTGGTCACCCGGTCGAAACGCGCGCCTAATGGCTGCGATGCCACTGCCGCTGGCGTGATCGACCCGGACGAAGGCGCCTATGCCAAGCGCACAATGCGCCTGTTCGTGGTGGATGGCACCTGCTGGGACGGCATCGCGCGCTAGGCCTCCCTGCCCCGCCACGCTACGGCCGATGTGTTACAATCCGCTTACCTGCTTGTGAAAAAACTCGATATGTGCGGATCGGATTTGCGATCTATATCTCAAATCATGAAAACGCTACGCATCCTACTCATCCCCGCTCTCTGGCTTGGCCTGAGCCTGCCCGCGCTTGCGCAGCAGCTGTCGCTTGGTGCCATGTCCAATTACCTCAACAGCTTCCAGACGGCACAGGGTGAGTTCACCCAGATCAACGCCGATGGGACCATCTCCACTGGTCAGCTCTACCTCAAGCGGCCGGGTCGGATGCGGTTTGAATATGCCGCGCCCGACAACAGCCTCGTGATGGCTGGCGGTCAGCAGGTCGCGGTGTTCGATGGCAAATCCAACACCGGGCCAGAGCAATACCCCCTCTCGCGCACACCGCTGTCGATCATCCTTGCCCAGAATGTCGACTTCTCGCGCTCTGGCATGGTCACCGGCCATACCAGCGACGGCAAGACCACGACCATCACCGCGCAAGACCCCGCGCATCCCGAATACGGCAACATCCAGCTAAAGTTCACGGCCAATCCCGTCGAGCTGCGCCAGTGGATCGTGACCGATGACAGCGGCACCAAAACGACTGTCGTCCTTGGCGATCTTCGCAAAGGCGTGAACCTCGGCTCGACCATGTTCAACATCGTTCAGGAAACCCAGCGCCGCGGCGGCTAACCCCCGGCCTTATGGAGGAGACAGGAAAACGCCCGGCGCGCAGATGCGGCCGGGCGTTTTTCGTGTCTCGCGGCTGTGGCGGACTTAGATCTTGCGGCACCGCTTGAGCTGCGCGTTGTAGAGCGTCGCGCGGTCGCCCACCGAACGCGCCACCCGCACCAGCCACGGCTTGGCGTTGTAGCTGGCGCGCGCGTAGCCGGTGTGGCCTTCGTGATAGGCCAGATATTGCCGCTCCGCGTCCCATAGCGGGATGCCGTTCCGCTCCCGCGTTTTGTTCATGTACCAGCCCATGAAATCGGTCGCGTCCTGAATGCGGTCCCGCTTTGCGCGGTGGCTGGCGTTCTCGTCGCGATATTCGTCCCATGTGGCATCGAGCGCCTGCGCATAGCCAAAGGCGGAGCTTTGCCGCCCCATGGGAATCACGCCGACCACGAATTGCAGCGGCGTGCGCGCATCGCCCACGAATTTCGATTCCTGATAGATGGTGGCCATCTGCACCGCCACCGGGACGCCCCAGCGCCGTTCGGTGGATTTCATGGCCCGCAGATATTCTGGCCGTTCGTTCACGATATCGCAGGCGTCGTCGAGGTTGCGCGGCGGCACGGAACTGCCTCCCCCGCAGCCCGCAAGGACCGCCAGGATCGCGATGCAAAGGAATTTACGCATCACTGCCCCATTTTCTTGTTACTGCTCGTTCTTGGTATTTGGCCTTGAGGATAAGCGAAAACCCCTCACAGGAAAACCGCCCTTGATCGCGGGCCGATCACGATTGTTTCAGGGCACGGAACCTTGGCGCCCATCCCGCGCGGCCTACTGTCAGCGCTTGCTTCACACAGTGTTTCGTGGCGTTCACGGGGCGGCGCATGGACTTTTGCCCTTGTCTTCCCCTAGTGAGGTATGATGAACGACGCATCCAGATGCTGAAGAGCCGCGCCAAATATCACCTTGGGCAAATTGTCCGCCACCGCAAACATCCGTTTCGCGGTGTCGTCTTTGACGTGGATGCGACGTTTTCCAACACCGAGGAATGGTATGAATCCATTCCCGAAGACAGCCGCCCGTCGCGCGAACAGCCGTTCTACCATCTGCTGGCCGAGAACGATCAAAGCTATTACGTCGCCTATGTGTCGGAACAGAACCTTGTGCCCGACTATTCCGGCGAGCCGGTCGATCACCCGGATCTGGCAGAACTGTTCGGCGATCTGGAAGACGGGTTCTACCCGATGCAGTTTCAGCTGAACTGATCGCTGCCCGGCGCTCGATTTATCGGTGCCCCCGTGCTGACACAGACCTGCTGATCCAGACTTGCTGACCCCCGCGCGCGAACCCCCGTCCGCCAATCCCCGCCTGCCGCCCGGCATAGCGGCCCCAGCCCACGGCACGGGCGCGCGGGGGCAGGCGATCCACAGAACCGCCCGCCCCTTGGATGGTTAGTAGCCCAGCGCCATGCCGTCCTTGCGCGGGTCCGACGCGCCTTCCAGAACATCGCCCCCGTCATTAAGCCGGATCGCCTGCGCGCCGCCGATGGGCCGGTCCGGCACCGTCACCTTATGCCCCAGCTTCAGCAGCGCGGCGCGGGTGGCCTCCGGATAGCCGGTTTCCAGTTCCAGCACCCCCTCGGATGCAAAGGCCCGCGGCGCGTCCAGCGCGCTTTGCGGGTCCAGCCCGTAATCCGCGATGTTGGACGCGAACCGCGCGTGCCCCGCCGCCTGATACTGACCGCCCATCACGCCGAACGGCATCAGCAGCCGCCCCTCCTGCCGGATCATGCCGGGCAGGATCGTGTGCATCGGGCGCTTGCCCGGCGCGGCCTCGTTCGGGTGGCCCTCGGTGATCGAGAACCCCGCCCCGCGATTGTGCATCAACAGCCCGAATTTCTCGGTGCCAATGCCGGAGCCAAAGCTGTTGAAGATCGAATAGATCAGCGACACCGCCATGCGGTCCTTATCCACCACCGTCAGATAGACGGTATCGCGGTGCACCTCTTCGGAAATGCGGGCCGCGTCGGGCATCACCCGGTCGGGCGCGATCAGCGCGGCCAGCTTGTCGGCCAGCCCATCGGCCTGCAACCGGGTCACCGGGTCCATGTGGTCGGGATCGGTCACGAAGCGGTCGCGCGCGTCATAGGCCAGCTTCGTGGCCTCGGCCTCGATATGGGTGCGCTCAGGCCCCCACGGATCCATCGACGCCAGATCGAACCGCTCAAGGATCGCCGCCAGCAGCAGCGCCGCCGTGCCCTGCCCGTTGGGCTGATGCTCCACGATCTCCAGCCCGCGATAGCCGCCGGAAATGGGGGTGGTCCATTCCGGCTGCACACCCGCGAAATCCTCCAGCGTGTGGCTGCCGCCCGCCGCGCGCAGCGCGTTGACCATGTCTTCGGCAACCTCGCCCTGATAAAACCCGGCATGGCCGTCGCGCACGATGCGGCGCAGCACCTCGCCTTGCCCCGGCGCGCGGAACAGCTCGCCCGCCCGCAGCGCGCGCCCGTCCTTCAGGTAGTGCTGGCGTGCGACGCCTTGCAGCCGGTCGGTGGACAGCCCCATATCCAGCGCCACGCGGGGCGCGACCGGCACGCCTTCGTCGGCATAGCGGATCGCGGGGGCGAACACCTCCGCCAGATCCATCCGCCCGAACCGCTCCGACAGCGCAAGAAAGCCCGACACCGCCCCCGGCAGCGTCACCGCATGGGCCGATGTCACCGGCATCACGCTGTGCCCCTCGGCGCGGATCGCCGCCGCATCCAGCCCCGCAGGCCCGCGCCCTGACGCGTTCAGCCCGATGATTTCTTCGGTGCCTGCGGGCTTCACCAGCGCGAAACAGTCGCCGCCAAAGCCGGTCATCGGCGGCTCGCACAGCGACAGGATCGCCGCCGCACCCAAAGCCGCATCCACCGCCGATCC
>DBFD01000046.1:0-142859 GCA_002294185.1 Paracoccus sp. UBA889
TAGCGGTATTCCGCAAGAACTCCGTTGTAGAGGGTCGGCTGGTCGATCAGCGCGCGAAAAGCGGGAAACTGATAAGCGTCGGAAGCCGTCGGCACAAGCAGGAGATCGGGCTTGCGTTCGTCCAGCGCCGCAAGCGAACAGGCGGCAGGCTCGGTCGCGCGTCGGATGACGTGGTCGGGCCGGAACGCCGCCCATTCTTCCTCGGTCCCCTCGACGATGACGCGATCTGCGACCCGCATGGCGCCCCGCCATGCGGGCGCGCCGTCAGCGCTGCCGGTCGCCCAGAGATGCACCGGAACGCCAGCGTCGCGGGCGGCATCGAAAAAGGCGGAGCCGCGTTCGGGAAGATCGCCTGTCAGACTGGCGAAGGCCTGGTTCCATTCCCCACCCTCACCGGAGCCGCCCCCGGTCGCCGCAGCCTCGACCACCACGATCTCCAGGTCGAGATAGCGGAACTGATCGAGATATTCCGCCTCGCGCAGCCAGATCGTCTCGGTCAGCCAGGAAAGCCGTTCGAAGCCGCGCTCCGAGCCGATAAAGCCGATGCGCGGCGCGTTGTCGCCCTGGGCTCGAAGACGCTCTCGTCGCGTTTGCGCCTCGGCCTGCCATTCGGCGGCGGCGATCGACGACAGCACCGGTGCCCAATCGCCACCCGGCTTGAAATGGCTTTGCAGCGCAGCCATCTGCGCGGCACCGGCATGGCAGGCGAGGGCGATCACCTCTTCCGTTGTTTCGGGGAAGAGGCGGCGAATAAGCCGCTCTCTCTGGCGGCTATAGCGGGTCTGCAGGCTCGACGCGCGCCGGCCCGCCTCGCGGCCCCAGTCGATCGCGGATTCGAGCACTCGTGCCGAACGCAGTCTTGCCGTGTCCGCCCATCCTCCGATGCGAAGCGAGACAGCATCGGGAGGCGCGGGAAGATACCAGATGGCGGTGGCAGCCGCATCGCCGGCATCGGTTCGAGGGCCGGATGGAAGGACTTCGACCGATTCCGGCAGGTCCACCACGATGGCGCCGGTGGCGAGATAGGGATCGATCACGCGCTTGCGCGAATCCAGAAACCGGACCGATACCTTCGCCCTGCCAAGCGCGCGACCAGCACCTTCAGGTTCGACGGACTGAAGCAGAAGGCGAATTTCCAGGACATCGCCCGGCGTCACCGGAAAGATCACCGTTGTCTCTCCGTCATCGCCTTGATCCGAAATGGGTGGGTTCATGAATCAGTTCGCTCACGGATTGGGCCGATCTATCATCGGCGCTTAGCACCTGCCACGACCTGTGATCAACCCGAGGATGAAAAGCCCGGTATCCAACGGTTTCCGGCAACGGATCTGTCAGGCCCGCGCGGCGGTGTCCAGGCTGGCCTCGTCACCGAAGCTTTCCCTTGCGCGCCGGATTGAGATTCCGGCACGCCAGTCCGCCATTCGGTGCCTGGTGACCCCGCCAGGACTTGAACCCGGAACCTAGCGCTTAGAAGGCGCTTGCTCTATCCAGTTGAGCTACGGGGCCGTGCCGCCTTGATAGCGGCTGGAATACCGGTCCGCAACGCAGGGCGTCGGTGTCGCGCGTCCGATTTCTGATCGCCGGGCGAAATCCGGCAAGCCCGCGGCGCCCGCCCGGCCGCCCGATCCGGATGGCCGGATGCCGTATCGGCAAGGCGGCTTGCCAAATGCCCGTCCACGACCGAGGGGTCACAATGCCAGCGTCATGAAAACGCTGTTGGGATCCTCGCGATAGGCTCCGAAAGGCGGGCAGATGGAAAAACCCGCGCGGCCATACAACGCCCGCGCCGCGGCGAAAGATGCCTGCGCACCGGTTTCCAGCGACAGCTGCGTCAGACCATCGCGCCTTGCATGATCGATCATGTGCACCAGAAGAAGCCGCGACAGACCGGCGCCGCGATATTCGGCCAGAACATGCATCGACTTGATCTCGGCATGGCCGTTGCACAACCGCTTCAGCGCGCCCATCGCGACCGCAAATCCGTTCCGGCGGGCGACGAAGAAGGCGATCTCGGGAACGGCCAGACCCTCTCGCGGCAGGGCGTGGTTCGATTCGGGTGGGGTGTCGGCATGCATCTCGGCCCAGTGGCGCCGAAACAGGGGCGCCAGATCCGCGGCCAGGGGGTTTTCGACGGCGATGGTCAGGTCCGCCCCGTCAGACGAACAAGGATGTGACTCGTTCAACGCTTGCTCCCCGTGCCTTTGATCTGGTCGAGAACACCGATATGCGATGTCCGGATCGACTGAAAGGTGTCTTGCCCTGGCTGCGATCATCGGCGGAATGTGAAACGAGATACCGCGCAAGCCGGGGCGATCGCGCCGATCCTCGCACTCTTTCCAAATACCTTCGGGGGGTCCGGGGGGCGACGCGCCCCCGGCCGCCCGCCGCCGGCGACCGGGCGGCGGTTCAGCGCGCCGGTTCCAGCCGCGTCACGCCTGTCGCAGCTGCGCGCGCCAGTTCCGGATCAAGCGACATGCCGATATACTCGCCACGCCGCCACAGATCGGCCAGATCGTCGTAGTGGCGCGACAGCGGGTGTCCCGATTGCCCGGTTGACAGGATGAAGACCGAGGAATCCGGATCGGCCAGATCATAGACGCCGCGATAGCCCGGACCCGACACCGCCTCGTAGGGTCGTTCGGCCCCGCCCAGCAAGCCGGTGCGCGAGACGGTGAAATCGCCGCCCGACAGCGATTGCGTCAGGTTCACCACCCAGCCAAGCGCCGGAAGATAGCCGAGGCCGGGGTGAATCTGCCGGCCCTGATGCGCGTCCCCCCACCGCCAGCTTGCCACATCGGGACCGAAACGCTGACTCAGATCCAGGATTGCGCTGTCCAGCGCCTGCCGCGCGATGGTCGTGCAATCCTCGATGGGCGCGCTTTGCACCACGTCGCACCAGCGCGCCGCGCCGCCTGTATTCCGGAACACGGCATCGATGAAACCCGGATACAGGCGGGTGATGTCCTCGGCCAGCGGACCGATCTCGTCGCGGATCAGACGATCCTGCAGGGCCTGCATCCAGGCGGTATAGATCAGCGGCTCGGGCAGGTGTTCGCTCATCGAGCCATCCCATTCGGCCAGCAGGTTCAGCGCGTCCTGCCTCTGCCGCTCGGGCGTGCCGGCGGCGGCGGGATCGCCGGTGAACCACAGATCGGCCCCGACCAGAGGCAGCAGCGCCCGCGCCGCGGGGCTGACCACGTCCAGCTGCGCGGCGATGAAGCTGTCGCGGGAATGGATTTCCCGGTCGTCAAGCAGGCGCCCCAGACGGGCCCGGCGCAGGGCAAGCGGGCCGCGTTCCCCGGTCGCGATCACGACCGCATCGCGCGAAGGAGCCACCGCCTTGCCCGGCCCGGATTCGTCGACTCCCTGCCACTGACCCGCGCGCAGCCAGCCCGGCACCGGCATCTGGCCGCCGGTCGGATGATCCGTGGCGCGACGCGGCAGGGCGCCCACCGTGACCTGGCGCACCCGTTTCGGATCGGCCAGAGTCACGTTCATCGCGGGCGCGACGGTGCGGCGCATGGCGGTCGCGGCGCTGTCGATATCGGTCGCCCGCATCAGTCCGATCAGTGCCGACATGGTGCTGTCGTCGCGCACCGAGCCGGTCCAGCGCAGGGCCGCGACGTAGCCCTGGGGCGTCACGCTGCGCAGCCCCGGATCCAGCGCCGGCACCAGCGGACCATTATCGGTCCAGCGTAACGTGATCGGGCGATCGGATTCGTCCAGCACCCGGATCACCTCGGTCCGGGTGCGGAAATCGGTCCAGCCGTCAGGGCCGCGATAGCGGTTCGGATTGCCGGGCTGGACCTCCTCCATCGCGATATCGGCGTCGTCCACCGGCGCGGGCGAGATCCCCCAGGCCAGCTGCGGATTGCGTCCCGACAGGACCACCGGCATCCCCGGTATCGTCGCGCCGATCACCCCGCCCGAGGTCAGTTGCAGCCGCGCCAGATAATAGAGCGATGGCGCGATCAGCGGAATATCCAGATCATTGGCCAGCAGCGCGCCGCCGGCGGCGGTTCGTCCCGATGCCGCGGCGAAGCCGTTGCCGCCCAGACCCGCCCCGGGCCGCAGGAAACCGGCCACGTCGCGCAGGCCGGCCGGCTGCGACAGCTTCTCGGGCGCGGGCATGGCCAGGCCGGGAAACAGATCGCGGTATCGGGGCAGGGCGCGGGGTTCGGCCTCGCCGGTCAGCACCTCGGGGCCACGATCGGGATCGGCCAGCGACAGCCGGGCGCGCAGGATCTCTTCGGCCGCGGCATCGGTCGTCGCGGCGGCCAGAAGTTTCAGGATCGCAAGGGAATCGGCGGGCTGCCAATAGGCGATGTCCTGCGGCACCAGAAAGAATTCCGGCGCGCCCCGGCCAAGCGCGCCGTCATTCACCTTGGCGATCCACTGATTGACGCCCGCCGCATAGGCTTCCAGCGCGGATCGGGTGGCCTCGTCCTGCGCCTCGAGCGAGGCGGCGGCGCTGCGATAGATTTCCAGCCGCCGCGCCAGATCGTCGGCGGCAAAGGCGCCCGCGCCATAAACTTCGGACAGCCGGCCCTGGGCCGCGCGGCGCAGCAGGGTCATCTGGAACAGCCGGTCCTGGGCATGGGCCAGGCCCAGGGCGAAGAACACATCCTCGTCGGTCTGCCCGAAGATGTTGGGCACGTCTTCGGTCGAACGCACGATCTCGACCGGGGCCGAAATGCCGCTGACGGTCAGCGTCGCGTCGTAGTCTGGCAACGAGCGGACGAAGAAATACCACGCCAGCACCACGGCCAGCACCAGCACGACGATCAGCGCAATCGTCAGCCTCAGCAGCCAGCGGAACAGGGTCAGCATCTCGGGCGGAATTCCATGTGCGGCGCGGCGCCTGTTCTTCGGGCGCATCGGCCGGCTTGACCGGGACGCGCGGGGGTGGTGGGTTGCTGCATAGGACAGCCGCGCGGGCATTTCAACGCGGGGTTGGGCCGGCGCCAAAGAAGGCCCGGCCCCTGTCGGCGCAAGGCAACAGCGGAGGATCGGCGCGATGGCGAAAGTGGCATTTCTGGGACTGGGCGTGATGGGCGGCCCGATGGCGGGGCATCTGAAGGCGGCGGGCCACGAGGTGACGGTTTACAACCGCACGGCATCCCGCGCGAAGGAATGGGTGGCCAGGCATGGCGGCGCCAGCGCGCCCAGCCCCCGCGAGGCGGCCGAAGGCGCCGATTTCGTGATGGCCTGCGTCGGCAATGACGACGACCTGCGCGCGATCTGCCTTGGCGATGACGGCGCCTTTGCCGGCATGGCCAAGGGCGCGGTCTTCGTCGATCACACCACCGTCTCGGCGGCTGTCACGCGGGATCTGGCCGCACTGGCCGCGGCGGCCGGGATCGGCTACGTGGACGCGCCGATCTCGGGCGGGCAGGCGGGGGCCGAGAATGGCAAATTGTCGGTGATGTGCGGCGGCGCGCAGGCCGATTTCGACCGCGCCGCGCCGGTGATCGACGCCTATGCCAAGATTTGCCGTCTGATGGGCGATGTCGGGGCGGGCCAGATCACGAAGATGTGCAACCAGATCGCCATCGCCGGGCTGGTCCAGGCGCTGTCCGAATCGCTGGCCTTCGCGAAGAAATCCGGCCTCGAGGTCGGCCGGGTGGTCGAAGTCATCTCGCAGGGTGCCGCCGGTAGCTGGCAGATGGAGAACCGCCACAAGACCATGGATGCGGGCGAATTCGATCATGGCTTCGCCGTGGACTGGATGCGCAAGGATCTGGCGATCTGCCTGTCGGCGGCGGATGAGGTGGGCGCATCGCTGCCGGTCACGGCGCTGATCGACCAGTTCTACAAGGAGGTTCAGGGCATGGGCGGCGGCCGCTGGGACACCTCGGCCCTGATCGCCCGTCTGACCCGGTGAAACCGGTCCTGCACCGGGCCGTCTGCGACGATCCGCAACCGGAATGGTTCGAGCGGCGTTTCGCCCTGCACGGCTGGACCGGAAGCTGGCGCGACGGCGTGTTCGACTGGCATCATTATCACCTCACCACGCACGAGGTGCTGGGCTGTTATGCGGGCAGGGCCATTCTGCTTCTGGGCGGCGAGGCGGGACAAAGGGTCACGTTGTCCGCGGGCGATGTTGTCATCATCCCCGCCGGGCTGGCCCACAAGCGGCTTGACGCTGAGGCCGGCTTTGCCGTTGTCGGCGCCTATCCGGGCGGCGGGCGGCCCGACATGCAACGGGGCGAGGGCGAGCCCTGCCCGCTGCCGAAATGGAAGACCGACCCGGTTTTCGGCTGACGGCGCCGGGCGGAGGTAAAGAAGGAAGTTTGTCATTGTCTTACAAATCCCTCGTCGGCCAGATCGAATTCGACATTCTCTCTGTCAGCGATACCGAGGCCCTGGGCGAAATGGCGATCCAGCCGGGAATCATGAACTCCTTCGGCACGATTCATGCCGGCGCGCTGGTCTGGTTTGCCGATGTGATCGCGACCAATCTGGTCGTCGGCGAAGAGCAGGTGACCGAGGGCGGCGACAGCATGCCCGTCGCCGTCACGCTGAATGCCCAGGTGCTGTCCAACCGTTGCGAGGGGGTGGTGACGGCCAGGGCGTTCTGGTTGCGCCGCGGCCCCCGGGTTTCGACCGTGCGCACGCTGGTGACGGACGAATCCGACCAGGTTCTGCTTGATCTGACCTCGACGCACCAGACCGGCGGATAGGGTCGTCAGGTGCGGTTCAGGCCCGGCTCGACCCGCGCCAGCGCTGCCTCGACCGCATCGGCAAAGCTTTGCGGCCCGAGATGCAGGATCCCGGAATGGGCGGCGCAGACCGTCCGCGTCTCGGCCCAGTCGGCGCCGATGCCGCGGGCCCAGCGGCGAAAATCGTCCGCGGCACCGGGGCGGTCCTGCAGGGCCCGAAGCAGGGTCGGATGAAAGGTCAGGCGCGGCAGGCCCATGGTCCGGCGCAGCCATTCGGGCAGCGGCAGCACGTTCAGCGTATCATCGACATGGACCGTGCCGCTGGCGGGATGGAAGGCCAGCAGCGATCCGGCATGGACGCGCTGATCCGCACAGATATAGTCGATCCCCTCGGGCAACGAGAAATCCAGCTCGCCGGCAAGGCGTGCCGCAAGATCGGCGCTTTCGACCGGCTGGTCCTGCCAGGGCAGATCGGGCCATTTGCGCCAATGACGCCGGGATCCGTAAAGCCGCGCTTGCGGAAACATCTGCGCCATCGTGGCACAGTGCAGCGTGTGGAAGGGATGCAGGTTCAGGATCGCCTCGACCGCCGCGCCGCCATCGGTCAGGGCCATCACCCTGTCGCGGGTCGGCATGTCCATGGCACAGGAATCCAGCGCCACGAAGCGCCCCGAGCGCAGCCGCACCAGAGAGGCCTGGGTGCCCACGTTGAGCAGGCCGAACAGCCGCAAATCGCCGCGAATGTTCCAGAAGCCATTGCCCAGATCGATCAGCCGTTCCATTGTCAGCGCCCCGGCGGATCGCCGGGATCGCGGCTGAACGGCACGTCGATCCGGGCCGCCTTGCATATCTGGCGCAGCGCCGGTCGCATCCCTTCTTCCAGAGTCGGGTGATAGAAGGGGTTTCCCAGCAGGGCTTGCGCCGGGTTTCCCGCTTCGATCGCCCATGCCAGCAGATGCGCCAGATGTTCGCCCCCCGGCGCGCACAGATCCGCGCCGATCAGCTTGCCCCGGACATCGGCATTGATCCGCACGACGCCCTCGGCCCGCGCCTCGACGCGGGCGCGGCCCTGATCGGCATAATCCGAAAGGCCCGACAATCCGGCCTGATCGGGACCCGCGCCGATGGTGGCGGTGGGTGGATCGGTGAAGATCAGCATGAAGCCATGGTTTCGCCGCACCGGGCCGACCGAGGGGAAGGCGGCCGCGTTGCTGCCCGCGATGCCGCCCTCGGCCGCGGCTTCGTGCAGGATCGCGACATCGGCATTGACATCACCTGCGATGAAGACCGGCCCGTCGCCGCATTGCATCGTGTTTCGGTCGAACACCGGCACACCGTCATCGTCCAGCGCCAGACCCGCCCGGTCAAGGTCCAGCCCGGCCAGCGCGGGCGGGCGGCCCGTCGCCAGCAGGACGTGATCGAAATCAGCCTCGCCATCGTGATCGCCGCTCCAGCGCAGATGGATCGCCTCGTCGCGCGCCTCGGGGATGACCTTGCAGCCCAGCTTCAGGTCCACGTCGCGCGACAGCGAGTCGCGCAGCACCCGATGCACCCGGTCGCAGCGGATCCGGCCCAGGCGGCGGCCCTGATCGAACAACGTGACGGAAACGCCCAGCCGGCCGAAGGCCTGAGCCAGTTCCAGCCCGATCGGACCCGCGCCGATCACAGCCAGCCTGTCCGGCAGGTCGGGCAGGTCGAACACGGTGCGATTGGTCAGCAGCCGATCGCCGAGACCCGTGAATGGCCCCGGCACCAGCGGAAAGGCCCCCGTGGTGATGACGATCGCGCCCGCCTCGATCCGTCGGCCGTCGTCCAGTCGCAAGCTTTTCGGACCGTCGAACCGCGCGCTGGCGCGGATGCAGGTTCCGGGCGGCAGCCGGTCAAAACCGCGTTTCACCCCGGCGACGAAATCGTCGCGCAGGTCGCGGACCCGCTGCATCACCTTGCCGCCATCGATCCGCGCGGGCGGAACCTCGATCCCGAAGACCTCGGCGCGACGCAGGTCATGGGCGGCATGGGCTGCGGCGATCAGCAGCTTCGATGGCATGCAGCCGACACTGGCGCAGACCGTGCCCGCGAAATAGGGGTCGATCAGCAGGGTTTTCGCCCCCGCCTTCCGGGCCGCGCGTTCGGCCGAAATGCCGGCCGTGCCCGCGCCGATCACGGCCACGTCGCATCGCAGATCGTTGCCGCTGCCTGTCTCGCCCATCCCCGTTCCTTTCCTGTCCACCCAGACAGAACAAGCCCGGCGCGTCGGGGTTCCTCGCAGCGTCGGTGGGCTTGCAGGCCCGGCCGGAGCGGGATCGCGGCGAGGCGGCTTAGCCGCCGGTCGCGCGCAGCGCAGTCCAGGCGGCGCGGAGACCGTTCAGCGTCATCTCTTCGGCATCCGCCCGGTGCGGGGCCGCGCCCTGCGCAAGCAGCGCCTCGGCATAGGCATCGCCCGGCGAATCCGATGCGACGATCGCCACGTCCTGACCCAGCCAATAGGGCCGGGCGGCGGCAAGTTCGATCCCGATCAGCAGACCGGACAGACGTGATCGCGCGACAACCGGCGCCAGCCCCGTCAGCAGGGATTGCGCCCGCAGCGAGAACAGGTCCGAGGCAATCGCCGCCGGCCGCGACATGGCATGGGCGACCGCATCCGCGAAGGCGCCCGAATCGTGGCCGGCGGAGCCGACGGAATGGCGCAGCACCGAATGTCGCGACAGCAGCGCGAAGATTTCGCCGGTCATGAAGCTGCGAAAGCTGACGACCTCGCCGGCGCTGACATGAACCCATTTGCTATGCGTGCCGGGCAGGCACAACACGCCGTCGAAACCGGGATGGGCGGCAAGATAGCCCGCGATCTGGGTTTCTTCCCCGCGCATCACGTCGGCAGGGCCGGCCTGGGACAGGCCGGGCAGGATGAATACCCGCAGGCGCGGATCGCCGGGCGAGGGTCGCGCCGCGTCGGCGATCGTGCCGGGCGGGCAGGGAACCGCGCGATAGGGCGCCTCGACCCAGCCTTGCCGGGCACCGGCCATGCCGCAGCAGATGACCGGGACCCGGCTTGCGGCCGGCAGCGACGATCCGATCAGGCCCAGCAATGTGGATTCGTAGTCGCCCGGCCCGATCTGGCCCATGCCGCTGTCGCTGCGGATACGATCCAGCACCCGGCCCTGGCCGTCCATGGTCCAGACCCGCAGATGCGTGGTTCCCCAATCTGCGGCGATCCAGTCAGGCATGGGCATCATCGTCTCCGTCTCGGCAAGCGCGCGCAGCATGGCGATTTCGCCCGCCGCTGTCCAGAAAGCGCGGCGACACGCTTGAGAGGGCGGGATCTTTCATCTAGTCACGATTTCCATGCGAATCCTCTTTCTGGGCGATGTGATGGGCCGGAGCGGCCGGCGTGCGATCGGCGAAAGGCTGGCGCCGCTGCGGGAACGTCTGAAAGCCGATCTGGTCGTGGTGAACGCCGAAAATGCCAGCGGCGGGCGCGGCGTCACGGCGGGCCATGCGCAATTGCTGCTGGATTCGGGCGCGGATTGTCTGACGCTGGGCGATCACGCCTTCGACCAGAAGGATTTGCTGAGCTATGTCGAACGCGAGCCGCGCATCATCCGGCCGCTGAACTATGCCCGAGAGGCGCCGGGGCGCGGTCACGCCGTGGTCGAGGACCGGCGCGGGCGCAAGGTTCTGGTCGCGCAGGCGCTTGGGCAGGTCTTCATGTCGCGGCCCTATGACGATCCGTTCTCGGCGCTGGACACGGTGCTGAGGGCGCATCCCCCGGGGGGCATGGTTTGCGCGGCCATCGTGGACATCCATGCCGAGGCGACCAGCGAAAAGATGGGAATAGGCCATTTCTGCGACGGTCGCACAAGCCTTGTCGTGGGCACCCACACGCATGTTCCCACCGCCGACGCACAGATCCTGCCGCGCGGCACCGCCTATCAGTCGGATGCCGGGATGTGCGGCGATTACGACAGCATCATCGGTATGGAGAAGACCGAACCCCTGCGCCGCTTCGTGACCGGCATGACGCGCGACCGCTTTTCCCCGGCCGAGGGCGAAGCCACGCTGTCGGGCGTTCTGGTCGCGACCGACGACCGCACCGGCCTTGCCACCGCGATCGAGCCGGTGCGCGAGGGCGGCCGGCTGATGCAGACCCACCCCTAGGCCCCCGATGTCGGCGCGACGGCACCGGTCCGCCCGCCGCGCGTGCCCGGAGCCGTTCACAGGGGCCAGACGATCAGCAGCATGGGCACCGAGACCGCCATGACGATCACCTCCAGCGGCAGTCCCAGCCGCCAGTAATCGCCGAACCGGTAATCGCCCGGCCCCAGGATCAGCGTGTTGTTCTGATGCCCGATCGGCGTCAGAAAGGCGCAGGAGGCGGCGATCGAGATGCCCATCAGGAAAGCGTCGGGCTGCACGCTCAGCTGTTCGGCCAGGCGGATGCTGATCGGCGCGGCGATGATCGTGGTGGCGTTGTTGTTCAGCACTGCCGACAGCAGCATGGTGACGATCATCAGCAGGCTCAGCGCGATCCAGGCGGGATAGCCCTGGGTCAAGGCGACGATCCCGCCGGCGATCAGCGCGGTGCCGCCGGTCTGGTCCAGCGCCAGGCCCAGCGGGATCATCGCCCCCAGCAGCACGATGACCGGCCAGTCCACATGGTCGTAAAGCTCGCCCACCGACAGCACGCCGAACAGGACATAGGCGATCACCACCACGCCAAGCGCGATCGGCATCGAGATCACTCCGAAACTGGTGGCGATGACGGCGGCGGCGAAAAGCCCGACGGCGGTCAGCATGTGACCCTCGCGCTGGACCGGCAGGCTGCCGCCATCCAGGCGCACCACGCCGGCCGACAGCAGCACCTCGTTGGTGCGGCTTTCGGGAACCAGCAGCAGCAGCATGTCGCCTGCCGCGATCTCTTGGCGGGGCAGGGCATCGCGCAGGGCGATGCCGCGCCGGCGCATCCCGATCAGAACGCTGTCATAGCGGTTGACGAGGCCGAAGGATTGCCCGGTCCGTCCGGAAATCGCCGCGCCGACCGGCACCAGGCATTCGATCAGATGCTGGCCCTCGGTGTCGGCGCGGGCGCGTGGCTCGATGCGGCCATCGGGAAAGGCCAGCTTGGCGATCGAGCGGTATTCGTCCAGCGCCGGCGGATCGCCCCGCAGCACCAGCACGTCCATGGGCTCGATCCCGTGATCCTCGATCCGGCCGCTGATCGTATGGCCGTGACGTGACACCCCGACGATGCGGATGCCGACCTCCTGTGCCTCGCGGCGCGCTTCGGCGACGGTCTTTCCGCGAACCGAACTGGTTTCGGTCACGACCATCTTCGCGATATAGCGGCGCGGCCGCTCGGCGGTGGCGCCGCCGCGGCCTTCGCGGTGCCGGCCCGGAATCAGGCGCCAGCCGAACAGCGCGATGAAGGCGATGCCCGCCAGCGCCACCGCGCCGCCCACGGGAAGGAAGTCGAACATCCGATAGGGCTGTCCCAGGGCATCGGCGCGAAAGCTGGACACGATCAGGTTCGGCGGCGTGCCGATCAGCGTCAGCATCCCGCCAAGGATGGTCGCGAAGGCCAGCGGCATCAGCGTCATCCCCGCCGCCCGGCCGGATTTGCGCGCCGCTTGCATGTCGATGGGCATCAGCATGGCCAGCGCCGCGATATTGTTCATGAAGCCGGACAGAAAGCCGCCGACGCCGCCGAACAGCGCGATATGGGCGGTCACGCCGCGGTCGCGCGCCGACAGAAGCCGCGTCAGCCGCGACACCGCACCGGAGCGGGTCAGGCCCGCGGTCGCCACCAGAACCAGTGCCACGATCAGCGTCGTCGGATTGCCGAAACCCGAAAACGCCATCTCCTGCGGCACCACGCCCAGAATCACCGCCGCCATCAGCCCGGCGAAAGCCACGATGTCGTGGCGCCAGCGTCCCCAGAACATCAACACCATGATCGCGGCCAGCAGTGAAAACAGGACGATCTGCTGATAGGTCATGTCACCCCCTCTGGCCGCCGTTTCCCGACGCGCCGCTGTTTCTGCGCGCTCAACGCCCGCGCCCCGCCGCCGGTTCGTCTTGCGATGGGGCGCGGTGCTGGACTAAAAGCGGCGCGATCCGGATTCTACCAGACATGCGAAGGACGACCGACAATGGCAGGTCATTCCAAATGGGCCAATATCCAGCATCGCAAGGGCCGGCAGGACGCCGCCCGCTCGAAGCTGTTCTCCAAGCTTTCCAAGGAAATCACCGTCGCCGCCAAGATGGGCGATCCCGACCCCGACAAGAACCCGCGGCTGCGGCTTGCGGTGAAGGAGGCCAAGGCGAATTCGGTTCCCAAGGACGTGATCGACCGCGCGATCAGGAAATCGCAGGGCGGCGATGCCGACAATTACGAGGAAATCCGCTACGAGGGATACGGTCCCGACGGAATTGCACTGGTGGTCGAGGCGATGACCGACAACCGTAACCGCACCGCCTCGAATGTGCGCAGCTATTTCACCAAGTCGGGCGGTGATCTGGGCCAGACCGGCTCGGTCAGCTTCATGTTCGACCGGGTGGGAGAGATCATGTATCCGGCCTCGGTCGGCGATGCCGACAGGGTGATGCTGGCCGCGATCGAGGCCGGGGCCGAGGATGTCGAAAGCGATGACGAGGGGCACTGGATCTACTGCACGGGAAATGACCTGAACGATGTCGCGACGGCGCTGGAAGCGGCCTTGGGCGAATCCGAGACGGCGAAGCTGATCTGGAAGCCGCAGGCACCGACCGAGATCGCCGATATGGAAACGGCACAGAAGCTGATGAAGCTGATCGAGACCCTGGAAGACGATGACGACGTGCAGAACGTCACCGGCAATTTCGATTTCTCCGATGAGGTGGCAACCCGGCTGGAGGGATGATTGCTGCGCCCGGCGGTGACGGCGACCGCCGTGGCCGGTGTCGGCGCGGATCGCCGGGGGGCATCCGGCGGTCCCTGGCAGGGTCGCTGGAAGGGGGCCGTGGTTCGCGCCCGTCATCCGCGCGCCCCAGGTGGCCTATGCGCCGGGCGCGCGCGCAACGCGCGCGCTGAGGCCCAGCGGCAGCGACCGGGGCGGGCCATGCCCGGCCCGGTCCCATTCCGGTCTCCGACCGGCCGGCTTTCACAGGAACCTGCCATGTTGTCTTTCGCCGCCGGACTGGGCACCGGGCTGTCCCTGATCCTCGCCATCGGTGCGCAGAACGCCTTCGTTCTGAAACAGGGATTGCTGCGGCATCACGTCTTTGCCGTCTGCCTGTTCTGCGCGGTCTCGGATGCGCTGCTGATCGCCCTCGGCGTCGCCGGCATGACCAGTATCGCGCTGGCCGCGCCCTGGCTGCTGGTGGCGATGAAATGGGGCGGCGTGGCCTTCCTGATCGTCTATGGCGCGCGCTCTTTCGCGGCGGCGCTGCGCGGCGGCGAGGGTCTGCGCCCAGAAGGAAAACGGGCCTCGCTGACGGCGACCCTGGCCACGATCGCGGCGCTGACATGGCTCAATCCCCATGTCTGGCTGGATACGGTGGTGCTGCTGGGGGCGATTTCGGCGCAATGGCCCTCGGCCGTGGGGTTCGCCCTGGGTGCGATGACGGGGTCGGTGCTGTTCTTCTTCGGGCTGGGCTATGGCGCGCGGCTGCTGGTCCCGGTCTTCGCGCGGCCGTCCTCTTGGCGCTGGCTGGAGGCCGGGGTCGGCGTGGTGATGTGGGTCATCGCCCTTCGGCTGGCGCTTGGCTGATTGGGCCTTGCGCGAGGGCGTCAAACCCGGCAGTTGCAGGATATGCAAATTGACCGTGATACGCGCCGGGACCTGATCGGCATCGGCTGGATGCTGGCGACCGGGGCCTGTTTCGTCGCGGTCAACGGCATCGTGCGCGGCCTTGGCGGCGCGCTGCCGGCGCCTCAGGCAGCCTTCATTCGCTTCGTCTTCGGGCTGGTCTTTCTGGCGCCGGTGCTGGTCGGGGCCCTGCGGCAGGGATTTTCGGTTCCTGTCTGGCGCCTGTTCGCGCTGCGTGGCGGGCTGCACCTGATGGCGGTGATCATGTGGTTCTACGCCATGTCCCGGATCACCGTGGCCGAGGCCACGGCCATCGGCTTTCTCAACCCGATCATGGTGACCATCGGTGCGGCGCTGTTTCTGGGCGAGACGCTGGCCGGCCGGCGGATCGCGGCCATCGCGGTAGCCTTTCTGGGCGCGCTGATCGTGCTGCGGCCTGGGCTGCGGCCGCTGGATCCGGGCCATCTGTCGCAGGTCGGCGCAGCGGTGGCCTTCGGAACCTCCTATCTGCTGGCCAAACGGCTGTCGGGACAGGTGCCCGCCGCAACCGTCGTGGCGGTTCTGTCGCTGACCGTCTCGGTCGGGCTGGCGCCGATCGCCTGGGCGGTCTGGGTGCCGCCGACGCCGGGCCAGATCGGCTGGCTGGCGCTGGTCGCGGGGTTTGCCACGGCGGGCCATTACACGATGACCCGCGCCTTCGCCGCCGCGCCGCTGGCCGTCACCCAGCCCGTCACCTTCCTGCAACTGATCTGGGCCAGCCTGCTGGGCGTCTTCGTCTTCCACGAACCGCTGGACGGATGGGTGATTCTGGGTGGCGGGATGATGATCGGCGCGATCACCTATATCACCTGGCGCGAGGCGCAGCGTCGCGCCAGAACGCAGACGCCGCCCGTCAACGCCACCAAGGCCTGAGGCTCAGGGCGTCTCGCAAAGACCCATCGCCTGTCCGAAACTCTGCCCGCTTTTCTCCAGCCTGCCTCCGTCGATGCGGATCGGCCGGTAGGGCGGTGTGTCCTGCACGCCGGGCTGGACCTGGGTCAGCCGGTAGCATCCGGTGAACACCGTCTTGCCGCCCGCCGTGTCGGTCGCCTCGATGGCGACGGGAACGCGGGAATGGATCGCGCCCGCGGTCCCCTCGGATCGCACCTCGCCTATGCGCAGGGCGACGGTCCCGGTTCCCGTGTAGCCGTCGCGGAACGTCGCGTAGTCGGGCGCGCCGTCTTCGGCGAAATAGCTCCAGGCGCGGAGATATTCGTGCCGGTCGATGGCGTTGTAGAGCGAGGTGATCACGCGCGCAGGCGATGAGCGATCGTCGATGAACCGGTCCGCGGGCTTCGCGGCCAGAACCGGCGCGGCGATGGCGGCGACAAGGGCTGCGATCAGAAGACGGGTCATGACTGAACCTTTCGGCATCTGGAACAGCGGGTAAACCCGCCCCACGCCGGCGCCGTTCCGCCGCCGCACGAAGCCGGGAACGGACGTGATCGGACGCGGGGCCGACCGCATCCGCGCCGACTTGACCGCCCCCGCCAGACCCCGCTCTGACCCGAGGGGGCGCTCGACGGGGACGTTGGCGCGGTGTTCAGAAGCCGGAAACGCCCATGATCCGGCGGATCTCGCCGTCGCGGGTCAGGCCACGGGCCGCCAGTTCCGCGTCGCTGACGCGGTTCAGGCGTTCCAGCGCCTGCATCCGGGGATTGGCTTCGGCCAGTTGGACCATGAGCCGGCCGAAGGCTGCGAAGGGCGCCGCCAGCGCCGACAGGATTGCAGCCGGGGTCTTGCGGTCATTGATTGCGGTGGTGGCCATGTGGAAACTCCTTTGTCAGACAAAGCCGTTTCCTCCCTGCGACCAAGGTCGGATCTCGGGGCCGTTGACGCAACCGTCAATGCTGCATGGCAGCATTGCAAGTGCTTCAAGGGCTTGCGGCCTCCGATGGCGCGCGGCGCCGCCGGGTCCGGTTCGCCGTCAAAGCGGCCAGAAGATCGGGATCACCGCCGAGGCCGTCACCGCCATCAGCAGGTTCAGCGGCAGGCCCACGCGGATGAAATCCGAAAAGCGATAGCCGCCCGGCCCGTAGACCAGCGTGTTGGTCTGATAGCCGATCGGCGTCGCGAAACTGGCCGAAGCGCCCATCATCACCGCCACGACCAGCGGTCGCGGATCGACGCCGAGCTGCTGGCCCAGCGAGATCGCGACCGGCGTGACGATGACGGCGACGGCATTGTTCGTCACCGTCTCGGTCAGCGCCGTCGACAGCATGTAGACGGCGAGGACCAGACCCCAGGGCGGGATGTCGGCCAGCCAGGGCGCCACGGAGCGAACGATCAGTTCCACCGCGCCGGAATTCTCGAGACCCGTTCCCACCGCCAGCATGGCAAAGATCAGCGCCATCAGCCGGCCATCGACAAAGCCCAATGCCTCGTCGGCGTCGATGCAGCGCGTGCCCAGCACCACGGCCACGCCGAGAAAGGCCAGCAACAGGATCGGCGCCACCTCGAAGGCCGACAGGATCACCACGGCGGCCAGGGTTGCGACCACGATCGGCGCGTGCCGGCGGCGATAGGCGCGATCCGAGGGGATGTTGACCTCGACCATCTCCATGTCGCTGGCCAGCCGCTGGATATCCTCGGTCGCGCCTTCCAGCAGCAGCGTATCGCCGACACGCACGACCAGATCATCCAGCTGCCGGCCGATGTTCTGGCTTTTGCGATGGACGGCCAGCACATAGACGCCATAGCGCCGGCGCAGCCGCATCGAGCCGAGGCTGCGCCCGACCATGCGGCAGCCGGGCGTGATCAGCACCTCGACGGTCGAGGTCTGGACGGAACTCAGCTTGTCCACCATGCGCAGATCCTTGTGGCCCTGAAGCCCCAGAACCTCGGACATGGGGGTGCGCAGGACAACACGGTCTCCGGCCTCGAGCCGGACCGAGGTCAGATCGCGCCGCAGCGAGGCATCGCCGCGCAGGACATCGATCACGCGGGCCGTGTCGCGGGTGAAGATGTCGATCTCGTCCAGCGCCTTGCCGATCACGGCGGAATCTTCGGGGATCGCGACCTCGGTGAAGAACTTCATCTTCGTGCGGCCCGACATCAGTTGCGACATCGAATCGCGGTCCGGCAGCAGGCGTGGGGCGAAGATCAGCAGATAGGTGATGCCCACGACCGCCATTGGCAGGCCGACCGGCGCGATCTCGAAGATCGAGAAGGGCGCCATTCCGGAATTGCGGGCCACGCCGTCCACCAGCAGGTTGGTCGAGGTGCCGATCATCGTCATCGTGCCGCCCAGGATCGACAGATAGGACAGCGGGATCAGCAGCTTCGAGGGGGATTTTCCCATTTCCTTCGCCAACTGCATGAAGATCGGCATCATCACCACGACCAGCGGCGTGTTGTTGACAAAGGCCGACATGGCGCAGACCAGGCAAGAGACAAGGCCCAGCGTCATCATCGGACGCGCGCCCGCGTGGCGCGCCGCGCGCTGACCGATCCAGTCCAGCGCCCCGGTCCTGACCAGCCCGCCGACGATGATGAACATGAAGGCAATGGTCCAGGGCGCGGGGTTGGCCAGCACCTCGGCCGCGTCGTCCTTGCCCAGGATTCCAAGGCCCAGCAGCACCACCGCGCCCAGAATCGCGGTCACTTCGGGCGGGTAGGTTTCGCGGATGAACAGCGTCAACATGCCCGCGATGATCAGGATCGTGACGATCGCCGAGGCTGTTCCGGTCAGTTCAAATCCGAACATTCATGTCTCGCATCCCGCACCGGGGAACCGGCCAGTCGGCGCATATTGATCCTATTCCGCGCCGTGCCGCAAGCGGGCCGTCGCGCGGCTGCCTGGATCGGCGCCGGTCAGGGTCGCGGGCGTCGCGGCGCCAGGCGGGCGGCCCGCGGGACCCTTCGCCGCCATCATCCGCCTGGCCCGGATCCGGCCTGCGGACGCCCTGGCGCGCTTCCGGCCCGGTGACCGATCAACGATTCGGCCACAATCCCGCGTGACGGTTCACGTCCTTGTAGAGAAGATAGCGGAACCGCCCCGGCCCGCCCGCATAGCAGGCCTGCGGGCAGAAGGCGCGCAACCACATGAAGTCGCCGGGGCCGACCTCGACCCAGTCGCGGTTCAGGCGATAGACGGCCTTGCCCTCCAACACGAACAGCCCGTGTTCCATCACGTGCGTTTCGGCAAAGGGGATCGAGCCGCCGGGTTTGAACGTGACCAGCGTGATGTGCATGTCGTGGCGCAGATCGGCCGGATCCATGAACCGCGTCGTGCCCCAGGCGCCGTCGGTATCAGGCATGGGCGAGGGCGGCAGATCCTGTTCCCGCGCGATGATCGGATCGGGCCTGTCGAGTCCCGCACAGGGCTGCCACCGCTTGCGCCACCAGTGAAAGCCGGTCGGGCCGGGCGTCACGTTGCGCACCCGCCATGGCGTTCCCGCCGGGATATAGGCAAAGCCGCCCGGTTTCAGCAGGTGATCGGCACCGTCGATGGTGACGCGCAATTCGCCGCCGGTGACAAAGACCGCGTGCTGCACTTCGGGATCGTCATCGGGGGCGACGCTGCCGCCGCCCTCGGCCAGTTCGACGACATATTGGCTGAACGTCTCGGCAAAGCCGGACAATGGCCGGGCCAGCATCCACATCCGCATCCCGTCCCATCCCGGCAGGTAGGAGGTCACGATGTCGCGCATCACCGTGCGGGGGATGACGGCATAGGCCTCGGTGAAGACGGCCGTGTCGGTGGTCAGGCCGGTCTGCGGCGGCAGGCCCGCGACGGGGCCGGCATAGGGCCCGGACACATCCGCTTCGACGATGGTGGCCGGATCGCCGGTGGGGGCACCTTTCGGGGGCTGGTTCATGGCAGAAGATCCTTCAGGCGAAGTTCGGCGATGCGCATGACCTGTTTTTCGGCCTCGGCGCGTTCGGTTTCGGTATTGTTGTCCACCCGCGCCCGCATGGCGGCCTGGATGCCGGGCTTGTCGTAATCGCGCACTGCGATGATGAAGGGAAAGCCGTGCCTGGCGACATAGGCGTCGTTCAGCCGCGTGAACTCGGCCCGTTCGGCATCGGTCAGGCTGTCCAGCCCGGCGCTGGCCTGTTCGGAGGTGCTTTCCGCCGTCAGCTTCTTCGCCGCCGCCAGCTTGCCGGCAAGGTCCGGATGCGCCCTCAGCACGTCCAGGCGGGCCTGATCGTCGGCCGAACGAAAGATCTGCGCCATCCGCCGCGCCAGCCCGCGGGCGCTGTCATGGACCGCGCCCATCTCGGCGCGGTGGACACGCTCGGCCACCCAAGGGGAATGTTCGTAGATGCCGCCGAATTTCAGCACGAAGGCGTCGCGGCTCATCTGCGAGGGACGTTCGCGCGGTTTCCAGGGATGGGTCTCGGCCCAGTGGCGCGCGATGTCGAGGCGGGTGGCGAACCACACGCCCTCATGCGCGCGGGCGTGATCGAGGAAGCGCCGGATCGCCATGGCCCGACCCGGGCGCCCCGCAAGGCGGCAATGCAGGCCGATCGACATCATCTTCGGCGCGCCGGCCTGACCTTCGGCATAGAGAATGTCGAAACTGTCGCGCAGGTAATCGAAGAACTCGACCCCGGTGCCGAAGCCCTGACCCGACGAGAACCGCATGTCGTTGGCGTCCATCGTATAGGGCACCATCAATTGCGGGCGTTCCTGATGGACATGCCAATAGGGCAGGTCGTCGGCGATGGTGTCGGCCAGATAGGCAAAGCCGCCTTCCTCGCAGCCAAGCGCGACCGTGTTCATCGAGGTGCGGCCCTGGTAGAAGCCAAGGGGACGTTCCCCGGTGATGCGCCTGTGCAGGTCGACGGCCCGGGCGATGTGATCGGCCTCGACCTCGCGCGGGACGTCCTTGTAGTCGATCCATTTCAGCCCGTGGGTGGCGATCTCCCAGCCCGCCTCCTGCATGGCGGCGACCTGTTCGGGCGCGCGTTCCAGCGCGGTGGCGACGCCGTAGACGGTGATCGGCAGATCCTTCAGCATCCGGTGCAGGCGCCAGAATCCGGCCCGTGCACCGTAGTCGTAGATCGATTCCATGTTCCAGTGCCGCTGGCCGGGCCAGGCCTGGGCGCCGATGATCTCGGACAGGAAGGCCTCGGAGGCGGCATCGCCGTGCTCGATGCTGTTCTCGCCGCCCTCTTCGTAGTTCATCACGATCTGGACCGCGATCCGCGCGCCGCCCGGCCATTGCGGATCGGGTGGGGTTTCGCCATATCCTCGCAGGTCGCGGCTGTAGCGCATCGTGATGTCCTTCCCTTGGCTGGTTTCACAAGACCCGTCCGGGCCGCGCCGGGCAAGTCGGCAAGTCCGAAATTCTGTATCAACAAATCGACAAAGATCGCGGCGCTTTCAATCCCGCATTGAAAGACTTGCGGGCCGGGCGCGATTGTGAAGCCATTTCCCCGACCCATACAATCCGCGTCGATGGCGGCGGGGAGAGCCGCGGGGAGGATCATCATGGAACGACTATTCAAGCTGACCGAAACCGGCAGCAATATCCGCACCGAGATCATTGCGGGCCTGACCACCTTTCTGACGATGGCCTATATCATCTTCGTCAATCCCGACATCCTGTCCTCGACCGGCATGGATCGCGACGCGGTCTTCGTGGCAACCTGCCTGGCCGCGGCGATCGGGTCGCTGGTCATGGGGCTTTGGGCCAACTGGCCCATCGGCATGGCGCCGGGCATGGGGCTGAACGCCTTCTTCGCCTTCACCGTCGTCGGCGCGATGGGGTTCACCTGGCAGCAGGCCCTGGGCGCGGTCTTCATCTCGGGCCTGATCTTCCTGTTCCTGTCGGTGACCGGGATCCGGCGCTGGCTGATCGGCGGGATTCCGGTGTCCATGCGCAGCGCCATCGCCGCCGGCATCGGGCTGTTCCTGGCGATCATCGCGATGAAATCCTCGGGTATCGTGGTGGCCAGCCCGGCGACCTTCGTGACGCTGGGCGATCTGACCCAGGCGGGCACGCTGCTGACCATCGCGGGCTTCTTCATCATCGCGGCACTGGATGCACTGAAGGTTCCGGGCGCGATCCTGATCGGGATCCTGCTTGTCACCGTCGCCTCGATCCTGCTGGGCGTCAGCCAGTTTACCGGCATCATGTCCACGCCGCCCTCGATCGCGCCCACCTTCATGCAGCTTGACCTTCTGGGCGCACTGAGCTTCGGGATATTCCATGTCGTCCTGGTCATGGTCCTGGTCGAGATTTTCGACGCCACCGGCACCCTGATCGGCGTGGCCAAGCGTGCCGGCCTGCTGGTCGAGGGGCCGACCCATACCAACAAGAACCTGGGCCGGGCGCTGATGGCCGATTCGACGGCTATCCTGGCCGGTTCGATGCTGGGCACGTCCTCTACCACCGCCTATGCCGAAAGCGCCTCGGGCGTCGCGGCGGGCGGGCGGACCGGCCTGACCGCGCTGGTCGTGGCGGGATTGTTCCTGCTGGCGATGTTCTTCGCGCCGCTGGCGGGGGCCGTGCCGGCCTATGCGACGGCGCCGGCATTGCTGTATGTCGCGTCGCTGATGGTGCGCGAACTGGCCGAGATCGACTGGACCGATGTCACCGAAAGCGCGCCAGCCGTGCTGACCGCGATCGCCATGCCCTTCACCTATTCCATTGCCAATGGCCTGGCTTTCGGCTTCGTCAGCTACGCGGTGCTGAAGCTGCTGACCGGCCGCGCGCGCGAGGTTCACGCGGCGACCTGGATCGTGGCGGGGCTGTTCGTGATCCGCTTTGCCTTCTTCCCCGAAGGCTAGGGCCGGACAAGGATCGCGGCCATCGGCGGCGCCCGGCCGGAATGGGCCCGGACGCCGCCCTCGTTTCCGGCCCGCGGCATGTTTCCGGGCTTGCACCCGGCGCCGCATGTCCTAGGCTCGGCCCCGCGACAACAGGGGAACGAAAACATGGACTGGATGGCACGGGCGACGTCGATCGTGGGCGGGGCGATGGTGCTGCTGAGGCGCGGGGCGGCGCCGAAATCGCAGGCGACGGGGCAGTCACCCACCATCCCCGAAGCCAGGAAACAGGGCATCATGACGCTGAAGATGCCGACCGCGAAGGGTTGGGTGGGCGACCACAAGCCCACCGCCGCGCCCGGCCTGAAGGTCAATGCCTTCGCCCGCGATCTGATCCATCCCCGCTGGATCGAGGTCCTGCCCAATGGCGATGTCCTGGTGGCCGAGGCGCTGCAGGAGGAAAGCCCGCCGCGCAAGCTGATGGATCACGCCATGCAGGCCACGATGCGGCGGGCGAAGGCCATCGGCCAGAGCCCCAACCGCATCACGCTGTGGCGCGACGGCGACGGCGACGGCGTGGCCGAGACGCGACATGTCTTCGTGCAGAACCAGAACCAGCCCTTCGGCATGGCCATGGTCGACGGCACCTTCTATGTCGGCAATACCGACGGGATCGTGGCCTTCGACTACACCGAAGGCGCGGACCGGCTGCAGGGTCCGGGCCGCAAGCTGGTCGATTTCAAGCCCGGCGGCCACTGGACCCGCAGCCTGATCGTCAGCCCCGATCACAGCAGGATCTATGCCGGCGTCGGATCGCTGACGAATATCGGCGACGAGGGCCTGGAGGCCGAGGAAGGCCGCGCCGCGATCTGGGAACTGGATCTGGCCAGCGGAAAGGCGCGCATCTTCGCCTCCGGGTTGCGCAACCCGGTCGGCATGGCCTGGCAGCCCGACACCGCGACTCTGTGGACCGTTGTCAACGAACGTGACGGGCTGGGCGACGAGACGCCGCCGGATTACCTGACCTCGGTGCAGGAAGGCGGCTTCTACGGCTGGCCCTATTGCTATTGGGACCGGATCGTCGACGACCGGGTGCCGCAGGATCCGGATCTGGTCGCCCGCGCCATCAAGCCGGATTACGCGCTGGGCGGGCACACCGCCTCGTTGGGACTGTGCTGGATGCCGGACCAGACCTTGCCCGGATTCGGCGAGGGCATGGTGATCGGCCAGCACGGATCCTGGAACCGCTCGACGCTCAGCGGCTATCGCATGATCTTCGTGCCCTTCGCCGAGGGCAGACCCTCGGGACCGCCGCGCGACATCCTGTGGGGCTTTCTGTCCGAGGACGAGAAATTCTCCTATGGACGGCCGGTCGGCGTGGCCATAGGACCGGACCGCCGATCGCTGCTGATGGCGGACGATGTGGGCGACGTGATCTGGCGCGTCAGCGCGGCATAACCGCCCGGCAGCGGCGCGGCGTCCGTGTCGTTCGCCTGGGAGGACCGTGACGGAACAGGATCCCGCAGCCGGACGTTGCCCGACATGACGACCGACCCTTTCGCCGCCCTTGCCGCAAGGCCCGGAGGCGCGCTTGCCCTGCTGATCGCGGCCGAGGGCGGTTTTCCGCGCAGGCCCGGGGCGGCCATGGCGCTGTGGCCGGATGGCGGCCGGGTCGGCCGGCTCGGCGCGGGCTGCATCGACGCCGACATCGCGGGCCATGTCGGCGCGGCCCGTGCCGTCACCCATCTGACCTATGGGCTGGGCGGGCCGATTGACCTGCCCTTGCCCTGCGGCGGAACCGTGCACATCGCACTGATCCAGCGTCCCGATCCGGTCTGGCTGGCTGCCATCGGCGCGGACAGTGCCGCCCGGCGCACCGGCCGCTGGCGCATCGATCTTGTCACCGGGGCGGCCTCCCGCGACGCAGCGACGGGCTTTGCGCTGGTCCTGCCGCCACCGCCCGCGGTGATCCTGCACGGCGAGGGCGACGAGGCCGAAGCTCTGGCGTCCATGGTCGCCGCGCTCGATCTGCCCTGCCACCGGGGCGAAAAGGCTCCGCCGCCGGACGCCCAGAGCGCCGTCGTGACGCTGTTTCACGACCATGACCGGGAATTGCCTCCCCTGCGCGCGGCGCTGGCCTCGCCCGCCTTCTATATCGGCGCGCTCGGATCGCGACGGGCACAGCTTGCGCGTCAGGCGGCCCTTCGCGAGACGGGGATCGACGAGGCGGCGCTGGTCCGTCTGCGCGGCCCGATCGGCGTCGTCAGCCCCGTGCGCGAACCGCGTCTTCTGGCCGCCTCGGTCCTGACCGAGATCCTGGCCGCCTATGATGCACAGTTCGGATGATCCGCGCCGGGCTGCTGCTGGCCGCTGGCGCCTCGCGCCGCTTCGGACCCAAGGACAAGCTGCTGAGCCCGCTTCGCGGCCGCCCGCTGATCGCCCACGCCGCCGAGGCGATGCGCAGGGCGGCGCTGGACCGCCGTATCGCAGTCATCGCCAATCCGGACCTGGCGCCTCATCTGGCCGGCTTCGAGATCGTGGCCGTCGCCCCGGGCGGGCAGTCCGACAGCCTGCGTGCGGGACTGGCCGCCGCGGGCCGTCCGGACCTCTTGCTGATCGCGCTGGCCGACATGCCCTTCGTCAGCGCAAGACATCTGGACCGGGTTGTCGCCGCTGCCAGCGACACGATGCCCTCGGCCAGCCGCGACCGCGGCCCGCCCATGCCGCCGGCCTGTTTTCCGGCGGCCTGGCTGCCAAGACTGGCGGCCTTGAAAGGCGACCGGGGCGCGGGCCCGCTGATCGGGGATCTGCCGCCGGCGGCGGTGATCGAGGCCGCCGGTCAACTGGCCGATATCGACACGGTGAACGATCTCGCCCGGATCCGGCGCGCAACCCGGCCGGCCCGCCTTTCGCACTCTTCTCAAATACCTCGGGGGTCCGGGGGCGGCGCCCCCGGCCGTCGCGGGACGCGATAAGCTATCCCAGAACCTCGGTGATCGCGTCCTTCGTCACCGACACGATCTGATCGGCCTCGGACTTCGTCAGGCACAAGGGCGGCGCGAATCCCAGAATGTCGCCCTGCGGCATGGCCCGCGCGATCACGCCGCGTTTCAGCATCGCGGCCACGACCTTGGCGCCCTTGCCATCGGCAGCCTCGAAGAAGATGCGTTTTTCCTTGTCCGCGACCAGTTCCACCGCGCACAGCATCCCTTCGCCGCGAACCTCGCCGACATGACGATGGCCGCCGACCTGCTCGCGCATGTTCTGCCAGAAGTAATTGCCGGTCTCGCCGGCATTCTGCACCAGTCCAAGGTGGTCGATCAGCTTCAGGTTGGCGATTCCCGCCGCCGCGCCGATCGGATGGGCCGAATAGGTCCAGCCATGTCCCAGCACGCCGTATTCGTCCGTTCCACGCGTCAGCACGTCCCACATGCGCTGACCCACGATGCTGGCCGACAGCGGCGCATAGGCGCTGGTCAAGCCCTTGGCGCTGGTGATCAGGTCGGGCTTCATCGCGTAATGATCGCTGCCGAACATGCTGCCCAGACGCCCGAACCCCGTGACCACCTCATCCGCGATCAGCAGGATGTCGTGGCGGTCCAGCACCTTCTGGATCGCGGGCCAGTAGCCGGCGGGCGGCGGCACGATGCCGCCCGTGCCCAGGACCGGCTCGCCGATGAAGGCGGCGATCGTGTCGGCGCCCTCGGCGGCGATCAGGTCTTCCAGCTTTTCGACGCAATAGGCGGTGAAATCGGACTCGGACATGGCCAGGTCGGGTCGGCGGTAAGGATAGGGCGCCTCGGTATGGATCACCTGCGCCAGCGGCAGATCGAATTTCTTGTGAAACAGGTCCAGCCCGGTCAGGCTGCCGGTCATCAGGCCCGAACCGTGATAGCCGCGCCAGCGCGAGATGATCTTCTTCTTCTCGGGCCGGCCCAGGATGTTGTTGTAATACCAGACCAGCTTGATGTTGGTTTCATTCGCGTCCGAGCCGCCAAGCCCGAAATAGACCCGCGCCATACCTTCGGGCGCGCGCTCCATCACCATCCTGGCCAGAGTGATGCTGGCCTCCGAGCCGTGTCCCGCATAGGCGTGGTAATAGGACAGTTCGCGCGCCTGATCGGCGATGGCTTCGGCGATCTCCTTGCGCCCATAGCCGACATTCACGCAGTAAAGCCCGGCGAACCCGTCCAGCAGGCGGTTGCCGTCGCGGTCGGTGATGAAAACGCCCTCACCGCCGGTCACGATCCGCTGCGGGCCCTCGCCTCGCGCGAATTGACCCAGATTGGTCGAAGGATGGAAAAAGCTCTCGCGGTCCCACTTCGCCAGTTCGTCATTGGTCAGCATCTCGTTTCCTTTCATCGCCGGTGGTTCAGGCCCAGTCGCGGCAGACATATTTGATTTCGGTAAAGGCTTCGAGCCCCTGACGCGCGCCCTCGCGGCCGATCCCGGATTGCTTCATGCCGCCGAAGGGGATCGGCGCGCCGGTGACCTTGGTGCGGTTCACCGCGACCATGCCGTATTGCAACGCCCGCGTCAGCCGATAGATCCGGCGCGGGTCGTGGCTGTGAAGATAGGCGACCAGCCCGTATTCGGTGGCATTGGCCCGCGCGATCACCTCGTCCTCGGTGTCGAACGGACTCAGCGCGGCGACGGGACCAAAGGTTTCCTGCGACATGATCGCGGCCTCGTCTGGCACATCGGCCAGAACCGTCGGCCTGAAGAACAGCGGCCCCTGGGCCTCGTCCACTCCACCCCCGGTCAGCAGCCGCGCGCCCTTGGCCAGGGCATCCTCGACATGCGCCATCTGCTTTTCGATCTGGCGGTCATGGATCAGCGGGCCGATATCGGGATCTCTCATGCCCGGTGCCAGGGTCAGCTTTTCGACTGCGGCGGTGAAGCGGGCACAGAAATCGTCATAGATGTCGCGCTGGATATAGAAGCGGTTCGCGCCCAGGCAATCCTGTCCCGAGGTCGCGAATTTCGCCTTGATGCCCTCGGCCACGGCCCGGTCCAGATCGGCGCCCTTGAAGACGATGAACGGCGCGTGTCCGCCCAGTTCCATGACCAGACGTTTCACCGTATCGGCCGATTGGCGATAAAGCAGCCGCCCGATCTCGGTCGATCCGGTAAAGGACAGGGCCCGGACGCGGGTATCGGCGGTCCATTCGCCGACGATGGTCGCGGCGTCGCCGATGACGGTGTTGACCACGCCTTCGGGAAACCCCGCGCGGCGGGCCAGTTCCGCAAGGGCCAGCGCCGAGAGCGGGGTCTCGGCCGAGGGGTGGATGATGACGGTGCAGCCCGCGCCAAGCGCGGCCGCGGCCTTGCGGGTGATCATCGCGCAGGGAAAATTCCATGGCGTGACCAGCGCGGCGACACCCACCGGCTCGCGCCACAATTCCATCTCTGCGTCCGGCAGGTGGCTGGTCACGCCTTCGATGTTCGGGCGCAGCGCCTCTTCGGCATAGAATTGCACGAAGCTGGCGGCGTATTCGATCTCGCCCCGCGCCTCGCTGATCGGCTTGCCCTGTTCGGCCACCATGATCCGGGCAAGATCCTCTTTCGCCTCGACGATCATGGCGTGCCAGCGATGCAGGATCTGCGCCCGGTGCTGGGGCAGCATCGCGGACCATCCGGCAAACGCCGCCTGCGCGGCATCGATGGCAGCGCGGGCGCCGTCGCGGTCGCTGATGGCCACCTTGGCGATGACCTCGCCGGTCGCGGGATCGCGCACGGCCATCCGGCCCTCGCCGGCGAAATCGCCCTGGCCGGGCAGCAGGCCGGAATCGGCGATCCGGTCGGTCAGTCGGGAAGACATGTCGTCAAGCATCGTGCACCTCCTTGCCTGACACGGATCTAGGTGCCGCGCGGGGGAGGAATTCTCCAAAGTCGGTCGCCGCCGCAGAAAAATCCTCTGCTCCGGCGGTTTCTTCGTTGCGGAAATACCCTGGGGTGAGGCGCGGCACGCGCCGAGGGGCAAGGCCCCTCAGCCCTCGCCTCCGCCCAGCAGCGCCAGCGCCGGCGGCAGATCCTTGACCGGCTTGGTCACGATATAGCTGTAATAGCGCCGCAGCCCGGCGGGGCTTTCCAGCAGATTGTCCATCAGGTCCTGAAATGCCGCGACATCGGTCGATACGACCTGCATCAGGTAATCATAGCCGCCGCCGATGGCCCAGCAGCCGGTGATCTCGTCCATCCGCGCCACGGTGCGCTCGAAGGTCCGGAAACTCTCGGTCCGGTGAGTGTCCAGTTCCACCATCACGAAGACCTGCACATGCGGCGCCAGCCCGGCAAGCGCGATCTCGGCGCGATAGCCACGGATAAGCCCGGCCTGTTCCAGCCGCTTCATGCGTTCCCAGCAGGGCGTCGGCGACAGGTTCACCCGCGACGCAAGCTCGGTCTTCGAGATGCGGCCCTCGCGCGCCAAGGTCGCGAGAATGGCGATGTCACGATCATCGAGGCGAAGCGGCGTCATGATCCGCTTGTTTCCGCCGCCCCGGCCAATGTCAATCTGGACAAGCCGCCGCCGCATCGCGAATCATGCGGTCCATGTCGCATTGGCCGCTCACCCGCGAGGACATCTCGCGCCCCGCCTATCGAAGCCTTGCCCAGGGCCTTGCCGCCGCCATCGATTCGGGCAGCCTGCGCGCCGGAGAGAAATTGCCGCCGCATCGCGATCTGGCCTGGCGGCTGGGTGTCTCGGTCCAGACGGTCAGTCGCGCCTATGAGGAACTGATCCGCGCCGACCTGATCTCGGGCGAGGTGGGGCGGGGGACATTCGTGAAATCCGGCCCGCGCGAGACGGTCGAGGTGCCGTGGTTCCGCGCCGCCACCGACCGTCCGCCGATCGATCTGTCGATGATGACCCCGGTCCGCCTGCCCGCCATTGCCGAGGCCTGGCGCGATAGTCTTGTCCGCCTCTCCGACAGGCTGCCCGATGGCGCGATCCATTCCTTTCGCCCGCGCCAGACGATGGCCCTCTACGGCGGCATGGCGGCGGCCTGGCTGGCACGCTGCGGCCTGGTCGTGCCGGCGCAGCGCATCCTGATCACCAACGGCACCACGCCCGCCATGTTCGTGGCGCTGATGAGCGCGCTGAAACCGGGCGACGAGATCGCCACCGAAAGTTCGACCTGCCACACGCTGAAACCGGCGGCCAGGCATCTGCATCTGCGTCTGCGCGGCGTTCCCGGCGACGAGGCGGGAATGGATCCGGGCGCGCTGTCAAAGGTCGTGCGTGCCTCGGCCGGGCGGGTGAAGGCGGTGTTTCTGCTGCCGTCGGGGGCGGGCCCCTTCGCGCGGATGATGGATCGCGACCGGCGGCAGGCGCTGGCCTGCGCGGCGCGCGAGGCCGGCCTGATCATTCTGGAAAGCGATCCGACGGGACCGGTCGCGCGGCGCCGTCCTCCGCCCGTGTCCCATTTCGCGCCCGAACGCAGCTTCTACTTTACCGGCTTGTCGAAATGCCTGTCGCCGGGATTGCGGCTGGGTTTTCTGACCATGCCCGAAACGCTGGCAGAGCGCGCGCTGAACCGGCATCTGTCGCTGGCCTGGATGGCCACGCCGCTGATGGCCGAGATCGCGCAGGACTGGATCGCCAGCGGCGTGGCGGACCGTCTTCTGGCCGCCCAACGGATCGAGCTTGCGGGCCGAAACCGGCTGGCGCAGCGTCTGCTGGACGGGCGCAGCGCGGGCTTTCCGCATGGCCTGCACCGTTGGCTGCCGCTGCCGCCGGGCACCGACGAACGCGCGTTGCTGGACCGCGCGCTGGACCGCGGCGTGGCGGTGGCGCCGGGCAGCGGCTTTGCCGTCACCGACCGCGATCCGGCGCTGCGGATCTGCCTCGGCGCGGCGCCCTTGCGAGAGATGGAACGGGGGCTTTCGATCCTGGCCGGGATCCTGCCCGAAAGTCGGCCCGAGGGCCGTCCCGGACCATCCGTTTGACACCCGGCCCCCGAATTGTCATGGTTTAATATAGAAATTGACATGCAAAGGGCTTGGTCCGAACTGTCGAGACAAGCCAGTCCGGGCAGGAACGACCCGGAGCCTGCAAACCCGAGGTTCCTTGCGCCGTTGCGTCAGGGAGGCCCATCAACAGGAGAACACATGACTTTCAAGACATTGACCGCCGCCAGCCTTGCCGCCCTGGTTCTGGGCGCGGGTTCCGCCATGGCCGAAACCTGGCGCTATGCCTTCGAAGAGGCGATGGACGAGGTTCAGGGCAAGTTCGCCCAGAAGTTCAAGGAAGAGATCGAGGCCAATTCCGACAACGAGGTTCAGCTGTTCCCGTTCGGAACGCTGGGCGAATCGGCCGACATCATGGAACAGGCGCAATCGGGCATCCTGCAATTCGTCGATCAGTCCCCCGGTTTTACCGGCGCGCTGATCCCCGAGGCGCAGGTCTTCTTCGTGCCCTATCTGCTGCCCCAGGATCAGGATACGCTGGTCAGCTTCTTCCGCAATTCCAAGGCCATCAACGAGCTGTTTCCGCCGCTTTATGCCGATCAGGGTCTTGAGCTTCTGACCATGTTCCCGGAGGGCGAGGTGATGATGACCACGACCACGCCGGTCAAGAGCCCGGCCGATCTGAACGAGGTCAAGTTCCGCGTGATGACCAACCCGCTGCTGGTCGAAAGCTACAAGGCCTTTGGCGCGACGCCCACGCCGCTGCCTTGGGGCGAGGTTTACGGCGCGCTGCAGACCGGCATCATCCAGGGTCAGGAAAATCCCGCCTTCTTCATCGAATCGACGAAGATGTACGAGGTGACCGACTACATCACCCGCGCCGGCCACAACAACTTCACCACCGCCGTCATGGCCAACAAGGAATTCTTCGACGGCCTGTCCGACGAAAACAAGAAGGTGGTTCGGGACGCGATTTCGGCCTCGTTCGACTATATCGTCGATTACCAGAAGGGCCTGACCGAGGAATCGCTGAACAAGATCAAGGAAGCCAAGCCCTCGATCACGATCAACACGCTGACCGAAGAAGAGCGCAAGCCCTTCAAGGAGACGGCGGCCGATGTCGAGGCGCAGTTCCTCGAGATCGGCGGATCGCAGGCCCAGGCGATCCTGGACCAGATGAAGGCCGATCTGGAAGCCGCGGGCAGTGGCGACGCGGCCGCCGCGGCTGGCGGCAGTGACGAGGCCGCCGCGACCGGGGGCGGTGACAGCGCCGCGGCCCCGGCGGAAGGCACGACCGAGACCGCCCCGGCCGGCAACTAGCCCCGGCCCGTGCCACGACAGGGGGTCCGGCCACATGCGTGGCCGATCCCATGCAGGTTATCCGTTCACAGCATGGGATCCCGGCCATGACGCTTGACGACAAGCATGCCCCCAAGCCCGATCCCGATATCGTCGCCGCGGCCGAAATGGCGGGCGGCGATGACGATATCGACGATTCCAAATATGTTTCGGGGCTGCCCGGACCGCTGGGCGCGATCGATGTGGCCATCGCCCGGATCGAGGCGGTGCTGCTGGCAATCGGGGTCCTGCTGATGGCGCTGAACACGATGGCCAATGTCGTCGGTCGCTACCTTCTGGGCCAGAGCATCTTCTTTTCCGAGGAACTGAACCAGGCGCTGATCATCCTGATCACCTTCGCGGGCATTTCCTACGCCGCGCGGCATGGCCGGCATATCCGCATGTCGGCCTTTTTCGACGCCCTGCCGTTCCGGCTGCGCAAGATGATGATGATCCTGATTTCCGCCCTGACGGCGGCGGTTATGCTGCTGCTGGCCTGGTATGCGATGGATTACGTGCTGACGCAGGCCTCGCGCGGGCGGGTGCTGCCGGCGCTGCAGATCCCGCAATGGTGGATCATCGTCTGGGCACCGCTGGGTTTTTTCCTGACCGGCCTGCAATACACGCTGACCACGATCAAGAACATGATCGACCGCGACATCTGGCTGTCCACCAGCACGCTGGAAGGCTATGACGACAGCGTGGAAGAGGAGGTCTGAGCGATGATGACCTGGGCAATCTTCGGCACCATGATCGTCCTTCTGCTGCTGGGCTTTCCGATGATGATCCCGCTGATCGCGGGCTCGCTGATCGGCTTCGTCACGCTGTTCGGCGGCTTTTCGCAGCTGGATACGATGATCCAGCAGATCCTGGGCGGCATCAGGCCCGCCAGCCTGATCGCGGTGCCGATGTTCATCTTCGCCGCCGACATCATGACGCGCGGCCAGTCGGCGAATCGCCTGATCGATCTGGTGATGGCCTTCGTCGGGCATCTCAGGGGCGGGCTTGCGATCTCGACCGCGGGGGCCTGCACCATGTTCGGCGCCGTCTCAGGCTCGACCCAGGCCACCGTCGTGGCGGTCGGCGGACCGCTGCGGCCGCGGATGCTGAAGGCGGGCTACAATGACAGCTTCGTCCTTGCGCTGATCGTGAATTCCTCGGACATCGCCTTTCTGATCCCGCCCTCGATCGGGATGATCATCTACGGCGTCGTCTCGGGCACCTCGATTTCGGAATTGTTCATCGCGGGCATCGGGCCGGGGCTGCTGATCCTGCTGATGTTCTCGGTCTACAGCTACATCTACGCGGTGCGGAACGACGTGCCCACACTGCCCAAGTCGAGTTGGGGCGAACGCGGGCAGGCCGTGTTGCGCGCGCTCTGGCCGCTGGGCTTTCCGGCGATCATCATCGGCGGCATCTATGGCGGCATCTTCTCGCCGACCGAGGCTGCCGCCGCCTGCGTTCTCTACGCGCTGTTTCTGGAAATGATCGTCTTTCGCGAACTGAGCGTGAAGCAACTTTACGCCACCGCGAAATCGACCGGGCTGATCACGGCGGTGGTGTTCATCCTGGTGGGCGCCGGCGCGGCCTTCAGCTATGTCATCAGTTTCGCGCAGATCCCGCAGCAAGTCCTGGAAAGTATCGGCATCAACGAGATGGGCGCATACGGCGTGCTGTTCACCATCTCGATCGCCTTCTTCATCGGCTGCATGTTCGTCGATCCGATCGTGGTGATCCTGGTCTTCGTGCCGATCTTCGCGCCGGTGGTGCAGTCGGTCGGCCTGGATCCGGTCCTGGTCGGCACGATCATCACCCTTCAGGTGGCGATCGGCAGTGCCACACCGCCTTTCGGCGCCGATATCTTCACCGCCATCGCGGTCTTCAAACGGCCCTATATCGATGTGATCCGGGGCACGCCGCCGTTCATCCTGATGCTGCTGACGGTGGCCGTGCTGCTGATCTTCTTCCCGCAGATCGCGCTGTTCCTGCGCGATCTGGCCTTCGACAAGTAGAGGCGCGCGATGTTTCGGAAAATCCTCGTCGGCTATGACGGTTCGAACGGGTCGCACCGGGCCCTGACGCAGGCGGTCGAGATGGCCAAGCTGTGCGATGCACAACTGATCATCCTGACCGTCTATCGGCATCACTCGATGCTGGAAGCCTCGCTGTCGATGGTGCGCGGCTCGCTGGAGCCGGGCGGCAACCTGGACGAGGCCATGCGATCGACCGCGCGCAACGCGGCCGATTATGCGAAAAGTCATGCCCGGGATGCCGGCGTGGTGCAGGTCAGCGCCTTCATCAAGGCCGGCCCTCCGGCGCGCACGCTGATTTCGGTCGCGCATGAAAAGGGCTGCGATCTGATCGTGGTCGGATCGCGCGGGCTGGGCGCCACCGAGAATTACCTGCTGGGATCGGTCAGTCACAAGGTCACCGGCCTTGCCGCCTGTCCGGTGCTGGTCGTCTGAAGGGACAAACGGAAGATGTGGCGCGACGACGTGAACCGCTTCGGCCTGATCGCGCTGGCGACGGACCTGACCATCGAGGGCGACGCGCAGCGGCTGCTGCCGCCGGGCTGCCGGCTGCATGTCACCCGGATCGCCTTTGACAATCCCACCACCGCCGAAAACCTGAAGAAGACCGGCCCGCATCTGAAAGCGGCCTCGGACCTTCTGGTGCCGGGGGTCGCGCTGAAGGGCATCGCCTTCGGCTGCACCTCGGCCTCGGCGGTGCTGGGCGATGGCGTGCAGCAGGCCATCGGTTCGCGCGCGCCGGTCAGCACCCCGGTCGCGGCGGCGCTGCGCGGATTCGCGGCTCTGGGCGTCACCCGGATCGCCCTGATGACCCCCTATCTGCGCGAGACCACCGATCTGGTCGGCGATCATTTTCAGGCCAACGGCCTTGACGTGGTGTCGCGCCGGTCGATGGGACATGCCGATGACCGCGACATGGCCTTGCTGTCGGCCGACGAGATCGTCGAATTCGCGCAGGCATCGGATCATCCGCAGGCAGAGGCGCTGTTCATGTCCTGCACCGCGCTGCCGGCGGTTTCGGTGATCGAGCGGCTGGAAGAGACGATCGGCAAGCCGGTGCTCAGTTCGAACCTGGCCCTGTTCTGGTCGATGCTGGACATCGCCCGCATCCCGGCCCAGGGAACGGGGCGATTGTTTCAGGTGCGGACATGGTGACGCTGGACGATATCCTGGCGGCCTCGGAACGCATCCGCGACATGGTGCGTGTGACGCCCGTCAAGGCTGCGCCCGGCCTGTCGCGGCTGGCCGGGGGGCCGGTCTGGCTGAAATGCGAACACCGGCAGGAAACCGGCGCGTTCAAGCTGCGCGGGGCGTCGAATGCGGCGGCGCGGCTGGGCGAGGTGGCAGGGGTGACGACCGCCTCGACCGGCAATCACGGCCGCGCACTGGCCCATGCGGCCCGTCAGCTTGGCCTGCCGGCGGTGATCTGCGTCTCGCGACTGGTGCCGCAGAACAAGCTGGACGCGATCCGGGCCCTTGACGCCGAGGCCCGTGTGATCGGGGCCTCGCAGGACGAGGCCTTCGACGAAGCGCGGCGGTTGCAGCGCGAGGAAGGCTTTGCGCTGATCCCGCCCTTCGATCATCCCGATGTCATCGCCGGGCAGGGGACACTGGGACTGGAAATCCTGGACCAGATCCCCGATGCCGCGGCCATCGCGGTGCCGCTGTCGGGCGGCGGATTGCTGGCCGGTGTGGCGCTGGCGGCCAAGGCCCGTCGGCCTGCCATCCGCATCATCGGGATCAGCATGGAACGCGGCGCGGCCATGGCGGCCAGCCTGAAGGCCGGCCATCCGGTCGCGGTTCCCGAACAGCAGACGCTGGCCGACAGTCTGGGCGGCGGAATCGGGCTGAAGAATCGCCTGACCTTCGGCCTGTGCCGCGACCTGATGGACGACCTGATCCTGCTGACCGAGGATGAAATCGCCGCCGGCATCCGCCACCTGTCGGTCGAGGAGGACGAGATGGTCGAGGGCGCGGCGGCGGTCGGCGCGGCGGCGATCCTTGCCGGCAGGCTGCGGGCCGTGGATGGCCCGCTGGTGTTGATCCTGTCCGGCCAGAACATAGACCCGGCCCGCCACGCGGCCATCGTCAGGGGCGCGGCATGTCCGACATCCTGATCCTGCACGAAGACCTTTTGCGCGAAAGGGTGCGTCTTGACGACGCTGTCCTGGACCTGATCGAAAACGCCTTTGCCGCCTTGGCGGGCGGCGGGGTGCAGATGCCGCCGATCCTGTCGATGCACATGCCCGATGTGAACGGCGAGGTCGATGTCAAGACCGCCTATGTGCCGGGCCTGCCGGGTTTTGCCGTCAAGATCTCGCCCGGCTTCTTCGACAATCCTGCGAAGGGCTTGCCCTCGACCTCGGGGCTGATGGTGGTGCTGTCCACCGAAACCGGCCGGGTTTGCGCGGTGCTGCTGGATAACGGCTATCTGACCGATGTTCGCACGGCGGCGGCCGGGGGCGTGGCGGCGCGGCATCTGGCACGCCCGGATGCCAGCCGGGCCGCGATCTTCGGCGCGGGGTTGCAGGCCCGGATGCAGTTGCAGGCGCTTTGCCTTGTCCGCCCGATCCGCGAGGCGGTGATCTGGGCACGCGATCCCGCCCGGGCCGAGGCGCTGGCCCGCGACCTGGCCCGCGACGGGTTGCGGGTCCGGGCCCAGCCCGACGCCGCGACCGCGGCGGGCTTTGGCGATGTGATCGTGACCACGACGCCCGCCACACAGCCGATCCTGCGGGCCGAATGGCTGCGCCCCGGCCAGCATGTGACCGCGATGGGCAGCGATCAGGCCGGCAAGAACGAACTGGATCCGCTGTGCCTTGATCGCGCCGATCTCTACGTCGCCGATCGCGTCGGCCAGACGCGGCTGATGGGCGAATTGCGCGCCGCGCTTGGCGCGGGGGTGATCGCCGAGGATGCCGCGATCCCCGAACTGGGCGACATCATTTCCGGCCGCCATCCCGGCCGAACCTCACCCGACCAGATCACCATCGCGGATCTGACGGGCACCGGCGTGCAGGACACCGCCATTGCCACCCACGCGCTTGCCGCGTTTTCGAAAGACCAGCCGAATGCCTGAACTGCAAAGGACCCCCTACCGCTTTTCGACCGAGGAATACGAACAGCGGCTGCGAAAGACACGTTCCAGCATGGAAAAGCTGGGCCTCGATCTGCTGATCGTGTCGGACCCGTCCAACATGGCCTGGCTGACCGGCTATGACGGCTGGTCCTTCTATGTGCATCAATGCGTGATCGTCGGGCCCGACGGGCCGCCGATCTGGTTCGGGCGCGGGCAGGATGCGCAGGGCGCATTGCGCACGGTCTGGATGCCGGACGACTATATCATCGGCTACCCGGATTATTATGTGCAGTCCGTCGAACGCCACCCGATGGACTACCTGTGGGCCAGCCTTGCCACCCGCAATTGGCATCGCGGCTTCATCGGCGTCGAGATGGACAATTACTGGTATTCCGCCAAGGCGCATGAACGGCTGGTCCACGGACTTCCCGAGGCGCAGATTCTTGACGCCACCGGGCTGGTGAACTGGCAGCGCGCCATCAAGACGCCCAAGGAACTGGAATACATGCGCAAGGCCGCCCGCATCGTCGAGCGGATGCACCGCCGCATCGCCGACAAGGTCGAGGTCGGTCAGCGCAAGTGCGATCTGGTCGCCGAGATCTATGACGCCGGCCTGCGCTTTGACGAATGGTCCCAGCATGGCGGCGATTATCCGGCGATCGTGCCGCTGCTGCCCTCGGGGCCGGATGCCTCGGCGCCGCATCTGACCTGGGACGACCAGCCGATGAAGCAGGACGAGGGCACGTTCTTCGAAATCGCGGGCTGCTATCAGCGCTATCATGTGCCGCTGTCGCGCACGATCTTCCTGGGCAAGCCGCCGCAGGACATGCTGGAGGCCGAAAAGGCGGTGCTGGAAGGGATGGAGGCGGGGCTTGGCGCCGCCCGCGCCGGCAATACCTGCGAGGATGTCGCCAATGCCTTCTTCACGGTCCTGGACCGCCACGGCATCGTCAAGGACAACCGCACCGGCTATCCGATCGGGCTGTCCTATCCGCCCGACTGGGGCGAGCGCACCATGTCGCTGCGCCGCGGCGACCAGACCGAATTGAAACCGGGCATGACCTTCCATTTCATGACCGGCTTGTGGATGGAGGGCTGGGGTTACGAGACCACCGAATCCATCGTCATCACCGAACGCGAGCCGGAACTGTTCTGCAACATCCCGCGCCGGATGCTGGTGAAGTCATGACCGCGAACCCGATCGTGCCCACCATCCCGCTGGACCGGCCGGGCAAGCATCACGGCTTTCTGCGACTGCCCTATTCGCGCAACGACAGCGCATGGGGCAGCGTGATGATCCCGATCACCGTGATCGCGGGCGGCGCGGGGCCGACCGCGCTGCTGACCGGCGGCAATCACGGCGACGAATACGAGGGCCCCATCGCCCTGCAGGCCCTGGCCTGGGAGATCGCGCCAGAGGATGTCACCGGGCGCGTCATCATCGTGCCCTACCTGAATTATCCGGCCTTCCGCGCCGGAACCCGGGTCAGCCCGATCGACCAGATCAACATGAACCGCTGTTTTCCGGGTCGTCCCGATGGCAGCGTCAGCCAGAAGATCGCGCATTATTTCGACAGCGTTCTGGTGCCCATGGCCGACATCGTGCTGGATTACCATTCGGGCGGCAAGACGCTGGATTTCCTGCCCTATGCGGCGGCGCATTATCTGGAGGACAAGGACCAGCAGGCGAAATGCGTGGCGGCGATGCAGGCTTTCGGCGCGCCCTATTCGATGATGATGCTGGAAATCGACGCGGTGGGGATGCTTGACACGGCCGCCGAAAGTCAGGGCAAGGTCTTCGTCACCACCGAACTGGGCGGCGGCGGCACGGCCACGGCGGCCTCGGCCGCCATCGCCATCCGGGGCGGGCGCAACCTGCTGCGCCATGCGGGCATTCTCGCCGGGCCGGTCGAGGCAGCGGACGACAACGTGATGCTGGACATGCCGGGCGATGATTGCTTTCACTTTGCCACGCGCGACGGCTTGCTGCATCCGCTGGCCGATCTGGGCGATGCGGTCAGGGCCGGCCAGCCGATTGCCCGGATCTGGCCCGCCGACCGGACCGGGATCGAGCCGGTTTCGGTCACGGCAAACCGCGACGGCATCATCGCGGCGCGGCATTTTCCGGGCCTCGTGCAGACCGGGGATTGCCTCGCGGTGATCGCGGTCCGCTGACCTGACGAAGCGCAGGGACCGGGCCGCGTCGCTGGTGCAAGGCGGTGTCACGCCCTCGCCGATTGTCCGCCGGGGCTTGGCGGCGCGCCGACCTCATGCTATCGCGATTCTCGTTCTCAGGGCGGGGTGCAATTCCCCACCGGCGGTGACAGCCCGCGAGCGCCTTCCTGTCGGAAGGGTCAGCAGATCCGGTGAAATTCCGGGGCCGACGGTATAGTCCGGATGGAAGAGAACCGAGGCCGCCCTTGCCTGGGGCGGTCAAGGATCGAAGCTCTGGGGCCTGTGCTGTTGCAAAACGGAAGGTTCCGAAAGATGACCAAGACCAATCCCCGCATCGCCTTCATCAAGGCCCGCTGGCACGCCGAGATCGTGGACCGTGCCCATGACGGTTTTCTGGCCGAGGCAGCCACGCTGTTTCCCGGCGCGCGGATCGACGCCTTCGACGTTCCCGGCGCCTTCGAGATGCCGCGTCTGGCCAAGAAACTGGCCCGGACCGGGCGCTATGATGCCGTCGTGGCCGCCGCCCTTGTCGTCGATGGCGGCATCTATCGTCACGATTTCGTCGCCGGCGCGGTGGTGACCGGGTTGATGAATGTCGGGCTGGAAACCGGCATTCCCTGCTTTTCGGTCTCGCTGACGCCGCATCATTATCAGGAAACCGCCGCGCACAGGGCGTTCTTCCGCGATCACTTCGTCCGCAAGGGCGCCGAGGCAGCCCAGGCGGTGCAGCAGGTTCTGGCGCTGGAGGCGGATCTTGCCGCCTCGGATCACTCTGACGCCGCCTGATCCATCCGCAGGCGGTGCCGCCCGGTCAGCATCGCCCGCGTATCCGCGATTTCCTGCCGGCGGCGGGTATCGTCCCAGTCCAGTGCCCGCGCGCAAAGGCCGGCGATGCGGTCCAGATCGCGGCCCGTCAACCGCCCCGTGACCGCAATCGCGGTGCGCCGCATGACAAGATCCGCCAGATGCCGCACCCGTTCATGTCGGATCAGCCAGTCCAGTTCGGCCAGCGAATAGGCGGCATCCGCCAGCATCGCGGGCGCCGGGCCCTCGGCCGCCAGGATCGGCCCGGCGGTGGTGCCATAGCGGTCCAGCAGGTCTCGCGCCCGGTCGGGGGCACAGCCTGTCCGCGCGGCCACGGCGTTGGCCCAAACCTCCGGATCGGCCGGAAAATCGCGGCCGCCGCCGATCGCCAGCGACGCCGTGCCGATGCGCCGGGACATCGAAAGCCGCGCCAGAACCTCGTCCGCGACCTCTTCGGCAAAGCCCCGGAAGGTCGTCCACTTGCCGCCGACCAGCGACAGGATGGGCCAGACGCGCGGTCCCTGCGGCTCGGCAACGGGGGCCGAGTGGTCGCGGCTGATCAGGCCCGGCATGGCCGCATCGCTGGCGGGCAGGGGGCGGATGCCGGAATAGGCATAGACGATCTGTTCGCGGCCAAAGCGCAGCCCCGGCAGCAGCCCGCGCAGCGCCCCCAGCAGATAATCGACCTCGGCCTCGTCGCAGGCGACCGTATCGGGATCGTCGGCGCGCAGGTCGGTCGATCCGACCAGCGCCCTGCCGAGATAGTCGAAGACCAGGCAGATGCGGCCGTCATCGGCCTCGAAATACAGCATCCGTCCGTTCAGCGCCGCCAGCAGGTCGGGATGATCCAGCAGGAGATGCGATCCTCTGGTGCCGCCGATCAGCCGCGATGGCGCGCCAAGCGCCGCATTCACCCGGTCGATCCAGGGCCCGGCCGCATTGACCACGATCCGCGGCCGCAGCGCAAGTGTGCCGTCCGGGCCGGTCAGCCGAATCGTGGTTCCATCCGTATCCTGCAATGTCGTGTAATTCAGCGCCCGGGCGGCAGGATTGACGCGGATCCCGTCGGCCAGCAATTCCCAGACCAGCCTTTCGGGCTGCGTCACCATCGCGTCGTAATAGCGGCCGGCGGCGGCGATGCGCGGTGTCAGCGGCGGGATTTCGCGCAGGGCGCGCGCCCGCGACCACAGCTGATGGCGCGGCATGACGCGGGCCCGCCGGCCATAGAGATCATAGATCGCCAGCCCGATCTTGATCAGCACCGCGCCCCGGCCGCGCGGCGCCGTGGTCGAACCCAGCAGCGTCCGCAGCGCCGGCCCGATGCCCCTGAGCCACGAGAAGATGGGGATCACCGTCGGCAGCGGCCGCACCAGATGCGGCGCATTGCGCAAAAGCAGGTTCCGTTCATAGGTGGATTGCGCCACAAGCCGCAATTCGCCGGTCTCCAGATACTTGATCCCGCCATGGATCAGCCGCGACGGCGCCGCCGAGGTGCCGCCGCCGAAATCGCCCTTGTCGGCGATCACGCAGCTTGCGCCCTGTTCGCACAGATCGCGAAACAGGCCCGCCCCGTTGATTCCCGCGCCCAGGATCAGCACATCGATGTCGTGCGGATCTGTCATTCGCCCAGGGCCTCGATACTGGGCCAGACTGGTTCCATCGCCCGCCCGATCTCGCGAAAGACGGCATAGCGGCGGTCAAGATCGGCGCTGCGGGTGGCATCGGGGGTGAAATTCCGGGTCAGGGCGCCCGGATCGCGCGGATCGTGGCGCGGGCTTTCGAACAGGCCCGCCGCCGATCCCGCACACAGGGCCGCGCCCCAGGCGGCGGCCTCTTCGGTGTCGCTTGTGCTGACGGGCATGGCCAGGGTATCGGCGAAAAGCTGGGCAAAAACAGGGCTGCGCGAGATGCCCCCGGTCAGCCGCGCCCGGTCGATGGCAAAGCCTTCGCGCAGGGCATCGACATGGACGCGGTGATTGAAGGTGATCCCCTCGATCACGGCGCGCAGCATGTCGCCGCGATCCTGCCATCCGCGCAGGCCGAAAAAGCCGGCGCTGGCCATCGCGCCCTGCGGTGCGCCGAACAGGTAGGGGTGAAAGATGGCGGTCGAGGGGCGGGCCATCGCGGCCTCGATCTGGGGAATGATCCGGGCGTGCAGATCCGGGCCGCCAGCGGCACGTTCGGCGGCGCAGAATGTATCGAGGAACCAGTCGTAATTGCTGGCGGAGGCAGGAGAAATCGCCATCGCATTCCATTCGCCCGGCGCGATGCCGTTGCGGCAGAACCAGCCCGGGCCGGTCCGAGCCGCGCGCGAGACGGTTTCGTTGATGGAATAGGTTCCGGCGACGATGGCCGCGACACCCTCGGCATAGCCACCCGCACCCAGCGAGGATGCCGTCACATCATGCAGTCCGGCCGCGACCGGCGTGCCGGCGACCAGGCCGGTCAGGGCGGCGGCCTGGGGCGTGACATGGCCTGCGACGGCATCGGGGGCCAGGATCGGGGGCAGGGCATGGGACAATGCCTCGAGCCCGAAGATCGGCAGGATGTCATCGGCATAATCCTGTGTCGCGACATCGGTAAAGGCGGTGCTGGCCTCGGTCAGGTCGGTGGCGATGCCGCCGGTCAGGCAGAACCGCAGCCAGTCCTTGCAGGCCAGCACATGCCCGATCCTTGCGAAGCGGTCGGGTTCGTTGGCGCGCAGCCAGGCCAACAGTGCCGAAGGCGCCGAGGCATGAGGTCGCTGGCCGGTCCGTTCCAGGGCAAGAGCGGCGGTGCCGTCGGCCTGCCACCGCGCCGCGATTTCGCCCGCGCGGCTGTCCAAAGACAGGATGCCCGGCGCCAGCGGCCGGCCCTCGCCATCCAGCAGGTAGAGGCCATCGCCGTGGGCGGTCGCGGCAATGCAGGCAATATCCGAGGCCGGGCGGGGGCAGGCCGACAGGGCGTCGGCGATCGCCTCGGCTGTATGGGTCCACAAACCGGTCATGTCGCGCTGCACGTGGCGCGGCCGTGGCAGGGATTGCGGCACCCGGCGCCGGGCCATCGAGACCACGCGGCCTGCCGTATCGAAGATCACCGCCTTGGTGACGGTCAGGCCATTGTCGATGCCAAGCAGAAGCGACATTGGGATCACGGGCGCCGCGGAAATTCGGGGCTGGGGCGCGCGGTGGCGTCGTCGCGCGCCCCAGCCTTGCGGCTTTACTGTTCCAGCACGAAGGGGCCGGTATACTTGTCGACGTTGTCCTTGGTGATCAGCAGGCAGTCGAAAAGCTGCTTTTCGCTGTCCACCCCGGTCGAACCGTTCTTGATGAAATTGTCGGCCTGCCTGACGGCCTCGGCCGAGAACACCGCGACGGGCTGCAACACGGTATACTGCATCTCGCCGGCCTTGACCGCCTCGACCGCGTCGGGCGAGCCGTCAAAGCCGCCGACCTTGACCTGATCCAGCTTGCCGGCCTCTTTCAGCGCCGCGATCGCGCCAAGCGCCATCTCGTCATTGCCCGAGATCACGCCGATGATGTCGGGGTTGGCCTGCAGCAGAGACTGGGTTTTCTGATAGCCCTGCGTGCGGTCCCAGTTGGCAACCTCGCGGCCGACCTTTTCCAGATCCGGATACTGGCTCAGCACCGTCTCGTACCCGTTCGAGCGGGTCTGGGCATTGTTGTCGGCCGGGTTGCCGAACAATTCGACATATTGACCGGTATCGCCCACCGCCTCGACCCAGGCCTGCGCGCCAAGCGCGGCACCCTGGGCATTGTTCGACACAAGCTGGGCCTTGGCCAGGCCTTCCTGGTTGATCTCGGCATTGACCAGGATCACCGGGATGCCGGCATCGACGGCCTTCTTGACCGCGCCGATGGATCCGTCCGCATTGGCCGGGTCAAGGATGATCGCCTCGGACTTGTTGGTGATCGCCGTGTCGATCAGGGTGCTTTCGGTATTGGTATCGCCCTTGTGGGCGGCGACATTGGCGGTATAGCCCAGTTCCTCGGCGGTTTTGCGGGCGACTTCGCCCTCGGTGAACCAGTAGGGGTTTGCCGGGTCGTTCACGATGATGGTTATCAGCCCCTCGGCATTCGCGGCCCCGGCCATCAGCGGCGCGGCGGCCACGGCGGCCAGAAGCAGGCGGCGCGTCATCTTCATCATTGGTCTTCTCTCCCTTGGTTGATGGACCTGCCTTCGCCCTTGTCGCGTCAGGCAGTCTTTCCGCGCGGCCCGGTTTCCTGTTCGACCGCGCGGGGAAGGTTGTCGGACACTCAGCCCTTGCGGCCGCCGCGCCCGTATTGAAGCGAATTCATCAGCACGGCCAGAACGATCACGGCACCGGTAAAGACGGTCTGCCAGTAGGACGAGACGCCGATGATGACCAGGCCATCCGACAGGAACCCGATCACGAAGGCACCCAGCATCGTGCCGCGCATGGTGCCGCGCCCGCCGGTCAGCGCGGCGCCGCCGATGACCACCGCGGCGATGGCGGTCAATTCGTAGGTCGTGCCCGCCGTCGGTCCGGCCGAGGTCAGCTGCGAGGCCAGCACCAGTCCCGCGATCGCCGACAACATCCCCGACAGCGTGTAGACGGTGATCTTGACCAGCCGCGTGGGCACGCCCGACAATTCCGCCGCGCGTTCGTTGCCGCCCGAAGCATAGAGCCAGCGCCCGAAGGACGACCGCGACAGCATCAGCCCGCCCAGGATCGCCAGGACCGCCAGCACGATGACCGAGATCGGCACACCGCCGATGCGGTTGAAACCCAGCCAGTCAAAGCCGGTATTGCCCAGCTCGGCCCGGCCCGACAGGTTGTTGTAGGTCAGCCCGTTGGTCATCAGCAGCGCCACCCCGCGGGCGACATACATCACGCCCAGCGTGGCGACGAAGGCCGGCACCTTGAAGATCGAGACCAGGACGCCGTTGACCGCCCCCACCGCCGCGCCCAGCACGCAGGTCAGCACCACCACGGCCCAGACCGGCGGATACAGGATCACGCCCATCGCGTCGATCTGGATCCCCTGCATCATGGCGCCCGCACTGACCCCCGCCAGCGCCAGGATAGAGCCGACCGAAAGATCGATGCCGCCGTTCAGGATCACCAGCAACATGCCGATGGCAAGGATGCCGTAGATGGCCACGTGGCTGGCCATGATCAGCAGGTTGCCGATCGTCAGATAATTCGGGGACAGGATCGAGAAGACGACGATGATGGCGATCAGCGCAAAGAAGGCGCGGCCTTCCAGCAGCAATCGGCCGATGCTGAAATCGCGCTTCTTGCGGGCGGTGGCGGCGGTGGCTGTGGTGTCCGACATGATTGGGTCTTTCCTCAAGCGCGCTCAGGCGGCCACGGACTCGCCCGAGGCGGCCATGATCTTTTCCTTGGTGACGGTGGAATCGAATTCGGCCGAGATGCGGCCCTTGTGCATGACCACGATCCGGTGCGCGATGGACAGACATTCGCTGACTTCCGAGGTCGAATAGATCACGGCAAGACCCTGCCTGGCCTCTTCCGCAAGAAGGCGGAAGACCTCGGCCTTGGCGCCGATATCGATGCCGCGCGACGGTTCGTCCAGCATGATCACCCTGGGTCTGGTCGCGAGGATCTTGCCGATCACGACCTTCTGCTGATTGCCCCCCGACAGCGATCCGATCGGCGCGGCCGGACCCGAGGTCTTGACCGTCACCTCGCGGATGCTGCTTTCGACCAGGCGCCGCTCGGCGCGGGCCGAGGTGAACAGACCCCTGGTGAAACGCCGGATCGAGGCCAGCGACAGATTTTCGCCCACGCTCATGGTCTGGACCAGTCCGTCGCGCTGGCGATCCTCGGGGACCAGGGCAAGCCCGCGCGCGATGCGTTCGGCGATGGACAGGTGCGAGATTTCCTGCCCCTCCAGCACGATCTCGCCGGCGCTGGCGCGCAGGCGCCCGGCACAGGTTTCAAGCAGCTCCGTGCGACCTGCTCCCATCAGCCCGTAGATGCAGACGATTTCGCCCGCGCGAACATCCAGCGACAGCCGGTCCACCAGATCGAAGCCCCCCGACGGGTCCGGCAGGGTCAGGTTGCGGATCGACAGCGCGGCTTGCCCCATCTGCGTGTCGGGCGGGCTGCCCAGGTCGTAATTGTCGCCCACCATGTTGCGCACGATCCATTCCAGGTCGATCTGCGCGCGCGGCGCCGAGGCGGTCATGGCGCCGTCGCGCAGGACCACGGCGTGATCGGTGATGGTCAGAGCCTCTTCCAGGTGATGCGAGATATAGACGATGCTGACACCCCTCTCGGTCAGGTCGCGCACCACCTTGAACAGCACCTCGACCTCGCTGGCCGACAGCGCGCTGGTCGGTTCGTCCATGATCAGGATGCGGCTGTTGACCGACAGGGCGCGGGCGATCTCGACGATCTGCTGCTGGCCCAGACGCAATTCCTCGACGGCGGTCAGCGGGTCGATATCCTCCTCCAGTTCCTCCATCAGCCTGCGGGTCTGGCGTTCTTCCTCGGCGAAATCCACGCCGGTCCGGCCCATGATCTCGCGGCCCATGAAGATGTTGTCGCGCACCGACAGGTTCGGCGCCAGCGACAATTCCTGGTGGATGATCGAAATGCCGCGATCCCGCGCCTCGGTCGCGCTGGCGAATGCCGTCGGCTGGCCGTCGAGGATGATGTCGCCGCTGCTGGGCTGGATCACGCCCGACAGGATCTTCATCAGCGTCGACTTGCCGGCGCCGTTCTCGCCGAACAGGGTCGTGACCTGGCCGCGATGGATGTCGAAATTGACGCCCTTCAGCGCATGGACATTGCCATAGGACTTGGCGACGTTGCGGGCGGCCAGAACGACTTCGCGCGCATCGGGTTCGCCTTCGGGGATCCCGCCCCCTGCTGTTCTTGCGCTGTTCATTGCACGCTGACCTCGACCGGCGTGATCAGCCAGTTCTTCGGATTGATCAGCCGGAAGGCGCCGGTGACGGTGATCGTCCTGCCGGTCAGACCGGCGGTGTCGATCGGTTCCAGAACGGCCGTCTTCATCGCGCGATTGATGCCTGCGCCGGCATTCTGATATTCGATCTGGTTCTTGAACTGGCCGAAGGTGATGTCACCGGGCGCGTCGCGCAGATCGGTGCCGTTGATCGCCGGGCCGGTCTGGACGCGGATGGTGATCTCCTCGGGCACATCCTCGGCCTGGATCGTGTAGATGCCGGACTTTCCCTCGGCCACGGCGCCGGTGACGGTGGTGAACATGATTGCCCCGGTCGAGGCCGGAGTGCCGTATTGTTCGGCCGCCGCCGCCTTGTCCTGCAAGACCGCCGGGGCCAGCGTGGCCGCATCCACCGCCTTGCCCTTCACGAATTCGGCGATGCGGGGAAATTCCTGCTGCCCGTAATCGTCTGGCGAGAAGACCTGCGCGCGGACATCGGACTCGGAACCGATGGTCACGATCGTGGTGTCGAAGGCGATGCCCGCCAGAAGGGCGGCGGCCACGCCGAGCCCAAGATACAATCCGCGCCGGGAGGAGGCGGGCGCTTTCGGCGCGGGGGACGAAAAATGCGTCATCGGGCGATCCTCTGGTTGCGGCGGTCGATCCGGGGGCGAATCGAGGTCAGCGCGGTGCACGGAACGGCCGGTTCGCCGCGCCGACGGCACCCGGCTCGAGGATTGCAGGCGCGGTCTGGCCCGTCTTTTCAGAAGCAATTCTCATCGTGCCGGCCTCCTCTCCGGTCCTGCGCCGATGCCGCTGCGCGAACGCGCGGTCATCGTTTCTTCCCCTGGCCCGTCGCATGGCGCAGGACCCCTCGGGATCAATCTAGCCGAAATAAATTGCCGTGTCTGTAAAAAAATACATGCATCCGAAAGAACTCATGCTATACAAGCCCGAAGCAAGGCTGCCGCGCAAGGCATCCGCCGGGAGGGTTGGTATGGATCGCGCCGATATCCTGATCGGCATCGACGCCGGGACATCGGTCATCAAGGCCGTTGCCTTCGACATGGCCGGACACCAGATCGGGGCGTTTTCGGTGCCGAACCGCTATCTGACGGCCAAAGGCGGCGCGGCCACGCAATCCATGGACCGGACATGGCGGGATTGCGCCGCCGCGCTGCGCGGTTTGGGCGAGGCTATCGACGGACTGGCCGGGCGGGTCGCGGCCCTGTCGGTGACCGGTCAGGGCGACGGGACATGGCTTGTCGGGCCTGACGGACCCGTGGGCGATGCCTGGCTGTGGCTGGATGCCCGTGCCGCGCCCACGGTCGCGCGGCTGGCGGCGAGCCCGGCGAATCGTGCCCGGTTCGAGGCCACGGGAACCGGGCTGAACACCTGCCAGCAGGGTGCGCAGATGGCGCATATGGATACACATGCGCCCGACATGCTGGACCGGGCCGAAGTCGCGCTGCATTGCAAGGACTGGCTGTATCTGAACCTGACCGGCCAGCGCGCGACCGATCCGTCCGAGGCCAGCTTCACCTTCGGCAATTTCCGCCATCGCCGCTATGACGACACGGCGATCGCGGCGCTTGGCCTGTCCCATCGCCGGGCCCTGCTGCCCGAAATCGTCGATGGCAGCCAGGCTACGCATCCGCTGACCGGCGACGCCGCGCGCCAGACCGGTTTGCGGGCCGGTACGCCGGTCAGCCTTGGCTATGTGGACATGGTGATGACGGCGCTTGGCGCGGGCGTCTATGGCGGCACGGCCGGCGATGTCGCCTGTTCGACTGTCGGATCGACCGGGGTGCATCTGCGCGCGGTGGCCGCCGGCGACGTCCAGCTGAACCAGCAGGGGACAGGCTATGTCATCTGCCTGCCGATCCCCGGAATCGTGACCCAGGTCCAGACCAACATGGCGGCGACGCTGAACCTGGACTGGGTGCTGGGCATCGCGGCCGGGATCCTGTCCGATCTGGGTCGCCCCGTGACGCACCGCGATCTGGTCGCGCATCTGGACGAATGGCTGGGACAGGCGCGGCCGGGCCAGATCGTCTATCACCCCTATATCTCGGATGCCGGGGAACGCGGTCCCTTCGTCAATGCCGATGCGCGGGCGGGGTTCGTGGGACTTGCCTCAGGTCACCGCTATCCCGACCTGGTCCGGGCCGTCGCCGAGGGGCTGGGGATGGCGATGCGCGATTGCTATGCCGCGATGGGGCCATTGCCGGCCGAACTGCGCCTGACCGGCGGGGCCGCGCGGTCACCCGCCCTGCGCGGTATCCTGTCGGCCGCGCTGGCCGCGCCGGTCCGGGTCTCAGCGCGGGACGAGGCGGGCGCTGCCGGTGCCGCGATGATGGCCGCCGTCGCCATCGGCGCCTATCCCGACATGGAGGCCTGCATCGCCGAATGGGTAACCCCGCTGCTGGGCAAGGCCGAAGCGCCCGATCCGGCGCTGATGGCTGCCTATGACGGCCTGTTTCCCGCCTTCAGCGCCGCGCGGCATGCCCTGCCGCCGGTCTGGGATGCGCTTGCCGCCGCCCGCGCGGCCTTTGCGAAAGGACAGCAGGATGAGCAATGACAGCGAAACAATCGACCTGTTCGTGATCGGCGGCGGCATCAACGGCGCCGGTATCGCCCGCGATGCCGCCGGCCGCGGGCTGAAGGTCGTGCTGTGCGAAAAGGACGATCTGGCCGAGGGAACCTCGTCGCGGTCGGGCAAGCTGGTCCATGGCGGGCTGCGCTATCTGGAATATTACGAATTCCGCCTGGTCCGCGAGGCGCTGATCGAACGCGAGGTGCTGATGCGCGCGGCGCCGCACATCATCTGGCCGATGCGCTTCGTGCTGCCCCACAGCCCGCAGGACCGTCCGGCCTGGCTGGTGCGGCTGGGCCTGTTTCTCTATGATCACCTGGGTGGCCGGCGGAAGTTGCCCGGCACCCGGACGCTGGACCTGCGCCGCGATCCCGAGGGGGCGCCGCTTCTGGACACCTATATCAGGGGTTTCGAATACAGCGACTGCTGGGTGGACGATGCCCGTCTGGTCGTTCTGAACGCCGTTGACGCGGCCGAGAAGGGGGCGAGGGTGCTGACCCGCAGCCCCTGCATCTCGGCCCGGCGCGAGAACGGGATCTGGGTCGTCCGGACGAAATCCGAGGCGACGGGCGAGGTGCGCAGCTTTCGCGCCCGCTGCCTGGTCAATTGCGCGGGCCCCTGGGTCGGCGACATCATCACCCGCGTCGCGGGCGCGAATTCGGCGCGCAACGTGCGGCTGGTCAAGGGCAGCCACATCATCGTTCCGAAATTCTGGCAAGGCGCCAATGCCTATCTGGTGCAGAACCACGACCGACGCGTCATCTTCATCAACCCCTACGAGGGCGACAAGGCACTGATCGGAACGACCGACATCGCCTATGAGGGCCGGCCCGAGGACGTGACCGCGGACCAATCCGAGATCGAATACCTGCTGGCCGCCGTGAACCGCTATTTCAAGGAAAAGCTGCGACCTCAGGACGTGCTGCACAGCTTTTCGGGCGTGCGGCCGCTGTTCGATGACGGGCAGGGCAATCCCTCTGCGGTGACGCGCGATTACGTCTTCGACCTCGACCAGACCGGCGGCGCGCCGCTGATGAACATTTTCGGCGGCAAGATCACCACCTTCCGCGAACTGGCAGAGCGCGGGATGCACAAGCTGAAGGACATTTTTCCGCAGATGGGTCCCGACTGGACCGAGTCCGCACCCTTGCCGGGCGGCGAGATCGCCAACGCCGATTACGAAAGCTTCGTCCAGCTGCTGCGAGAGCTTTACCCCTGGGCGCCGCGGGATCTGCTGCTGCATTACGGCCGCCTCTACGGTGCGCGGACAAGGGACGTGATCGGCGGCGCCTTCGGTCTCGACGATCTGGGCCGGCATTTCGGTGGCCAGTTCTACGAGGCCGAGGCACGCTATCTGGTGGCCAGGGAATGGGCCCGGCGGCCCGAGGACATCCTGCGCCGCCGCACCAAGCATTACCTGCACCTGACCGAGGACCAGCAGCGCGCCTTCGCGGACTGGTTCGACACCGCCGACCTGGCTCGGGCCGCGTAAGGACGGATCATGCCGCTGACCCTGTCGCTGAACACCAATCCGCTGGTCAACCGCTTTGCCGAGCCCGATGACCTGATCGACACCGTGGCGCGCGATCTGCGCATCCGCGATCTGCAACTGACCCACGAATTCATCAACCCTTCATGGCCCGCGCCCGTCATCCGCCGCCTGACGCGGGCGATGGGCGCGGCACTGCAGCGCACGGGTGTCCGGGTCACCAGCGGCATGACCGGACCATACGGGCGGCTCAACCATTTCGGCCATCCCGATCGCGACGTGCGGCGCCATTACGTGGACTGGTTCAAGACCTTCGCCGACATCATCGCCGATCTGGGCGGCAAATCCATCGGCACGCAATTCGCCATCCTCACCTATCGCGACCATGACGATCCGGCGCGCCGCGAGGATCTGATCCGGATCGCCATCGAATGCTGGGCCGAGGTCGCCGAACATGGCAGGGCGGCCGGACTGGATTACATCTTCTGGGAACCGATGAGCGTGGGGCGCGAATTCGGTCACACGATCGCGGAATGCCTGGTCCTGCAGGACCGGCTGTCGGCAGCCGGGATGGCGATCCCGATGTGGATGATGGCCGATATCGATCATGGCGACGTGACCAGCGCCGATCCCCGCGATCATGATCCCTATGCCTGGGCGCGGGCCGTGCCGAAGGTCAGCCCGATCATCCACATCAAGCAATCGCTGATGGACAAGGGCGGCCACCGGCCCTTCACCGCCGATTTCAACGCACGCGGACGAATCCAGCCCGGACCGCTGCTGGCGGCCCTGGCCCGGGGCGGGGCGGTCGACAACGAGATCTGCCTCGAACTCAGCTTCCGGGAACGCGAGCCGAACGACCGCGAGGTCATCCCCCAGATCGCCGAAAGCGTGGCGTTCTGGGCGCCCCATATCGACACCGGGGCCGATACGCTGAATATCTGACGTCCGAACCCGGACAGGAGATGCCGATGACCGCTTTCGCCTTCGCCACCGCCACCGAGATCCTGTTCGGGCGCGGGCAGGCCGATGGCGCCCCCGGCCGGATCGCGGCGATGGGGCGCCGGGTGCTGCTGGTCCATGGCCGCGATGCCGGCCGCAGCGCCGGATTGCGGGCGGGGTTGCGGGCCGAGGGCTGCGCAATCGCCGGTTTTCCTGTCGAAGCCGAGCCCGACATGGCCCTGATCGACGCGGGTGTCGATGCCGGGCGCGGCGTGGATGTCGTGGTGGCGATGGGCGGCGGCGCGGTGATCGATGCCGGCAAGGCGATCGCCGCGCTGATCCCCGCCACCCGGCCGATGCTGGATCATCTGGAGGTCGTGGGCCAGGGCTTGCCGCTGGATCATCCGCCCTTGCCCTTCGTCGCCATGCCGACGACGGCGGGGACGGGCGCCGAGGTGACGCGCAACGCGGTCATCGGCGTGCCCGAGCATCGCCGCAAGGTCAGCCTGCGCGACGCCCGGATGCTGCCCCGCCTTGCGATCGTCGATCCGGGCCTGACGGATGGCTGTCCGCGCGGGGTGACGCTGGCCTCTGGACTCGATGCGATCACGCAGGTGATCGAGCCCTATGTCGGCACCCGCGCCAATCCGCTGACCGACGCGCTGTGCCGCGATGCGATCCCGCGCGGATTGGCCGCGATCCGGCGGCTGATGGAAGACGAGGACGCGGCCGCGCGCGACGAGATGGCCTGGGTCAGCCTGTGTGGCGGGCTGGCGCTGGCCAATGCGGGGCTGGGCGCGGTCCACGGACTGGCCGGGCCGCTGGGCGGGCTGACCGGCGCCGGCCATGGCGCGATCTGCGGCACCCTGCTGCCGCATGTGCTGGTCGCGAACCGGCGCGGCGTGGCCGATCCCGCGCGGCTGGATCAGGTCGGGCAATGGATCGGCGCGGCTTTCGATGCGCCGGATGCGGGTCTGGAACAGGCCGCCGGGATGCTGGCGCGGTGGTCGCGCGCGGCCGGTTTGCCCCGGCTGCACGATCTGGGGATCGACGGCGCGGCGCAGCGGGCAGCGGCCGAGGCTGCCGCGTCGTCATCCTCGATGAAGGCCAATCCGGCCGCGCTGTCGCCCGCCGATCTGCGCGCGGTGATGGCGGAGGCGAACTGATGGCGCGGGGAACGGGGATCGACCCGGAACAAAGCCTGGCAATCCGCGCGGCCTGGCTGCACTACGCGGGCGGCCTGACGCAGGCGGCGGTGGCCAAGCGGCTGGGTGTGCCCTCGGTCAAGGCGCATCGGCTGATCGCGCGGGCGGTCGCCGAAGGCGTGGTCAAGGTCTCGATCGACGGCGAGATCGTGGAATGCGCGATCCTGGAAGACCGGCTCTGCAAGGGCTACGATCTGGACTACTGCGAGGTCGCGCCGGATCTGGGCGAGGAGGGAATGCCGCTGCGCGCCCTGGCGCTGGCCGGGGCCGGGTTCCTGCGGCGCGAGATCGAGGCCGGCCGGCATCCCGTGATCGGACTGGGCCACGGCCGCACGCTGGCCGCTGCGGTGCATCAGCTGCCGCGCTTCGAGGCGCGGGACGCGCGCTTCGTGTCGCTGCTGGGCGGCCTGACCCGGAACTACGCGGCCAATCCCCATGACGTGATGCACAGCCTGGCCGAAAAGACCGGCGCGCAGGCCTTCGTGCTGCCGGTGCCCTTCTTCGCCAATTCCGAACAGGACCGGGCGGTGCTGCTGGCCCAGCCCGGCGTGCGCGAAATCTTCGACCTGTCGCACAGCGCGACGCTGAAATTCGTCGGCATGGGCACCGCGGATTCGGGCGCGCAACTGGTCGCTTCGGGCATGATCGAGCCGCGCGAGATCGAGGAGATCCGGGCGGCGGGCGGGGTGGGCGAAATGATGGGCCATTTCTTCGATGCCGACGGGCGGGTGCTGGAAACCGGGCTGAGCGCGCGAACCCTGTCGGTCGATCTGGACGGGCCGGAAGGCAGCCGGATCGTGGTGATCGCGGGCGGGGACGAAAAGATCGCCGGACTGCGCGCGGTGCTGAAAAGCGGTTGTGCCGATGGCCTGATCACCGACGAGGCGACGGCGCGCGCCCTTGCCGGCTGAGCCGTTGGGGGAAGCGGGCCGGGCAAGGCCCGTCCCGGTCGCTGCCGCTGGGCCGTTGCGGCCGGGACCTGGCAACGCGATGCGCGAAATAACATAAAAATATCACAAAATAACATAAATTATTGTTGATAAGTCCAGGCAAGATGTTAAAAAATGGCGAGGCCGACAGGGGGCGGCGAACCGGAGGCAAGGATGAAGCGCGAGGAACGCAGGCAGGCGATCATGGATCTGCTGATCGCGGCAAGGGCGGTCGATCTGGACGATCTGGCCGGTCGTTTTGCGGTTTCGAAGATGACCATCCATCGCGATCTGGACGATCTGGAACAGACCGGTCTGCTGCGGAAGGTGCGCGGCGGCGCCACCGTCGAGGCCGGCATCCAGTTCGAAAGCGATTTCCGGATCCGCGCCTTGCAGGATGCCGGCGCCAAGGCGCGCATGGCCGCAGCGGCGCTGCATCTGGTCGAGCCGGGGATGAGTGTCATGGTCAATGACGGCTCGATGGCGGCGCTGCTGGGCACGAGGCTGGTCGAAAGGGCGCCGCTGACGATCATCACCAACAATGCCGCCGTGATCGAGACGCTGAAAGACGCGCCGCGGATCACGCTGATCGCGCTTGGCGGCGCGTTCGACGCCAAGTTCAACGGCTTTTTCGGCGTGGTGACGGAACAGGCCCTGTCGCGGCTGCGCGCCGATCTGGCCTTCATCTCGACCCCGGCGGTGTCGGGCCTGCGGGCGTTTCACATGAGCGATGCGGTCGTCGGCGCCAAGCGGGCGATGATGGACGCGGCGCAGCGCAGGGTCCTGTTGGTCAACCATGCACGGTTCGGCCGTTCCGCCCTGCACGAACTGGCCGGTCTGGCCGAATTCGATGCCATCATCACCGACGCGCCCCCCGCGCCCGAGGATCGCGCCGCGATCGACCGGGCCGGGCTGACGCTGACCATCGCGGAGGATTGAGCGGATGACAATCTGGATCGGCACAAGCTGGAAGATGAACAAGACCCTGGCCGAAGCAGGCGCCTTCGCCCGCAGACTGGCCGAGGCTGACGCCGATCACGACCCGCGGATCCAGCGTTTCGTGATCCCGCCCTTCACCGCCTGCCGGCAGGTCAAGGCGGCTCTGGCCGACGTTTCGGTCAAGGTGGGCGCGCAGAACATGCACTGGGCCGATGAAGGCGCCTGGACGGGCGAGATCTCGGCCCCGATGCTGGTCGATTGCGGGCTCGACATCGTGGAACTGGGCCATTCCGAACGGCGCGAACATTTCGGCGAGACGGACGAGACGGTCGGCCTGAAGACCCGGGCCGCCATCCGCCATGGTCTGATCCCGCTGATCTGCATCGGTGAAACGCTGGCCCAGCGTCAGGCCGGTCGCGCGCAGCAGGTGCTGGAGCAGCAGGTGCGCGGCGCGCTGGCCCATCTGTCCGACGACCAGAGGGCGGCCCGGATCCTGCTGGCCTACGAGCCGGTCTGGGCCATTGGCGACAACGGCATCCCCGCGACCTCGGATTATGCCGACGCGCGGCAGGCCGAGATTGCGGCCGTCGCGCGCGATGTGCTGGGAAGTCCGGTGCCGTGCCTCTATGGCGGGTCGGTCAATCCCGACAATTGCGCGGAACTTGTCGGATGCCCGCATATCGACGGGCTGTTCATCGGACGCTCGGCCTGGAGGGTCGAGGGATATCTGGACATTCTGGCGCGTTGCGCCGCTGCTATCTGAAGGAGAGCAAGATGAAACTGGCAATTGCAGGCGACAGCGCGGGCGAGGGGCTGGCAAAGGTCTTGGCCGATCACCTCAGGCACCGCCACGACGTGTCCGAGATCAGCCGCACCGAGGCGGGACCGGATGCCTTCTACGCGACCCTCTCGGATCGGGTGGCCAGTGCCGTGCGGGACGGCACCTATGACCGCGCGATCCTGGTCTGCGGGACGGGGATCGGGGTTTGCATCTCGGCCAACAAGGTGCCGGGCATCCGTGCCGCGCTGACACACGACACCTATTCGGCCGAACGGGCGGCGCTGTCGAACAATGCGCAGATCATCACCATGGGGGCGCGGGTGATCGGCTCGGAACTGGCGAAAGCCATCGCCGATGCGTTCCTGGCCGAGGCGATGAATTTCGACGCCCGGGGCCGCTCGGCCGGCAATGTCGCGGCGATCGACGCGGTGGATGCGAAATACCATCAGGCGTGACCGGGCCTGACCGCGCGCGTCCCGGACGCGCGCCTGCCGCCCAGCGGCAGCGACCGGGCCGGGCTTCGCCCGGCCCGTCCCGGTTCCGAACATGCGCCGCGACGGGTTTCCCCGGTCATCATCCGCGCCGCCGTTCCGCAGGCGCAACCCGGCGCGGCCCGGACTGCTAGACAGCGGTCCAGTTCTGTTCGACAACGGCCTCCATCGAGACATAGCTGGACGTGCCGCCGACGAAGGGCAGGGTGGCGATCTTGTCCGCCATGATCCGGCGGAAATCGGCCATGTCTCGCGACCTCACCTTGACCAGATAGTCGAAACCGCCCGCGATCATGTAGCATTCCTCGACTTCGGGAATCTGCCGTATGGCCATGTTGAACGCTTGCAGGGCCTTCTGGCGGGTATCGGTCAGCCGCACCTCCATGTAGGTGACATGGGTCAGGCCCAGTTTCAGCGGCGACAGCATCGCGCGATAGCCGGTGATCAGGCCGGCCTCCTCCAACTGGCGGATGCGGGCCGCGACCGGGGTCTTGGACAGCCCGACCTTGCGCGCCAGGTCGCTGACCGGGATGCGGGCATTGGCCACCAGTTCGGCGATGATCTTGCGATTCGTCGCGTCAAGAATATCCATGATCTGTCCCGGCCGTCCTCTATGGGCGTTTCGCCTGCCAATCTGGCCCGCTTTGGGCCCTTCGTCCAGCGATGATCGTGTAACCTGATCGGCAAGACGACCGACAGGAGCCTGCCATGCCCGATTTTTCCGCCTTCACCACCGACGCCAAGTTCCGTCCCGAAGCCGACCTGCTGTCCGATCTGGTCGCACAGGCCGACATGTCCTGTGCCATGCGCGGCCGCATCACCGACCGTGCCGCCGAACTGGTGCGCCGCATCCGCCGCGAGGCGAAGCCCAGCCTGATGGAGCATTTCCTGTCGGAATATGGCCTGTCCACGCGCGAGGGCGTCGCCCTGATGTGCCTGGCCGAGGCGATGCTGCGCGTGCCCGACCGCATGACCATCGACGCGCTGATCGAGGACAAGATCGCGCCGTCGGACTGGGGGCTGCACCTGGGCGAGGCATCGTCCAGCCTGGTCAATGCCTCGACCTGGGCGCTGATGCTGACCGGCAAGGTGCTGGATGATGACCATCCGGGCATCGCCGGCACGCTGCGCGGCGCCGTTCGCCGCCTGGGCGAGCCGGTGATCCGCACCGCCGTCACCCGCGCCATGCGCGAGATGGGCCGCCAGTTCGTGCTGGGCCAGACCATCGAGGCGGCGCTGGACCGGGCGAAGACGCGCGAGGCGCAGGGCTATACCTACAGCTATGACATGCTGGGCGAGGCCGCGATGACCGGCGATGACGCAGCCCGCTATGCCAGCGAATATTCGGCCGCGATCCGCGCCATCGCGGGCGCCTGCGGCAAGGGCTCGGTCGAGAAGAATCCGGGCATCTCGATCAAGCTGTCGGCGCTGCATCCCCGATATGAAGTGGCGCAGGAAGATCGGGTCATGGCCGAGCTGGTCCCGGTCGTCCTGGATCTGGCGCGACAGGCCAAGGCCGCCAACATGGGCATGAACATCGATGCCGAGGAACAGGACCGGCTGGTCATCTCGCTGAAGGTGATCGAGGCGGTGCTGTCCGATCCCTCGCTGGCCGGCTGGAACGGGTTCGGCGTCGTCGTGCAGGCCTATGGCAAGCGGGCCGGGCTGGTCATCGACTGGCTGCACGCGCTGGCCACGCGGCTGGACCGGCGGATCATGGTGCGGCTGGTCAAGGGCGCCTATTGGGACACCGAGATCAAGCGCGCCCAGGTCGAGGGTTTTCCCGACTTCGCGCTGTTCACCACCAAGACCGCGACCGATGTCAGCTTCATCGCCCATGCCCGCAAGCTGATCGGCCATGCCGACCGCATCTATCCGCAATTCGCCACCCACAACGCCCAGACCGTCGCCGCGATCCTGGAGATGGCCGGCGGCATCGACTATGAATTCCAGCGTCTGCACGGCATGGGCGAACGGCTGCACGACATCGTGATCCGCGATACCGGCGGCCGATGCCGCATCTATGCCCCGGTCGGGGCACATCGCGATCTGCTGGCCTATCTGGTCCGCCGGCTGCTGGAAAACGGCGCCAACTCGTCCTTTGTCCACCAGATCGTCGATGAAGATGTCAGCCCCGAAGACATCGCGCGCGACCCGTTCGACATGCTGGCGCAAGCGAAGCCGCCGGCGCTGCTGGTCCATCCGGACCGGATTTTCGGCGAGGACCGGAAGAATTCGAAGGGTTTCGACCTCAGCGACGAAGGCACGCTGGCGCGGATCGAGACCGCGCGCGATGTGTCCATCGCCGATGCGGGGCCGCTGACCCTGCGCGCGCCTTCGGGATCCGCCCGGCCGGTCGTCAACCCCGCCACCGGCGCGACCATCGCCCAGGTGACCGAGGCCGACGCCGATTGCGCGGCACGCGCGATCGAGGATGCGCAGGTCTGGGATGCCGCACCGGCCGAACGCGCGGCGATCCTGCGTCGCGCGGCCGATCTTTACGAAGACCATTTCGGCCCGATCTTCGCCATTCTGGGCCGCGAGGGCGGCAAGGCGCTGCCCGACGCCGTGGGCGAATTGCGTGAGGCGGTGGATTTCCTGCGCTACTACGCGGCGCAGGGCCAGGATCAGGCTCGGGCGCCCCGCGGCATCGTCACCGCGATCAGCCCGTGGAACTTCCCCCTGGCGATCTTCACCGGCCAGATCGCGGCGGCGCTGATGGCGGGCAATGCGGTGCTGGCGAAACCGGCCGAACAGACGCCGCTGATCGCGCATCTGGCCGTGACGCTGCTGCATCAGGCGGGCGTGCCCCGCGCCAGCCTGCAATTCCTGCCAGGCGACGGGTCCAGTTTGGGCGCCGCGCTGACCCGCGATCCGCGCATCGGTGGCGTGGTCTTCACCGGCTCGACCGAGACCGCGCGGATCATCGCCCGCGCCATGGCCCGGCACATGGCCCCCGGAACGCCCCTGATCGCCGAGACGGGCGGATTGAACGCGATGATCGTCGATTCGACCGCGCTGCCCGAACAGGCGGTGCGCGATATCGTCGCCTCGTCCTTCCGTTCGGCCGGGCAACGCTGTTCGGCGCTGCGCTGTCTCTATCTGCAAGAGGATGTCGCCCCGCATGTGACCGCGATGATCGCGGGCGCCATGGACGAATTGCGGATGGGCGACCCGTGGCACCTGTCCACCGACGTAGGCCCCGTCATCGACGCCGATGCCGAGGCCGGGATCGCCGAATATCTGGATCGGAACCGCAATCGCGTGCTGCACCGCCTCGAGACACCGTCCGAGGGGCATTTCATCGCACCCACGATGCTGAAGGTCGCCGGAATCGACGATCTGCACCGCGAAATCTTTGGTCCGGTGCTGCATGTGGCGACCTTCAGGGCACGCGATCTGGACAAGGTGATCGGCGACATAAATGCCCGCGGTTTCGGCCTGACCTTCGGCCTGCATACCCGCATCGACAGCCGCGTGCAGGAGGTGACCGACGCGGTCCATGCCGGCAATCTCTATGTCAACCGCAACCAGATCGGCGCGGTCGTTGGCAGCCAGCCTTTCGGGGGCGAGGGTCTGTCGGGCACCGGGCCCAAGGCGGGCGGGCCGAACTACGTGCCGCGCTTCTTCGCGCCAGAGCCGGGCCGGGCGGCCGGGGCCTGGGGTGGCGATGCCGACGAGGCAAGGCTGGCCAGGGCGCTGGCGGCCGGCGCTGACAGGATGATCGGCGAACGGCTGATGCCCGGCCCGACCGGAGAGCTGAACCGCATGACCACCCACCAGCGGCCGCCGCTGCTATGCCTGGGTCCGGGCCCCGAGGCGGTCGCCGCGCAGGTCGCGGCGGTCGAATCCCTGGGCGGCCGGGCCATTGGCGCGGATGGCGCGGTCCCGGCTGAGGCTCTGGCGCGGCTGAACGGCTTTTCCGGCGTGTTGTGGTGGGGTGACGAGGATACCGGGCGGGCCTATTCCACGGAACTGGCCGGACGCGAGGGCGCGCTGGTGCCGCTGATCACCGCGATGCCGGATCTGGCCCATATCGCCCATGAGCGCCATCTTTGCGTGGACACCACGGCGGCGGGCGGCAATGCCGCGCTGCTGGCCGGTTAGGGCGGACCGGAAACTCAGGCCGGGCGCGCGATGGCCGTGAAATCCATCCGCACCCGCGCCTCGCCCTCCTGGATCGAAAAGGACAGCGCCACGCCGCTGCGTTCGGCGATCTTCCGGATGATCGTCATGCCCAGGCCGACACCCTCGGAATCGGGCGATTTGCGGAACGTGCCCTGCCGGAATCCGGCCGAGGCGGCGACGGGGTTGCGGATCTCCAGCACCGGGCCGGGGCGCAGCCTGGCGCGGACCGGGCCGGTTCCGTGATCGGCGGCGTTGCGGATGACGTTGCCGATCATCAGCGCCGCCGCATCGGGATGCATCGCCACCTGTGCGACCTCCAGATCGCCGTCATCGAAGGCCGGCGCGGGCCTTTGCTCGGCGATCATCATGCGCAGGACGACAACCAGATCGCAGCCCGCCTCGTTCGCGATCCCGGCCTCGGCGCGGGACAATTCCAGAAGCCGTTCCACGATCCGCCCAAGCCGGCCGATGGCGCGGTCGATCTGCCTGGGCGCTTCGGCATCCGCGCGCCCCGCGACCATCAACTGCGCCTGCGCCGAGGCCGCCGCCAGCGGCGTGCGCAATTCATGTGCGGCATGGGTCGCGAATTGCCGTTCCGCCTCGACATACTGACCGATGCGGCCCAGATAGCCGTTCAGCGCGTCGGGGATCGGGATCAGCTCCTCGGGCAGGTCGGCGGCGGCGACAGGCGACAGGTCATCCGCCCGTCTGCCGCCCAGCGAACGGGCAAAGCGCAGTGCGGGCGTCAACGCGCCCGTCACCGTCATCCTCACGATCCACAGCACGAGCCCCAGCACCGGCAACATCAGAAGCACCAATCCTCCGATGCTTTCCAGCAATTCGTCGCGCCGCCATTCGTTGCTTTGACCCAGTTCGACCGCGATCCCGTCCGCGGGGCGCGACAGGCGATAGATGCGCCAGCCGCCGCTGCTGCGGGGCCCGTCCGCCTGCTGCCGCGGCCATGGCGCATCGCCCTGTTCGCCGGCCGGCGTCACGATGCGGTAGGCCGGGAAAACCGTTCTGTCCGCGGCGGTGAAATCGCCGCCCGTCGCCAGAACGACCCGGGCGGAATCGCGCAGGATATCGTCCATGAACTCGGTCATCTCGCGGGACAGGAACAGCATCGTCAGCGCCATCCCGCACAGCCATCCCAGGCTGACGCCCAGAACCAGCCGGCGGACCAGACGCCCGCGCAGGGACCAGCCGCGCCTCACGGGATCAGATAGCCCAGGCCGCGCCGGGTCTCGATCAGCCGCGCACCCAGCTTGGCGCGCAGGCGCGAAACATAGACCTCAACGGCGTTGCCCTCGATCTCGTCGCCAAAGGAATACAGCCGTTCCTCCAGCGCCCGCCGCGACATGACCCGCCCGCGCGAGGCCAGAAGCGCATCGAACAGCGCCCATTCCCGCGAGGTCAGGCGAATTTCGCCCTCGTCGCGGAACAGCCGGGCGGCGCCGCGGTCGATGCGCAGATCGCCCAGGCGCAGCTGCACCGCCGGATCGCCGTCGGCGCGGCGGGCATGTGCGCGCAGGCGGGCGTCCAGCTCGCCCAGATCGAAGGGCTTGACGACATAATCGTCGGCGCCCGAATCCAGCCCCTCGATCCGGTCGCTGATCTGGTCATGGGCGCTGGCGATGATCACCGGCACCCGGTTGCCCGACGCCCTGATGTCGCGCAGAAGCCGCAATCCGGATCCGTCCGGCAGGGCCAGATCCAGCACGATCGCGTCATATACGGCCACGTCCAGCGCATCGCGGGCCTCGGACAGGGAGGCGGCGTGATCGACGGCATGGGCGCCGCCGCGCAGGAACCGCACCACCGCATCGGCAAGATCCGGCCCGTCCTCGACCAGCAGAATCCGCATGAGCCCCTCGTTTCATTCATTGCCCGGCCGGATTGATATGGCGGGCATTCCGGTCCAATATCAATCGAGGGGTCAGAAGAAAAGCGCGCGGCTGTAAGGAAGGAGCAAGGTTGCCTACCTACCGCGAACGCCAAAAAGGCAGGAATTCATTTTGCAACTGAACGTCAACATGATCTGGCTTGCCGTGGGGCTGCTGGGGCAGGCGCTGTTTTCGGCACGCTTCCTGGTCCAGTGGCTGGCCAGCGAGCGCAAGCGGCAAAGCATCATCCCCGTGGCCTTCTGGTGGCTGTCGCTGTGCGGCGGTGCCACGCTGCTGGCCTATGCGCTGTGGCGGCGCGATCCTGTCTTCATTCTCGGGCAGGGCATGGGGCTGTTCGTCTATACCCGCAACCTGATCCTGATCCGCCGCCATGTCCGCAGCCTCGCCGAGGCCGGTGCATGAGACCTTCCATCTGGTCCGCGACGCTGCTGTTCGCGCTGACGGTGCTGACGCTGATCCTGCTGCGCCCGCTGACGCCGATCGACGAGACGCGCTACGTCGCCGCCGCCTGGGAGATGTATCAGGGCGGATCGGCGCTGGTGCCGCATCTGAACGGGGCGCTCTATGCGCAGAAGCCGCCGCTGCTGTTCTGGCTGATCGATCTGGTCTGGCTGATGGGCGGTGTCTCGACGCTGGGCGCGCGGCTGGTCGCGCCGGCCTTCGCGGTGGCGGCGGTGGCGCTGACCGGGCTGCTGGCACGGCGCCTGTGGCCCGGAGATCCGGCGCGGGCGGCCCGGGCGGCGCTGATCCTGGCGGTCTCGCCGGTGTTTCTGCTGTTCGGCTCGACCACGATGTTCGATTCGATTCTGACGGTGGCGACGCTGTGGGCGATGCTGGCGATGCTTTGGGCATGGCGAAGGCCGGACCGCTGGACCCCGTTCCTCGCGCTCGGCGCGGCCATTGCGCTTGGGGTCTATGCCAAGGGACCGGTGATCCTGATCCATGTCCTGCCGGTCGCGCTGACCGCGCCGCTCTGGGCCGGGCGGGAACTGCCGGCCTGGCGCTGGTATCGCGGTGTCGGGCTGTCGATCCTGACGGCGCTTGCGCTTGTGGCGCTGTGGTTGGTGCCGGCGCTGATCCTGGGCGGCGAGGAATACCGAACCGAGGTCCTGTGGCGGCAGAGCGCGGGGCGGGTGGTGTCGTCCTTTGCGCACCAGCGGCCGTTCTGGTTCTTCCTGGCCATGCTGCCCCTGTTCCTGTGGCCCTTCGGCTGGACGCTGCCGGGATTGCGGGCGCTGCGTCCATCGGCGCTGGCCGGAAGCGCGCCGGGTCGATTCCTGTCGATCTGGTTCATTGGCACGCTGCTGGCGTTTTCCCTGATCAGCGGCAAGCAGACGCATTATCTGCTGCCGGAACTGCCCGCGCTGGCGCTGCTTCTGTCGGGGGCGGGGTCTTTCGCGCCACGTCGGCCGCGCGATCTGTGGCAGGCGCTGCCGGTCTTCGCGCTGATGCTGCTGATCGTCGTGGCGGCGTCGGGTCAGTTGCCCGCGCTGCGGGCCTTGCCCTTCCGGATTCCGCTTTGGGCGGCGGGGCTGGGGCTGGTCGTCGCCGCCATCGGCATCGCGGGGTTCCTGCGCCTGCGGGCCGGGCTGGTGGCGCTGGCGGCCCTGCCGCTATCGGCCATGCTGGGGCTGCATTTCGCGGCCCAGCCGCTGCTGTTCGCGCGGTATGACGTCAACGCCATCGCCCGCGCGATCCAGCCCTATGACGCGACCGGTATCGCGATTACCGACGGGCGCTATCACGCCCAGTTCAACTTTGCCGCCAGACTGCGCCAACCCGTCGCGCAGGTCACCGATCCGCAGGCCGCGGCCGACTGGATTGCCGGCCATCCCGACGGCATTCTTCTGAGCCTCGATCCGGTGCCGCCGCCGGGAACCCGGCCGGTCGCGCGCTTCCCCTATCGCAGCGATACCTATACGCTGTTCCGGCCCGACAAGGCTGTTCGATGAGCGCACTGGTATCCATCATCCTGCCCGCCCGGGACGAGGCGGGCAGCATCACCCAGGTCGTGACCGGGATCGCCGAGGTGATGGCCGGCACCCCCCACGAGGTCGTGGTGGTGGATGATGCCTCGACCGACAACACGCGGGCGGTGCTGCGGGAACTGGCCGGTCGCATGCCGCAATTGCTGGTGATGTGCCATGATCGCCCCTGCGGCCAGTCCGCGGCGATCCGGACCGGCGTCCTGGCCGCCAGCGGCAGCCTTGTCGCAACGCTGGACGCGGATGGTCAGAACCCGCCCGCGAACCTGCCGGGCCTGCTGGCGCCGCTGCTGACGGATCCGGCGCGGGGGCGCATCGGTCTGGTCCAGGGCCAGCGGGTGGACCGGCGCGACACCTGGTCGAAACGATGGGCCTCGCATGCGGCGAACCGGATCCGGGGCGGCCTGCTGCGAGACGGGGTCAGCGACAGCGGCTGCGGCCTGAAGGCCTTTCCGCGCAAGGTCTATATGGACCTGCCCTTTTTCGACCACATCCACCGCTTCATGCCCGCCATGGTCCGCCGCGAGGGATGGGAGGTCGTGGTGGTGCCCGTCACCCATGCCGAACGACGCAGCGGCCGGTCGAAATACGGCAATCTTCAGCGCGCCCTGGTCGGGGCGGTCGATCTGCTGGGGGCGGCATGGCTGATTCGCCGCCGCAAGCTGCCGGTGGCGCATCGCCTGCAAGCCGGGTCTCCGGGAATCGCCGATCCGGGGCCCGAGGCGGCGGCGGACCCTGTTTCCCCCCTGATGACGGAGGCCATGCGGTGAAAGTTCTCGTTACCGGCGCGGCAGGTTTCATCGGCTTTCACCTCGCCTGCCTGCTTCTGGACGAAGGCGCCGAGGTCGTCGGCCTCGACAGCCACAACGATTATTACGATCCGCGCCTGAAAGCCGCGCGCGAAGCGGTGCTGAGCGAACGGCCCGGCTACGTCGCGGTGCGCGGCAAGGTCGAGCAGCCGGGCCTGCTGGCCGATCTGTTCCGCACCCATCGGCCCGATATCGTCGTCCATCTTGCGGCCCAGGCGGGCGTTCGCCATTCCATCGACAATCCCCGCGCCTATGCCGAGGCCAATCTGGCCGGCACCTTCGAGGTCCTGGAGGCGGCGCGGCTGCAGCCGCCGGTGCATCTGCTGATGGCCTCCAGCAGTTCGGTCTATGGTGCGAACCAGAGGATGCCCTATCGAGAAACCGACCAGGTGGACCATCCGCTGTCCTTCTATGCCGCGACCAAGAAGGCGAACGAGACGATGGCCCACTCGCACGCCCATATTCACGGGCTGGCGATCACGATGTTCCGCTTCTTCACGGTCTACGGCCCCTGGGGCCGGCCCGACATGGCCCCGCATCTGTTCACCTCGGCGCTGTTCGAGGATCGGCCGATCCGGGTCTTCAATCATGGCCGGATGCGGCGCGACTTTACCTACGTCGCGGATCTGGTCCGCGGGATTCGGCGGCTGATGGATTGTCCGCCGGGACGCGGCGACGATCCGGTCTGCGAGGGCGACAGCCTGTCGCCGGTCGCGCCATGGCGGGTGGTCAATATCGGCAATGGCCAGCCTGTCGAGCTGATGGACTTCATCGCCGCGCTGGAAGATGCCGCCGGACGAAAGGCCCGGCTGGACATGCAGCCGATGCAACAGGGCGACGTGCCCGCCACCTGGGCCGACGCCGAATTGTTGCGCGCGCTGACAGGGGACGCGCCACGAACCGACATTGCCGAGGGCACCGCCCGCTATGTCGAATGGTATCGCGACTATTACGGCGTGGACCGGAACTGACGACGCACCGGTCCGCGCTGAAATCGCGATCGGACTCGCCGTCGAAAAAAGCCGGAACGGTTCCGCGAGGGGCGCGTCCCCCGGCGGGGTCCGTTCAGGCGTCGGCCAGCGCCTGATCCATGGCGTCCAGTGTCGCCTCCCATGCCAGCAGGATCGAGGCGTGGCGGTTGGGAAAATCGCGCGCGGGCAGCAATGCCTCGAGATCCGCGAAAGGCGCCGAGGGGGGCGGCGCATCCTCTTTCAGCATGGCGCGAAGCTGGTCGCGCGTGGCCGCGATCTCGGCCCGGTCGCGACCGATCACCGCCTGACCCAGCACCGAGGCCGAGGCCTGGCCAAGCGCGCAGGCCCGCACCTCCTGCGCGAAATCGGCGATGCGGCCGTCGCTGACCACCACGTGAACCGTCACCGAGGATCCGCATTGCGGCGAACGGCGCATGGCGCTGGCATCCGGCTGACGCAGCTTGCCCTGATGCGGAATCGCGGTGGTCAGCGCCAGAATACGGCGCGAATAAAGCTGCATCAGGTCGCTGTCGGCCATTCGTCCTTCCCCCCGGCGGGTGTCCGACCTAGATAGGAAGCGTTGTCGCGAAAGGAAACCCGATGTTCGATCCGGCCAGCCTAAAATACGATGCCGATGGGCTGATCCCCTGCATCGCGCAGGATCACGCCAATGGCGAGGTGCTGATGATGGCCTGGATGAACGCCCGATCCCTTGCGCGGACGCTGGACACGGGGCGCATGACCTACTGGTCGCGCTCGCGCGCCGCGTTCTGGGCCAAGGGCGACACGTCGGGTCATGTGCAGATGCTGGTCGAGCTGCGGGTGGATTGCGACCGCGATTGCCTGCTGGCGCTTGTCGAACAGACCGGACCGGCCTGTCACACCGACCGGCGCAGTTGTTTCTACACGGCGCTGCGCGAGGGCGATGAGGTCGAGATCATGGCGCCGCTGAAGGTCTAGCGGCGCACGCCGCCGCCCCGTCATTGCAGCGAAATCCTTGTCCCGCGTCACGACCGGGACCGTTCAAAGGTCCAGCAGGCGGCGGATGTCATCGGGGGTGGCGCCCTCGTCGCGGTAATGGCGGATGGCGCGGGCATCGTCGCGCTTGGCCAGGCGTCTGCCCCCGTCGTCGCGGATCAGCCGGTGGTGATGATAGAGCGGCGTCGGCAGATCCAGCAGGCGTTGCAGCAGCACGTGGATCCATGTCGATTCGAACAGATCCTTGCCGCGCGTAACCTTGGTGATGCCCTGCGCCGCATCATCCAGCACCACGGCCAGGTGATACGATGTGCCCATGCCGCGCCGGGACAGGATCACGTCGCCGATCCGGGCCGCGAAGTCCTCTTTCGACAAATCGTGGTCCGTGCCGGGAAGGACCACCTCGTCACGAAAGGCGATCCGGTCGGTCGCCAATGCCTCGAAGGCGCGCGCCGCGTCCAGGCGGATGACGTCGCCGGACCCGGCCCCGGCCATCGCGCGGTGCCGGCAGGTGCCGGGATAGATCAGCCCGTCGGGGCCCGCGGGCAGCGCGCCTTCCTGTGGGGCCGACAGGGCCGCGCGGATGTCGCCGCGCCGGCAGCGGCAGGGATAGCAGAACGGCGCAAGGCGGATCAAGGCGGCCCGGTAGGCCGGCATCCGGTCGGATTGACGCATCACCGGTCGCGGCCAGTCCAGGCCCAGCCAGGCCAGATCGTCGAAGATCGCGGTTTCGTATTCCGTCTTGCAGCGGTCGCGGTCGATATCCTCGATCCGCAAAAGGAAGCGGCCGGTTCCCGCCTCGCGGGCGGCGATCAGGGCCGCATAGGCGTGGCCCAGATGCAGCAGGCCGGTGGGCGAGGGGGCAAAGCGGGTTACTGCGTCGCCAGCCATGCCCGGAAATCATCCTTGGCGCGCTGCGTATAGGCCGGATAGCGGTCCTTGCGCCCCTTGCGGCCTCCGCGTGCCTCGTCCAGCGGCGGGAACAGGCCGAAATTGACGTTCATCGGCTGGAAGGTCCTGGCCTCGGCGCCGCCGGTGATGTGGTTGACCAGCGCGCCCATCGCGGTGGTGAAGGGCGGCGGCGCCAGATCCGCCTCCCGCGCGCGGGCGGCGGCCATGCGGCCGGCCAGCAGGCCCATCGCGGCACTTTCGACATACCCTTCGACGCCGGTGACCTGTCCGGCAAAACGCAGGTTCGGGCGTGTCCGCAGGCGCATCCGGTCGTCCAGCAGCGTGGGCGAATTGAGAAAGGAATTGCGGTGGATTCCGCCCAGCCTCGCGAAACCGGCATTTTCGAGGCCGGGGATCATGCGCAAGACCCGGGTCTGTTCGCCGTATTTCATCTTGGTCTGAAAGCCGACGATATTATAAAGCGTTCCCAATGCGTTATCACGACGAAGCTGGACGACCGCATAAGCCTTTTCCTGCGGCTTGTGCGCATTCGTCAGTCCCACGGGCTTCATCGGGCCATGGCGCAGGGTTTCGCGTCCGCGTTCGGCCATCACCTCGATCGGCAGGCAGCCGTCGAAATAGCCGGCGGTTTCACCCTCGTGGAATTCGGTCTTCTCGGCGGCCAGCAGCGCGTCGATGAAGGCTTCGTATTCCGGCCGGGTCATCGGGCAATTGATATAGGCGCGACGCTCGGCCTCGGTTTCGCCCTTGTCATAGCGGCTCTGTTCCCAGGCCACGGACATGTCGATCGTGTCGGCGTGCACGATCGGGGCGATGGCGTCGAAAAAGGCCAGCGCCTCGGTCCCGGTGACGGCCCGGATGGCGCCCGCCAGCGCCTCCGAGGTCAGCGGGCCGGTTGCCACGATCCAGTTGCCGTCCCGGGGCAGTTCGGTGATCTCGTCCTCGCGGATCTCGATCAGCGGATCGGCGCGCAGCGCGGCGGTGACGGCTTGCGAGAACGCCTCGCGGTCCACGGCCAGCGCGCCGCCGGCGGGCAGGCGGTGGCGGTCGGCCATGGCCATGATCAGCCCGCCGGCCGCGCGCATTTCCCAATGCAGCTGACCCACCGCATTCATCACGTCGTCATCGGACCGGAAGCTGTTCGAACAGACCATCTCGGCGCAATCGCCGGTCTTGTGGGCGAAGGTGGCGACGCGGGGGCGCATCTCGTGCAGGATCACCGGCACGCCGGCGCGGGCCGCCTGCCAGGCGGCCTCGGATCCGGCCAGGCCGGCGCCGATGATGTGAACGGGCTGCATGAGGCACCTCTGGGTCGGGCGGAATGGCGCATCTGCTAGCAGCGGATGGCCGAAAAGAAAAGGGCGGCGCCAGCGGCACCGCCCCCCTGCATCAACCGGGCCCCGAAAGAGGCCGGGCGATCATTCTTCGGCTTCGGCCGTCTCTTCAGTGCTTTCGGCCTCGTCGGCTTTCTCGTCCGCATCATCGCTGGAACGCAGTGCCGACGGCGCGGCGATGTTGGCGATGGCGAAGTTGCGTTCGATCGTCGGCGTCGCGCCGGCCGGCAGCGTGACATCGTGGATATGGATGCCGTCACCGACTTCCAGACCCGACAGATCGACGGTGATGTGATCGGGGATATCACCCGCGGTCACGACCAGTTCGACCTCGGGGCGCACCGTCACCAGCGTGCCGCCCTTGCGCAGGCCGGGGCAGTTCTCGTGGCCGACGAATTCGACCGGGATGAACAGGTTCACCTTCGAGGTGCGGCGCAGGCGCATGAAGTCGATATGGATCGGCAGATCCTTCACGATGTCCTTCTGCACGGCGCGGCAGATGACGCGCACGTCGTCCTGACCATCGACCTTCAGGTTCCACAGCGTGGACATGAAGCGACCGGCACGCAGCTTGGTCAGCAGATTGTTGAATTCGAACGCGACGGCGACCGGTTCCTTGTGGTCTCCATACACGATGCCGGGCACCTTGCCTTCGCGGCGAGCTTGGCGGGCGGCCCCCTTGCCTGTCCCCGCGCGTGCCTCGGCCACCAGATCCGGGATCTCTTTGGCCATGATATCCATTCCTGTAACAGTTGTTGACGCCGCCATCCTCCAAGGGTGCATGGCGACAGAGCCGGGCCTATAGCGCAGGCCGGCCGGGATGTGAAGGGGGCAATCGCCGCTGCGCGCGCGGGCCTCGCGGTTTGCTTGCCGGCTGGCCGGCCGGCCGCTAGCGTTGCGGCGGAAGGAGGAGGGGATGCAGGATTTCGGCGACTACGATTTCATCGTCATCGGCGCGGGATCTGCGGGCTGCGTGCTGGCCAACCGCCTGTCCGCCAATCCGCGAAACCGCGTCCTGCTGCTGGAGGCGGGCGGTCATGACAACCGCTTCTGGGTCCATGTGCCGATGGGCTATCTTCATGCGATGGGCAATCCGGGTCTCGACTGGTGCTACCGGACCGAACCCGAGCCGGGACTGAACGGCCGCCGCCTGAACTATCCGCGCGGTCGGGTTCTGGGCGGCTGTTCCTCGATCAACGGCATGATCTACATGCGCGGGCAGGCCACCGATTACGACCGCTGGCGGCAGGCGGGCAACCCCGGCTGGGGCTGGGACGACGTGTTGCCCTGTTTTCGCCGCAGCGAACGTCACTACGGCCCCGCCGACGACCATCACGGCGACCGGGGCGAGATGCGGGTCGCGCAGCAGCGGCTGCGATGGCCGATCCTGGAAGCCGTGGCCGAGGCCGCGCAAGAGATGGGGCTGCCCGCCTGCGCGGATTTCAATCGTGGCGACAACGAAGGCGTGGGTTATTTCCCCGTCACCCAGAGGCGCGGCCTGCGATGGAACGCACGCAAGGCGTTTCTGGACCCTGTGCGGGGCCGGCCCAACCTGCGGATCGAGACCGACGCCCAGGTGCGGCGCCTGACCTTCGCGGGCCGCCGCGCGGCGGGCGTGATCTTCACCCAGGGCGGCCGGCAGCGCCTTGCCCGGGTCAGGTCCGAGATCGTGCTGGCGGCAGGCGCGATCAATTCGCCCGCGCTGCTGGAACTCAGCGGCATCGGTCAGGCCGGACGGCTGGCGGGTCTGGGAATCGCGCCGATCCACGATCTGCCCGGCGTGGGCGAGAACCTTCAGGACCATCTGCAATTGCGGATGGTGTTCCGGATCAGCGGCGCGAAGACGCTGAACGACCGCGCGCGCGGTCTGCTGGGCAAGGCCGGGATCGCGTTGGAATACGCCTTGCGGCGAAGCGGGCCGATGTCGATGGCGCCCAGCCAGTTGGGCATCTTCGCGAAATCCTCCGAGGCGTTCGAGACCGCGAATATCGAATATCATGTGCAGCCGCTGTCGCTGGACCGTTTTGGCGAGCCGCTGCACGATTTTCCGGGGCTGACCGTCTCGGTCTGCAATCTCAGGCCCGAAAGCGCGGGCGCGGTTCACGTCACCAGCAACGATCCGGGGGCGGCGCCCGCCATCGCGCCGCGCTATCTTTCCGCCCCGGCCGACCGGCAGGTGGCCGTCGACAGCTTGCGCCATGCCCGGCGGCTGATGGCCACCGCCCGCATGTCCGCCTTCCAGCCGCAGGAACTGAAGCCCGGTCCGGACCTGACCAGCGATGCCGACCTGATCCGCGCGGCCGGCGATGTCGGAACGACCATCTTCCATCCGGTCGGTACGACGAAGATGGGCACCGATCCGATGGCCGTGGTCGATCCGGAACTGCGCGTCCACGGGATCGGCGGTCTGCGGGTGGTCGATGCGGGGATCATGCCGACGATCGTCTCGGGCAATACCCATGCCCCGGTGACGATGATCGCCGAAAAGGCCGCCCGGATGATCCTGCCTTCCCCATGATGCACGGTATCACGCGCTTGTGATCCATGCTAATCTGGCTCCAGCAGCCTTTGCCGAGATGCCCGTGCCCAGCCGCCGACAGCTTTTGCGCCTTGTCCTGTCCACGACCGCGCTGGCCGGTTGCGGCATTTCGGGCGTGATCCGGCCGGGGCCGGTCACGACGCTGCCGGGGATCCCGATCGACGCCCATCTGCATCTGTTCAACGGCGCGGATGTTCCGGTTCTGGGCTGGCTGGATCAGGTCGATTTCACCGCCGAATCCGGAGGCAGCCTGCCCGATGTCACGAAATCGCCGCTGATCCGGCTGATCGTCAGCTTCCTGGCCAGCACCACCCGCACCGCCGAAGATGAACTGGCCGATCTGCCCGCCCGGCTGCCCACGCCCTCGACCGACAGGATGCGCGACGAGGGCGTGGATCGGCTGGCCGGGTTTCTGGCTGCCTATCGCGCCGAAACGGCCGCCGTGGCCGGGCCATCGGCGGCGATGGCACTGCTGCCGGCGACGGATCGCGAAAGGCTTGCCCAGGACGAGGCGCTGTTCGCCGACCTCGCCGCCGCCGCCGGTCTTGACGAGCCCGCAATCCCGCCGCAGCCGGTGATCGAGCAGGCGCCCCCGGCAGCGGCCCGGACCAGCCGTCCCGCGGCGGCCCCGCCCGTCGCCGGCGGCACGGCCCTGCCGGGTCTCGCGCGCCGTCAGGCACGCCAGATCGCGGAAGGGCTTTATGATCCGCGCAATCAGGCTGGCGATCCGCTGAAACAGACGCTTGCGGGAATGATGCAATGGGCCGAACTGATGACGCGCGACCGCGCACGGATCGTGGCGCAGGCGATCAATCTCTATGGCCGTCCGGGCGAGGTGCAGGTCTTTGCCAATCAGCTGCTGGATCTGGCTTACTGGCTGAAGGCACGCGAGGTGAAGCAATCCGATCCCGATGCGCTGATCCGGCTGTTCGCGGAAATCTCGGCCCGCCGCAGCGATGTGCTGATCCTGAATTTCGTGGGCTTCTGCCCGCTTCGCGCCGCGATCGAGGGCGATGTCGCCCATGAACGGGTTCGTCGCGCCGTCGCCGAACACGGCTTTGCCGGCGTGAAACTGTATCCGCCGATGGGCTTCAAGCCGCTGGAGAATGCCGGCATCGGTTTCGGCCATGCCCGCGCCCGGCCCGCCGGCGGCGGCGCGGCCCTCGATCGCGAACTGCGCCGGCTTTATGGCTGGTGCCAGGCCAATGATGTCTCGATCGCGGCCCATGCCTCGGCCAGTATGGGCGCCGGGCCGGGCACCGCAGCCTATTCCGCACCCTGGCTCTGGGCACCTGCCTTGCGCGAATTCCCCGATCTGAGGGTCAGCCTGGCGCATTTCGGCGGCTTCGGCGGTCACGGCAATCCGCAATGGGAGACCGAACTGATCGGGATGCTGGACGATTTCCCGAACCTGTTCTTCGATACTGGCTTCTGGACCGAGGCAATGGCCGGCGCCGCCACACGGCCGGCCGCGCTGGCCACGACCCGGCACCTGTTCGAGGCCGAGCCGCTGGCGGGCGAACGGATGCTATACGGCAGCGACTGGTCGATGATCGCCCGGATGCCGGCCCATCCGGCCTATCTGGCCGGGCTCGGCAGTTTCGCGGAGGAATTGACCGGCGGCGGTGCGCCCGCCCGCGCGATCATGGGCGACAATGCACGACGCTGGCTGGGCCTGGATCGCGACGGCCTGCAAAAGGCGCGGCTGGCGCGGTTCCATGGCGACCATCCTGTCTGGCGGCGGCTGGCCTAGCGGTCCGGTCCCAGCATTCGGCGAAAGGCGTGCCAGCTTGCCTTGGGCGTGCGCGCCATGGTCGTGTAGTCGACATGGACAAGGCCGAAACGGGGACCATAGCCGAAGGCCCATTCATAATTGTCCAGCAGCGACCAGTAGAAGAAACCGCGCAGGTTGACGCCCTGATCCATCGCCGCGCGGGCGGCGCGCAGATGATCGCCGATAAAGGCCACGCGCGGCATGTCGTCGGTCACGTCCGGCCCGGCCGCCAGCGACATGCCGTTTTCGGTGACGTAGACCGGCAGATCCCCCACATGGTCGCGCGACAGGCGGATCAGGAATTCGGTCAATCCCTCGGGACGGATTTCCCAGCCCATCTGCGTCTTGGGCAGGGGCCCGTCGCTGTCCGCGTTGTTGGGCCAGTGGCCCGGGGCGTGACCATGCAACTTGCGGGTGTAGTAATTGACGCCCAGCCAGTCCAGCGGCGCTGCGACGAGATCCATGTCCTGCTGCCAGCCCTCGGGCAGATGAGGGCCGATTCCGGCCATCGCAGCCTCGGGATAGGGCTGGCCGGTGACGGCGCGGATGAACCATTGGTTATAAATCGCGTCCTGCGTCGCGGCCGAGGCTGCGGCCTGGGCGCTGTCGTCGCGCGGCTGCGCGGTCTCGAAGTTCAGCACGATGCCCAGATTGCCCGCGCCGTCGGCCCGCAGCGCGCGGGACGCCGTGCCATGGGCCAGAAGAACGTGATGCATGGCGCGGCTGGCGGCGCGGATGTCGCGCAGGCCCGGAGCGTGGTGGCCCAGGAAATGCGACAGCCAGGCGATGCACCAGGGCTCGTTCAGGGTGGCGGTCGCGGCAAGCCGGTCACCCAGCCGGGCATGGACCAGCCGCGCATAGTCTGTGAACCAGCCGGCGACGTCGCGATTGCGCCAGCCGCCCTTGTCGGCCAGCGCGGCGGGCAGATCCCAGTGATAGAGCGTCGCGAAGGGCTGCAGGCCGCGTTCCAGCATCCCGTCCACCAGGCGATCATAGAAATCCAGCGCCTCCGGGTTGGGCGCGCGGCCATCGGGCATCACCCGCGCCCAGGATGTGGAAAAGCGATAGGCCCCGAAGCCGGCATCCCGCATCAGGTCGAGATCGGTTTGCCACAGGTGGTAGTGATCGCAGGCCCGCGCACCGCAGCTGCCGTCGATGACGTTGCCCGGCGTCGCCGCGAAGGTGTCCCAATGCGACGGTCCGGCCCCGCCGAAGGCCGAACCCTCGATCTGATAGGCGGCGGTGGCGGCCCCGAAAAGGAAACCGGGCGGAAAGTCGGATCGCTTGGGCAGCATCGGATGTCTCCTTCCTGATCCCGGCTTTGCCATGTCGCGGCGCCGGCGAAAAGAGGGGTCAGGCGGCCCGATTGCGTGCAGGCGGTCCTGCGGCCCCGGAAGATGAGAACCGGTTGCACCTGAATCCGCGATGCGGCATCAACGGAAGATGGGCGATCGGCGCGCGAGACAACTGGAAGCCGCTTTGCGCGACGCGGGCATCAGGGTGACACGGCAGCGCGCCGCCCTGCTGCGCGTGCTGGCGGCCAGCCAGGATCATCCGGACGCGGCCGAATTGCACCGGCGCGCCGCGGCGGCCGGGGTTTCGGTGTCGCTGGCGACGGTCTATCGGACGCTGAACGGTTTGCAGGCGCAGGGCGTGATCGAGAAGCTGGAATTCCAAGATCAGCCGGCGCGGTGGGAGGCCGCCGACCTGCGCCACCACCATCACATGATCGATGTCGAGACCGGGGCCGTGACCGAATTCACCAGCGACCGGATCGAGCGGTTGCAGGCCGAGATCGCGGCCGAGATGGGATATGACATCGTGCATCACCGGCTGGAACTCTATGTGCGGCGCAGGGGTGCGGTCTAGTCGGGCAGGCGCGCGTGCGCCGCGACCGGGCGGGACAACCGGAAAGAAAACGAGGATGCAGGTTTTCGACAGGATCATCGTCGATCGCGGGTCGCGATACGCGGTCTCGGGGGGGCGGGCGGCCAGCCGGGCCGAGGTCCGGGCGCTGCTGGCCGGTCTGAAACGGCAGAAGAAATTTGCGAAGGCCACCCATAACACCTGGGCCGCGATCCTGGATGGCGAACCGGTAAAGGACGACGATGGCGAGGCGGGCGCGGGGGCGCTGATCCTGCAGATGCTGGACCGGGCCGGGCTGGAAAACCATGTCGTGGTGGTTACGCGCTGGTATGGCGGCAAGCAACTGGGCGGCGACAGGTTTCGCCATGTCGCGGATGCGGTTCGGCTCTATCTGCGCGAAACGGGACTGGGCGATCCGCAAGCCTGAGACAAGGCCTGAGGCGGGACCGAAGGGTTCACCTTGCGGGATGCTTCGGCTTCGGCCCCGGCCGATGGTCGCGGGCAGGCGCGCGGCAGAGCCGGAAGAACCGCCGCGGGTTTCCCCGCGGCGGCGCCGTTCAGTCGCGATCCGAGGGCGGGATCAGCCGCCCTGCTGCGGGGCCAGCTTGCCGTTGCGCTGCTGGATCATCATGAAGGTGTCAAAGGTATATTCGGCGGTCTGGGCATAGAGATACCAGTCATCGCGGAATTGCAGCATGGCCTCATACTGTTTCTTGAAGGACTCGTTCTCGGCCGAAATCTCGGCATAGACCTCGCCCGCGGCCTCGAACGCCGCCGTCAGGATCTCCTCGCTGAAAGACCGCAACTGCGCGCCCGAACCGACCAGTTCCTTCAGCGCGGTCGGGTTCTTCATGTCGTATTTCGCCAGCATGTTCTGGTCGGTGGCCTGCGCGCAGGTCCGCACCAGAGACTTGTAGCCGTCCGGCAATTCATCCCATTTGGCCTTGTTGAAGAAGAAGCTGACGGTGGGCCCGCCCTCCCAGTAGCCCGGATAGTAATAATACGGCGCGACCTTCTGGAAACCCAGCTTGCTGTCGTCATAGGGACCGACCCATTCGGCCGCGTCGATCGTGCCCTTCTCCAGCGACGGATAGATGTCGCCGCCGGCGATCTGCTGCGGCACCACGCCCAGTTTCTCGACCACGCGCCCGGCCAGGCCGGCGATGCGCATCTTCAGCCCCTGAAGATCGGCCAGGGTCTTGATTTCCTTTCGATACCAGCCGCCGAACTGGACGCCGGTATTGCCGCCCGGGAAGCCGATCAGCCCGTATTTCTGAAGGAACTCATTGTAGTTTTCGATCCCGCCGCCCTGATACTGGTAGGCCGTCTTGGCCCGGGCGGAAAAGGTGAAGGGCAACTCGGCGCCGCAAGCGAAGGCCGGATCCTTGCCCCAGTTGTAATAGCCGACCGAATGGGCGGATTCGACGGTGCCGTCGGTCGCTGCATTGATCGCGTCAAGGCCGGGAACGATCTCGCCGGCCGCAAAGACCTGGATGGTGAACTTGCCGTCCGTGGCTTCTTTCAGCCGTGTCGACAATTCTTCCGCGCCGCCATAGATCGTGTCCAGCGACTTCGGAAAGGACGAGGCGAGGCGCCAGTTGATCGTCGGCATTTCCTGCGCGATGGCGGGTGCCGCCAGCGCAGTGCCCGCGGCGGCCGCAGCCCCGCCGACCGAGGCCCGCGTCAGAAAGGAACGGCGGTCCAGTGACTTGGATTCTTTCATGCATTCTCCTCCGCTGGGACGGGTGGAGCCTTGCGCCCCGGGATTTTCCCGCCCTGCATGGCGCCGCAGTTTAGCCCTGGATCGGCGTCTGTCGAGGGGGCAGGAGGATGATGTTTCCGGTATTTTCGACTGCCCTTGCGTCAAGGCTGCTGCCGCCGCCCGCGACATCGGAAAACGGGCGGCGGGGCGGCCGTGCCGCGCCTGTCAGCGCAGGATCGAGCGGCCGGCATATTCCGCCGTCGCCCCCAGCATTTCTTCGATCCGGATCAACTGGTTGTATTTCGCCAGCCGGTCGGATCGGGCGAGGCTGCCGGTCTTGATCTGGCCGCAATTGGTGGCCACGGCCAGATCGGCGATGGTCGCGTCCTCGGTCTCGCCGGAACGGTGCGACATGACGCTGGTATAGCCTGCGCGGTCGGCCATGCGCACGGCGTCCAGCGTTTCCGACAGCGTGCCGATCTGGTTGACCTTGACCAGCAGCGAATTGGCGCAGCCCTTTTCGATGCCCTCGGCCAGCCGTTCGGGATTGGTCACGAACAGGTCGTCGCCGACCAGTTGCACGCGTTCGCCCAGGCGATCGGTCAGCAGCTTCCAGCCGTCCCAATCATCCTCGGAACAGCCATCCTCGATCGAGAGGATCGGATAGGCGTCGCACAGGGCGGCGAGGTAATCGACGTTTTCCTGCGGCGACAGCGACTTGCCCTCGCCCTTCATCTCGTATTTGCCGCCCTTGAAATATTCGGTCGAGGCGCAGTCCAGCGCCAGCATGATGTCGTCGCCGGGCTTGTAGCCGGCCTTCTCGACCGCTTTCAGGATGAAATCCAGCGCATCGCGGGTGCTGGAAAGGTTCGGCGCAAAGCCGCCCTCGTCGCCGATCCCCGTGGACAGGCCCGCCGCGGACAATTCCTTCTTCAGCGTGTGAAAAATCTCTGATCCCATGCGCACGGCATCCCGGATCGAGCTTGCGCTGACCGGCATGATCATGAATTCCTGGATGTCGATCGGGTTATCGGCATGTTCGCCGCCATTGATGATGTTCATCATCGGCACCGGCAGGATCCGCGCCGAGGTGCCGCCGACATAGCGATACAGCGGCTGCATGGAATCCTCGGCCGCGACCTTGGCCACTGCCAGGCTGACGCCCAGGATCGCATTCGCGCCCAGCCGGCCCTTGTTGGGGGTGCCGTCCAGGTCGCACATCATCGCGTCGATGGCGCGTTGTTCGGATGCGTCCTCGCCGATCAGGTTTTCGGCAATCTCGCCATTGACGGCGGCCACGGCCTCCAGCACGCCCTTGCCCATGTAGCGCGCCTTGTCGCCGTCGCGCTTCTCGACCGCCTCATGCGCCCCGGTCGATGCGCCCGAGGGCACGGCGGCGCGGCCCATGGTGCCGTCCTCCAGCGTCACATCGACCTCGACGGTCGGATTGCCGCGGCTGTCCAGGATCTCGCGGGCGAAGATATCGATGATGGCAGACATGAAGCCCCTCCGTTGCTGTGTCGGCGCCTGCATACCCGCGAAGGCGGCAGGCCGAAAGCCGCTTTCGTCAGGGCAGGGCGATCTCGGCCCAGATCGGAAGGTGGTCCGAGGCGTCGCGCGCCCGTGCGCCCGCGAAGACGCCGCTGTCCAGCAGGTGCAGGTGCCGTGACATGGCGATCCGGTCCAGAGCCAGCCGGGGCAGGGGGGCGGGATACGAGGGGCCCGGCGCGATCACCCGGAATCCGGCCAGCGATTCCAGGCCGCGATCGTCGCGCCATTCGTTGAAATCGCCCATCATCACCACATGATCACCCGCGATCCGCGCCGCCTGCGCGGTGATGCGCTGCAACTGGGCCCGGCGCGAGGATCGCGCCAGACCCAGATGCATTCCGATCACCGTCAACCCCGGCAGCCGCACCGCCACGGCGCCGCGCGGCTCCAGCCCCGGCAGGGGCAGACGCCGGACGGTCGCGGCCGCGGCAAGATCCGGGCGCATGAGGATGGTCTGCCCATGCCAGCCCAGCGACTGCTCGCCGGTCCGACCGGTGATCTCGACCGCGACCAGCCCCGTGGCGTCGCGGATCAATCCGCGCGGCAGCGCCTCGGGGCGGGCACCGAAGCGGAAATCCACCTCCTGCAGGGCGATGATGTCGGGCCGCAGCGCGGCGATGACCGCCAGATTGCGCTCGGGCGCGTGGGGTCCGGTCACGCCCCGGCACTTGTGAAGATTGTAGCTTGCCAGTTTCAGCACCCGGCCCGTCCCCTCGCACTCTTTCAAAATACCTTGGGGGGAATCCTCTGCAAGAGGATGGGGGGCAACGCCCCCCCGCCGCCATCAGGTTCCGCAAAAAGTCTGTCTGACTGCCTGTTCCGGCAGCGGCGCCCGGGCCAGGTCGGCCCAGTCGGCGCGATCCTCGCGGGGGTGGGTCACGGCCAGGAAGAGATGTTCGAAGGGCGCCATGTCGCCGGCCACGGCCGAGGCGATGGCCGCCTCGATCCGGTGGTTGCGCGGAATGCGCCGCGGATTGGCATGGGCCATCAGCGCCGGGTCGGGATCGCTCCTTCGCCAGCCCTCTGCCCAGGCATCGAAGGCCGTCGGATCGGTGAATTCGTCGCGGGCGCCGCCATCGGCCAGCCCGGCGAAGACGCGCGTGAAATCCGCCCGTTCCCGCGCCATCAGCGTCAGCAGCCCTTCGGCCAGGTCCTTGACCGGCGCGACGCCCGTCAGTCCCAGCTTTTCTCCGAAACGCCGCAGCCACGCCGCCTCGTAGAGCGGCGCGAAGGCATGGACCGATCGGGTCGCGGCCTCGATCGCGGCATCGCGTTCGCCCATCAGCGGGATCAGGCAACTGGCCAGCTGCGCCAGATTCCAGACCGCGATCTGGGGCTGCTGCGCCCAGGCATAGCGGCCTGCGTGATCGATCGAGGAAAAGACCGTGTCGGGATGATAGCCGTCCATGAAGGCGCAGGGACCGTAATCGATGGTCTCGCCCGACACCGCCATGTTGTCGGTGTTCATCACGCCGTGGATGAAGCCCAGGGCCATCCAGGCGGCGATGGTTTCGGCCTGCCGGGCCACGATGTGATCCAGCAGCGACAGGGGACCGGTCGCCTGCGGATAATGCCGCGCGATGACGTGGTCGGTCAGCGCCGCCAGCCGCGCCTCATCACCCCTGACGGCGAAGAACTGGAAGGTGCCGACACGGATATGGCTGGCCGCGACGCGGGTCAGCACACCACCCGGAAAGCCGTTCTCGCGCCAGACCGTTTCGCCGGTCGCCACGGCCGCCAGCGCCCGCGTCGTCGGCACGCCCATCGCCGCCATGAATTCGCTGACCGCATATTCGCGCAGGACCGGCCCGATCCAGGCCCGCCCGTCGCCCTGACGCGAGAACGGCGTCCGGCCCGAGCCTTTCAGCTGGATGTCGAACCGCGCGCCGTCCGGCCCGACCACCTCGCCCAGCAGCACCGCCCGGCCGTCGCCCAACTGGGGCACGAAGCCGCCGAACTGATGGCCCGCATAGGCCTGGGCGATGGGCTCGGCCCCCTCCGGCATGGCATTGCCCGACAGCATCGCCACGCCCTCCGGCCCGCGCAGCCAATCCGCGTCCAGGCCCAGCCGATCCGCCAGCGGCTGGTTCAGCGCCAGCAGGCGCGGCGCGGGCACCGGGGTCGGATCGACACGCGCGAAGAACCCATCGGGCAGGCGGGCATAGCTGTTGTCGAAGTGGATCATGGCTGGCTCCTTCGACCTCTACATAGGCAGCGCGGGGCCTTTTGCCATCCCTTGCGCGCCGGTCCGCATCCGCGTATCGCGTGGGCGCAAAGGAGCCCGAGCCATGAAGTTTCTCGATCTCGCCAAGGTTCATATCCGCTCGGGCGGGGGGGGCGCGGGCTGCGTGTCGTTCCGGCGCGAGAAATTCATCGAATATGGCGGTCCCGACGGCGGCGATGGCGGCAGGGGCGGCGATGTCTGGGCCGAGGCCGCGCCCGGGCTGAACACGCTGATCGACTTTCGCTATCAGCAACATTTCTTCGCCCGGTCCGGTCAGCACGGCATGGGCAGCCAGATGACCGGCCGGTCGGGCGAGGATATCGTGCTGAGGGTGCCGGCCGGCACCGAGATCCTGGACGAGGACGGGGAAACGGTGATCGCGGATCTGACGGAACCGGGCAGCCGCGTGCTGCTGGCGCGCGGCGGCAATGGCGGCTGGGGCAACCTGCATTTCAAGACCTCGACCAACCGCGCGCCGCGCACCGCCAATCCCGGCCAGCCGGGGGTGGAACGCACTATCTGGCTGCGCCTGAAGCTGATCGCGGATGCGGGTCTGGTCGGCCTGCCCAATGCCGGCAAATCGACCTTTCTGGCCGCGGTGTCGAACGCGCGGCCGAAGATCGCGGACTACCCCTTCACGACGCTGCATCCCAACCTCGGCGTGGTCGGCATCGACGGGCGCGAATTCGTCATGGCCGACATTCCGGGCCTGATCGAAGGGGCCAGCGAGGGCCGGGGTCTGGGCGATCAGTTCCTGGGCCATGTCGAACGCAGCAACGTGCTGCTGCATCTGATCGATGGCACGTCCGGGGATGTGGGCGCGGATGCGCGCACCATCCTTGACGAACTGGCCGCCTATTCGCCGGTGCTGATGGCCAAGCCCCGCGTCACCGCGCTGAACAAGATCGATGCGCTGGACGATGACACCATCGCCGAACGCCAGGCGGTGCTGGAATCGCTGACCGGCGGCCCGGTCCACCTGATGTCGGGCGTCTCGAAACAGGGCGTGCCGCAGGTGCTGCGCGCCCTGTGGTCCGAGATCGCGCCATCGCGCGGGACCGGGGCGGAAGATCAACCCGAGGCGCCATGGCGGCCCTAGCCCCGTCGCTGCAACAGGCGCGCCGGCTGGTCGTCAAGATCGGCTCGGCCTTGCTGGTCGGCCCCGAGGGGCTGCGCGGCGATTGGCTGCGCGGGCTGTGCGACGACGTGGCGCGATGGCGCGCGCGCGGCACCGATGTGGTTCTGGTCTCGTCCGGGTCGATCGCGCTTGGCCGGCGGGTGCTGGAACTGCCTTCCGGCGCGCTGCCGCTGGAACAGGCGCAGGCAGCGGCGGCGGTGGGCCAGATCCGGCTGGCCCGCGCCTATGAGGAGGCGCTGGCCCCGCACGGGGTCAAGACCGCGCAGGTCCTGCTGACGCTGGAAGACAGCGCCGAGCGCCGCCGATACCTGAACAGCCGCGCGACGATGCAGACCTTGCTGGGCTTGGGCGTGGTGCCGATCGTGAACGAGAATGACACCGTGGCCACGGACGAGATCCGCTATGGCGACAATGACCGCCTTGCCGCGCAGATCGCCGTGACCTGCGGGGCCGACCAGCTGCTGCTGCTGTCGGATGTGGACGGGCTGTATACCGCCAATCCCAAGACCGATCCGCAGGCGCGCCATCTGCCGATCATCGCGCAGCTGACACCCGCGATCGAGGCAATGGGCGGCGATCCGGTCTCCGGCCTGTCCAGGGGCGGCATGAAAACCAAGCTGATGGCGGCGCGCACCGCCGTGGCCGGGGGCTGCGCGATGGTGATCGCCGAAGGGTCGGTCATGCGGCCGCTTTCGGCGGTGGCGGGCGGCGCGCGGTGCAGCTGGTTCCTGCCCGAGGGCGATCCCCAGGCCGCGCGCAAACGCTGGATCGCGGCGATGAAACCCAAGGGCGTTCTGACCGTCGATCAGGGCGCCGCCGAGGCGTTGCGCCGCGGCAAATCCCTGTTGCCCGCCGGCGTGCGCGCCGTCGCGGGCGATTTCGGGCGCGGCGATCCGGTCGCGATCGCGGGTCCGCAGGGCCAGACGCTGGGCACCGGCCTTGCCCGCTATACCGCCGACGAGGCCCGCCGGATCGCCGGCCACCGCTCGGCCGAGATCGAATCGCTGCTGGGCTATCCCGGCCGTGCCGCCCTGATTCATCGCGACGACATGGCCCTGTGATGACGGACCCGACCGCCGCCCGACGCGCGCATCTGGAGATCACCTATTGCACCGGCTGCAACTGGCTGCTTCGGGCGGGCTGGTACGCGCAGGAATGTCTGTCGACCTTCGGCCCTGATTTGCAGGTCACGATCATTCCCGACGACAGTGGTGGTGTCTTCCGCATCACGCTGGACGGCGGCGACATCTGGGAGCGTAGGCGCGATGGCGGATTTCCCGACATCCGGACCCTGAAACAGGCGATCCGCGACCGGATCGACCCCGGCCGCGCATTGGGACACCTGGACCGGCCGACCTGAGCCGGGTGCCGGCCGGGGCCGGGCTCAGGCGATGCGGCTTTTCGCCCGGCGCGGGCGCACGACCGCCCCGCCGCCCCGCGCCAGCCGTGCCGCATCCTCGCCCGGCGGCGGCAGCGACAGCGCCGCGTCGCGCAGGATCGCGATGGCCTCGTCGCTGCCCCTGGGCAGCGTGGCCGGATCGATCGGCGCGCCGACGGTGATGCGATAGCTCTGGCGCGCCTTGTTCAGCACCTCGTTGAACAGGGTCACGTCGCGCAGCGTCGGATGGATCGCGTCCAGCAGGTAGAACAGGACCGAATTGCGGGCGCGGATGCGAAGCGGGATGACCGGAACGCCGAACTTGCGCGCGATCATCGCGGCGCTGGCCATCCAGGGGCGTTCGTGCAGGGTCAGGCCCTGCCGCTTGGCCAGTCGGCCCGAAGGGAAGATCAGCCCGATCCGGCCCGCGCCAAGCGCATCGCGCGTGTAATCCATCGTGGCCTTGGTCTTGGCGTGGCTGCGCTTTTCCTGGCGCCATTCCACCCCCGCGATCAGATCCTCGACCTGGGGCATGACCCGGATCATGTCGTGATTGGCATAGATGAAAAGATCGTCTCGCAGCGATTGCAGGACCGCGTGCATGACAATTCCGTCGGCGATGCCGGTGGGATGGTTCGACACGATCAGCGCGGGACCGCTGGCCGGCAGATTTTCCATCCCCGAGACACGAACGTCGCGGACGATCAGGTCGGTCATCCGGCGCATGATCTCGGGCGTGGGCAGATCGCGCAGTTCGGCCGCCAGCCGGATCGTGCGCGGATAGCGCAGAAGCCGCATCATCACCCGCCGGGCGATGCGGTGGTGCGCCTTTCCCGAATAGAGCCACGGTGCCCGCTCGGCAATCAGCGGATCGAGTCGGGCCTGCATATCGGCCCTGGCATCGGCGGACGATTCATTCATTTGCACCATTCTGCCCCGCCACAAGAGCCGCCACAAGCGCCCTCAGGCTCCGGCGGCGATCATCCGCGAAACCATCTCGCGCAGGTTGCGGCTGATCCCTTCCATCGCGGCGATCCGCTGCAATGCCGCCAGCGCCCGGGCGCGGCGGGTGGCGTCATACCGGGGCCAGGTCTCGAACGCGGTGGACATCCGGGCGGCGATCTGGGGATTGGCGCGATCCATCCGCATCAGCCAGTCGGCGGTGAAATCATAGCCCGATCCGTCCGCCGCGTGGAAACCCGCGTGGTTGCCCGCAAGCCCGCCCAGCAGCGCACGAAAGCGGTTGGGGTTCTTCCAGTCGAAATCCTGGCGTTCGGACAGGCTGCGGGCGGTCGCGACCGCCTCGGCGGGCGGCGCGGCCATGACCTGGACCGAGAACCACTTGTCCATCACCAGCCGGTTGTCGCCGAATTCGTCCTCCAGCGCCGAAAGCGCGGATGCCGCCCGGCCGCGCCGGATCAGACAGATCAGCGCTGCCATCCGCTCGGTCATGTTGCCGGCGCTGCCGAACAGCACGCTGGCCCGGTCGCCGCCGTCGATGCGGTTCAGCAGCCCGAGCGCCGCGATCCTGAGCGAGCGGCGCCTGGCCGCCGCCGCATCGGGCGAGTAGGGGCCATCGACCCGCATCCGGTCATGGATCGCCGCCAGCAGATCGCCATGGGCCTCGGCCACGCGGCGGGCAAGACCCTCGCGTGCGGCATGGATCGCATCCGGGTCCGGCGTCACGCCCTGGGCTGTCAGGCGGGTGGCGACATCCTCGTCTCCGGGCAGGGTCAGGCACAGGGCGCGAAAGGCCGGATCGGCGCTGTCGTCGCCCGCCAGCCGGCCGATCGCATCGACGAAATCGGCCCCCGCCTCGCGCCCCTGCGACAGGGCGGTCAGCGCCGACAGGGCCAGATCGCGACCGGCCTCCCAGCGGGCGAAGGGATCGGTGTCGTGGGCCAGCAGGAAGGCGCGGGTGGCGTCGTCCAGCGGTCGATCCAGCATCACCGGCGCCGAGAAGCCGCGCAGCGCCGAGACGACCGGCCGCGCGCCCAGCCCGTCGAAATCGAAACTTTGCCGCGCCTCGGTCATCTCCAGCATCCGGGTCGGCAGAACCTCGTCGCCATTGCGACCGATCAGCCCGACCGCGATGGGAATGACACGGGCGGGCTTGTCGGCCTGGCCGGGCGTGGGCGGCGTGTCCTGCGTGAAGGTCAGGGTCAGACGATTGGCATCGGCGTCCCAATCCTCGGCCATGGTCAGGCGCGGCGTGCCGGCATCGGTATACCAATGCTTGAACTGCGCCAGGTCGCGGCCCGTCGCATCCTCGAAGACCTTCAGCCAGTCCTCGATCGTCGCCGCCTGGCCGTCATGGCGGTCGAAATACAGATCCAGCGCCCTGGCATAGCCGTCGTCGCCGACCAGACGCTTCAACATGCCGATCACCTCGGCGCCCTTTTCATAGACGGTCGCGGTGTAGAAATTGTTGATTTCCTCATAGTGATCGGGCCGCGGCGGATGGGCCAGCGGACCCTGATCCTCGCGGAACTGGCGGGCGCGCAGGGCGCGCACGTCCTCGATCCGCTTGACCGGCGCGCTGCGCATGTCGCTGGTGAACTGCTGGTCGCGAAAGACCGTCAGACCCTCCTTGAGGCAAAGCTGGAACCAGTCGCGGCAAGTGATGCGGTTGCCGGTCCAGTTGTGGAAATATTCATGCGCGATCACCGCCTCGATACGTTCGTAATCGGCGTCGGTCGCGGTCTCCGGGCTGGCCAGGACCAGCTTCGAGTTGAAGATGTTCAGGCCCTTGTTTTCCATCGCGCCCATGTTGAAATCATCGACGGCGACGATGTTGAACACGTCCAGATCGTATTCGCGGCCATAGACCTGTTCGTCCCATCTCATTGATTTGATAAGCGATTCCATGGCAAAGCCCGCGCGGTCCTGGTCGCCCGGACGGACCCAGACATTCAGCGCCACCTCGCGGCCCGAACACGTCGTGAAACGGTCGGAGACCGCGACCAGTTTGCCCGCGACCAGCGCGAACAGATAGCTGGGCTTGGGCCAGGGATCGTGCCATTCGGCCATTCCGTCACGGTTTTCGACAGGATTGCCGTTCGACAGAAGCACCGGCATGTCCGAACGGATGCTGACCCGAAATGTCGCCATCACGTCGGGCCGGTCGGGATAGAAGGTGATGTGGCGGAATCCTTCGGCCTCGCACTGGGTGCAATACATGCCGCCCGACATGTACAATCCCTCGAACGCGGTATTGGCGGCAGGATCGATGCTGACCTCGGTGCTCAGCGTGAAGGCGGTCCGGGGCAGGGCGGCGGCGGCGATGCGCAGGGTCTCATCGTCGCGGCTGACATGGACGGGGTCGGGTTCGGTCCCGTCGATTCTGAGCGAGCGAAGCGCAACCTCCTTGCCACCGTCCAGCACCAGATCCTCGACCTTCGAGACATCGCGCGGGGTCAGCGAAAGATCGGCGCGCACCAGCGTCGCGTGCGGGCCGAGTTCGAAATCCAGCCGGGTTTCGGACAGCAGGAAGGGAAACGGCCGGTAGTCGGCAAGAAATTGCGTCGTCTGCTGAGGCTGCCGTGTCATCGCGTGCTCCGGTCAAAAAAACCTGTCGGTTCAGGGGGAACCTGATCTTTCCACTGGTGTTATTCGCCTGAGGGCCCGGTCGCAAGCCGGCATCCCGCTGGGGCCCGATTGACAGCGTCGCGGGCAGAAGACAGAGAAAGGGGCGCTAAGCGCGCGTCTTGTCAGCACAAATTGGAGGGCAGCACATGACCTATGACCCGAATGACCCGAAGCGCACCGATCCCGTCGATCGCGACCCTGCCGCGCCCAAGGAAACCTATGTCGAGCCGGTCGAGCGCCGGTCCTCGGCACTGCCGCTGATCATCGGTGTTCTTCTGGCGCTGGCCTTGGCCTATTTCGTGCTGCAACGGTTCATGACCGATGACACCGTGGCGGTCGAAGGCGACACCACGACCGTGACCACGACAACCGATGTTCCCGCGGCCGATACCACCACGGCGACCGATCCGGTCGCGGCGCCGGCAGACCAGACGGCGGGCACCGAGACGCAATCGGCAGCCGACAACGCCGCCGCCGATGCCGAGGCGGCTGCGAACGAGGCCGCCACTGCCGCCGAGAACGCTGCCAGCGACGCTGCGACCGCGGCTGAAAATGCAGCAAGCGATGCGGCCACTGCGGCCGAGAACGCGGCCCAGGCGACCGGCGACAGCGTGGGGCAGGCGGTCCAGTCCGCCGCCGATGCGGCCCAGAACGCAGCCGATTCGGCGGCCGAGGCGGCGTCGGATGCGGCCAATGCAGTCGATGAGGCGGTCACCGATCAACCGGCCACGACCCAGCCTTCGACCACGACCACTCCCGCCCCCGAGACCGGCACCGCCACGGACGGGTCGGCCGGCACCTCGGGCACGCAGGGCAGCGCCGGAGCGGACAGCACGACCCAGACCGCGCCGGCGAACTGACCCTCGCGGGCAGTTCAAGGAAAAGCGATGGAATGCCGCGCGGACGGGTGCCGCGCGGCATTTTTCGTGGCGACCGACCCGCAGTTTGTCCGCGTCAGGCGAGAGGTGCCGCGGAATGGCTGGGCCGCAACCACGGTCTTGTGAAAGATTGTTGCGCAATGCTATGGGTTCAGCGACAGAATTTGGAATTCAGCGAGGGGGCATCGAGGCCATGAAGATTGGCGCTTTGAAGGAAGGCTTCGCCGGGGAGGCGCGAGTTGCGATCACGCCGTCTTCGGCGACGCATCTTCGCAAGCTGGGGCACGAGGCATTTGTCGAAAGCGGTGCAGGTGCGGCAGCCGGGTTTTCCGATGACGATTACCGCGCTGCCGGCGTCGGCGTGGAACCGGACGCCGCGGCGCTGATCGGCGCGGTCGATATCGTGGCCAAGGTGCGCCCCCCCTCGGAATCCGAGATCGGGCAGATGCGCGAGGGGCAGACGCTGATCTCGTTCCTCTATCCCGCGCAGAACGCCGATCTGCTGGACAAGGCCAGGCAACAGGGCATCACCGCCATCGCCATGGACATGGTGCCGCGCATCAGCCGCGCGCAGAAGATGGATGCGCTGTCCTCGATGGCCAATATCGCCGGCTATCGTTCGGTCATCGAGGCGGCGAACAATTTCGGCCGCTTCTTCACGGGCCAGGTGACGGCCGCGGGCAAGGTGCCGCCGGCGAAGGTCCTGATCGTGGGCGCGGGCGTCGCCGGACTGGCCGCCATCGGGACCGCGACCAGCCTTGGCGCGCGCGTCTATGCCTTCGACGTGCGTCCCGAAGTGGCCGAGCAGATCGAATCGATGGGCGCGGAATTCGTCTATCTGGATTTCGAGGAGCAGACCAGGGACGGCGCCGAGACCGGCGGCTATGCCGCGCCCTCCAGCCCCGAATTCCGCGAGGCGCAGCTGAAGAAATTCCGCGAACTGGCCCCCGACATGGACGTGGTCATCACCACGGCGCTGATTCCGGGCCGGGATGCGCCGGTCCTGTGGACCCGCGACATGGTCGAGGCGATGAAGCCCGGCAGCGTCATCGTGGATCTCGCGGCCGAAAAGGGCGGCAATTGCGAACTGACCGTCGCGGACGAACGCATCGTGACCGAGAATGGCGTGGTGATCATCGGCTATACCGATTTCGCCAGCCGAATGGCGACCCAGTCCTCGGAACTTTACGGAAACAACATCCGTCACTTCATGACCGATCTGACCCCCGGAAAAGACGGCGTTGTCGTCCACAACATGGAAGATGATGTGATCCGCGGCGCGACGGTGGTCCATGACCACGACATCACCTATCCGCCGCCCAAGCCCAAGGTGGCCGCGATCGCGGTCCAGAAGCCCAAGGAAAAGAAAAAGGAACTGACCCCGGAAGAGCGTCGCGCAACAGAGGTCGCCGCCTTCAAGGCCGAAACCCGGTCCCAGGTCACGCTGCTTGCGGGCGGCGCGATCCTGCTGCTGCTGATCGGCCTTGTCGCGCCTGCCAGCTTCATGTCGCACTTCATCGTCTTCGTGCTGGCCTGTTTCGTCGGTTTCCGGGTCATCTGGAACGTGGCCCATTCGCTGCATACGCCGCTGATGGCGATCACCAACGCGATTTCCTCGATCATCATCCTGGGCGCGCTGCTGCAGATCGGATCGGGCTCGGCCTGGGTGCTGATCCTCGCGACCCTGGCCGTGCTGATGGCCTCGGTCAATATCGTCGGCGGCTTTCTGGTCACGCGCCGGATGCTGGCCATGTTCCAGAAATCGTAAGGGGGCGCAGGCATGGATTACGGATTCACCACCGCGGCCTACGTCGTCGCCGCCATCCTCTTCATCCTGTCGCTGGGGGGGCTTTCGGGACAGGAAAGCGCCAAGCGCGCGATCTGGTATGGCATCGTCGGCATGGCCCTTGCGGTCCTGGCGACCCTGTTCGGTCCCGGCGCCGGCAACTGGTTCCTGTCGCTGATCATGATCGCCATCGGCGGCGGCGTCGGCTGGGTCGTCGCCAAGCGCGTGCAGATGACCGAAATGCCCCAGCTTGTCGCGGCGATGCATTCACTGGTCGGTCTGGCGGCCGTCTTCGTCGGCTTCAACGCCCAGATCGAGATGGCGCGCGTTCTGCGCCTCAAGGCCGAGGGCCTTGCCTACGAATTCCAGGGTTTTGCCGCCGTTCTGGCGGACAAGAGCCCGGCCGAGATCGCGATGCTGAAGATCGAGGTTTTCCTTGGCGTCTTCATCGGCGCGGTGACCTTTACCGGATCGGTCGTCGCCTTCGGCAAGCTGGCCGGTAAGGTCGACGGCAAGCCCAAGAAGCTGCCGGGCGGCCATATGCTGAACGCCGGCGCCCTGATTCTGGCGCTGATCCTGGGTCTGCTGTATTTCACCGGGGTCGGACCGGGGATGTTCTGGCTGATCCTGGTCGCGGCTCTGGCCTTCTTCATCGGCTACCACCTGATCATGGGCATCGGCGGCGCGGACATGCCGGTCGTCGTGTCGATGCTGAACAGCTATTCGGGCTGGGCCGCGGCGATGATCGGCTTCACGCTGTCCAACGATCTGCTGATCGTGACCGGCGCTCTGGTCGGATCGTCGGGCGCGATCCTCAGCTATATCATGTGCAAGGCGATGAACCGGAACTTCGTCAGCGTGATCCTGGGCGGCTTTGGCGGTCAGACCGGCCCCGCGGCCGAGATCGAGGGCGAGCAGATCCCGATCGACGCCGATGGTGTGGCGGCGGCGCTGAACGATGCCGACAGCGTCATCATCGTGCCCGGCTATGGCATGGCGGTGGCACAGGCGCAGGGCGCGGTCAGCGAACTGACCCGCAAGCTGCGCGCGGCCGGCAAGGAGGTGCGCTTTGCCATCCACCCCGTTGCGGGCCGTCTGCCGGGCCACATGAACGTGCTGCTGGCCGAGGCCAGGGTGCCCTATGACATCGTGATGGAGATGGACGAGATCAACGAGGATTTCCCGTCCACGGACGTGGCGATCGTCATCGGCTCGAACGACATCGTGAACCCGGCCGCCGAAGAGGATCCCAACAGCCCCATCGCCGGGATGCCGGTTCTGGAGGTCTGGAAGGCGAAACAGGTCTTCGTCAGCAAGCGCGGGCAGGGCACCGGCTATTCCGGCATCGAGAATCCGCTGTTCTACAAGGAAAACACGCGCATGTTCTATGGCGATGCCAAGGATTCGGTGAACAAGCTGCTGCCGCTGCTGGAGTGATCGGTCAGGGCCGTAGGGGGCGACCCGAAGGACGGCGTCGCCCCAGAGCCTCCCGGCCGCGCTGGATGCCTGTTTTTCGGGCAGCCTGCGCCGGGATCCGATCCCGAAATCCGTGACAAGGCGCCCTGAAACCCTTTCCGTGCGACACAGCCACTTGCGCGGCGGAGCCTCACCGGGCTGTGATGGCGCCCAGAGAAGATGAGGGACAGTGATGACGGATCACCCGGACTATATCCATGTCGGCGGCGGCGATCCGTCGCTTTATAACGAGGACCTCGCACCGGTTCCGCATCAGCGGCGCAACTGGGGCGCGTTCGAGATCTTCAACGTCTGGAACAACGACATCCAGAGCCTGTTCGGCTACACGCTGGCGGCGTCGCTGTTCCTGTCATACGGGCTGAACGGCTGGCTGACCTTCGCGGCCATCGTCGTGGCCGGGCTTCTGGTGATGTGGCTGGTGAACCTGTCGGGCCGGCCCTCCGTGCGCTACGGCATTCCCTATGCGGTGATGGCGCGTGCCGCGATGGGGGTCAGGGGCGCACGGTTTCCGGCGCTGGTGCGCGGAATCGTCGCGATCTTCTGGTATGGGGTGCAGACCTATTTCGCCTCGACGGCGGTGGCTCTGGCGATCAGCGCAGTGTTCGCGGTCGACGGCGTAGGTGGCGGGTTTCTGGGCCTGAGCGGCATCGACTGGATCGCCTATGTCATCGTCGCCGGATTCCAGATCGGATTGTTCCTGATGGGAATCGAATGGGTTGGCAAGTTTCTGAACTGGGCCGGGCCGTTCGTCTATCTTGTCATGATCGCGCTGGCGCTGATGATCTGGTGGAAGGCCGGCAACGGAATCTTTTCGGAAATCGGCGTCATTTTCCAGGCCGATGCCGAAAGCACGCGCAGTCCGGTCGTGGGTTTCATCGCGGTGGTCGGCACGATGGTTGCCTATTTCGCCGCCGTGGTGATCAATTTCGGCGATTTCTCGCGCTTCGTGAAGACAGAGGGACAGATGCGCCGCGGCAATTTCTGGGGCCTGCCTGTCTCGATGGCCTTCTTCAGTTTCATCGCGCTTTTCATCACCGCGGGATCGGTCGTGCTGTTTGGTGAAAGGCTGACCGATCCGACCGCCATCGTCGAGCGGGTGGACAGCCTGGCGCTGACGCTGATCGCGGCGGTCACCTTCTTCGCGGCGACTGTCGGCATCAACCTTGTAGCGAACTTCATCCCGGCCGCCTATGACATCGCCAACATGGCCCCTGCCAGCATCAGCGCAAAGACCGGCGGCGTCATCGCGGCGCTGATCGCCTTTGTTATCGGCGCGCTGTGGCTGTCGCTGATCTCGACCATCGGCATCGCGGGCTTTGTCGATACGCTGGGCGCGATCCTGGCTCCGCTCTACGGAATCCTGATCGCGGATTATTATGTCGTGCAGAAGCGGCATCTGGTCGTGCAGGATCTGTTCACCGAGGATCCCACCGGCCGCTACTATTATGATCGCGGTTGGAACATGCGCGCGATCATGGCGGTCGGCCTGGCGGCGCTGTTCTCGATCGGGACAGTGTGGCTGCCTGCCTTGCAATCGCTGTCGGGGTTTGGCTGGCTGATCGGCGCCGGCGTCGGCGGGGTGTTGTATATCCTGTTCTGCGGCAGCCGCAGCTAAAGGAGAACGGCGTGGGCCCGGCAACCGAACATCCGTTGCGCTATGCGCTGGTGAACGAACTTCATGCCCGTCCCTCGCCTCGTCTGAAGGCGCCGTCCACCTGTGTCTTCGTGGCCTTCAAGGAGCCGCGCGACGCCGCCAATCGCGATCTCGCGCGCGACATGGCGCATCTGTCGGAACTGGTGGATCGCCATGGCGGTCCGCGACCCGATCCCGACGAGAGTCACTATCAGGGCCGGTTGGGCCGGCATGACCTGAAATGGGAAAGCCACACCGAATTCGTGACCTACATGGCCACGACGCCGGGCCTGCCGATCCGTCCCTTCGATCCGTCGGCCGCCGCCATCTTTTCCGAGGAATGGCAGAAGGGCGCGCCGGGCAGGCGGGTCGCGGCGGTGATGGTTCAGATCGACACGCTGCCCGCGCATCCGCAAGAGGCGCTGGACAGGATTTCGGACTGGTTCGCGCGTGACAGCCTGACCGCCGTCTGGGTGCTCGAGGAAGCCGCGATGATCGCGGGCGATTTCCGTATCGACGCGGATGGCTGGATGCGCTTTGCCATTTTCGTGCGTCCTGACGTGGGCGAGGGCAGGATCGGGCGCATCGTGCACCGCCTGGTCGAGCTGGAAACCTATCGCGCCATGTCCATGCTGGGCCTGGGGCGCGCCCGCGGCCTGTCGCGCCGCCTGAACGAGTTGGAACCGCGCCTGTCGGCCATTGTCGAGGGGATGACCGATGACGACCGCGCAGCCGACGCGGTGCTGCACGATCTTCTGGCCGTCTCGGCCGAGCTCGAGGCTCAGGCGGTGCAGCATTCCTTTCGCTTCGGCGCAACAAAGGCCTATGAGGCGATCGTGATGGACCGCGTCAGCGCCCTGCGCGAGACGCGCTTCATGAGCCGGCAGATGCTGACCGAATTCATGCGCCGCCGCTATCAGCCCGCGATGCGCACCGTGGTGTCGAATGAAGAACGGTTGAAGACCATGGTGGAACGCGCCAGACGGGCCGGGGATCTGCTGCGGACGCGGGTCGATGTGGAACGTTCGGCCCAGAACCAGGCGCTGATGAAACGGATGGATCGCCGCGCCGATCTGCAATTGCGCCTGCAACATACCGTCGAGGGCCTGTCCGTCGTCGCCATCAGCTATTACGCGGTCGGACTTCTGTCCTATGCATTGTATCCACTGGCCAACGCGACAGGCATCGACAAGGCCTATCTGATCGCCGGACTGACGCCGCTTGCGGTGCTGTTCGTCTGGTGGGCGATGCGGCGGGTCCGCCGCAGCTTGCACCAGCACCCGCCGGAAGAGGATTTGTGACTTGCCGACAGGGCAGGGCGTGACGATAATCGGACCGTCGTTTTCCGAAGGTTTTCATGCGTCTTGCCGCCGTGATCACGATGCTTTCGGCCTGCGACTATCCGTTCGTTCCCTGAGCCGAGGTTTCCGCCATGTCGAAAACACTGCAAATGTATGGGCTGGGCCATTGTTCGACCTGCCAGAAAGCAATTGCCGCACTGGAAGATCATGGCTGGCGAGTAAACTTCCGCGACGTGCAGAAAGAACCTTTATCCGAAGCTGAAAGGGCCGGTCTGGTCAAGGATTTCGGCGATCGGATCGTGAATCGCGCCAGCCTGACATGGCGCGGCATGTCCGAGGAAGAACGCGCCGCCGATCCGGTTGCGATGATGGAAGCCAGACCCGCCGTGATGAAGCGTCCGGCCATCCTTGCGGGCGACAAGCGGCTACTGGGCTGGACGGCGAACGTCAAGCGCGCGCTGGACGTGCCCGCCTGAGCCAGGATCGCGGATCAGCCGCGCCTGCTTGCCAGCGAATCGATCAGCGGAAGAACCGGCGTCAGGTCATAGCCCGCGTCGCGGGCCACATCGATGATTTCAGCCCGAGGGCGCTTTCCGGCCTGGCTCAGCGCCCATAGCACGGTGCATCTGTGGCCGGACCGGCAATAGGCGATGATCGGGCCGCGGCCTGCGGTTGCCTGCGCGAAATCGGTGATCAGTTCCGGTGTGATCTGGCCGGGTGAGAAGGGAAGGTAGTGGTATTCCATTCCCTCCTTCTCTGCTGCCGCTGCCATGACCTCGTGGTCAAGGGACGAGTCCACCTCGGCGTCGGGCCGATTGTTGATCAGCACGCGAAATCCGGCCTCGGCCAGTTGCGGCACATCCTCGGGCGTGATCTGCGGCGAGACCGCGATGCTGTGGCTGAGTTGGCGCAGGTCCATGAACTGCCTCTTGCTGGGAATGCCGAGACATGGCGCGACGGAACGGCTTTTGTCAAGCGCCCGGCTCGTGCCGGCTCAGACCATCACGCGCGTCTCGATCAGGGCGGGGAGGGCAGCGAAATCGTCGAAGGCAGCATCGTGGGGCAAATCTGCGACCGGCTTCAGGCGATAACCTTTGGTGTAGATCAGGAACGGCACCTGTATCGCCGCGGCGCATCTGGCGTCGAATTCGCTGTCACCGACATAGATTGCGCGCGGCTGAGCCGGATCGGCCCCAAGCGCGGCAAGCGCGGCCCGCAGCGGCGCGGGATCGGGCTTCTTCTGGGGCAGGCAATCGCCGCTGGTGACATGGGCGAAGGACCCCGCAATTCCAAAATGATCAAGAATCGCGCGCGTCGGCCCCATCGGCTTGTTGGTGCAGATCCCCAGAGGATGCCCGCGGTCGGCCAGCGTGCCAAGCGCCTCAACCACCCCGGGAAACAGCCGCGTCAGCGCGGTCGCGTCGTGATAGCGGGTCATGAAGGATGCGATCAGATCTGATCTGTACGCCGGATCGATCCTCAGCGCGGCGATGATCCTGGTCCAAAGAAGGTCCACACCACCGCCGATGAAACTGCGCACCCGATCCTGGCCCAGCGGCGCCAACCGATTTTGACGCAGGACCGCATTGACGCATGCATGGATGTCCGGAGCGCTGTCGATCAGCGTGCCGTCAAGGTCGAAAACGATCGGGCATGGCGCCATGCAGACGTTCATGCGGATTTCCACTTGATCGAACATCCCATCGAAGGCACCTGATTTACCGGTCCTTTTCCTGTCTTGGCAATCATCATCATCGCGTCCCGCAATTCGCGTTTCGCATCCGCGGGACCAGCCTGCCGTGTCGAGGAATCCAGCCGGCCCCGATACTGCAACCTGCCATCCGCGTTGTAGCCGAAGAAATCCGGAGTGCATTCCGCACCATAGGCGCGGGCCGTATCCTGGCTCTTGTCGTAAAGATAGGGAAAGCTGAAACCGTGTTTTTCGGCCTCTGCCTTCATCTGCTTGGGACCGTCGCCGGGATACTCGACCACATCATTGGCCGAGATCGCGACAACGCCAATACCGGCCGCCTGCATCTCTTTCGCGTCGCGCACGATGCGATCGAGAACCGCCTGCACATAGGGGCAATGGTTGCAGATGAACATGACCAGCGTGCCCTTCGAGCCCTCGATATCAGCCAGGGAAACAGCCTTGCCATCGGGATCGGGTAGCGTGAAATCATGCCACGGCGCACCGAAATCGCAAACCGGAGGGGAAACCGCCATTGAAGTCTCCTTGCTTTTTTATGGCGAATGTCGCGGATCGGCGACCGGCAAGCAAGCCGGTTCAAACTGCCAGCGACCATCCGCAGTGTCCGGTATCAATACCAAATTGTTCCATAATACCGATTATCGGGACGAAGTGTGCTCCGGTTGTTGGAGTCACGGAATTTTCCAACCATCTCGTCCTCGTGCCGAGAATGGCCCTCGTTTGAGGTCGTTTGCGTTTCGCACCGCTCATTCCCCCTTGACGGTGATGCGGCCGTCCATGGCGGGCTTGTATTCCGCACCTTGGGCCGCAAGATAGTCAGCCAGGACCTGTGCCAGATCAGGACCGAAATCATAGGCATCGGTCGCGTTCGCCGCGAAGACCGAATACCCATCCCCGCCTGCGCGCATGTAGTTGTTCGATACCACGCCATAGGTCGCGGCGGGATCGATTGGGCTCCATCCGCCATCTTTGCGGACCATCACTTCGCTGATCCGACTACCCGCCTCGGCCGATGGATCAACAGTATATTTGAGACCGGCGACCTGTGCAAAGCGACCGGCGCCTTCCTCATATTTGCTGGCGCCGTTTTCCAAGGCAGAGACCACGTCGGCACCCTTCAGACGAAATGTTGCCAGCGTATTCTGGAAAGGCAGTACGGAATAGACGTCGCCCATCGTCACCTGCCCTTGGGCGATCGAGGCACGCAGGCCGCCGCCATTGGCGATCGCGATGCTCATGCCCTGATTCTTGACCCGATCCAGCATCGCATCAGCCACCAGATCGCCCATTTCGCATTCCCGCGCCCGACAATTGATGCGGTCTCCGTCGATGGGCGCCGCGGTCTCGGCGACGACCTTCTGGCGCAGTTCCTCGATCGGCGCGGCCATTTCCTTGACGCGAGCGACGATCGTCTCGTCCTCGGGAACGGAACTATCCAGAAGGATCGGCTTGCCCTCGGCCTTGATCAACTTGCCTTCGTCATCGAACGTCAGAATAAGATGGCCAAGATATCTGGAATACGAGGCGGCAGTCGCAACAGGAACCTCGACGCCATCGGGGCCCGAGACCATGGTCGGATAGGGTCCGGCTGCGTCCTCCCCCTCGCCCAGTAGGGTGTGGGAATGACCGCCGATGATGGCATCGATGCCCGGCACCTCTCTGGCAATTTCCTGATCGCGCAGATAACCGACATGGGTCAGCGCGATGATCTTGTTCACACCCTGGTCGGTCAGCGTCTTCACATCGGCTTTCAACGCCTCGATATCGTCAGTGACGATAACATCGGGACCGGGCGACGAAATTTCTGGCGTATCGGTCGCCAGCGCCGAGACAATACCGATCTTCTGGCCACCCACATCCAGCGTCACCGTGTCGTCGATCCTGCTTTTCAACACATTTGACTGCGAAAGGTCCAGGTTGCCGGAGGAAATCGGAAATTCCACGCCATCGGCCAGGACTGCCAGCCCTTCGGGACCGTCATCGAATTCATGATTGCCGACGGACATCGCGTCATAGCCGATATCGGTCATGAACTCTGCCACGTCCGTGCCCTTGTAGGTCGTGTAAAACAGGCTGCCCTGATACTGATCGCCCGCATCCAGCACGACCACATTGCCACCCTCCGAGGTGATCTTGTCACGCAGTTCCCTGACTTTTGCCGCCACGCGCGCGACCCCGCCGAAACACTCGCCCGCATCTTGCGTCTCTTGGTCACAGGTGCTGTCATATTTGTTGATCGGTTCGATCCGATTGTGCAGATCGTTGGTATGCAGCACATGCAGCACCATTTCAGCCTGCGCCGATCCCGCCATCAGCGCGGCGATCGATGCGGCGGTAAACAAACGAAGCGCCATGTGATTCCCCTTCCGGCCCTGTTGGTCTGACTGCGCCAGAGTGGCGCAGCGTCCGCGCGGGGTCAAATCTTCCCGACGCTGCCATCGCAGGAAAAGTTGTCAAGCAGGTTGCAGAACGCGGCCGGGCTTGACCTTGTGCGGAGAGGTGCCGCAAATGCCGCCATGCGGATCTACAAGATACTGAGGCTGGAAGAATGGGCCACGCTTAGAACGTCCGGACGCAGCGCCGGCGCTTCCGTTGATGTGTTGGATGGCTTCGTGCATTTTTCCGCTTCGGACCAGGTCAAGGCGACGCTGAATAAACATTTCCGCAAAGATAGCGAGCTGATGCTTCTGGCATGTGAATCGGATGCGATGGGCGATTGCCTGCGGTGGGAGCCTGCACGCGGCGGCGACATGTTCCCGCATCTCTACCGGGACCTGTTGTTGTCGGACGTGATCTGGACACGTCTGATCCTGCCGGGCACGGATGGTCATGACGTCGGAATTCTGGAATGAGCATGGTCGAGAAGCTGGGTCTTGCCTTCCTGCACCGGCTGGATCCGGAACGCGCACATGACCTTTCGATCCGGGCGCTGGCGACCGGATTGGCGCCCCTGCCCGGCCGGCCTGTCACGTCGGACAGGTTGAGGCTTGAAATGGCGGGTCTGGATCTTGCCAATCCGATCGGTCTGGCGGCAGGTTTCGACAAGAATGCCCGCGCAGTGTCAGCGCTGATGAAAGCTGGTTTCGGCTTCATTGAACTTGGCGCCGCCACGCCGCGCGCGCAACCCGGGAATCGCAGGCCGCGGCTGTTTCGCCTTGCCGAAGATCGCGCGATCATCAACCGGTTCGGGTTCAACAACGACGGCGCAGCGGCCATCGCCGCGCGACTGGAAGCCAGACCACGGGGCATTCCAGCGGGATTGAATATCGGAGCGAACAAGGACAGCACCGATCGCGCTGCGGATTTCGCAGAAGTGGTCCGCATCGCGGGCGGGACCGCCGACTTCCTGACCGTCAATGTCTCATCGCCAAACACGGAACGTCTTCGCGAATTGCAAGGCCCCAGGGCGCTGGAGGCGTTGCTGGACGGAGTGATGCGGGCCCGCGATGCCCTGACCGTGCGACGGCCCGTCTTCGTCAAGATCGCGCCGGATCTGGATCGAACGGCGCTTTCGGACATCGCCCACGTGGCACGGAACCTGCGGGTCGATGCGATCATCGCCACCAACACGACTCTGTCTCGCGAAGGTTTGCGCAGCCGCCAGGCCGGGGAGGCCGGCGGTTTGTCGGGAAAGCCCCTTCTCGCGCGATCGACCGAAGTCCTGGCACAGCTCTATCGGGAAACTCACCGAGAGTTGCCGCTGATCGGCGTCGGCGGCATATTTTCCGCCGACGACGCATGGGCCAAGCTGCGCGCAGGTGCAACGGCGGTGCAACTCTATTCCGCTTTGATCTTTCAGGGATTTTCTCTGGCAGGACGGATGGCAGAAGAGCTTGACCTGCGCCTGCGGCGCGAGAAGATGACACTGCCGGAACTGACCGGCAGCGGCATCTAGAAATAATCGTCAATTCCCAAAAGCTGGTTCATGCTGTGCGACGGTTCAGAACAACCCGCATCGCCCACCACGCGTGCGGGAACGCCCGCCACGGTTTTGCACGATGGGACATCGTGCAGCACGACCGATCCCGCCGCGATCCGCGAATGATGCCCGACCTTGATGTTGCCCAGCACCTTCGCACCCGCTCCGATCATCACGCCATCGCCGATCTTGGGATGCCGGTCACCGTCCTCCTTGCCGGTCCCACCCAAGGTGACTGAATGCAGCATGGAAACGTCGTTTCCGACGGTCGCCGTCTCGCCGATGACTATGGAATGGGCATGGTCGATCATCACCCCGGTGCCGATCCTGGCTGCTGGGTGAATATCGACACCAAAATATTCCGAGCAACGCATCTGCACGAAATAGGCCATGTCGCGCCGATCGCGCCGCCACAGCCAATGCGCCAGACGATAGGCCTGCAAGGCCTGAAAACCCTTGAAGAACAGCACCGGCTGCAAAAGGCGGTGCGTCGCAGGATCCCGATCGTAGACAGCCAGCAGATCGGCGCGCGCGGCGTCGCCCAGTTCGGCTCCCGCGTGATAGGCCTCGTCCGCCAGTTCGCGCAGGATCTGTTCGCTCATTTCACCCGAGGCCAGCTTGAGCGATAGCCGGTAGGCCAGCGCTGCCTCCAGACTGGAATGGTGCAACAATCCGGCATGGATCAGGGCACCCAAGAGCGGCTCGTTGCGAATGGCCGCCGAGGCTTCGTCGCGAAGCTGCGCCCAGACGGCGTCGCGATCCATGACCAGCGTGTTGCTGGATTTGTTTTGCACATTCATCGGCTCGGTCCGCGCTTGCTGTTCCTCACCTTCTTAGCCCAGATGGAAACGCGGGAAAAGCGCGCGGGACCTCCATCACGTCAAAACGGCAGCCGCAGTTCCAGCCAGTGAACCGACAGCCTGACCGCACCCCCGCTGAAATTACCGCCCTCGGCCGTCATCACCATCGTCTCGGGGCTGTAATATGCCGTGGGCGTGCCCAGCAGACCGCGTGCCCATGACCCGGCCGATGTGCCAAGCCCCTGCCCAAAGCGATTCGTCGCGCCGCCATGGCCCAGACGCCAGGAAGTCAGGCCACCTGTCAGGGTCTCCGTGACCCGCGCGACCGCTCCGATGACCGATACATTCGCGGGGATCGCAAGGCCGGTGTCGAAATCCGCGCCCGTACCGACCATCACCTCGGCCTCGGCGAAGCCGGCGACCAGCCCGGACCCGAAAACTCCCAGCGACAGGGCTCCAAGGGCCCAACCCCGACCATCATGGATCGCCTCGCAGCCCCGATCCGCGACGAAAGCCCGCATCCCTGCCGACGGCGCGACGAACATCCACCCGCCGTTCGAGCCAAGCGCGATCAATCCATCCTTGCCGGCCCAGGCGCCCTGCGCCGCGAGAGGCACACCCCAGCACTGCCCGTCGATCACGGTAGCCGGAGGCAACAAGGTGCTGACACTTTGCAAAACCAGGTTCACCAGACCGTCGAGTCGCATCAGTGCCTCGTTGACGGTCACATGCTTCTGCGCCTGGGAGGGTTGCAGCAAGGGCATCGCCAGTCGCATCGTTTCACTGGTCACCATCGAAAGTTCTCCTGAGATAGGGGCCGGCACCAAAAAGGTCCGACAATTGCGCTACGGCGACCGTGAAACCGCCGTTCTGCGCGGCTTCGGAAAAGACCGCTTCGGGGATCAGGTATTCGGGCCGGTCGAGATCGATCTGGTGGATCACGATATCGTCCTTCGTGATGCGCAGACGATACGATTCGAGGCTTTCGCCCAACGGGACATCCGTTCCGTCCCAGCTATCGCCATCGACCCGCGTGCGCCGCACCCATGACAGTTGGCGACCCTCGGCTCGCATGTGGCAAGGTGCATAGGGCCGCAGTCCGACACCCTTGACCTCCGTGGTCAGAAGCCGGTAGCTGGCATCATCGGGTGCCCGCAATGCTGGACCGATACGCCAAAACCTCTCTTGTCCGCGCGCCGAGGGCGGAAGCGCGACCTGACGCGGCGCCCCATCCATGATCACGACAAGACTGCCCTCGGGCCAGCTTGCCGGCATGATCGCATCTGTTCCGGCTTGGCCGCGCAACCGTTCGCTGATTTCCCAGATCCCATCGCCAACGGGCGCGGCCTTGCGAAATTGCAAGACCTCCCACCTGTCGGTCGAGCCATCGCCGATCGCAAGAACGTTGGCTCCCGACAGAAGGGCTTTCTCGGTCACGGAACGCAGCGTGTCCGCCTTCAATCGCAAGCGTAGCGGCGCGCCCCGGTCGATCACACCGGGCCGGGCTCGTTGCAATGTACCAAGCGTCCGCCCGATGACCGCCTTGCGCGGCAAGGTCAGGTTCAGGTCGAACCCGCCCTCCTCTTCGACCGACATGTAGGCCGCAACCGTGCCTGGCCAAGGTCGCGCGGACGCGGCCAGATACGGTGCATGGGGCGTCTCGTCACCACGCAAGAGCGGCAGATCCAAGAAAACCGGAAAGACCGGAATCGGCGGCACATAGCGCCGTATGGCATGGTCATCTTCGCTGGAAAGGGCAGGCCGATATACGCTGGGCTCGACCCTCACGGCATCAAAGGTAATCGCCCCTGCCCTCTCGACCCGGTCAATCCGCCAACGCCGCATCTCTGCCACATTCGATCTCATCAGGATCACATCACCGGGCCCCAGATCCGCCTTCGACGGCGCCAGCGCGAAGCGCGCCGTATCTCGCCCGATTTCCGCCTCGGCCAGCCATCGCTCGGCAATGGCGCGACCCTCGCCGCGGGTCATCGCCATGGTGAATTCGCTGTCGGTCACGGTTTCGGCGTCGCCGTCGGGCAGACTCGTCTCGGCAGTCGCCGTGGCGTAGTCGGTTCCGGCCTCGACATGCGTCAGGCGAAGCCGCCCGGCAACCTGAGGTGCCGCTGCCCGCGTCGTCTCGAAATCCGCGACATCCTCCGCCACTGCCAGGTCCTCTGGCCCGAGCGCGGCCCGGGCCAGCCCGTCTCGACGTCGAAAGCCCAGCATACCGTCACGCTCCAGCGCGTCAAAGCCGTGCGCAAGCATCAGCGGCTGCAATGCGGCCCGGCCGGTTTCGCCGCCCAAGACCGAAAAGCCGCGCACCACACCAAACAGCCCGCTTGTATCGAAGGCTTCCACGCCAGCCTCGCGGCAAATGTCGCCCACAACGGCTTCCAGCGCCACCGCTCCCGCGCGGCCGTTCAGCCAGTGTCCACGTTCCCAGGCCGGCCCGTCCGACCAAAGATCGTCCCGGCCCGGAAAGGCTGGATAGGGCCGGGCGTCCCAGCACCAGACATGCGCCCGATCCAGATCCAGCATTATGCCCCCATCCTGCCGTTCAGGATTGTTGCCAGGCTTTGACCAATAAGACCTTACCGCCGCCAGATAAGCCGCCTGGATCGCATCATCGCGCCGCCCGTCGGAATAATAAGGCAACGTGCTCTCAGAACTCATCGCATCAAGAAACTTGTTCGGCTGGTTCGTCGCTTTGTCCAATGCAGCGCAGCCGTATTCGGTGAACCAGATCGGCTTCGATCCCGGAACCCAGTTCGTCGCCTGCCTTGAACGCACACCGTCCGGCCGATCGAAATGCAAATTCTGCCACCAGCTACGCAGATCCTTGTAGCGCCAGACCCAGGCTTCGTCATATTGTCCGTCGGTAATCGGCGTGCGGATTTGTGCATCGCGATCGGCCTCACTGGCGTAATACCAGTCATATCCCTCGCCGCCGCAAACATTTGCTTCCAGATACTCAGGGTTGCCGATGCGGCCCCAATGCGCGTCCAGATGATCCTCGCCGTCGCGCCAATCACTGAGGGGCATGTAGTTGTCGATACCGATAAAGTCGATATTGTCATCGGCCCACAGCGGATCGAGATGGAAGAACAGCTCGCCGTTGCCGGGATGATGGCCAAAATATTCCGACCAATCCGCAGCATAACCGATCTTCACATCGGGCCCCAAGATTTGACGCACATCAGCCGCGAGACGTCGCAATTGCGCGACCGCGGGATAGATGTTCTGCGGTCCCCGGATCTGAGTCATTCCGATCATTTCGGAACCGATCAGAAAGGCGTCGATCCCGCCGGCAGCCGCACAGAGATGCGCGTAATGCAGTATGAACCGGCGGTAGGACCATTCGGCCGGACCGTGGTAGGTAATCTTCTGCCCGTCTGCGGTAAAATCGGCCCCGTCGGCTTGACCAAAGAAGGTCGCGACTTCATCGACTGCCGCTTCGGTCGAATCCGTCGTGTCGGCCCGTCCCGGTGCGATCGATGTGGTGATCCGCCCGCGCCACGGCATGACCGGTTGCTCAACCGCGCCATGGGGGTCGGGCAGTTCGTTTCCGCCAAGCTGCTCCATCAGGATGAACGGATAGAAGACCGCCTTTCTTCCGGAATTCTCTATGGCCACCAGCGCCTCGGTCACAGATTGATCCGACGGAGTGCCGCCATAGATCGGCCGACCGTCGACTTGCGCGACCTCGGCTGCCGATGTCCTGTCGATTCCGCCGGCACGCCAAGGCATCTCGGACCCGTCAATCTCGCGCTGCTCGACCTTAGGCTGAATCTTGCAGCGGTCGATCCGCAGGTCGTTTCCGAACCATGAAACAACAAGCGAGACCGAACCGACCTTCGGCAATTCCCGGCCCAGAATATCCATCGAGACACTGAAATCAGTGCCCCCCATGGGCGTGTTCGTATTGACCGAACGAACCTCGCCCAGCCCCAGATCCTGCGTAACGTGACTTGTCGCCAAAGAATATTCGCCGGTTCCCGGTATCAGGGCGACAGCCCGGACGTCGCGGCAAAGACCCGAGCCGTCCTGCGCCGCGCAGGTCACCTCGAAGCTCAGCTGCGGCATTCTGTTGCCCCAGCGTTCCAGGACCAGATCTTCCAGAACCACATAGGCCACGCCGCGATAGGCCGGCGTGTCCGCGCCTTCATGTGCCTCGATCGCCGGATCGGGCATCTGCGTTTCGCTGCCGCGATAGACCCGCATGTTCAGATCCGAAGCCGCAATTTCTTCTCCATCGGCCCAGACCCGGCCGACGCCCAGGATCCGCCCCTCGCACAGGGCCAGAGCGACAGAAAGCCGATAGCTGATCTGCGTGACCTTTGCCTGCGGCGCGCCTTTGCCCCCGCCTGCGCTTTCCGTCGTGCTGATCTCATCCAGCGGCGACGCCCATATGACATGACCAGGCACCCGCATCTGGCCCCAGATCCGCGGGATCGGTGCGCCCTCGCCCGCAGTCTGCAATCGCAGCCGGTCGATCCGACCCGTTTCAACTGCTTTCGAGCCACCGCCCAGCAGGCGCTGGTCCAGGGCGCGGCCAACCGTCGCTCCGATCGCCCGGCCGACCACGGCGCCCGACATGCCCAGAAACGCGCCGCCGAACCCGCCGCCGATGGATGCACCCACTGCGGACAGCACAATCGTGGCCATCGCGGCCTCCTTAAGTCAAAGATCAGGGAAAGCGGAACCGGGCTGCGATCCGGTTTCGCCAAGGGGCGGTCAACGGACTGTCGATCACCCCATGATGGGTATAGGCATGAATAAATCGCGGCGCGTCGCCGGCAGCCGAGACGATGCCTAGATGTTTGGCGACAGCGCCCGCCCGCATGCGGAACAGCAGCACCTGACCTGGCGCCAGCGCCGCTGCCCGTTCAACCGCCAGCATGTGCCTCATGGCACCATCCATCAGCAGTTCATGGCTGCCGAACTCGCCCCAGTCGGGCGTATAATCGGGTGCGGCCTCTGGCTCTTCGCCGTAGAGTTCACGCCAGATGCCGCGGATCAGGCCAAGGCAGTCCGACGCGACGCCCTTCTGGCTGGCCTGATGGATATAGGGTGTTCCCAGCCAGTCGCGTGCGACGGAAACGGCTCTATCGGTCATGACCGCCCTGCCGTCCCGGGCGCAATCAGCCAGTCCTCGGTCGGCAGATGCGGAAAACCACGGAAATTGACAAAATTGCGGAACTTCAGTCGGCAGGTCTGGGCGCGTTTGTCACACCCGGCGACCAGCCGAACGCGATCCCCGACGGCAGGGGTCATTCCGAATGCCTTCCACAACCCGATCTCGCGACGCGCTCCGGGCAGTGCCAGATCGTTCTTGATCGCAGCCGAAAGCCCTTCCGCCCGCCCCGTGAGAACCTCGATCCTGCCGCGCTCGAACCATCCCGCGTCAAATGCCGGAAACGCCGCGAAACGAAGGATGTGGTCGTCGTCTAGCGCCTCGATCGCGCGCTCGGTCCACAAGGTATCGTCAGTCAGGTCGATCTTGCAGAACTTGTCTCCCAGCCGGGCGGAGCAGCGCGGATGAAACACACGGCCCCGCGCCTGGTTCAGCGGCTCTGCCAAGCCGCGCAACTCGGCGCGGAAGGCCCCGCCCGAACGCGACACCTCGCCCAGACTGCCGGCAAAGACCAGCCGTCGCTTCGAGACATCGCGCCAATCGACCTCCCACATGCTGAGACCGGCTTCATCCCAGCGTCCGGCCAGAATGTCCCCTTCGGTGATCGCCTCATCCGACAGGGCTCCTTCTGCTTCGGAATTGTCCACCGACAGTCCCGAAGCCTGAACCAAAGCGCGTGCAGTCATTCCATGGTCGGGACGAAAGCGCAGGCCATCGAATGACAAATCGCGGTCGTGATCGGTAAAGCCCACTCGCAGGCCGTCTCGGCGTCGGATCAACCACGCACGCGCGATGGTGGTGCTGGTCATACGCGAACCTCCACGACCGGAATCTGCGGCATCTCGCCCGCCTGAAAGGAAGAAACCGATACCGCGATCCGATCGGTATCAAACCGGACAGGGACGTCGAATTCATATCCCGCCGAGATCGTCGCGCCGGGTTCGGGTGCGGCGCTGAAGGTGATCTGGCCCGTCTGATGATCTACTGTGAAATGCGTGTCCGGAAACAGTTCACTTCCCCCCACACCGGCGCGGACGCTGTCTTTCACCGGCTTGTTGATGGGACGCTGATAGCGGGCCGGCCCTGATGCATAGGCCTTGGTCAGTTGAAAGGTCACGCTGACGCCGTCACCCACGGCGATTTCCTGATCGTCGAAGGCCGGATCGCGTGACGGCAGACAGCTTTTGTAGTCCGACCAATCCTTCCAGCGGAAGCCGTGCAATTGCCCCGCCCTCGCCTCGAAGAACGCGACCAGCGCCGACAGATCGTCCAGCGAACGCAAACCCATTCCGGCATCATAGCGCCTGCGCGCGTCGGCCCAAGGTGTATTGCGTTCCTCAAATCCGCTGGACAACGCGACGATTTCCGTCCTGCGCTCTGGTCCACCGATCGAGCCGAAGGACAGGCTTGCAGGAAACCTCACCTCGTGAAATGCCATCCTCGCCTCCTGCTCAGGAATTTCGTTCGCCGCGCGCCAGGGCGCGGCCAAGCTGTGCCGCGATCTGCGATTGGCTGCGCTTGAAGCCGGCGACATCCGGCGTCGTGACATTGACCGTGACGTTCACTGCCCTGCCGCCGCTTCCGCCTGCGGCGACACCCAGTCTGCCATCGGCACCGCGTCGCAGCGGCATGATCGCCTCGGGGCCGGCTTCGCCCATCAGTCCCGTCGCGCCACGCATCGGGAACCGGGTCGGTTCCGAGACGACCCCGCCCTTGGCGAAGGGCATCACCCTGCCCTGCACGAATGCACCGCCCTGGGCGAATGGCATTGCGCCCGATACCATTCCGGCCATGCCGTTCGCCACCGATCCGGCCAATGCGCTCTCGACCGGCTTCATCGCGATCGAGAAGACGGTATCTGCGATCGTCCGCCCGATCCCCTTCAGTGCCTCGGACAACTTGTCGCCGTCAAAGATCAACCCGTCGAAGGCGCGGCGCAATCCGCTTTCGATCCCGGAACTCAGCGTTCCGACCTCGCGCGACGTGAACGACATCGACTGACGCAGCCGCGCCAATTCCGCCTCGAACTCGGCCGTCATCCGGCTCGTCTGTCCCATATTCTCGTCAAGCTGGTCCAGACCGGACCCGAAACCATCCTTGTTCGCCATCCTCTGATCCCCGATCATGCATTCCCGTCATCAGGCGCCGCGTCCCGGTCGGGATATCGCGCCGCCAGTTCGGCCAGTCTGCCCCGCGTCATTGCAGGGCGGCCTGCTTCGATGCCCAGCATCAGCGCCAGCTCCGCCGGGGTCAGCGTCCAGAACTGGTCCGGCCTCAGGCCCAGCCCATGCAGGCCGGCGCGCATCAGTCCCGGCCAATCCAGTCCCTTGTCGGCCTCGCTCATGCCGCGATCCGAAAAGCCCGCGCCAGCAATTCTGCCGCCGCGCGGCCGGCCCCCACCGGGCCGCCATCGATCTCGACCGACAGCAGGTCTTCGGCGCGACCCTGCCAACCTCCGCCGCGCAGGCCGGCGACAAGCACGGCCAACACATCGCGGCTGCTGAAGCGCCCGGCCTCGAACCGCCCGGCAAGATCCATCAACGAGGCCGCGCCCAACTGATGTTCCAGCTCTGCCAAGGCTCCCAGGGTCAGCCGTGCGACATGCGCGCGGCCGTCCAGAACCACCTCGACCTCGCCCCGCATCGGGTTCACCATCACAGGGCCACGAAGCTCAGCGCGCCCGCCGACGCCATCGTCATCTCGTAGGTCGCCTCCCCGTTGTAGCTACCCGCGTATTCCAACGCGGAGATCTGGAAAGGCCCCTCGACCGTGCCGAAATCCGGGATGACGACCTGAAAGCGCGGAACCTCGCCGTCGAAAAAGATCTGCCGCGCACGACCGTCCGTATCGGCATCGCGAAACACTCCCGACCCCGAGATCGAGGCGCTGCGCATTCCCGCCCCACCCAGCAATTCGCGCCAGCCGCCTTCGCTTTCGATCGTGGTCACATCCACCGTCTCGGCGTTGAACGACAGGCGCGAGGCCCGCAGTCCGGCCACCGTCTCGAAAGAGCCATCGCCCGTCATGTCCATCTTGATCAGCAGGTCGCGTCCGTTCTGTACCGCCATGGGTTTTCTCCTCAGTCCAGATCGATGCGGGCACGGAAGGTCAGATCGACCCGCCGCGCCGCACCATTTTCCACCCGCCGCGCCTTGGCGCGCAGGAACCACATTCCGGCCAGATCGCCGCGATCCAGCGTCAGTTCGGCACGTTCCAAAGCCTCCGCGACAGCAACGGCAGCCGTTTTCACGGCGGCGAATCCCGCGCTTTCATCCGTGCCCGACAGAACCGAGACGATGAAATCGTGCTGGGATCCGGCGCGATCGAAATCGCCGGCATCGCGCACCTCTTCGGGACCCAGCGAGACGAAGACCCCGCTGGGCGCATCGACCGGCATCGCGTCATAAATCGCGTCTCCGACCAGTTCGGACAACACTGCGTCGGCCCGCAGTCGCTGATAGACCGCGCCCTGAAGGGCGACGGAAGCCGCATAACTCATGCCTGATCCTCCTCGCGCGCAAAACATGTCAGCCACAGGCCGTCACGGTCCCGCTCGGCGACCGCATCGATCCGGAAGAACCGGCGATCCAGCCGCAACCTCTGTCCGGGTGCCGGCCGCCTTGGATCGCCCGTCGCCGCAGACCGCACCGTGATCTTCCAGGATACGACGCTTTCCGCGCCCACCTCTGCCGACCGCCGCCGCCCCGAACCCGAATCCAGTTCGGCCCACAGAAATCCCAGTTGCCGCCAGACCACGCGATAACCGCCCAGCCCGTCGCTCTGACGCTCTGGCGCTTCCAGCGCCAGGCGCACGTTCAGCCTCGGCGCGCCCATCAACGCACCTCGCGCTGACCGCGCCCCGCCAGGGTGCGGATCTGGCGCCAGCGTTCGATCAGTGCGCTGACCCCGAAGGGCATCGCATTCGCCGATCCCTCGAAGCTGCGATCCTCGTAATATCGCGTGGCCAGCATCAGAACCGCCTGCGACAGATCGGCCGGCACCGAAGCCCAGGTATCGCCGAACCCTGCCGTGAAGGTAATCGTCAGAAAGCCCCGGCGCGGCACGTTGGGCAGAATGACACCCGCCGGCAGAATGGTCGGGCGCTGCATGTCGGGCAGCAGCCGCCAGCCGTCGGGTTGCAGCGTCGTTACCGTGCCGGCCCCGTCATCGATCTCGATCCTGTCGACCGTGACCACGGGCGCCAGCGGCAGCGTCTGTCCCAGCCGGTCGCGCCAATCGTCCAGTTGCATCCGAAAACGCCGCGTCAGCAGGACCTTGCCCGTGCGCGCCTCGATCGCGGCGATCGCGGCGCGCAGATAGCCCGTCAGCGCCGCCGTTTCCGCATTATCCTCGGCAATCTCGAAACCCGAGCCGAGGCGCAAATGCTCGCGCAAGGAGGCGACAGGCAGCGCCTCCGCCGCGGGCGCCGTTTCCTCAATCAGCATCATCTTGCGAACCTCCCGTCCTGCCGTCCGCCATTCGTTCCACCGAGGCGGGGCCCGACCATGGGCCCCGCCATTGCTTCAGGCGGGAAAGGACCGCGCCCGCGCGCCAGCCATCAGCACGCGCGGACAGTTGCAAAGCCAGCATGACCGGCGCGCGACCCGCGCGCGGCCCCTTCCCTCGCCCGACCCCGAAGGATCAGGCGAACTGCAGGAACTTGACCGCGCGGAAGTCGGTGACGCCGCCGCCGACGCGCTTGGTCGCATAGAACAGAACATGCGGCTTGGCGCTGAACGGATCGCGCAACACGCGCAGGTCGGGACGCTCGACAATGGTGTAGGCGGCATGGAAATCGCCGAAGGCGATGGCCAGGGCGTCAAAACCGATATCCGGCATGTCCTCGCTGATCAGAACCGGATAGCCCAGAAGCTGCGGCACCTGACCGGCAGCCAGGGCGTCGCTCCACAGAAAGCGCCCATCGGCATCCTTCATCTTGCGAACCTGCGCTGCCGTCTTCGAATTCATCACGAAGCTGGCATTGGCGCGATATTCCGCAGGCAGGGCATAGATCAGGTCGATCAGCGGATCGGCCGGCGCGGCCGAGTTGAACTCGCCGATCGCGCCCGTGCCGATAACGCCGATCTCGCCCGCGCCGGCGCTGTCGTTCGGCGCCGTCGGATAGGCCAGAATGCCCTTCGGCTTCGATACACCATCGCCCGAAATGAAGGCTGCTGCTTCCGAACGCGCGAACTTGTCGGCGATCCGCTCGGCCAGCCATGCCTCGACGTCGAAGGCGGCATCGTCCAGCAGGCGCTGACTGGCCTTCGGCATCGCCGACAATTCGTGAACCGGGATCGAGATCCGTTCGACACCGCCGGCGCCGGACTCGACCGGCTCGGCCTCGTCGGCCCAGCCCGCACCCATGTCACCCTTGTCCACCAGAACCTCGTAGGCCGAGGATTCGACGGTCACGACATTGGCCAGCTTGCGCAGCGACGCACCGGTGGAGAGCACCGATTGCACGCTGTCGGCGACCTGGGGGGCCGCCAGGAAACCACCGTCGCTGGCCACGCTCAGCCCCTTTTCCTCGACCGCAAGGCCGCGCAGACCGTCGTCATCGCCGCTGCGCAGATAGGCGTTGAATGCCTTCTGATGCGGAACCTCGGTCTCGGCCACGGTCGAAAGAGGCGCGCGGCCCCGAATGGCGGTCTTGCGATCAAGCATGTTCATACGCTCTTCCTGTGCATTGAGCTTCTTCTGAATGTCGTCTCGGAACCCTCTGAGTTCGCTCACGAACCCTGTCATGGCCCCTTTCAGATCGGCGGACGCGTCACCGCCGCCCGCGGCCTTCACCTCGGTCATAATCTTCTCCTCATCGCGATGATCGGGGCCGATCCGCCCCTGCTGCCGGGTCAGGAACGACCCGAACCCGAATGATGCGTCCCGGCGCATCTTGCCGCGGCCGCGCCGATGCGGCGCGACCCCGGATTTCAGTCTGCCCGCAGCGCCTCGACGGCCGCCGAAAACAGCGCCGCGATCTCGCGCAGATCGTCCGTTTCCTTGCGGCCGACCTTGGCCTCGGGCAGCATCGGAAAGGTCACCAGCGACACTTCCCACAATTCGACCTCGGCCAGGGCGCGGCGCCCTTTCTGATCGCGCTCGGCGCGGATCGTGCGATAGCCGATGGACAGGCCATCGATCGCACCGGCCTGAATCAGCGCCGCCGCTTCGCGGGCCTGCGCGACCTCGCGCAGCAGGCGACCCTTGACCCACAGCCCTGTCTGATCCTCGCGGATCTCGTCCCAGACACCGATGGGCCGTGTCGGATCGTGCTGCCACAGCATCCGAACCTTGTCGCCCTTGCCCGCCAGCTTCTTCAGCGAGGCTGCGAAGGCGCCCGGAAGAACCGCGTCGCCGCCCTGATCCGTCATCCCGAACAGGCTGGCATAGCCTTCGATTACATGGCCTTCGCTCAGGACCGGAGCCCCGCCCGCGAATTTCACCTCAAGTCCCGGAACCATCCCTCAGCCTCCTTTGGGCACGTAGTCGATTATTCCCTGAATGGCCTGGGTCAGGATGACGGCGACGACGCCGTAAACCGTCATCCACAGCCGCCGCTCCAGGCCCTCCATCAGCGCCTCGATGCGCTCCAGCCGCTTCTCGACGGTGCCGAATTGCAGCGCCATGATCCGCTCCTGCGCCTCAAATCGCTGGTCGCGCCACAAGCCCGCCTCGATGAAACGCGATCCTTCCATCGGCTCACCCATCGGTCAGCGGAGGCAGCCCCAGCAGCGCCCGCTTTTCGGCATCGCTGAGAAAACTCGCCCCGCCGATCCGGGCCCATTGCTGATCCCGCTCTTCTGCCAGGGCCGGAATTCGGTCGGGATCGGGACGCAGATCGACCTCGGTGCCCATATGCTCAGAGAGCCACCAGGCCACTGACGCGGACACCCGCGTCGCCAGCGGCAGAACGGTCAGCCGATAGAAGGCCCGGTGCGCCTCGGCATAGTTTGCATAGGTCGCATCCCCGGGGATCCCCAGCAGCATGGGCGGAACGCCAAAGGCCAGCGCGATCTCGCGCGCCGCCGACAGCTTGGTTTCATGAAACTCCATGTCGCTGGGGCTGAATCCCATCGGCTTCCAGTCCAGCCCGCCTTCCAGCAGCATCGGTCGCCCGGCATTGCGTGCGCCCTGATGGTTCATCTCGATCTCGCCGACCAAGCGGTCATATTGTTCGGGGCTCAGAACCCCCTGCCCGTCGACGCCCTTGTAGACGATGGCGCCACTTGGCCTCGCGGCGTTGTCCAGCAGCGCCTTGGACCAGGCGCTGGCGCTGTTATGCACATCCAGCGCCACCGCCGCTGCCTGCATCGGCGACAATCCGTAGTGATCGTCCTGCGGATGAAAGCTCTTGATGTGGCAGATCGGATCGGGGCTGCCGGTCATGTCGAAACGATGCTTGCGCCCGCCAACGGAATATTCGAACGCCACCGGCCAGCCATCCGTGCCGGGAACGATGCTCATCCGGTCCGAACGCAGAACATGCAGTTCTTCCGGCAGCCCCGCCCCGGACAATCCGACCGCCTCGACATAGCCGTTGCCCGACAGCAGCAATTGCCCGAAGAGGGCTTCGAACAATTCCGCCCGTCCCTGGCCCGGGTTGGGACGTCGCAGCAGATCCAGCACCGGATGCACGTCATATCGCCGCTCGCGATCCTCGCAGACCAGCGGCACCGCCGCCGCCGCCTCGGCGATCAGCTTGACCGACCGGAACCCGACCGGATTGCCCATGAAACCGCCGCGCGTCAGCGACCCGGTATCACGTGCCGACCAGATCGGCCGTCCCGCTCCGGACGCAAAGGCCACCACCCGGCCCGTCGCGCTGGCCTTCCTCTCCGGTGCGGGAATGGATGTCTCCTCCCGCGAAAACAATCGAAACGCCATGCTCGCCTCCATGCCTCGGCCATGAAAAAGGGCCGGCCCGCAGGCCAGCCCCTTCTTCGTTGTCCAAATACCCCGGGGGACGCCGGTTCGTGCGTGTGAAACCCCCGCCTTTTCTCACAATCGCCGCATCTGCGGCCGCCGCCAGCCCGCCGCCGGCTCGATCATCAGCTCGTGAATCGCCCAGACCATCGCATCCAGCCGATCCGGAGAGCCGCGTCCCTCATAGCCGCGAACCGTCATCTGGCACATCTGGTCCTCCAGCGCGCCCAGATTGCCGGACCGGACATGCCTGATGCGCCCCTGTTCATACAGCGCGGCGACCGGTTCGGCACGCAGGCCCTTGCCGCGGCCGGCGCGCAGCGCCTTGAACGGCACCAGGGGATCGACCTGCCGGATCACGCTTTCGACCAGATCACCGCCCTGATTGACTTCGGCCACCAGCTTTTCGGCCCCGTGCCGGTCCATCGCGGCAATCGCGGCACGCGCCCAGTCCACCGGGCTGCCCCGCAGCGTCGCATCCTCCAGCAGATAGGCCCGCCAATCCTTCGGCTCGCCGTCGCAGACGACACCGGCGACGACGATGCCGCATTCGTCGCTGGCCCGGCCGGCCGTCACCGCCGGATCGACGGCAACCACGACGCGGCTCAGTTTCGGCGCCTGCTCGATACGCGCGCCCTCCAGCATCGCCGTCGTCCAAAGTGCGCCCTCGATATCGTCCAGCAGCACGCCCTCCAGCTCCTGCCGACCCATCCGGGTCCCGCCATAGCGGGCCTCGACCTCGGCCAGAAAGCTCTCGGCCAGATAGGCCCGGTTGGCATCGGTCGGCGCATGCGTCGTGACGGTGCTGGCATTGCCCAGAATGCGCTTCAGCACGGCCACATTGCGCGGCGTCGTGGTCACGACCTGCTGCGGATGGCTGCCCAGGCGCAACGCGAATTGCAGCATGTCCCAGGTGTCGTCGGCCTTCTTCCACTTGGCCAGTTCATCCACCCAGGCCGCATCGAATTGCGGGCCGCGCAAAGCCTCGGGCTCATGCGCGGAATAGACCGTCGCCGTCGCTCCATTGGCCCAGACCAGCCGCCGCCGCCCGGTTTCCCAGACCGGCCTGCGGTCGGGGGGCGAACAGGCCAGGATCCCGCTCTCGCCCATGACCATCACTTCGCGGGCCTGATCGAAGGTCTCGCCGACCAGTGCCACCCGCTGACACTGACCGGGCGCGGTGGCGGTCGGACCCTCGACCATGCGGCGGACCCATTCCGAGCCGGCGCGGGTCTTGCCCGCGCCGCGCCCGCCCATGATGACCCAGCTTTTCCAATCGCCCTCGGGCGGCAACTGATGCGGCAGGGCCCAGAACTCGAACAGCCAGGGCAGCGCCATCAGTGCGTTTTCGCCCAGCCCTTCAAGAAATTCGTCAACCTCCTCCGGCTCGGCGGAGGCAAGCCAGGCGGCGCCCGATCTCAGTTCTTGCCGCGTCAAGGTCGAGGCAGCCTCCTCCGACCCCGCCGGCGATGTCCTTGCGAAGTTTGTCAACGCGGCTCCTTTCCGACAACATATGATTGACCGCATCGCGCACCGCCCGTGCGCTGTGGATCGCGGTCTTCAGTTCACCAGGATCGACAGCACCCCGCTCGCGTTCCTCCAGCGCGTCCGTATGGCGCCGCAGGTCCCTGATGCAGGACGCAAGCTGTCCCTGTGCTTCGGCCAGCAGATCTTCCAGATCCGCGGTCCGCCGGTCTTCTTCGGCCTGGTCCGCAGCGCGATCGGTGACATGCGCATCGGCCGTGACTGGCCCTTCAGGATCACCGATCCCGCTCCATTCCATATCGTTCATGCAAACTGTCCCGCCTCGTGTCCTGTCCGCACGAGCCAAGAAACGAAAAAGCGGCCCTGGGGTCGCCCCCCGGCCGCTTGCCCATTTCTCCCAGCATGGAAAACTTCTACTTCAGGGCGTCCGGTAAGTCAATCGCTAAACCATAGCGCGATCACTTTACCAAGTCTTATGCATCGAAAACAATGCCTTAAGACAGGCAACACCCATGCGTTCGCAGCGCAACACCGCGCGTGACATCACGCAAAGCCAAGGCCGGAAGGCCGCGATCGCACGGGAAAGAGGCTGCCCTCAGCCCTTCTTCTTGCCGTCCTTGGCGCGCGCCTCGGTCGCGGCCGCGATGGCGTTGCTGGCCTCGTCCTGCATCCGTTGCGCAAAGGACACCATCTGCGCGGCATAGGCCTCGGCCCAGTCAGGGAAATGACCGCCCTTCATCGCCTGTTCGCGCATCTCCTCGCTCTTCTCGCGCATCTTCTGGAACTGCTCTTCCCAGGCTGATTGCATCACCTGCAGCTGGCCGCGGACATTCTCGCCCGCCTCTTCGAAATAGCTGCGCATCTGCGCGTTCATCTCGTCCTGGCGCTGCAAGGCGGTTTCCTGCCATTTGCGGGTGCTGGCCATCATCTCGTCATTCTTGACGTTCATCTGGTTTTGCCACTCGGCCGCCCGCTCTTCCATCCGGCGGGCATTGTCGGCCAGCGTCGCGAACATGTCGGAAAATTTCATCATCAAGGCTCTCCTTTGCACAAGGCGCATGGGGACGGCCGCCCGGCAAGATCTGCGAAGCGCCAGCCCCCTCGCCAACAGCCTGCGGTGCCGGGCGAATTTTGTCAAAGCCGTTGACCTGCGCGCGTCCCGCCTGCGACGGCCCGTCCGGTTGCACGGGCCCGCGCAAGGGGCTATCTGCGCAGGGCAGCATTGTTCCGGGATAAGCCATGATCGTGATCGCAGCCATGCTTCTGGGCGCCTTTCTGGGCTGGCGCCGCGCCAGCCAGTTGGGCGGCAAGGGACGCGACAAGGCGCAATATGCGGCTGCCTTCGCGCTGGCCTTCGCCGCCCTCGGCCTTTTCCTGACGATCTTCATCGACCGCATGATCTGATGTTCATCCCCTTCCTCGACGCGCTGCGCAGGCAAGGGGTTCCGGTTTCGCTGCGCGAATGGCTGGACCTGATGGCCGGGATGCAGGCCGGGATCGCCGCGGGCCGGGTCGAGGATTTCTACCATTTCGCCCGTCTCGCGCTGGTAAAGGATGAACGCCATCTGGACCGATTCGACCGCGCCTTTTCCGAAAGTTTCTCGGGCCTGGATCGGGTCCCGGTCGAGATGCTGGTCCACGAACAGGCGATTCCGCAGGACTGGCTTCGGAAACTGGCCGAAAAGCTGCTGAGCGACGCCGAAAAGGCCCAGATCGAAGCCGGTGGCAGTTTCGACACCCTGATGCGCAGGCTGCGCGACAGGCTGGCCGAACAGCAATCGCGTCATCAGGGTGGCAACAAATGGATCGGCACGGCCGGAACCTCGCCCTTCGGCGCGCATGGCTACAATCCCGAAGGCGTGCGAATCGGTCAGGACGCAAGCCGCCACAGACGGGCGGTCAAGGTCTGGGACCGGCGCGAATTCCGCGATTTCGACGATTCGGTCGCTCTGGGCACGCGCAATATCAAGGTGGCGCTGAAACGGCTGCGGCAATGGGCCCGGCACGGCGCCGCCGATGAACTGGACCTGCCCGCCACGATCCGCGCCACTGCCAATCACGGCTATATCGACGTGCAGACCCGGCCCGAACGGCGCAATGCCGTCAAGGTGCTGCTGTTTCTGGACGTGGGCGGCAGCATGGACGACCATATCCGCATCGTGGACGAATTGTTCTCGGCCGCACGGTCGGAATTCCGTCAGATGCAGCACTTCTATTTCCACAACTGCCTCTACGAGGGCGTCTGGCGCGACAATCGCCGCCGCTGGACGGAACAGATCCCGACCTGGGATCTGCTGCACCGCTACGGCCGCGATTACAAATGCATCATCGTGGGCGACGCGTCGATGTCGCCCTACGAGATCGCCGTTCCGGGCGGCGCGAACGAACACTGGAACCCCGAACCCGGCGAGGTCTGGCTGCGCCGTCTCTGCGAAACCTGGCCCGATCACGTCTGGCTGAACCCGGTTCCAGACAGCCACTGGCGCCATGTGCAATCCATCGCCATGATCGGCAGCATCTTCGAAAACCGGATGATGCCGCTGACGCTGGAGGGCCTGACAGGGGCGATGCGCGTTCTGGGATGACAGGCTCTCGCCGAGGCTCGCAACCCGGCGCTTGATGGCATGGCGGATCAGTCGCCGATATCACAAGACCGAAAGCGCAGCGGCGATCTTGGGGTGCGCGGCGCGATAAGTGCTGGCGCGAAGGGCGATCAGCCCCCAGATTGGACTCATGCTGAAGCTGACGCCCATCCTGCTGCTTTTCGCCTATATGGCGCTGATGTGGTTCTTTTCCGCATGGCGGCTGAAACAGGACCTGAACCAGAAATCCACGCCGCTGCAACATCCCCGCCTGTCGCCGATGCTGAAACGTCTGGGCGAGGCGATGGACCTGCCGCCGGTCAGCGCCCATATCTACGAGATCGAGCCAGTGAACGGCCTTGCCGCGCCGGACGGTCGCATCTTCCTGACCCGCGGCTTCATCCGCAAGCTGGATGCCTGCGAGGTCACACCCGAGGAACTGGCCAGTGTCATCGCGCACGAACTGGGCCACGTCTCGCATGGTCATGCGCGGCGGCGGATGATCGATTTTGCCGGCCAGAACGCGATCCGGCTGGCTCTGACCGGCGTGCTGGGACGGTTCCTGCCGGGGGTTGGCGCATGGATCGCCAACATGGTCGCCAGCGCCGTCGCCGCCCGTCTGTCGCGGCAGGACGAATTCGAAGCCGACCGCTTCGCCAGCGCGCTGATGATCCGCGCGGGCCTTGGGACGGACCCACAGAAATCGCTGTTTCGCAAGCTGGACGGCCTCACCGGCGGCACGGCTGCGCCGGCGCCCGCATGGTTCCTGTCCCATCCGCCGACGGCGCAGCGGATCGCGGCAATCGAGGCGCACGAGGCGCGCTGGCGATCCTGACGCTTGCCGCCCCGGCCCGTTCGCCTATTCTGCCCGGGCACAACAAGGCCGCAGCATGACTCGCCCGTTTCGCCGCATCACCCTGTATCTGCCGGGCTTCGACCCCTTCCCCGCCCGCCGCTACCGCGAGATCTATCGCCGCGAAAGCGCCGCCCAGGCCGCAATCTCGGGCTATCGGATCCGGTTGCGCCCTGGCGCCGGGATCGCGGGCTATGGCTGGCATGTCCAGGCTTCCTTTCCCGGCGCCCGGATCCGTTCGCAGGTCGAGGTGTTGCCCTGGGCGGATCTGGTCCGCTCCTCGATGCGGGGCGGCGTCATCGCGCCCTATCTGCAACTGGCGCGGACGGCGTGGATCTATGCGGCATCGGGCACGTTGTCGCGGCTGGTGCGGCTGCGAAAGGGCCCGGTCCTGGCCATTCTCTACCCGGTCGGGGTGCTGGTGCTGCAAATGCTGTCGGCGCTGCTGCTGGCATGGCTTGCCGCATGGCTGGTGGGCGGGATCGCGGGCTTCGTGGCTGGGCTGGTTCTGGCATGGTTGACGCTGCTGGTGTTTCGCCGCCTCGATCACCTGCTCTATGCCCGATACCTGATGCATGATTTCGCCTTTGCCGCGCAGCATCGCGGCGCCTATGCGCCGGCGCTGGAAACCCGTCTGGACCACTTTACCGACCGCCTCCGCGCCGCGCTGACCCAGGACGTGGACGAAGTGCTGGTCGTCGGCCATTCCTCGGGGGCCTATCTCGCCGTGACGGTGGTGGCCGACCTGCTGCGACGCAGCCCCGGCCATCGTCCTGCCCTGTCGCTGCTGACACTGGGCCATGTCGTGCCGATGGTCTCGCTTCTGCCGCGTGCGGACCGCCTGCGCGCCGATCTGGCGCTGCTGTCGGAAAGCCCCGCGATCTTCTGGCTGGATGTCAGCGCACCGGGCGATGCGTGCTGTTTCGGCCTCTGCGATCCGGTCGCCGTCAGCGGCGTCGCGGGTCCGGACCAGCGATGGCCGCTGGTCATCTCGGCCGCGTTCAGTCGAACCCTGCTGCCCGGAACGCGCCGGCGGCTGCGCGGACGCTGGTTCCGGCTGCATTTCCAGTATCTCCATGCCTTCGACCGACCCGACGGATACGATTATTTCGCCATCACCGCCGGTCCGCTGACGCTGGCGCAGCGATATGGCGGGCGCGGCCATTCGCCGGGCCGGATCGCGAAACCTGTGGGCAGGCGCGCGTGATTCCGCCGCGCCCGCAATCCGGCGACGCGAAGGGCACGTTGCCCCGCCTGATCCGCGCCTTTCGCCGCGATCTGCTGTCGGGCCTGCCGCAGCGGCTCTATCGCGGCTGGATGGCGGAATACCGCAACCCGCTGATCCACAGCTTCTTCTGCAACGATCCGGCGCTGATCCGCCTGATCCTTCAGGACCGGCCCGGCGATTTCCCGAAATCCGACCGCCTGGCCGAAGGGCTGCGCCCGCTTCTGGGCGATGGCGTCTTCATCACCAACGGGACCCAATGGGCCCGCCAGCGCCGCATCATCGACCCGGCCTTCGAGGGCGGCCGCCTGCGCCAGACCTTCCCGGCCATCTGGGCTGCGGCGGGCGCGATGGTGGACCGGCTTGAACCCGGCGAAACCGATATCGAGCCGCTATGCAGCCACGGCGCGGCGGACGTGATCTTCCGCGCGCTGTTTTCCCTGCCAATCGAACATCATGTTGCGGCCCAGGTCTTTGCCGCCTTCCGCGCCCATCAGGCCGGACAGCCGCTCATCAATCTGGCGGCGCTGCTGCCGCTGCCGCGCTGGATGCCACGCCCGCATTCGCGCCGCACACGCCGGACCGCCGATCGCATCCGGACCCTGATCCGCGATCTGGTCCAGGCACGGCTGGCCGCGATTGCCGCGGGTGATCCGCCCGACGATCTGGCCACCAAGATCATGACCACGCCCGATCCGCAGACAGGCCGCAGCTTCGATGCCGCCGAGATGACAGACCAGGTGGCGGTGTTCTTTCTGGCCGGCCACGAAACCGGCGCGGCCGCCCTGGCCTGGGCGCTGTGGCTGCTGGCCGCGCATCCCGACTGGCAGGACCGCGTGGCGGCCGAAGGCGCCGTGCTTGGTTGCGATTTCAGCGCCGCCAGCCGGCTGCCCGTGACCCGGGCTGTCTTTCGCGAGGCGCTGCGCCTCTATCCGCCCGTGCCGATGATGGTGCGCGCGGCCAGCCGCCCCGAAACCTTCCGCGACCGCCCCGTGCCGCCCGGCGCACAGCTGGTCGTCTCGCCCTGGCACCTGCACCGCCACGAACGCCTGTGGGACCGGCCCGACGCGTTCGATCCCGGCCGCTGGCAGACCGATGCCGGCAAGGCCAGTGCGCGCGATGCGTATCTGCCCTTCTCGGCCGGCCCCCGCGCCTGCCCAGGCGCGGGCATGGCGATGCTGGAGGGCGTGGTCATGCTGGCCCGAATCACCGCCGCCTTTCGGCTGTCGCCCGGCAGCCGGCCGCCCGTTCCCATCGCCCGATTGACCGTGCGTGGACGCGACGGCATCCTGATCCGGCTGGAACGTCGCAACGGCGCATAGGTCGATCTTCGGCAAGGGGGACGGTTCGAAGGCTGCGATGGCCTGGGGAAAGGCGCGATCAACGCCACCAGCGCCCGGTCAGCGCCAGCCGCGCCAGCGAGGCGCGGCGCTGGAACGGCGTGATCTCGGGCACCGCCCCGAACGGGTCCACCCGTCCGGCGGCGATTTCGGACAGAAGCCGCGGCACCCGGACGCCGGGATACAGCGCCGCGGTCGCGCGCTTCGGCACCGCCCGATGCATGCGCGAGGCCCTGCGCAACGCCTCTTGCGCCAGCACCGCCAGGCGCTGTGCTTCCTCGGGCCGCGCACCCGCCAACCCCAGCCGCAGCGGCTGCAATTGCGGCAGCGCGCGCAACCAGGCCGCCAGCCCCGCGCCAAGCGCGTGATCGGCCACGACCCGGCGCGCATTGTCGGGCGTGGCCAGCCGTTTCGCGGCCAGCCACATCAGCCGCCCCGCCGTGTCATCGACATAGGCCACGACAGCCTCGGGCGCGGAAAGCGGCTCGCGCGCGCAATCGCGGATTCGCGCCTCGGCCAGCCCGGCCAGCGGCCCGGCATCGCGACCCCACGCCTCCCAAAGCGGGCTCAGCACGTCATGCAGGGGCGGCGGCGTGCCCTTGCCCATCTCGGCCAGCCTGTCGCTCCACCATTGCAGCCGCATCTCGGCCAGCATCGGTTCGGCCGATTGCAGCGGCGCCCGGGCGATCTCGAGGTTCAGCGCGTAAAGCGTGATCAGCGCGGGCCGGTCGCCGGGTGCCGCCACAAGCGTTGCACCGAAGCGGTCGGGGTCCTGTGCGCGAATCGTTTCGGTGCAGGTTTCAAGGGTCATTTTGTTGTCTGTCGATTGTCGGAGGCGCAGCCGGATTGAAGGAGTCCATCACTCAGCCTGTTGAATGAGTTCCTTCAATCGACCCACATCAAATCCTTTGGGCACGGTCGCGGATGGTCCCGTGGCGCCGATTTTGACACCAAGCCCGGCTTCAACCATCGCTTCTCTTAGCTTGTCAGCGGTCGCATAGTCTTTGGCGAGCCGGGCTTCTTGCATTTCCTCTAATAGCTTCCCGATCACTTCTAGATGAAGGGGCGTATTTCCGGTCGATCCCACGACAGGCAGCGTGACGATCTCCTTTCGCCACCAGTCAATGTCCTCCGCATCAGGAAAACCGAGCACTCTCAGGCTCGCCTTGAGCGCCGGCGCTTGTCCGTGTTTTGACAGCACGCTGAGCCGCGTCAGCGCAGCAGCGGTGTTCAGGTCGTCGGCCAGCGCCTCCATGAACAAAGGATCAGCCGCGGAAGTCGCTTCCACACCATCTGTCATATTAAACCAACCCTCGAGAATGTGCCCGGCTTCCTCCGCCTTCGCCTCGGTCCAGTCCATCGGCTTGCGGTAATGCGTGGACAGCATCACGAAGCGGATCACCTCGCCCGGCACGCCCCGGTCCAGCAGATCGCGGACGGTGAAGAAGTTGCCGAGGGATTTCGACATCTTCCGGCCCTCGACCTGCAACATCTCGTTATGCAGCCAGACCTGGGCGAAATCCGCATCCGGATGGGCGCAGCAGCTTTGTGCAAGCTCGTTCTCGTGATGGGGGAATTGCAGGTCGATCCCGCCGCCATGAATGTCGAAGGACGGTCCCAGCAGCGCCGCCGACATGGCCGAACATTCGATATGCCAGCCCGGCCGCCCCCGGCCCCAGGGGCTGTCCCAGCCGGGCTGGTCCGCATCCGAGGGTTTCCACAGCACGAAATCCATCGGATCGCGCTTGAATGGCGCGACCTCGACGCGGGCGCCCGCGATCATGTCATCGACCGACCGTCCGGACAGCCGCCCGTATCCGGGATAGGACCGCACGTCGAACAGCACGTGTCCCTCGGCCACGTAGGCGTGGCGGCTGCCGATCAGCGCCTCGATCATGGCGATCATCTGGGCGATGTAATCGGTCGCGCGGGGTTCGTGATCGGGGCGCTCGGCGCCAAGCGCGTCCATGTCGGCGCGATACCAGCCCAGCGTCTCCTCGGTGATCTCGCGGATCGAACGGCCGGTCGCGGCGGCGCGCGCGTTGATCTTGTCATCCACGTCGGTGACGTTGCGCACATAGGTCACATGGTCCGCGCCATATTCATGCCGCAGCAGACGCACCAGCAGATCGAAGACCAGGACCGGACGGGCATTGCCCAGATGGGCGCGGTCATAGACGGTCGGCCCGCACAGATACAGCCGCACATTGCCCGGATCCAGAGGCGTGAAAACCTCTTTCCTGCGGGTGCGGGTATTGGTCAGCCGGATCTCGACCATGTTGCGCCTCTTGCCTGACTGGCGCGGGATCTAGCCCATCGCCCCCTGTCTTTCCACCCATTCGATCTGACGCGGCAGGCTGATGCGCTGAAGATCGTAGCCATCAAGGATCGTCTGCCGCGCCGCCTGCCGCAGCCGTGCCGCATCGCGATCGCCCTCCAACCCCCGGATCAGCGCGGCCGACAGCGCCTGCACGTCGAAAAAGGGCACCAGACGGGCGTTTTCTCCGTCACGGACCAGTTCGCGGACCGGCGCGGTATCCGAGGCCACGACATAGCCGCCCGCAGCCATGGCCTCGGTCAGCGACCAGGACAGCACGAAAGGATAGGTCAGATAGCAATGCACCCGCGCGATCTGGATCAGCGACAGGTAATCGGGATAGGCCAGCCGCCCGACCATGTGGACGCGGGACAGATCCAGCCTGTCGCCCAGTTCGGCCAGCATCTTCTCCTTCCAGCTTCGCGCGTCCGGCGGCGCCCCCCCGTAGCTGACCCCATCGCCGCCGACGATGACGACCCGCGCCCGCGGCCGCGCCGCCAGCAGGTCGGGCAGCGCGCGCATGAAGATGTGAAACCCGCGATAGGGCTCCAGCGATCGCGAGACGAAGCTGACGATCTCGTCCCCGGCCGCCATCCGGGGCAGGCCCGGCAATTGCAGCCATGCCTCGGGATCGGGCTTCACGCGCGCGGTGTCGATGCCGTCATGGATCACGGTGATCTTGCCGCGCAGGTCCGGCGGAAAGCTGTCGGCCTGATACCGCGTCGGCGCGATGGCCGCATCGGCCTGCGCGATGCCCTGGATCAGATGCGCCGAACGGGCGACGGTCATGAAGCGGCTCTCGTCGCTGCCCGATTGGAATTCGGGATCGAATCCGACATCGTGGCCCTGGGTGCGATACATCAGCTCGGCATAGACCAGCAGCCGGGCCTGCGGCCAGATTTCCTTCAGAAACAGCGTCTCTCCCCAGCCCGAATGGCCGATGATCAGGTCGGGCGAAAAGCCGTGCCGATCGCGCAGCGCCCGCGCGCCGCGTGCCGCCAGAAGCCCGCGTTCGGCCATCGTCGAATAGGTGCGGCCAAGAACGCTGCCGCCCTCGACCGGCCGAGGCGCCTTGTAGCGCACGGTTCGCACCGGGCTGGGGCGTTCGTTGTTTTCATCCGTCAGCGCCAGAACCTGATGGCCGCGCCGGGCCAGCGCGCCCGACAGATGCGGAAACTGGCCGGGGAAATTCTGATGGACGAACAGGATCTTCATGAGCGGTCGGGAAAGGCCGCCTTCAGCAGCGCGCGGGTATAATCGGATTGCGGATCGTCGAAGATGCGGGCGGCCTCGCCCTGTTCCACGACCTCGCCCGCACGCATCACCATGATCTGATGCGACATGGCGCGAACCACCCGAAGATCATGGCTGATGAACAGGAAGGTCAGCCCGTATTTCGCCTGCAGATCGCGCAGAAGCGCCACGATCTGGACCTGCACCGTCATGTCCAGCGCGCTGGTCGGCTCGTCCAGAACGACGACCTTGGGCCGCAGGATCATGGCGCGGGCAATGGCGATGCGCTGACGCTGGCCGCCGGAAAATTCGTGCGGATAGCGGTGCATCATTTCGGGACGCAGACCGACCTCGACCATGATCTCGGCCACCATCTCGCGGCGGTTGCGGCCCTTTTCGACCCCGTGCACGCTGAGACCCTCGGCGATGATCTGTTCGACCGTCATCCGGGGCGAGAGGCTGCCGAAGGGATCCTGGAACACGATCTGCATGTCGCGGCGCAGGCGGCGCAGATGCTTTGCCGACCAGCCGGCGATGTCCTGGCCCAGAAACAGGATCGGCCCCTCGCTGTCGATCAGCCGCATGATCGCCAGCGCCAGCGTCGTCTTGCCACTGCCGGATTCGCCCACCACGCCAAGGGTTTCGCCCTTGCGGACCTGCAGGGTGGCGCCGTTCACGGCCTTTACATGACCGACTGTCCGGCGCAGCAGCCCGCGCTGGATCGGGAACCAGACCTTCAGATCGCGGGTCTCGACCATCACCTCGGCGCCACGCGCGACCGGATCGGCCAGTCCGGTCGGTTCGGCCGCCAGCAGCTTGCGGGTGTATTCGTGCCGCGGATCGGCAAAGATCGCCTCGACCGGGCCCTGTTCGACGATCTCGCCATCCTTCATCACGCAGACCCGGTCGGCGATGCGCCGCACGATGCCCAGATCATGGCTGATGAACAGAAGCGACAGGCCCTCGGCCTCTTTCAGTTCGGCCAGCAGATCCAGGATCTGGGCCTGGATGGTCACGTCCAGCGCCGTCGTCGGTTCGTCCGCGATCAGCAGGTCGGGGCCGTTGGCCAGCGCCATCGCGATCATCACGCGCTGGCGCTGCCCGCCCGACAACTGGTGCGGATAATCGGCCAGCCGGCTTTCGGGATCGCGGATGCCGACGCGGTTCAGCAGTTCCACGATCCGCGCCCGCGCCTTCTGGCCCCTCAGTCCCTGATGCAGCGCCAGGCTTTCCGACAATTGCTTTTCCAGCGTGTGCAGCGGGTTCAGCGAGGTCATCGGCTCCTGGAAGATGAAGCTGATGTCGTTGCCGCGAATGTCGCGCAGGACCCGGTCGGGTGCGCCGATCATCTCGCGGCCCTCATATTGCACCGACCCCTCGACCAGCGCGGAATCACCCAGAAGCCGCACGGTGGACAGTGCCGTCACCGATTTGCCGGACCCGGATTCGCCCACCAGCGCCACCGTCTCGCCGCGGCCCACGTGAAAGCTGACGCCCCTGACGGCCGGGAGGATCTGGCCCTCTTGCGCGAAGCTGATGCGCAGGTCGCGCACCGCCAGAACCGCATCCGAGGGCGGCGCCGGCACCCGCCGCGCGCGTTCCCCGCCGGGCATCCCGCGCGCGGGGTCGTGGTTCTCGGCCACGGCGGCGGCGCTGGCGATGCCGGGGCGGGTCGGGCGCAGTTCGGCCTCGTCTTCGTCGCTCATGAAAAGGTCTTCCGCGGGTCGAAGGCATCGCGCACGCCTTCGAAGATGAAGACCAGAAGCGACAGCATGATGGCGAAGGTGAAGAAGGCGGTAAAGGCCAGCCAGGGCGCCTGCAGGTTCTGCTTGGCCTGCAAGGCCAGCTCGCCCAGCGAGGGCGCCGATGCCGGCAGCCCGTAGCCCAGATAATCCAGCGCCGCCAGACCGCTGATCGTGCCGGTGACGACGAAGGGCAGCATGGTCAGCGTGGCCACCATCGCATTGGGCAGGATGTGGCGGAACATGATCGTGCGGTCGCCCACGCCAAGCGCGCGGGCCGCCCGGACATATTCGAAGTTCCGCGCCCGCAGGAATTCGGCCCGGACCACGCCGACCAGCGCGGGCCAGCCGAACAGGATCGTGACGAAGACCAGCAGCCAGAAGCTGCGGCCAAGGATCGCGAACAGGATGATGATGACGTAAAGACCGGGGGTCGAGGCCCAGATTTCCAGCAGGCGCTGGAAGATCAGGTCGGTCCTGCCGCCGAAATAGCCCTGGATCGCCCCCGCCGCGATGCCGATGGTCGAGGCGATCACCGTCACGATCAGCGTGAACAGGATCGAGATGCGAAACCCATAGATCACCCGCGCCAGCACGTCGCGCGCGGTGTCGTCGGTGCCCAGCCAGTGATCCGCATCCGGCGGGCTTGGCGCCGTGCCGACATTGTTGATCGTCTTGAAATGATAGGGAATGGGCGGCCAGATCATCCAGCCCTGTTCATCCTTGGGCACGTCGCTGGTGCCGTTTCCGACCGCGGCGATCATCGCCTCGGGTTCATCCCAGCACGCTTCGCGCCCGCCGGTCACGATCAGGCATTGCACGGCCGGATCGCGATAGATCGCCTCGGTCCCGAAATCGCCGCCGAAGGCGGTTTCGGGATAGAAGCGGTAGGCCGGAAAATACAGCTCGCCCCGGTAGCTGGCGACGATGGGCTTGTCGTTTGCGACCACTTCCGCGAACATCGCCAGCACGAACAGCACCGAAAAGATCACCAGCGACCAGAAGGCGCGGCCGTTGCGGCGGAAATTGCGCCAGCGGCGGCGGTTCAGTTCCGACAGCGCCATCAGCCGCCCCTCGATTCGAAGTCGATGCGCGGATCGACGAAGACATACATCAGATCCGACAGGATGCCGACGACCAGGCTCATCAGGCCGAAGACGTAGAGCGTGCCGAAGATCACCGGATAATCACGCTGCACGGCGGCCTCGAAGCCCAGCCTGCCCAGACCGTCCAGCGAAAAAATCGTCTCGATCAGGATGCTTGCACCGAAGAACACGCCCAGGAACATCGACGGAAAGCCCGCGATCACGATCAGCATGGCGTTGCGGAAGACGTGGCCATAAAGCACGCCGCGTTCGGTCAGCCCCTTGGCGCGGGCGGTCATGACATATTGCTTGTTCACCTCGTCGAGAAAGCTGTTCTTGGTCAGCAGGGTCAGCGTGGCAAAGCTGGAAATGGTCGAGGCCACGACCGGCAGCGTGATGTGCCAGGCATAGTCCTTGACCTTCCCCCAGGTGGACAGATCGGCGAAATTGTCGCTGACGAGGCCGCGCAGGGGAAAGATCTTCCAGTAGGATCCGCCCGCGAACAGCACCATCAGCAGCACCGCGAACAGAAAGGCCGGGATCGCGTAGCCCATGATGATCACGCCCGAGGTCCAGGTGTCAAAGCGCGACCCGTCGCGCACCGCCTTGCGGATTCCCAGCGGGATCGAGATGATATAGGCCAGCAACGTGGACCACAGCCCCAGCGTGATCGAGACCGGCATCTTCTCGATCACCAGATCCACCACGCTGATCGAGCGGAACCAGGAGGTTCCGAAATCGAACCGCAGATAATTGCCCAGCATGGACAGAAAGCGCTCGACCGGCGGCTTGTCGAAACCGAATTCCCGTTCAAGCTGGGCGATGAATTCGGGCGGCAGGCCGCGCGCGCCCTGATAGTTTTCCTCGACCCCGCCGCCTCCGGCCTCGGCGCCCCCGCCCGAGATGTTGCGGAACACGTCGCCCTCGCCCTGAATCTGCGCGGCGATCTGTTCGATCGGGCCGCCGGGGACGAATTGCGTCAGGGTAAAGTTGACCAGCATGATGCCGATCAAGGTCGGGATGATCAGCAGCAAACGCCGCAGGATATAGGCACCCATCTGCCTGCCCTTCCGCCCACCCGTCGGGGTCTCGCGGGCCTTGACGGCCCTGTTTCGTTGTCAAGCCTTCTGGGCAATTCCACGCCGGAAATCAAGCGTCCCGGGCTCAGCGCAATGCGCCGGCCTGACGCAGCTTGTCGGCCTTTTCCTTGTCATACCACCAGAAATCCAGTTCCCCCAGCGAATAGGGCGGCAGGGTATCGGGACGGCCATACTGGTCGTAATAGGCGACCAGATTATAGCCGTTATACCATTGCGGCACCCAGAATTTCAGGCTGCGAAGGGCGCGATCCAGCGCCCGCGTCGCGGTTTGCAGCCTCTCGTTGCTGTCGGCGGCCTCGACCCGGCTGATCAGGGCGTCGATGGCCGGATTGGCCAGCCCCATCGAGTTGAACACATCGCCGACATTGGCGCTGCCGAAATATTGCTGCAAACCGGCGCCGGGAATCGCGTCCTGTCCCAGTTGATCGCTGATGATGTCGAAATCGTGGCTGCGGGCGCGGTTTTCGTATTCGGCATTGTCCACGCGCACGTTGCGCGCGTCGATGCCCAAAGCGCGCAGGTTCTGCACCCAGGGATTGATCACCCGGTCAAAGGTCTGGCTGTCATTCAGAATCTCCAGCGTCAGCGGCCGACCCTCGGAATTGCGCCGCATCCCGTCATCGCCGACGGTCCAGCCCGCCTCATCCAGCAGCGCCGCCGCCTTGCGAACATTGCGCCGGTCAAGCTGGCGTTCGCCGCTGGTCGGCGCCATCACCGCCTCGCCGGTCAGGACGCCCTTGGGCAGGTCCTTGGCCACCGGCTCCAGCAGCGCCCTTTCGGCGTCGGATGGCGTGCCGGTCGCGGCCAGGTCGCTGTTGTCCCAGAAACTGTTGACCCGCTCGTAGAGGCCGTAGAACAGCGATGCGTTGGACCATTCGAAGTTGAACATCAGCCCGATCGCCTCGCGCACGCGGATGTCCTGCAGGGTCGGTCGGCGCAGGTTCATGACCCAGGCCTGCCCCGATGCGATGCTGCCGTCGGGCAGCTTTTCCTTCTTGACCCATCCCCGGCTCAGCGCCGGAAAGTCATAGCGCGTCGCCCAGATGATGCTGCTGACCTCGCGCCGAAAGGTGTATTCGCCGGCCTTGAACGCCTCGAAGGCGGCATCGTAGTCCGAGAAATATTCGAACCGGATGCGGTCGAAATTGTTGCGGCCCTTGTTGATCGGCAGATCCGCGCCCCAGTAATCGGGATTGCGCCTGTAGATGACCTTGCGGTTGATGTCGGCGCTGTCAAAGACGTAGGGGCCCGAACCGATGAAGGGCTTGTCCATCGGCTGTTCCAGATCGCGCTGATTGTCGGCGAAATCCTTGCGGCTGAAGATCGGCAGGCCGCCGACCGACTGGATCACGTCGCGGCGCGGATAATCGGGGGTGAAGATGAACTTGATCGTGTTGGCGTCGATCACCTCGGCCTTGGCGACCTGCTGGCCGATCACCAGCCGGAACGATGACAGCCCCTTGTCGCGCATCGTCTCGTAGCTGAACAGCACGTCATAGGCGGTCAGCGGCGTGCCGTCGCTGAAGCGCGCCTCGGGCCGCAGATTGAAGATCACCCAATCGCGGCTTTCGGGATATTCCAGGCTTTCGCACAGCAGGCAATAGGCCGCGCCGACCTCGTCCGCGGTGCCGACCAGGATCGATTCCAGCATGACCGAGGACAGGACCGCAGCCCGGCCGCGAAAGGTGAAGGGATTGAAATTGTCGAAACCGGTCGAATTCGGGATTGCTTCGGAAATCTCGCCGCCCTTGGGCGCGTCGGGATTGACATAGGCAAGCTGCGTGTAATCGGCGGGCAGCTTCAGCTCGTCGAAGACGCCGATGCCGTAGGACTTGATGATCTTGTCGTCATCCTCCGATCCTCTTTCCTGCGACAGGGCGGGACCGGCGGCGGTCCCGGTGGCGAGGGCGAGGATCAGGACGAGATGGCGCATGTCGCGGCTCCGGCTGGACGAGGTTCGCACGACGCTAGGACAGCGCGCGGGGCCGGATCAAGCCGCGATTTCGTGAGCGGTCGGGGCGATCGCGGGGCCGCGGGCCGCGCCGGGCAGACGCCGCGCCGCGGACAGCCAACTTGCAGGCAGGCGGGGAAGCCCCGCTTTCACGCCCATGCGTCCGCACCGGCGCGGCAGGCCGATGATTGGCCCCGATCGCGGCGAAAAAGGGCGTGGCCCCGCCACGCCCTCTGTTCCGCTCCGCCAGTTCGAAAACGCAAGAAAGCGACTATTTCTGGGATTCCAGATAGGCGATGACATCGGCGCGATCCTCGGGCTTCTTCAGCCCGGCGAACGACATCTTGGTGCCCTTGACCACGCCCTTGGGGTCGGCCAGGAATTCCTGCAACGCCTCGGGCGTCCATTCGGCGACTTCCGAGGCGTGGGCGGTCATCGCATCGCTGTAGCTGTAATCCGGAACCGAGGCCACGGCCCGCCCGACAACACCGTTCAGGTAGGGACCGACGGCGTTCGAGCCGGTCAGCTTGTGGCAGGTCTTGCACTTTCCGAAAACCTTCTCGCCGGCGGCGGGATCGGCCTTTGCCATCAGCGCGGCGAAATCGATCTGCGGCTCTTGCGCCGCGCTGCCGGCGCTGTCGCTGGCGGCGCCGGCTTCGGGCACCGGGATCGAATAGGCCTGTGCCTGTTCCTCGCCCTCGGCCCCGCCTTCCTCGCCGGCGCCGACCTGATACAACCCGCCTGCGAACCAGTTGGCCAGCAGCAGGAACAGAAGCGCGCCGATCAGCGCGCCGGCAGCCTTGGTCAGGGTCATGGTGTTGAACATGCGTGCGGTCCCCGCTGGTAGCCTCTTCAATTCGCACCGTATCTATCCGCTTTCGCTTTCGGGGTTCAAGGTATAGTTACCCGCGCAGGGTCAAATTTCGGACAGCGGACCAGGACGGATGAACATCAACCGCATCGCCTTTCAGGGCGAACCCGGCGCCTACAGCCACGAGGCCTGCGTCAAGGCCCGCCCGCAGATGGAACCCCTGCCCTGCCGCACCTTCGAGGACGTGATCGAGGCGGTCCGCACGGGCGAGGCCGATCTGGCCATGCTGCCGGTCGAGAATTCGACCTATGGCCGGGTGGCCGATATCCATCACCTGCTGCCCGAATCCGGTCTGCACATCATCGACGAGGCCTTCGTCCGGGTCCATATCAGCCTTCTGGCCGTGCCCGGATCGCCGCTGACCGCGATCCGCGAGGCGATGAGCCACACGGTCCTTCTGGGTCAGTGCCGGGGCTTTCTGCGCCGCCACGGTATCCGCCCGATGACGGGCGCCGATACCGCCGGATCGGCCAGGGAGGTCGCCGCCCGCGGCAATCCGTCGCTGGCCGCGCTGGCCGCGCCGCTGGCGGGCGAGATCTACGGTCTCGACCGGCTGGCCGACCAGATCGAGGATCACGCCAACAACACCACCCGCTTCCTGATCATGGCGCGCCAACCCGACGACAGCCGCCGGGCGGACAGGATGCTGACCAGCTTCGTCTTCCGCGTCCGCAACATTCCCGCCGCGCTCTACAAGGCGATGGGCGGTTTCGCGACCAACGGCGTCAACATGACCAAGCTGGAAAGCTACATGGTCGACGGCGTCTTCTCGGCGACCCAGTTCTATGCCGATGTCGAGGGCCATCCCGACGATCCCGCCCTGCGGCGCGCGCTGGACGAATTGGGCTTTTTCACCTCGATGCTGACCATCCTCGGCACCTATCCGGCCGATCCGCTGCGCGAGGCGCAATCGCGGAGCGGGCCCGGGGATCAGACCTGAAGATCGGTCAGAAAGTCATTGATCCGCCGGGCATAGCGCTGATCAAGCTGGCCCTTGCCCAGCTTCGCGGTCTGCACCATCAGCCGGGCGCGCATGCTGCGCGGCCGCAGGCCGGTCTCGAAGATAAGACGCGACCGCGCGCGGCCCAGGGCCACCACGGTCGCGTCGATCGCGACATCGAAGGAATCGGATTGCCCGACCATGGACATCCGTTCTGGCCGATCATAGCGCGTGACCTCCAGACGAAGCTGACGCGGCTGTCCCCGCCAGTCGAAGCCGATCATCCAGCCCACGCCCGTTCCGGGCTCTTGCGCCGGATCGATCCGGGTGATGACCGCGCCGCGGCGGGTCAGCATCCGTTCGATGCGATCGAAATTTCCAACCGTGTCAAACAGATCCGAGGCAGCGGAATCGGTATCGATTCGGGTCGAAAACTTCATGCCTGCAATATTCCGTCGTCAAAGCCGTCACTGGGGCGCAGCTAAGCCCAACAACGAAGACAGTTCAACCGAAACGGGCAATGAAGACGGAACTCGTTAAAAAAGCACTGGTGAACAAATCGGACTTTACGTCCAGCCACGCCCTGCTCAAATCTGTCCTTTTGGTCAGGATCCGCCGTTTCTTGACGGGAGCAAAGATTTTTTCTTCAATCTCAAGTTGTTTTTAGCGACTGTTCCGAATAGCTTGGGCACCGCGCCGCTGAGCGCCCGGACACCAGATCGTCTGGCAGTATGGAGTGATGAATGCCCGACGGTTCCGGGGAGGCGACAAAGGGGGCTTCGGCCCCATCCGGCGACATCGTGGCGCTTCGCATCCTGGCAACCACGGACGTGCACATGAATGTGCTGCCCTATGATTACCTTGCCGATCGGCCCAGCGGACGGGGCGGTCTGGCGCGCACGGCGTCGCTGATCGCGCGGCGGCGGGCCGAGGTGGACAATTGCCTGCTGCTGGACAACGGCGATTTCCTCGAAGGCACGCCTCTGGGCGATTTCGCGGCGCGCAGGACCGCCGGTATGGACCGTCCCCATCCCGCCATCGCCGCGATGAACGCGCTGGCCTATGACGCCGCCGCGCTTGGCAACCACGATTTCAGCTTCGGGCTGGCATTCCTGCGCGGTGCCACCGATCGGGCGCGGTTTCCCGTTCTGGCGGCCAATCTTCATGTCCGGCGCGGGCGCGGCTTTGCCCCCTATGCGATCGTCGATCGCAGCCTGCGCGACGTGGCCGGGCGGCAGGTGCCGATGCGCATCGGGCTGGTCGGTTTCCTGCCTCCCCAGACCGCCGAATGGGACCGCGACCTGTCTTCGGACCTGATCTGCGACGACATCGTGGCAACCGCGGGCAGGATCGTGCCGCAGATGCGCCGCGCGGGGGCGCAGATCGTCATCGCCCTGGCCCATACCGGAATCGGCGATCCGGCCGCGCGACCGGGGATGGAGAACGCCGCCACCGCCCTGGCCGCGACGCCGGGGATCGACGCGGTGATTGCGGGCCACACCCATCAGGTCTTTCCGGGTCGCGATTTCCGCGCCATTCCGGGCATCGACCCGCAGCGCGGCACGCTGGCCGGCAAGCCTGCGGTGATGGCGGGATTCGGCGGATCGCATCTGGGCGTCATCGACCTGCGGCTGCGCCGCGACGGCGCCGGCGGCTGGCAGGTCGCCGCGTTCGACTGCCGGGCCGAAACCGTGCCCGCCGATTTGCCCGCCGCGCCCGAGATCGCCCGCCCCGTCATGGCCGATCATCGCGACACGCTGCGCCAGCTGCGCCGGCGTGTCGGCCGGTCGGACGCGGCCCTGACCAGCTACTTCGCGCTGATCGGCGTCGATCCGGGGCTGCGGCTGGTCAACATGGCGCAACGCTGGCACGTCCGGGCCGGGCTGCGTGGCACCTGCTGGCAGGATCTGCCGGTGCTGTCGGCATCGGCCCCGTTCCGGGCCGGCGGAAGGGGCGGTCCGGGCCATTACACCGACGTCCCCGGCGGGCGGCTCAGCCTGCGCAGCCTGTCGGATCTCTATTCCTTCCCGAACCGCATCTGCGCGATCCGCCTGGATGGCGCGCAGTTGCGCGACTGGCTGGAACGTGCGGCCGGGATGTTCAGACGGATCACGCCGGGCGGTCACGATCAGCCGCTGCTGGCCGAGGATTTTCCCTGCTACAATTTCGACGTCGTGGATGGGGTGACGTGGCAGGTCGATCTGTCGCAGCCCGCACGCTTCGGCCCCGATGGCCGGCTTGCCGACGCGGCCGCCTGCCGGATTCGCGATCTGTGCTGGCAGGGACGGCCGTTGCAGGACCGCGATGTCTTCGTGCTGGCGACCAATTCCTATCGCCTCGCCTCTTGCGGATTGTTCAGCCCGCTGGTCGCGGGCAACGAGGTGGCGCTGAAGGACGGGGCGCTGACCCGCGATGTGCTGCGCCACTACATTCGCCGGCGCCGCCGGATCCGGGTCCGCCACCGCGCGCATTGGCGCTTCGCCCCCATGCCCGGCACCAGCGTGCTGTTCGAGACCGGCCCCGGCAGCCTGGACCATCTGGCCGAACTGGAACGCCATCTGCCCGGCCGCCTCGACCATACCGGCGCCTCCGGCGATGGCTTCGTGCGGTTCAGACTTTTCCTCTGACGGGGTTGCATCGGCTCTGCCCGCCGATTATCTGTCGCGCCGAGAGGTTGGCGCGGGCAGGCATCTCGCCAATCCGGTCAGGTCCGGAAGGAAGCAGCCGTAACGAGCCCCGCCTGGGTCGTTGTCCAGCCTCTCACCCTCAAACCACGGATCGGAACCGGCCGCGATGCCATCGCGCAACCGCGATCATGGCCGCAAGGCGCATTGACGATCCGTTCCGTATCCATTCCGTCTTGCGTCGTGGCGGTGTCGCGCCCATCATTGCGGCATGGAGACGCGCCCCTTCGCCCTGGCCACCCTGTTGCTGCTGCTGCCCCTGCCCGCCCCGGCGCAGGCGCCCTACCAGCCGCCGCCGGCCGATGCGCCGCGTCGGTCGCAGGATGCCGAGGATCCGACCGATCTGATCGGGCGCGGATTGGGAATGTTGTTTCAGGATCTGTGGAACGATGTCGGCCCCGATCTGAACCGGCTGGGCGAGGACATGTCGGGCGCGCTGTCGCGGATGGCGCCGGTGCTGAAGGATCTGGCCGTGCTGGTCGATGATCTCGGCAATTACGAGACGCCCCGGCGGCTGGAGAACGGCGATATCGTGATCCGCCGCAAACCGGGCGCCCCGCCGCCGCCGCCCATCGGCGAGAATCTTCGCGATTTCCCGGATCCGGATGCGCCGGGCGCCGATCAATCCCCCGATCAGTCTCCGGACGGGCCTTCGGTGCCGCGCGACCCGGACGCCCCCGAGATCGAATTGTGATCGGGATTGGCATTGCCGATCAGGCGGCGATGCCGGCGGGCCTCGGCCAGCGTATCCTCGAAGCGCGCGATGCCCTTGGCTTCCAGCGCGGGAATCAGCCGCAGAAATGCCTGCGCGGTGGCGATCGCATCGCCCATGGCGCTGTGGCGCTGATCGGGCGGAATCGCGATCCCCAGCCTTTCGGCCAGCGCGTCCAGCGTGTGCGCGACCGTGCCACCCCAGACCATCGCTGACAGCAAAACGGTGTCCAGCACCCGGTTGTCGAACTGCGCCCCCGATTCGGGTGTGGCGGCGCGCAGCAGGCCCATGTCGAAGGGCGCGTTGTGGCAGACCAGCACGGCATCCTCGGCGAAATGGTGAAACGCCATCAGCGCGGTCCTCATGTCGGGCGCGCCGGCGACCATCTGGTCGGTGATGCCATGAATGGCGCTGGCGCGCGCGGGGATTCGGCGTCCCGGATCGACCAGCGTCTCGAACCGCTCGCCGGTCAGGCGGCCGCCCGCGATACGGATCCCCGCGATCTGCACGATCCGGTCCCGGGCCGGATCCAGTCCGGTCGTCTCGGTATCGAAGACCACGCAGGTCAGATCCGCCAGCCGCGACGAGGCCGCCGCGCGCGAGGGCAGCGCGAAATCATAGGTCAGCCCGGCACCGCCAATGCGGTCCGGGGCCCGTCGCAGGGGCAGGACCAGCCGGGCACGCGAATCGTCGGCTTCGGGCCAGATGCCGGTGCCATGCGCGGCCAGGATGTCGGCCCCGCTGCGGTCGGGCTGCGCCGGATCCGGCGCCTGTCGCAGCCAGTCCTCCAGCCGGTCCATCGGCAGTGGCGGGCCGTCCCATTCCAGCAGCAGATGCGCCTCGCCCGGATCATCCGCCGCGACACGCAGCGCGGGCGCCTGGCCCATCGCCCGCAGCCGATCCTGCAAAAGACGCAGCAGCGCGCCGATCGCATCCGCCTCGGCCAGCAGCGACAGCGGCGGCAGATCGGTCGCGCGATCCAGTCCCGCGGCCAGTTCGTTCAGCCCGGCGCGGGCGGTGGGCGGCGCGTCGGTCATGACCTCGGACAGGCGGCGGGTGGCGCGGGCCAGGCCCTGCCCCTCGGCCCGGATCGCGGCCGCCAGCGCAGGCGGGATCGGTCCGTCCAGCGCGTTCAGCATCGGCACCAGTGTCGCGGCGTGTCGGCGCAGCGCCTCCAGCGCGTCGCGGGGCGCGGGCCGGGGCGGGGCCGTCTCATGCAAAATCAGCAGCGTGCCTTCATCCAGCCGCCGCATCCGGCCGGACAATCGTGTCCCTTGCGCGGTCAGGCAGACCAGGTCGGTCGCCTCGGCGCCCGCCTGCAACCGCGCGGCGGCGGCCTCCAGCGCGCCGGGCGCGATATGGCGATGCAGCGGGCGGTCCAGCGCAAGCCCCGGCAGCAGCCGCGCGGCCGAAGCATTGTAGAACACCACCCGCCCGTGCGGATCGGTCATCAGCGCGCCGGCGCCGAAATCGGCGAGGATGGATTCCAGCGCCGCCTTTTCCCGCGTCAGATGGGCGGCGTGATCGTGAAGGGCGGCGGTCAGTGCCTGATCCGTCCGCGCCCGCGCCGCCGCCGCGTCGCGCACGGCCGGGCCCAGATCGGCCAGATAGCGCGCCTCGTCCGGCTCGGGCGCCTGCCCGGTGCGCAGCCCGCCCGCCAGAACCTCGATCGGGCGGGCGATGTGGCGGTCGAACAGATACCAGATGGCGGTGACCAGCGCCACGGCGGCAAGGCCCGCGACCATCCCGGCCTGGATCAGAAGGTCCAGCCCGAATTCGATCAGCGCGTCAAGCTCGGCAAGGCTGCGGCCGGCCACCGCAAGGCCCAGACCGATCGCCGCCACGATCCCCGCCGCCAGGCCGGCGAAGATCAGGAAGATCCGCAGGCGCAGGGACAGGCGGGTCAGCACGGTTCCGCCAGAATGCGGGTCATCTCGGCGCGCAATTCGTCCAGTTCGAAAGGTTTGGCGATAAATCCGTCGGCGCCAAGCGCCATCCCCTTGCGCCGCTCGACGACAGAGCCGCGGGCCGTCATCATCAGCACGCGGATCCCCGACAGGGCCGGGTCGGCACGCAGATCCTGCACGATCTGGTAGCCTGAGACATCGGGCAACATCACGTCCAGCAGGACCAGATCGGGACGGGTCTCGCGGATGCGCTGCACCGCACCCTGCCCCGAGGCCATGCGGACGTGGCTGTGCCCCTCGCGCGTCAGCAGGAAATCCAGCGCGGTGGCGATGTTGTCCTCATCCTCGATCACCAGGATCCGGGCCATCCTTCCCTCCTCCTTGCTGACAGACGACGGCCCAGACCGGATCGTCGGGCGCCGCGCTGACCCAATCGCCGCGCGCGGGTTTGATCCGCCCGGCCGCGCAGTCGAAATCCTGGGGCACGACAAGGGTCTGGCCGCGTCGCTCGACCAGCAGGATTTCGGCGCGCCGGATCCCGTCCCGGTCGGTGATCGTCGCCGGATCGAGCGCCGCGAAACGCAGCGTCAGCGGCGCGAGATAGGTCCAGGGCGCCCAGGCCACGCTGCCGGTGCCCACCATCAGCACCCGCGCGCCATCGGGCAGACGCGCCACCGCGCGGTCATACCAAGCGTAGTCGTTCCAGACCGAATAGCCAATCATCGCCAGCCCGATCCCCGCCGGCAGCAGCCAGCGCGGCAGTGCCAGCCCCGCCTTGCGCAGCGCGTGCAGCATGGCAAACAGGAACGCGGCGGTGCCGACGCCGACCGCGATCACGCCCAGAACCTCGACGCCCACGCCCGTCATGCCAGCATTCCCTTTCCCTGCCCCAGGGCAGATTGCATTCCCCTGACCACGACAAAGGCGTCACGCAGATGGCTGCGCTGAAAATCCGCCAGATCGCCGGGCGACAGGTAATTGTCGGGCCTTCGGCCCGCGCGGATCAGATCGGCCTGGTTGTCCAGCCGCATGGTCTGGATCAGGTCATAGGCCGCGATCAGATCGCGCGCGCCGCTGCCCGACAGGACGCCCTTGGCCTCGGCATCCTGAAGGCGTGCCCGCGTGCTGACCGGCGTCAGCCGGCCCTGCAACGCATGGATGCGGGCCATGTCGGTGACCGGCACGACGCCGTTGTGCTTCATGTCGATATGGTGGCGATGCTCGCCCGTGCGGATCGTGGCGAAACCGCCGATCAGGCCCAGCGGCGGGCGGTGCTTCAGCGCATTCGCGGTCATGTGCGCCACGAAGATCGAATTCTTCGAGGCCGCCTGCAACGTATCCTGTTGCAGATCGGCCAGCAGGCCCGCCTCGCCGCCGATGGCGCGCAGGTCGAACATGACGCTGGCCAGCATCTGCGCCTCGGGGCTGGGACGGGCGATCCAGTCGCGGAAATAGGCCCGCCACACGGTGCGGGGCTGACGCCAGCGCGGATTGGTAGCCATCATGTTGCCGGGGCAATAGACATAGCCGCAGGCATTCAGCCCGTCGCTGACCAAGCGTGCGAGTTCGCCGAAATAGGGATCGTCCGGATCGGCGGCATCGTCCAGGATCAGGCAATTGTCCTGATCGCTGACGCCGGTCTGTTCCTGGCGCCCCTGAGATCCGCAGGCCGCCCACAGGAATGGCGCCGGCGGCGCCCCGAGCTGCGCCCGGGCCATGTCCAGAAGCCGCCGCGTCACGGCATCGGCCACATCGGTGATCATGCGGGTGATGACTTCGTGACGCTGATGCGCGCGGCTGAGGTTCAGCAGCAGATCGGGGATGCGCGCGGTCATGCGGGCCATCTCGGCCACGCTGCCGGCCTGCGCCACGTCGCGGATCAGGCCGGAGGCGCTGATCGCCTGCACGCGGGTCAGGTCGGTCTGGCTGATCATGCCGACGAAGCGGCCGTCCTCGACGACCGGCAGATGGCCGATGCGGCGTTCCAGCATGATGTTGAGCACATCATAGCCAAGCGCCGAGGGCGGCAGGGTGATCGGATCGGGGGTCATCACGCCCCGCACCGGACCGCCGGCGTCGCGCCCTTCGGCCACGACGCGGTTCGACATGTCGCGGATGGTGAGAAGGCCCACCAGCCTTTCGTCTTCGGTGATGCCGATGCTGCCGACGCCGGCCTCGCGCATCCGGCGGGCGGCCTCGATGATCGGGGTGTCGGGACCGCAGGCGACGGGCGCGCGGCGACCCAGCAGATCGCCAACCTTCAGCGTCGCGATCCGGGCGCCGCGCCCCTCGGGGCCACGGCCCCGTTCGAAGAACCGCGCCACCGCGCGATGGTCGCGGATCAGCGCCCTCAGATCGGCGGCGGGCAGCATCAGGATCTCGCAATCCTCGATGGCCGTGGCCGAGGTCACGGCCACGCCGTCGCGCAGCAGACCGCGTTCGCCAAACGAATTGCGCGGCCCAAGTTCCGACACCGAATCGCCGTTGCGGTCGGTGACGCGGACGCGGCCGGTCCGGATCAGATAGAGGCCGGGCAGCCTGTCGCCGACCTGATAGATCCCGGTTCCGGCCGGATAATGCCGGTGCGTGAAGGTTCCGGCGACGCGCGCCAGATCCTCTGATTTCAATCTGTCATAGGGGTGCACGGTGGCGATGAAATCGACGCTGTCGGACATCCCTGGCCTTCCCGTGACATGGCTGGCCGCGCCCCCCCCTGATGAGGGGGCGCGGCCGGATTCGGTTCAATGCGCGACGGCGTCGCCCGCGCCGCGCGGCACGCGGATCGATTCGACCAGTTCCTGCACCTCGATCGGCGGTTCCTCGGTCGCGTTCGACACCAGATAGGCGACGCCGAAATTGATCAGCGCCCCGATCGTGCCGAAGGAGGCGGGCGAGATGCCGAACAGCCAGTTCGCGGCCGTATCCTCCAGCATGTTGGTGCCCGAGATGAAGAACCAGCCCTTGTAGGTGAAGATGTAGAGCAGCGTGGACAGGATCCCTGCCAGCATCCCCCAGATCGCGCCCTGCTTGTTCACGCGCTTGGAGAAGATGCCCATCATCAGCACCGGGAAGATCGAGCTTGCCGCCAGACCGAAAGCCAGGGCCACGGTCTGCGCCGCGAAGCCCGGCGGGTTCAGACCCAGCAGCGTCGCCACCAGGATCGAGACCCCCATCGAGATGCGGGCCGCGAGAAGCTCGCCCTTCTCGCTGATGGCCGGGTTGATCGCACCCTTGATCAGGTCGTGGCTGACCGCGCCCGAAATTGCCAGCAACAGCCCCGCCGCCGTGGACAGGGCCGCGGCCAGACCGCCGGCGGCGACAATGGCGATGACCCAGCCCGGCAGGTTCGCGATCTCGGGATTGGCCAGAACCATGATGTCGTTGTTCACCGTGGTCAGTTCATTGCCCTGAAGGTTCTGCGAGGCAGCCATCTCGGCCGCCGGGCCGGTCGTGGCGGTGTCGTTGTAATACTGGATCAGCCCGTCGCCGTTCTTGTCTTCCCAGTTCAGCAGGCCGGTGACCTGCCAGTTGCGCATCCAGGCCTTGTCGGGATCATTCTGGATCTGGTCCAGCGACACGGCCGGCTGACTGAATGTCTCGCCGGTCGCGGCGCCCGGCCACATCGTCGTGGTCAGGTTGAACCGCGACATCGAGCCGACGGCCGGCGCGACGGTATAGAGAAGCGCGATGAAGACCAGCGCCCAGCCCGCCGACAACCGTGCATCCGAAACCTTGGGCACGGTGAAGAAACGGATGATCACATGCGGCAGTCCCGCCGTGCCGATCATCAGCGCCAGCGTGAACAGCACCATGTCCAGCGTGGACTTGTGATGCCCGGTATAGGAATTGAAGCCCAGATCCGTGACCACCTTGTCCAGCGTCGCCAGGAACTTGCCGCTGCCATTGTTCAGAGAGCCGAACAGACCGGTCTGCGGCAGCACATTGCCGGTCAGTTGCAACGCGATGAAGACCGCCGGGATCGTGTAGGCGATGATCAGCACGATATACTGCGCGACCTGCGTATAGGTGATGCCCTTCATGCCGCCAAGAACGGCATAGACGAACACGATCGCGGCGCCGATCCACAACCCGGTCGAATTCGACACCTCCAGATAGCGCGAGAAGGTGACGCCCACCCCGGTCATCTGGCCGATCACATAGGTGATCGAGATGATCAGCAGGCAGATCACGCCGATGATCCGCGCGGTGCCCGAATAGAAGCGGTCGCCGATGAATTCCGGTACGGTGAACTTGCCGAACTTGCGCAGATACGGCGCCAGCAGCATCGCCAGCAGCACATAGCCACCGGTCCAGCCCATCAGATAGGTCGAGTTGTCGTATCCGGTAAAGGCGATCAGCCCCGCCATCGAGATGAAGCTGGCCGCCGACATCCAGTCGGCCGCCGTGGCCATGCCGTTCATGACCGGGTGGACGCCGCGATTGGCGGCGTAGAATTCGGCCGTCGATCCGGCCCGCGCATAGATCGCGATGCCGATATACACCGCGAAGCTGAGGCCGATGAAGATCAGGTTGAGGGTAAACTGGCTCATGTTGGATCCCCGCTCACTCGTCCACGCCGTGGTCGCGGTCGAGCTTGTTCATCCGCGCCGCGTAAAAGAAGATCAGCACGATGAACACCAGGATCGCGCCTTGCTGCGCGAACCAGAAGCCCAGATCCGTGCCGCCGATCCTGATGCCCGAAAGCAGCGGTCGCAGGATGATCGCGAAGCCGTAGGATACCAGTGCCCAGATGGCGAGGCAGATCCAGATGATCCGCAGATTCGCCTGCCAGTAGGCGTTCGATGATGTTCTGTCACTCATGTCCTTGCGGTCCTCCCTGTTCAGACATGTCCCTCGTCCCGCCTTGCCGTCCTGCATCCCGGTCGCGCCCCGTCAGGGCTGCGCGTGACGCGATTCGGGGCCGGCGGGCGGCCCCGTATTCTCCCGGCGCCGCTCAGCCGCGGTTCATCCGGTTCTCGATCAGGTCTTCCACCACCTCGGGTTCGGCCAGGGTCGAGGTGTCGCCCAGGCTGCCATAGTCATTCTCGGCGATCTTGCGCAGGATGCGGCGCATGATCTTGCCCGATCGCGTCTTGGGCATCCCGGGCGCCCACTGGATCAGGTCCGGCTTGGCGATCGGGCCGATCTCGCTGCGGACCCACTTTTCCAGCTCGGCGCGCAATTCCTCGGTCGGCTCGACCCCGCTCATCAGGGTGACATAGGCATAGATCCCCTGTCCCTTGACCGGGTGCGGATAGCCCACGACCGCTGCCTCGGCGACTTTCTCATGTGCGACCAATGCCGATTCGACCTCGGCCGTGCCCATGCGATGGCCGCTGACATTGATCACGTCATCGACCCGGCCGGTGATCCAGTAATAGCCGTCCTCGTCCCGGCGGCAGCCGTCGCCGGTAAAGTAATAGCCCGGATATTGCTGGAAATAGGTTTCCTCGAAACGCTTGTGATCGCCCCAGACGGTCCGCATCTGGCCCGGCCAGCTATCGGCGATGCACAGCACGCCCTCGGCCGGATTGCCCTCTTGCACCCTGGCCGATTCGGCATCGAGAATGGCCGGCCTGATGCCGAAGAACGGAACCGTGGCCGAGCCGGGCTTGGTCTCGGTCGCGCCCGGCAGCGGCGTGATCAGGTGGCCGCCGGTTTCGGTCTGCCACCA